>NZ_JBIQWA010000014.1:0-55043 GCF_046591575.1 Marivita sp. S0852
AGTTAATCTCCCGGGTGGGTTCTTAGAGTTCCGATATAATTGCGTTCGACAAAATTTTGCGTTGGTCTGTGATGCATCTGATGGAGATGAACGTAGATGAGCCTACTTCGATTTATCGTTCGCTCTTTTCACCCACTGTCCAACTTTGGAGTCGGTGGATTGGGATTTCACGGTGATAATCGCGGCTTCACTCATGAAGAGAAGGTGACATCACGGATCACAGCGATAGTTCAGATTGATTTAGAAGGGCAGTCGATAAGAAGAGAGACAGTCTTTTCCCACCCCAGCACCAGCCTCTTTGGCTGGTTCACGCAAGACTACTCAGCTAAGGAAACCCAACCCCGTTTCACCATGTTCAACGGCACGATCGATCCCTACCGTCCCGACGGCGATCAGGGAGTTCATCATGCATAGATATCAGGAAGGCGACGTCACTGACGAGCAATTTCGCGAGGTTTTTGGCGATAGAATAAACCCCGCTCATCTCAAGAAGTATTAGGAACTTTAATGTCTCTACCGCTTGTTACAACGTCTCGGGCCGGATTTGTTCTGATTGGCGCTTTCATTGGCGGCTTGTCGTTTGCGGTTGCGGGTTTCACCTTGGGACCCTTTTCGCTTGCGCATTGGATCGCGGGGATAGGGATCGTCCTTTTCGTCTATTATGTCCTTCCGAAGGTCATATCCATCGATGACGTACAATAGGTTGCGACATCGCAGTTTAAGTGAGGCAATAATGCCCCAAGCCTATCGCCTCGGCGATCTCTGCACCGGCCATGACAGCCGCGAACCGACCGCTGCCACGATAAGCAGCGGCGATGTTTTCGTGAACGGCGCGGGCCTTGTGCGCGAGGGCGACACGCTCGCGCCGCATGGCTGCCATGACGACGACCCGGAGGCGCGGGTGATTGCGGTCGGCTCCGGGTCGGTCTTTGTCAACGGCAAACCCGCCGCACGGTCGGGCGATCCGGTTTCATGTGGTGGCTTTGCTGCAGACGGGTCCGAGGATGTCTCGATCGGCGATTGATCCGCCCTGCGCAGAATCGTGGCAGGCCCCGAGGGGCAGGAGATCCACCCGGATGAGTATGGCCGCATCAAGCTGTGGGTCCCCTGGGACCGGCGCGCGGCAAAAGACGGCACCGACACCTGCTGGGTGCGGGTGCGCTGCAAAACTGGGCCAACAGCGCCGAAGACGCCGAGAAAGAAGCGCAAGAAGTGGACAGGGCTGAAGGCACGGCAGCAGAAGATGAGGGCTGCAGGGAGTGTGCGGAACGCTGTCAGCAAGCCGCCGGAAAGGTAAAGGACGCGCTTTATCGTAATAAGCGATCGCCACAGAATGGCGGAGGCGGCCATCACGGTTATCTCAACCGCATGATCGAGCAGGTATGCGGAAGATCGGGTCCAGGAACACCAGGATGGGATAATCACACCGATGAGTTAATCGGAGCTCAAAGAGAATTGAACAAACAGTTCGAGCCCTTCAGCGGTGACAATCCCTCTTGCGATCCGCAGGAGCACCTCTCCCGCGAGGAGCGTCAGGCGATCGATAATATCCTGAACGGGCAGAGGAATGGCTGGACGCCCGAAACAATTCCGTGGAAAGGACCAGACCATCCCGACTGCCAGAGCCTGCCGCAGGCGCGGGAAAGCGGACGGATGCGGGACTATCTGCCTATTATCCGCCCACCGCAGGGCAATCCTGGAGCACCGCTGGTATGATGAGAGTCAACATGGACGTTAAGACATTCGTTGCTGCTTTGGAAAAGCGACAATTGCTCAGATTACGAGGATCATGGTCTTGGCTGATCGCGGATCGTACCGGGGATTTTCAAGAGTTCCTCGGACGACCCATGACAAAATGGGACGCCATCCGACGCCGAACGAAGGCGTTTATTGGAGCCGAGAAACTCGTTCCCACGGACGGGCCCAACCAGCCTATTGCTGACCTCATGCGCGACCTCCTCCTCGGTCTTGCCGCCGAAGGTGAGGACGTACCGCGGATGCTCATATGGGCCATGTCGTTGGATGCGACCCTCCTGCCGGGATCAAAGCCTGACTATTGGAAGGGTGCACCGACGGACTGGGACGAAGAGATCAGCAGCTGGAAGCACCTCCCAGAAGGTAGCGCGCATCGTCAGCTTTATGACAGCTTCAAGCGGGAAGTCCTTTTGCCTGCGAAGCGGATCAGAACAGTACCCGGCGCGGGCTACTATGATGACGACTGGTGCGAAGATCCTTCTCTTAGGTCCGAGTGGGACCAGGTACTGTGGGACTGGTTCCTGAGCAGAGTGTGGATCGACCCGATAGTATACGCTGCCCAAGGCTACGACAAGATGCTTCGCCGCGAGTGGTGGCGGCGTTGGCGGGAGCGATTGGGGCCCGAGAAGGCGGCCGAGATCGGTGCCCCCCTCGAAGGCCGTAGGGGAACACCTCACTCCCTCGACGAAATCATGTCCATCGACCTGCTGCCCCCGTTCGAAACAGTCGCTGCGCCACCGGTCGGATCGTAAAAACGTTCGTTCACAGCATTTGCTTATTGGAAGATGACCATGCCGAAACCCATCTCGCTTCTCGGGCATATGCATATCTGTCCTCAGGTTGATCCCGGCCCCAAGCCCCATGTCGGTGGACCCGTTGTCAGAGCGGGGCAAAGCCTTGTGACGTTTAGCGGTGTTCCCGTAGCTGTCGAAGGTGGCAAATGCACATGCACTGGGATGCCCGGCCCGGATGACATGACCAAAGGATCGAGTCTTGTGAAAATCAATGGTAGGGGAGTGATGAGAATTGGCGACGATACCGGACATGGTGGCAAGCTGACAGTAGGCGTGCCAACCTTCAGATCTGACTGACCACGCTGTTTGTCCTAAATCCCTCGTTTTTGGCCGCGCGCCCTGCCCCGCCTAGGTGTGACCTTCACCGTTCTCTGGCGCTCTTTCTTCAGCGCTAAAGCATCGTCCATTTAATCTGCAACATATCCGGCAGCCTTGAAGAGGTTTCGGCACTCGTCTGGTGGGAAGAGTTGGCATGTCTGTGCAACGGATTGGAAAAGCGCTTCGAAGGTGCGGGCCTTGAGCCGTCTGAGGTGTGCCTTGAGTTTCGAGTATGCCATTTCGATTGGGTTGCATCAGTTTAAGAGCAGCTTGCGCAGCTTCTTTGCCTTTTTCCACAAAGTGCTTTTTATAAATCGCGTTATAGTGCTCTGTATCCTGATATTGGTGAGGCGTAAGCGAGACAGAAAGTACTGGAACGCCACTGTCGAGGCCTGCTTGCATCAGTCCATTCACAACAGCCTGAGCGACGAAGTCATGGCGGTAGATGCCACCGTCCACAACAAATGCCGCAGCGACTACCGCGTGGTATCGGCCTGTTGAAGCTAGGTCACGCGCAAGTAAGGGCATTTCGAATGCGCCTGGTACATCGAAGACATCGACGTTTTCTTTAGGGATTTTCTGAATGAAGCCTACAAGTGCCTGATCCACAATTGCTGCGTGCCAGCCTGCCTTGATGAAGGCATATCGGGTGTGTGTCATGGTAATCTCCTTTCCAAGTGACACGTCACCCAAGGCGATCACATGCGTCATGCTCAGCCAGCAGCCGAGCATCTGCACGTTCTCTTCCATCCGGACTATGACCGTCGGCTCAGGAGTTTCACCTGATCTGCTAGACCCTCCAAGCTTTATTGGAGGCGCTCGCGGGCTCAAAACCGTAGTTTCTTACCGCCGGTAGGGAATTCCACCCCGCCCTGAGAACGATGCGACCAAAATTAGTCGCATGGAATTGATATAGGATTGATTTATAGCGTCAAGATAAGCGGTCACGGCACAGCGGCCATTCGTGGCATTGCAGAAATCCGGTACACAGGGCTCGCAGTCAGGTTTCGCCGCCAGCTGTGCGATCTACGCCCTTCGATTTGCCAACGGTTGCTCATCGCGCAACATCTTGCGTTATCAATGGCTTGGCCAGAAGGCTCGATGGCCGCTTCGAACAGGCATGTTGCAAGAGCATTGCGGCGCTGGCATCGGTCCGTTCAGAGCCCACTTTGACGGATGCTGCGGGAGGAATGAATGGCGGCTTTGGCGGAGGCGCTTCTGTCTTATGAAGATCCAGCCTCCGACGCGTTCTGAACGCTAGCATTGAAGCGTCCGGCCTTTAACCTGAGGCATCAAGTAAAGGCCGGGCGCGCGCAAAGTCCGAATGTCGCGCTGCGTTCGCCTAAAAACTGTGATCCAGATTTTTGGACCAACGCTTTAATACGTCTGCAACGGCCGCACCGTCCCATTTCGCCGCTCCGCTCGAATGTAGCCGATCAGGCTCTTTCTCGCAGCAGCGCGCGCACCTCCTTATGCGAGCGAGGCGTGCAATCCATCGGACGCTTGCCGTCGCTGTTGCGGATTGCGGGATCGGCGCCGCGGTCAAGCAGCAGCGCGATGTCTGCGGGCTCATCGTTGCTGCGCACGGCGAGGTGCAGCGCCGTAGCGCCCGCCGCATCGACGGCATTGATGTCGATCCCCATCGCGATCGCGCGGTCAAGCACCGCGACCTCGTCTGGCCTCGCCGCCCGCAGCATCGTGGCTCGGTAAAGTCCGTGCAGGAATGTGCCGCCATCGACCGAGCGCTGGTGCGGATCGAGGTTCCACGAGAGGGCGAGGTCCAAGGTCGAAATTCTCGTACACCAATGTATCGTCGGGCGCCCGTCTCGCGAGCGGACCGTCGGGTCGGCCCCTGCAGCGAAGAGTTCGCGCGCGATGTCGAGCTTACCGATGAGGAGCGCTGTCTGAAGAGGCGTATGCGCGTCCTCTTCGTCGCCCAACACATCGAGATCGGCGCCTCCCCTAACGAGGACGTGAACCTTCTCTGCGCATCGTGCAAAGTGTAGAGCCGTCGAGCCGTGCGCGTCGCGCATATTCGGATCGGCGCCGCCATCGAGAAGGCGCCGCGCGCTTTCCGGCTCGGCCCAGAAAAGGGCTGTCTTCCCATTGTCTCCGCGCTGGTTCAGATCGGCTCCGGCTGCGATCAGAACGTCGAGCATGGCGTAGTAGTCCGCTGGCGTGATCTGGGCGCGCGCGCTGTCCGCGTAGTGCGCCTCGGCCTCGGCAGGCGGAAGAAACTTCCAGCCTCCCTCCGACCGCAAGCGGTCGAGATAAGCCTTGCGCGTCTCGGCAACAGTTCGGATCCGCATGTTCACCAAGTCGTAAACCGGCGGGTAGCGCTGACCTGGCCATCGGTCCACGCGCGCACCGGCCTCGATCAGCGCGCGGAGCGTTTTTACGCCTGCCTTGGCCACGGCGACAGAAACTGGTGTGATGCGCGTGTCGAGCGTTGCACCGGCGTCCAATAGGGCGGCGAGCGCCTTGCGGTCGTTGCGATCAACGGCATATGCCAGCGGCGTCCAGAACTCCTCGCTCCAAATCGCGAGCTCACGCAATCCCTCACTGCTCCACGTCGCGTCGGGTGAGGCGCCCCGCTCGATGGCGGCAAGAACGCGGTCGAAGCGACCTTCGCGCGCTGCCAATAGCATCTCGCGGTCGGCTTCGCCCGATTCAACGACCACCTGCGGCGGCGTGTCCGGCCGGCGCTTATCGGGATCGCTCCGCACCCAAGCAAGCCATTTGCGGCCGCTTTCCGAGTCCGCGCGCAGCGTGAACGTATATTCTCCCTCGTTCGGGTCGCCGAACGCCATCCAGTTCGCCCACTCCGTTCCGGCATGGCCGAGCTTCGACATCTCGTCGATGAAGGCGAAGAGATCGGGGGCGAGCGCGTGCCCGTGCAGCATGTCGATCTCGTGGCTCATGTACCGCACGGGATGGCGTTTACCTTCGTGCGGGGCCGCGTCGAGTGTCACCAAGTCACCGTTCGGCAGCGACCATACCCCGAAATGACCAATCCCCGAGTCCGGTCCATCGGCAACGTCGGCAAGCGCGTCTTCAGCGATCCAGTCGCGCAGGGCCACGATCCCCGGGCCCGCCTGTTCTGCCATCTCATCGATGTCCCACAGCGTTCGGAACCCCATCGAATGACAGGGTTTGTCTTCCCAATCCACCAACTGGAGATGTGCGGGAATCGACCAGCCGAAGCGGACCCGACGCGCGCGCTCTACAAGTGCGCGAAGCTGCGGCGGCATCGGCATGCCGCCGTTTCCCGCCTCCGCGCGTGTTATCTCAGCTTTGGTCGCGGGAGGCTCGATCACGAGCGGCGTGACCTTCCAACCGCGCGCCGTCGCCAGTGCCTCCCATCGCTTCCAGCGTTCAATCCAAACGGGCCAGAGATCTTCGAGCATGCGTAACCTCCTTTCGATCCGATTGGCCGGTCGAAATGGCCCCGGACGTTGTCCTTTTCGTATCACTTCCTCGAAGTGCTGCAAACGGAACGTAAGTTTCCGGTAGCAAAGTGCCGCTTAGCTACTCCGGAAGGGAACGGACCTTTGTGCACGCCGCAGCGAAAGCCCGGTGCGTCCCGCGACCCGTGAATTGCCTTCTACAGCCTCGCTGCACCATGCACGAATGGCAGCGATGTCCGCCGCCGCGCGGCGTCCTTGACCGAGTATCTGCGGCAGTTTCGACGCTGCGAGCGCTCGCAGCGAGAAAAGTCGGTGGCGGGGTTGGGCTCGCAGTCAGGTTTCGCCGCCAGCTGTGCGAACTACGGCCTTCGATTTGCCAACGGTTGCTCATCGCGCAACATCTTGCGTTATCAATGGCTTGGCCAGAAGGCTCGATGGCCGCTTCGAACAGGCCTGTTGCAAGAGCATTGCGGCGCTGGCATCGGTCCGTTCAGAGGCCAAACTGTCCGATGCTGCACGTTGCTCCAAAGGCTGCTTTTGGATAAGTTAAGATACTGCCGCGCATTGACCCCTTAATAATGGCGAAGGCGGTGGGCTTTGCTTGGAGGCAGCGTATAACACAGCGCCCTGTCATTCATTTGCGCGGTAGCGAAGTCTTTTACGGCGATACACTGCTTAAAGGTGTGTCCTCGGATGGCTTCGAATGTTTGGTTGACGACAAATACGGAATGTATGCCCAGAATGTGAAGGGCATTTGGTATTTCCAACAACACGGCGCGCGCCACACCACACGCTTTGTCACCGCAGATGCAAGTTGCTTTGAAGTTCTTGGTCACGGATATGCCGCTGACGCCGACACCGTTTTCTATTTTGGCCTGCCGATCAAATCGGCGATGCCATCAAGTTTTCGTGTCGTGAGTGACCTTTTTGCGGCAGATGACGGGGCCGTTTATGTCGACAGCAGTGCGGCAGAGGGTTTTCAAATCTGGACCGATTTCGACGCAGCTAGCCTTCAGTTTTTCGATGCCGAAAAGGGATTTATATCGGAAATTTTTGCGGATCGGTTCCAGATGTATGTCTTTAACCATCATTTTGTTCAGTACGCCGATCCCCACAGCCCCCGCTACCGCAAGCAGAAAGAGGTGCTCAGGAAGAGGTTACCAGACGCTACGGCATGGTGGAATCTCGCGGACAATTTTTCAAACGATCTTACCCCGATTGGTGAAAACTACTTCACCAATGGCACATTCGTCTTCTACCATTTCAAAAAGCACGACGACCCCCGCGTCCAGTATAGCCTGCCCCTACACGATGATAGCTACCTGATCCTGCCAGACGCCGACCCCGGGACGTTCAAGGCCCTCAATGGCACCTACGGCCTCGACGAGACTCATGTCTATTGCCTCAATAAAAAGATCACCGCCGATACGACCACGTTTCAGGTTCTGGAAGATGCCTTTGGTCACGATTGTGCGGGTCTTTGGTACAATGGTTTCCACGTGCCCGCGTGCTGCGTTTCAGATGTGAAAATTCATACCACGGAACGAAGCACCTTCGCCTTGGACAAGGATCACCTGTTTTGTGTCAAGGAATGCGTCCGTATCGGAAAAGGCAAGGGCTATGCCCGTCAACTTCGACTTGAAAAGAAGGGAGACCCCGGAAGCTTCAAGGTTCTAAGCCCCGCGTTCGCCAAGGACAAAAACCAGGTCTATTGGTATGGCGAAGTGTGGAAGGCCCCCGATCCTGAAACGTTTGAATGGGTGATGGAAAACAGATGTTCCGAATTCGCCAAAGATCGCCATCATCTGTATCGGGCCGCCGGAAAAAAGGTGTTCAAGCAGGTCGACGGGGCATCTTTCCAGCTGATCAATGCGTTTTGGGCCAAGGACAAAAAGAGTGTCATCTACATGGGATGGGGCGGCGACGTCTTGCGCCATGCCGATTACGACAGCTTCGAGGTTCTGGATGATGCCGGTTCAGCCCAAGATGCGCGCAAACACTATTGGGTGAGCGGTGATGAGGTAAAGTCTCGGCCGCGCTAGGACCTCTTTACCTCGTCGGTCCAGCTGGCCACCAGCGGAATTGCCGCATTGCGTGTGTGATGAAAACTCATTTTGTGCGAGCTGACTGGAGCACAGCGTTACGTTCATTCGGACCAAGAGACCCACAAGCCGACGTTCAGGTTCAAGTTTTCAATGGCCGCTCCGTCCGCGACCCGTGAATTGCCTTCTACAGCCTCGCTGCACCATGCACGAATGGCAGCGATGTCCGCCGCCGCGCGGCGTCCTTGACCGAGTATCTGCGGCAATTTCGACGCTGCGAGCGCTCGCAGCGAGAAAAGTCGGTGGCGGGGTTGAGCTCTTTCGTTGAATCCGCCGCACTATGCGCGAACGCCAGCTTTATCGAAAACGCTTAGAGTGTCATTTCGCCCCGTCCCGCAATGGACCCCTTTATGCCCTGCAATGGATTGTAGATCAGACCGTTGCAGGGCGGTTGCCTAGGATCTTTGGAGGATCACAATGCGATTGGAGTTGGTCCCGTTTTCGCCATTTGTGACCCCGAGTGTATGGGCCGACTTGGTGAAGGCCTGCTGGTTCACGACGACACAGATGCGCTTGCATGGCAGGCCTTCTGCGGCGTCCCAGACAAATCGCTCAAGTTCGACCTGACCACCTCGGATTTCACCAACTTCGATCGCGATGTAACCGCCCGGTTTTACGACCCGTATCTGCTCAATCAGAATGCGTCGGACCATGTTTGTCCAATCGGTGAGGGACTTATGATGAGAAAAGCCAACATCCTCGAGTGAGACACCGGCAAACCAAGCCCGCACCCAATTGTCCTTGGCGTAATCGACGACGTCAGCGAAGGGCGGTGAAGTGAGGGTCAGATCAACTGTGCCATCGGCAATCCAGGGGGTATCCCAGGCCGCCCCGACAGCGAGCTTGTGACCATGGGTATTGGGCACACACCCATGCCGTAGGAAGCCTTTGGACCTCGCTATAATGATCTCGTCAAGATCGCGCTCCGGCGCGGTCAAACCACTGCGCTCATTACGACGACGCTGAGCGGCAATCGTAGGTGTTGGCGCGTTGGGCTGCACGGTTTCCCTGCTCAGGTATGCAGAGGTATGACCCGTGAGACGGAACAGGATGGCCATCCGGATCCAGTCCCAAATAGGGTCGGGATGCGCGTCATCTACCGGTGCAAATTGTGCAAGTGCGCGGCGCATAGCCTCCAACTGCTGAAGCGTTTGAGGATGAAAGAAAACGAGCATGTCCTCGTGCTCAATCGGTTTAAGTTGCAAATCGAGCGTTTTGAGTTTTGCCCTAATATCGTCTGTTGTGATGGCTCTAAGCCTAGGACGGGTCATCATGAGGGAGAGGGGATTGATATCCGTGCTGTATGCGATGCGCCCCATCAATGCACTTTGGATCGCGGTCGTGCCACGGCCCCCGCAGGGATCATGTACGATACCGCCAACTGGTGAAAAACGCTCGATACAAAATGCGGCCAAATTACCGCTAAAACACGCATGATATGGCCCTTTTTGTATTGGATGGGACCCTCCGGCGTTGGGCCGCCAGAAGGCATTGATCAGATAGGGGATGTCATTCGAGATGCAGGCGTGGGTTTTTGAGCCTTGCCCTTTATAGGACCGAATTCCGCTCAGTATCTGATTGCATCTAGGTAAAGGACCTAACCCAGACCTTTTGAGAAGCGATAGGGGTGCATAGAGCGGACGTATCCGCCTTACCCGTACCGGACGACCCGTCGCATTACGCTGTGCGGGGACGGCGTTCGCATTTCCAGCCTTGCGTTTGTAGCCTGGCGGGCGCACGAGAGAAATGGGTAGTTGAGTAGACTGTAGTTCTGACATGGAACATCCTTTAAAAACAGAACAGCCGGAGCTGAAATTTGGCATCCGCTGCGGGGTGCTGTTTTCTGTTCTTAGGTATAGGGATGGTCCTTTATCAAGTTTCCCGAGGCGGAAATCTGTGGATATCTTAATGCGAAAAGCCATTTCAAATCAGTTAATTGCTCTTGCTTCAGCGATCCTTTCGGGGGACTTAGTCCATTGCGGCGCGACGCCGTGCGTCAGAAATCACCTTTTCAGGAAGATAAAAATTTCAATTACCCTTTCCGGAAAAATAGATCGTAACTGTCACGGTAGGGTAAGGAATCCAGAGTTTATTTATATAAAAATTTCCGAAAGAAAAATTTTCAAAAAAATTGGTATTTTTGAGCCTGGGCGCTCAATCCGGCCGACTTTGTGATTATGCCATGCGACCAAGCGGTTGACGATGACACTTCTGAAAAGTAAAGAACCACTAGGCCGCAATCTAGGTCAATCCTTGGGAAAATTTCAAACCTAAAACACACAGAATGACAGATCAGCCAACTCCTCGGTCTGAGAAACATAATAATTAAGTATCAATCCCTTGCTAAAGACAAAAAACCAAAGACCAAAAAAGAAATAGTGCGAGATATAACCGATACTAACGAACCCGTCTTTTAAATCGCCCAACCCTTCCGCCGAGGCCCATTGTCAAGAATACACGGATACCGATACAGAGCGTGCTGTGCATTCGCATACTGCCGCAGCGCTTCCAAAAATCCGCCACGGTCCTCAAGGATGCGCGCTTGAGAACGATTGCAGATGTGCCAGATGGACATGGCGGTCGTCTCATCTAAGGTATTGAACAGACGCCAGCCGACACCTGCGACCATCATCCAGCCCTCGGCGTTCATGCCGATAATTGGGTGATAGTCGTTGTTTGTTCTGAGCAGTACATTGGGCGTTCCAGTGTCGATCAGAACATCTTCCACAGAGAAGATTTGTTCAGGCGGCTCGTGGAAAGGCGGGGGGTCGTAGGCAAAAAGGACGAGGGCGATCATGTTCTGATGGGGGTGTGCATGGGTCATGGATGACTTCCTTTTGAGAAATTGATAACAGTGGACGCGGGCCAGTCCGACCGCACCGTTGTATGCGGTCGTAGCTTAGGAGCTCAGTCCATGTGGGAATGGTTGACGTCTTTGCCGCGTGCTGGTGCCAGCGCACCGGGGTCGATCCTGTTGAGGTGACGCGATATATCTTCCGCACGCAGGGACCTCTTTCGTGCCAACTCGCCAGCCAGCGACTCCAACACGCCATGATGCCGCGCCAACAGATTTGCTGCTTGCTTTTCGGCATGCATCAGTCGCTGGCGCACGCGGTCGCGAATTGCAGGCGTTTGAAGATGCACTGCGTCGGGGTCTGCATGCCAGACGAGCCCTTGGTGGCCCAGACCAAACCGGGTCTCTATCTCGATGGCCCAGCCCGTCGCACGGGCGAGGTCGGATGCGGCGGGGCCCCCGGCGCCTGCTGACACCTCTCCACAGATCAACATTTCGGCAGCGCGGCCGGCAAGACAATAGGCGATTTCGGCTTCAATGTCCTCAATCAGACCTTCGTTCGCGACGTTGAGGCGGACAATTTCGCCACCATGTTTGGTGATGGCCATGCTCTGGATACCAGCGAGACCCAGAGCGGCACCAGCCACGGCATGGCCCGCTTCGTGGGCCGAGATGCGCCATCGAACCGCATCATCCAACGGCGATGTCACAATTCCCATTTGTTCAGAAAGATCGCTTGCGCTGAGCAGTTTACGTGCGTGCCTTGCATCCGAGCGGGCGGCGCGAATTGCGGCATCGATGTCTGCCGCACTCTGGCCCACGGCTTGATGTGAAAGAGCGCGTAGATCAGCGGCTGCGATATCTTCTGCCAAGTGGTGATGCAGAATCCCATGGATCGCTTCCGCATCCGGCAATGGCACGTTGATCTTGAGATCAAAACGTCCCGCGCGAATGACGGCTGGATCTATACGCTCGAGATGATTGCACGTGCCAATGACAACGACGCCTTCCTCTTTAGCGATCGAGTCCATGAGGCCGAGAAACCCATTGATGACTTGGCCTCTGTAATTTGAACCATGTCGATCACGGTCGCTGCGCGAGCCGACAGCGTCAATCTCGTCAATAATCATCACCGACGGTGCCAAACGGCGCGCCTCGGCAAAGCTCTCTGTCATCGCACGCAGCATATCCCCTAGATGCCCCTGCGCCTGCCAGGCTGCAAAACTCGCATTCACGGTAGCGACACCCGCAGTGTTGCCGATCGCACGCGCGAGCCAGGATTTGCCTGTACCGGGCGGCCCAGACAGGAGCAGTGAGCGGCTGATTTCCTGCCACTCTGCGTGACCTTCTTTCCACGCAAGCAGATCATCGGCGATGCGGCGCGCAGCGACCAGGGCAGGGGTCTCGCCTGCGAAATTTGCGAGACGTGGCCCGTCCGTAGTCGCATTGCGATCTATCATCGCGTCAAGACGGTCGATCACCATCCGTGGAGTGGGTGCGCGCAATGCAGCGCAGATATCCAGCGTGCCGAGACGGGCAAGGTCTGCATCTCCCGGAAGGGCGTCCGACAGTGCATCAAGGTCCGGTATCTGATCATGGAGGTTTCCGCATGACAGATAAGCCGTCAGAATGTCGCGTGTGGGAGGGGCGTATGTCAGCCTCGTAGGATCGATGGCCATCAGATGTCGGGGGAGGGCGACACCGCGTGTTTGTAGGATCAAAACCGGTTCGATGCGATCAACGGACTCGGCAATGATTGTGTTGAACTTGCGTTGAGCGTTATTGGTGACTTTTTCATCAATGATATCCGGCGAGATGACCTGCCAGTCTGTGTACGGCAGGGCGAGCTTCAATGTGTCCTTCACCAAGCTCATGTCTGCCGGGTCGATATCTTCGATGACGGTTAACGCTCCGCAAAGCAGGCAGTCGTTGTATGTCTTTGATGCTCCAAAGGATGCGCCAAGACGGATCGCGGTCAGCAGCTGACGTGCGGGAACGTAGCGCGAAGGGAGCGCCGGGGCTTCCACCAGATGATCTCCGTCCTTGCCGTCATCGAAACGAGCGAAGAGCTCATCAAGTTCGGTGAGCGGTTCCATTTTATGGGCCGTGTCGGCCAAAGTCGCGCTGGGGACACCGTGGTGGCGGCGCAGGTTTTCGACGAGGCTGTATGCAAAATCGAGCCAGGCGGGTTGATTGGAGTGATAATAGGGCATAGCTGCACCCTCCCTTATACCGGGGAGATAGAATGCCCCCCGGACCTATTATCCGGGAGGATGAAATAACGGTGGCGATCGGCGGATCTACGCGGCGCTGCCTGCAATCTCGACTTCGATCCGGTCGAGGTGCTCAAGAATGACGGGGGCAAGCGATCCATCGTAGATCTCCGACACGACGCGGATCTGGTTTCTAAAACTTGATGGATTGACCACTTTATCAGAATGGTCCCGCTTAAGCCTTTTGTGCAGACTTTTCTCTAGAATAATCGCCTTCTGCCCAGTCGGCACGGCCACAACACGCAGGATGGTGCATGGCATTTCCGGATCGACCTTGAGTTGATGATGCAACCTGCTCTTGGGGTTGCGTGAAAAACCCACCTTAACCAGCTCGCGTCCTGTGGCAGTAACAAACGCCATCACGTAAATGAAACTCGGCGCAGCGGGCCAACCCAAACTGCATCCACCGCAGGAGAAGCGCTGTGTCTGGATGTTTGACCGTGCAATGCGTTGCTCGTGACCACACGTGATGTGACGGAATTCACGATAGTTTGGATCACCTTTGAGGTCTGGGCCAAGCAGCTCCCAGCCCTGCGCTTCAGCTTCCGCAGCCTCTGAGACCGCGTGGCATGTCTCACAACGCAGGCCCGTGGTGCCCGCGGCGACCCTTTTGATTAGCGCAAACTGGCGCCGGATTTCATGACCGCACGGTAGGCGGTAGTGGCCATAGTGGCGGTTGGAGGGGTCGCGCCGGAGGAACATCAGATCGGCAGCGATCGCATCGTCTTTCCAAGCCTGTTCCAAGCAGTTTTGGCAAAGCGGTGTGGCGCTCATCAACGTATAAAGACGGGTCTTGTTGATGTGACCACATTCTTTGCACTGCAGGGCAAGATGCAGGCGGTCTACGACGCGGGCGACGATGTCGAAGCGCTTTTTGCGCGCTTCGTCGGTCCATTTCGGTTTGATCGCTCCGGTGTGGATCGAAAATGGAAAATCATCGATGGTCATAATGTTGGGGGTGTGAAACGTGTTCATGGGGATGTCCTCCGCAAGGAAACAAAAATGGATCGACGCCATCACAACGGGGCACCTGACGCGGTCAGATGTGTGCGGTTGCGATGTGTATTGGATAGAGGGAGGCCCGGCCGTTGAGGCCGAACGAAGAGCTTAACCGAGCGTCATCACTTCGACCGTCTGTTCAATCGCGACCTCGCCATCATACGTCAGCAGCGTTGCCATCGTATCGATTTGAGATCTTGCTTGCGTCAGCATCAAAGTGCGTTCCTGTGCGGCCGGACCTGATCCGTTGCAATGGAACAGGTGCTCGAACCGGGGCAAGAGCCCGTAGAGATGCATATACATCTCTGGTTCTTCGGAGCCGATCATCGCCTCGATCAACATCGCCATACGCTTGAGCGGCTTGTCATCCTCAGCGATTACATCAGTGGCGAGAACTGTGAAAAGATTTGTCGTGACTGCCTCGAATGCGACTTCAGCATCCGTCAGCCAAGCACGAAACGCCGGGTTCCAGATGTCGACATCTTCGATGTCTCGCTCGGCCTCGATATGACTGTCAAGCGCAGGCAAAAGCGCCGCAAACGCGCTGGCCAGAGGGGTCGGGTAATGCGGAATGTCAGCTTTAAGCGCCGCAACGGGCGTGATATTGGAATTGTCAGCCATGAAAATCTCCTTCGAAGATTGGCGTGGTTAGGACCTTGGCATGAGTGCCAGCTCTGCCTTGGTCCGATTATAAGTTGTTTTCGAAAGCTTACTTGCGCCCTCTTGTGTATTATGAAATTAGGTAATCATTAAGTCAAGCAACTTTGGAAGAAAACTGCCATGTCGAATGAAAAAAAGAAAATGGGCCGTCCAGAAGTGGATACGAAGCCCGTTATGATCCGCATGTCGAGTGACATGATTGATGAAATTGATGCGTATCGTCGGACATTGGATGATCTTCCAACGCGGCCCGAAGTTGTCCGGCGTGTTGTGGCTGAATTCCTTGCAACGCAACGCAAGATAAGGAACTAGAATAACACCGGCATAAACCTTAGTCGGACAAATTGCCTATCCAAGAAGTAACGCAATGACGGTTCAGGCCCGGCAAAATTTGTCCTTCTCACAGCTTAAACGCCCCTTCGGAGACACACATGGCTACGGCGTGGGTCTTGTTCTGTACCGCGAGACGTTTCCGCGCGTTACTTAGATAGAATTTTACGGTTTTTTCTGAAAGATCGAGCAACACTGCCGTCTCCCACGATGTTTTCCCTCTGGCTGCCCACTGTAACACTTCCTTCTCACGTGGTGTAAGGGTGTGGCTTTGTGGTGTTACGGCGTCTGATTTATTCACTCCTTGGCCCAAACCATCGGGCAAACTTTTGCTCGCTAGAGATGGAGAAGGCAAATCTAATCGGGCAGTTGGCACACTGTAGGTCGTGATTTTGAATGCCCCGCATTTACTCGTTGTCAGCGAGAACGTTGCGTTTTCTGGCTCTGAATCACACTGTTCACGTTCGAGATCGGTATTCAAATCTGACTGATGTTGATCTGGACTATCGTTCATGGGTCGCCCCTTTCATTGTGAAAAGAGGCGTCCGGGTCAAAAGCCGGATGTTAGAATCCCCGTGCGTAGCCCGAGGCACCGCTGCCTTTAGCTTTCGCCTGGACATACGCAGCAGTCACCCGGCCGAATATCGACCGAGCTACGCATCAAAGAGGATTCTACGCCCCACGGGCAGAGTTCGCTACCCGTGCGAAGTTTTTGGCATGTCGGAGGCCAGACTTCAATCGCATACCGCCTTTTGACCGTAGTTACAGGTCGCAGGCTGTCTGACACGATGAAGCATGTCTCATTCGAACGACGTACGGAAAACTAAAAGACGATAAAGGAAAGAAGATCAGCATGAGTACAAAAGCAGCGTTTCAAAAAGGGTATGACGTTCAGCAAAAGGGGAACACGCAGATTGTTTCTTTTCGGGGTGATGGACTTACTTGGGCTGCTTATGTCGTTCTGCCTATTTCGATCTTGATCTTCCTTCTTTCAATGACAGCAATCCTGCCACTGTCATGGTGGCCTTTTCCGGTGATCCTGCTCCTTGGGGTTGGGTATCTGATCTATACAATGTTCCAACGCCAACAATTCACGATCACCCCGACGACCCTCATCAAATCCGGCGTTGAATACGAACTGGATCGCATATCGGAAGTCTATATCGACAATCCCTTGGATGGTGATGTCATGTTGACCGGCCATCCCACATTCGTTTTTGGCGGTACGGGCGCTGCGGGTGCATCAGTCGCGGCGATGGGCGTAATGGCTAGTGCGACAACATCTGCAATGACAGGTGCCAGCCTTGCCATTGGACGCTCCGCAGCAAAAAGGCGGTATCGGGTGAAGATCAGATATGGTGCGAAAACGGTGAAGCTTGGACGCAATTTGAAGCAAGACCGCGCGATCTCATTGTTCCACCTTTTGACTGATGACCAGCAGACAAAGCCCTGAACCCCATGCTGCCAGACAACCAACCGTGAGGGACCCGTGGCTCTCTCCCGCACGATGTTCCCATCGTCAATGACCAACTTTCCCCTTCGCAAAGGAATAACACATGATGTCACGAACCGCTTTGATCGCAGCGCTCGGGCTAATGACTGTCAGCCCGGCTTTCGCCGAAACCTACCTCAACCCGGATCAGGCGTGGTGGGGCCAATTCTTAAACGCTGTGGACGGTGACCAACCGAATTATGAGCAGATTGCAAAAAAGGATCCGTCGTATCTTGCCGCAGACGAATTCGATCGCGATGACGTGCTTGCAGGTCTGGTTTCCGAGCTCGAACGAGAGCACGAAGCTATCAATTTAGACACGGCCGAGGTCACCGTTACCATTCGCGCCAAGCTTGGTGAATACAGCTCCCGCGATGAAGGGTTCCCGGTGAATCTCTTTATGCCGAACATGCATTTGCCAATCGGTGTGAACAAATTGTTCTTCCGGAATTTTGAAGACTACCGGATTTTTCCGGCCACGCGGGAGGAGGGGAAAGCGCTGCGCGATCGCATCGGCACCCAGGCCCTCGCTGTGGATGTGACCCTTACCGATATTCGGAAATCGACAACCAGACCGCGCGCGTACGAGGGGTTTGTCTCGAAAGTAGTATATACCGCATCGGACGGGTTGGTGGTCGGAGAACATACCGCGACCAAGGACGCACCGCTTTCGAATGACGTGGCGGCGCAGCAGGTGGCCGACATCCGGCAAAAGATCATCGATTTGGCGGGCATCCCTGATCTGGGCACCACATGGAAAGATGCAAAGGCGGAAATTCAAAAGGCCTACCCGTTCAGCGCCAGCGATGACTTTGCCTATACTGGCCAAGGCAAAATTATCGCCTATCAGTTCGATGCCGGATCCGTCGTGACCGATGAGCCCCATGACGCGTCGCGCACCTTCGATGTTTATCTTCAGCAGGTCGACGGTGCATGGCGGACCAGCCGTGGCTTCGCCATGGACTTGAACGGAGTTGATATGCTCAGCACGAAAGGTGTTGGTCCGGGAATTACCTGTTACACATCGGAGGTTTTGGATCGCTGCGCCGTGTTGGAATTCTCGCCCTCGAATGGTGGGCATGTGCTCACGCGTGCGTATGGCGTGATCGAGCTCGAGCGATCCGAGACACCGCGTCAAACTTTCGAAAAGTTTGTCGGTGAAAATGTCGGCGTGTTTGAAGGATTCACCTCAAAAATCGACTATGACGCGGGATCGGTACAGCTGGGCAGCACTCCGAAATACATCGGCGTTCGTGGTGTCCCCGCCTATGCTGCAGGAGCTGGTGGGCACCGGGAAGGTCCTCCGATGTATGACCCACTTGAAAATACGTCTGGCGTCAATCCCGTTGACCGAGAGATCGCGTTGTTTGCGGTCGATGGATCAGACAGCCGTGTCCCGCTGATATTCGTGTTGCAGTGATATTATGGCCCTACCGGCCCTCCGGGGCGTATGGCCCTTCATGTGCCCCCGAGGACCGCGTTGACCTTCGTGGCCTATTTGGTGGCTCTGTTTCTGAACAACTGAACCGCCTGACCGCACAAAAGGCCCAGGATGATACCGATGCAGAGCCCGTAGAGTGCCAATGCCCAAGCGGATTTTCCGGTGGGCATGAGTATTGATACTACCTTGAAGAAAGAAGCCTCGACATCCGGTACCTGACCATCGGCCTTGTCGATTTTGAGAGGCACGGCGCACCAGTGTCGCCCGTCTCCCCGATCAAAGCTTTGCGGCCCGTTGAAATGACAATAATCATAAAGAACCACGTCAATCTGGCGCGTGTTGTCGATAAGGCTGAGCCAGGTGGCAGCATCCGGCCTTGCCGCAAAATCGGCGTATTCAGCTGCGATGTCGTGCGTATCGTGCCGCCCGAATGCATACCCAACCCATCCGGCCATTCCAGCAGTAAGCAGAACAACCAACGCCAATTGTAAGGCTGCGCGCCTGAAAACCCAACGGTCTGCGCTTTTCACGGATTGTTTGATAGCCGCCTCCACATCACCACCGACGTGGGTCAACAATCGGTTCAGGAAGCCTTGGTTTCGCCGGTCGATGTCTTGGATGACGCGTTGTGAGATCCTCGTCGCGATTGCGCCGGATGTCTTTCCAACCTGGCGTGGAAGATTGTCGAAAGCTGTCATGAACGAGGCGAAGCGTTCTTCTGTGATCGCGTCCTGTGCAGTCATCATGGCCACCGGGTCTTCCGGTCCGATACCGCCCTGATGAATTCGTTTGCGAATTTTCCGCCGCGTCTCGGGTTTCAGATCATACGCATCGAGAAAATAGCTGAGCTTGTCATCGGGTTCACTGCGCATGTTGTAACCCCAGAATGTTCCGGACCTCCGAGGTAACCGCCGCCGCAAATTCCGTATTGAACAGTTTGATGCGTTGGCGATCGACGATGTTAAGTCCGGCATCGGTGACCGCCTGCGAGAGCGGCTTGTGGCAGTCCTTGGCAAAAGCGAATGTACGCTCGTTCATATGCGGCAGGATCATCTCGACACCTCCCGCTGTCAAAAGACGCGCGCGGGTCTTGCCGCCGAGCAAGGCTCCATCGGCTCCCGTGAAGCCGTGCCAAAACGGGAAATCCTTCATTGTCTGATTGCCGCGTTGATTGAGCACGGCAACATGACTGGCGATGCTGCCCAGATCCCCTAAGGCGTCCATGAGATCCAGATGGTGCGCAACTGAATTGACGGTGGCCTTATCCGGTGTGATGAGGTGCAGGAAAATGGGATGAACACCGAGATCTGCGAACACCTGAAAAATGTTGTGTAGGCCATCCTCGCCGTCCTCAAAAATGCGCTGCAACTCAGAGAGTGAACTGCCTGCGAGGTCATGCAGGACGAGGCCTGAGAAATTTTCACATGACGCGATCAAGGTATTGCGGGACTCGTTGCGGACATTATACGCAACCACCCCTTCAAGAGGATCCTGATCGGCCAGGATATCCCCCGCTTCATCGCGTGTGGCATGCATGGAACTGAAACTGCCGTTCGATCCATCGGCATCATAGGCGGCAGTGGGATATCCTTGCGTGCGCAGATAGTCCGCCAACGCGCAGGAAAAGGTGCTTTTGCCAGTGCCTCCCTTAAGGGATGTGGTCATCATCAGTGCGATGCGAGAACTCTTTGATTTGGTCATATTGAAGGGTTTTCCGTGTTTAGAGGTCTTTGTCGGACCGGAGGGTGGGGGAGGGATGGTGAGCTGCTGTGGGCATTGGTGTCGCGGTGATCCCGAGGAAAGCATGTGGCACTGGCCTTGCGGTCGGCAGCGGCGCAGCGACGACGGGTCGGATCGGTGAGGCCTTGTGGCGCTCAATATCCCGACAGATTTTGAGAATATCTTCGTCACTTGGGCTTTCGAGCCCGCGTCGGTGTGCTTCCTTCAACGCCGCGATGATGCGCGGGATGTAGTTGCGCAGAGTGCCCTCAGCGATATGGATGCCTTCCTCGTCAAGCCAAGCGTGGATCAGGCGGGCCGGATGGTTCTCATCCCGAAGTTCGAGGATGACGTGCCGTTCAGCGATGATCGTTTGGAGCAGCGACATTTCCGGTTGTCCGCTGGCGTCTTCTGCACGTTGCCGCAGGCGCTCTGCGAGGTTAGTGTCCGCAGGTTCGGTCATTTGTGATATCCCTATTTCTGTCACGTTGCTGAGACCAACATACTGTATGGCGCTGAAAAATTTCAGGGGCCGAAACTGCCCCAAATGTTGAATCCTGTGGAAAACCCCCATGAAAATCATCGACTTGAAGGTCCCGGCCTTGTCGGCGGCAACCAGTGCAGCAGCTGTGCGTAACAGTGCAAAATCCATGCCGCGAAGTGCGTCGAAAGTGCTTTGGAAGTGCGGGATCGCTCGATAGGTCCATCAGCAAGGCTCCTCGCGGCGCGGGGGTAAAACGTGCAATGAATCTCCGAAAGGCTGCCGATGGCCCGTCCACAAAAAGACCCAACTGACCTGCGCAAGCGCTGGGATGCGCTCTATGTGACGCCCGCAGAACGTGCGGCGGTCAAAGCAGCAGCGGCGGAGGCAGGCCTTTCGGCAAGCCAGTATCTGCTGTCGCTGCACATGAATGGACACGTGACCAACCGGGACGATTGGCGGCGCAGTGTTCAGCTGTTGACTGTTGTAACGCAGCAGCTGGACGTCATCGCGCGATCTTCTCCGGGCGCGGAAGGAACCGTGGGCACACCGCTTCAAAGCCTCGAGATCGCGAGGTCACTTCTGAATCTCGAGCGGTGGATCAGAGATCAGGTGATGCCATGGACGGCTGTTCGGCGCGATTGTAATCAAGATGATAATGGAGGTGACGCGTGCTGAACGGGTGGTCTTCCTACAGTGGCACCGCTGGGCAAGCGGACGGCCCGCGTGCCCTAAGCAATTACATGGATGCTGACATCGTATCCAAGCGGTCGGCCAATAGGCAGGACAGGTCGGTGCGTCGTGACCCTGCGCCCGAGATCCTGTTCGGTGATGCCACGCTGCTGCGAATTGCCATCAATTCCAGCCGCTGCAAACACCGTTACGCATCCTGTGTGTTGGCTTTTGCCGCCTCGGACTTTGATGTTGAGGCGTTCAACGCAGGTGACCCCGACGCACGGTTCGCTGTCGATCTCGCGTTCAGGCTTTGGCGGGATACGGCACTCGCCGGGATTCCGCCGATAGCTCATCCGCCCATCTATGTGACCACCCATACGCATACAGGTGCGCTGGAGGTCAATATCGCGGTGCCACGCTTGATCATGGGCCCTGACGGACGCCAACGCGCGTTCAATCCGGCCCCGCCAGGCCGCGTCAGTCAAGAGACATGGGATGCCATGCGGGACCTGTTGAACCAGAAATTCGGATGGGCTGACCCAGACGATCCGACGAGGCACCGGATGATGATCCTCCCGGATTGGATGCTGAAGGTCGACGCCGAAAGCAATCGAGCAGGGGTGATCTCGTCGAAAGGCCTACGGCGGCGTGTCATGGATGAGATCACTGCGGAGTTAGCGGCAGGACAAATCCACGATCGCCCCAGCTTGCTGGGCTGGCTGGAAGGACGAGCCGAAGCGACTGGATTTGTCGTGCAAAATATCACGTCAAAATCCATTACCATCGGCGTGAAAGATGCCGCGCCAAAAGACCGGATCTGCTTGAGAGGGAAGGTGTTTGAAGAGTGTTTTGGTCGGGTCTGCGAAGACGGTATCGCGCAGTCGCATGCTGCTGGTCGCACGGAACGATCCCGTGTCCTCTCCACCGCGGCTGAGCGATTGCAAGCCCTATGGCAAAGGCGGGCTGCATTCAACCGATGTCGCTACGGTATGGACCGATGGCCGCCTCAGGAGTTTTCCGCAGCGAAATATCAAACGGCACAACCCGGCGACAACGCGTTGATCATTCCCCTGAGACACCATCTTCACATCCTTTCGAAAGGGAGCACTTTCAATGGCAACAAAACTCACCCCGATGGAGCGCGCACTGCTCGACACATTGGAGGAGATGACATCGGCAGCACAAACGCGAGACAAGATGCTGAACCAGAAGATCGACGGCTTGACGCAGCGGATACAGCAGCACGAAACGTCAGTCACGATCTTGTTCAACTTACTGAGCCCATTCTTGCCGAAAGGCTCCTCAACACTCTCCGGGGACGCATCAAGCGGCTCACCTCCGCCATCCGAGGGCGTCTGACGCTGAAGCGCGTCTACGCAGCATTCAGTGACGTCTTTTTGCGAACCCTCACAGATACAAAATCAGCCTTGGAAGCCTACAATGACCAACTCACCCAAGAAACTAGATCCCGCCAATCAGATCGAACTACGCCTGAAGGAGCTGATCGACCTGATAGTACCGCTACACGCCTTGTTGGAGGGCAGTTACGACGAGACGACAGGACGTCTCGAAGAGGTAATCGAGGCTTTGGCAGAAATAGCCTACAGCCTGCAAAAGACCGTCAAGACGATGAACAAGGAACGCAACAGCCTGTCCCCGGCTTTGGAAACCAAGTTCAAAACCATCGAAATCGTTCAACAGAAACAATTGCAGTTACTGACCGATCTGCACGGTTGGTTAGGCGTACCGCAGCAGTCGACAGCAGAGCAAGCCTCCTGAGATACCTCAGGGCGATGATACATGATTTCGAAGATGGTGCCGAGGTGGGGCTTCAATTCACAGCGGGTGCAACCGTCTGGCCACCGAGCTTGGAAATTGACGTAGAGCCGGTTTTCAAAAAGAGCACTGCTGAACTTGTTACGGCGGTGTCAGTGTGCAGGCTGACCTGCAGATCAACCCAGATCGAGAAAATTGTGTCGGTATTGCGTCAAGCTGTCGAAGCAGGCTTGATCCGCGAGATCACAGTTGGACCTACGGCGACAACTTGCCTGTCGGAAGCTATGTCGCTGTCGCTGCAAAGCCAAGGAGCAAAGCCTGACTGTGGTGGACCGGGACTGTTGCATTAATCGGATGAGTACAGCGGCGTGCCCTGTAATCTCCAGATGTCATGCGGTGGTGCCGAAGAGGCTGTCGATAAACGCGATCTCGCCAAGGACACCTGGTTGTTTGTATTGGATGTGTCCGCGTTTGATTGTTCGGATCGTCTCTATCCCGCTGAGGGTCGCTCTGGCTGTTCGGAGTGAGCGGAAGCTCTGGCGGTACCCCAGCAGCCGCTTCATCGCCGCATGATCGCTTTCGATGAGGTTGTTGAGCCACTTTCGGTCGATGTGCCGGATACTTTCAAAATGAGGGTCATAGCGGTGGTTGATCTCGCGGATGACGCGGGCGTAGGCCTGCGCTTTGTCGGTACAGATCGTAACAGGCCGATGCAGACGGACACGCTCGATCGATTGTTGAGAAAGGACTTGGCCGCCTTCGCATCTCGGCGCGCAGTGAGGCGGACATCGACCATCTGGCCGTTGGCATCGACGGCACGCCAGAGGTAGCGCCACTTTCCGCGTACACGGATATAGGTTTCATCCATTGCCCGGCAGGCAATCACAAAGTGATCTGCCGAGAGGGGATATGCCAGTCGACGCTTGCGCGGCGCAGATGCTTCTCGGTGCGCTTGGTCAGTTCTGGGCCGAATTTCTGAACTCAGCGGTACACCGTAGAGCGGTCAACAGTAATCCCGCGCTCGGCCAGAAGATCGATGACATCCTGATAGGACAGCGGGTATCGCGGATACCACCGGGCGGCACAGAGAATGATATCACGTGGGAATCGATGGTGTTTGAACGGGCATCTGCGTTGCATGCTCAACCTCAAAACCTCAACCTTGCCCAAGCAAGTCGATTAATGCAACAGTCCCGGCCAAAGAGCGAAGCACCTGGGTTTTGTTCCGGAGCGCGTGACTTTCGCTGCGACGAGAACGGAGTGCTCATTTTCGACGGTGTAAACGCATTCTTATACGGCTTTCCATAGCTGGTTTGGCCGACAAGGACATAGCTGCAGGGAAATGGAACGCTTTGAGCCACGAGTTCCTTGATCCTTTCGACTGTGATCAGAGGCAGTTTTTCAGTATCTGTAGGAAATTCCATTTCGTGCCATTGCACCAGCTCATTGCGAAACGGTTCCGATCCTTTTTGACAGTTGCACGAGCAACCTATGAATGAAGTATTTGAAAAAAACTATACCTGAACGAACAAACAACCTAAGGTAGCGGAATTAACAAGTTCAGGAAATTGAATCATGCTCAAGCCTGTGTCATCGAGCCTTCGCCAGAGAAACCGGGCCAGCGAAGCGCAGATGCTTCGGACTCTCAATACTTTCGCGGTCGATCTGATGTCGATCCCGTGTGTCGAGGATCTGTTCTGGTATGTCGCGCAAAACGTGGTTGGCAGGCTCGGCTTCGTGGACTGCGTGATATACCAGGCCGACGAGGCGCAGACTGAGCTGACGCAGGTCGCGGCCTGGGGAGAGAAAAACCCCTACGGGCGGAACATCATTAACCCGCTGGTCATCCCCTTCGGTCGTGGCATCACCGGGCAGGTGGCGCAAAGCCGCAAACCGATCATCGTGGATGATCTCGTGGGAGATGATAATTACATCCCCGATACGGAGCCCGCGCGGTCAGAAATCTGTGTGCCGTTGATCTACGGGGGTCGCGTGATGGGTGTGATCGACAGTGAACACTCCGATATTGCGGCCTTCGGGGAACCGGAGCTGGAGATATTGAGCACCGTCGCGGCGATGACCAGCGCGAAGCTTGAATTGCTGGCCGAGACTGAACGGTCTCAGGAGCGGTATGAATATCTTGTGGTTGCGCACACACAGCTGACCCAGGAAACGAGCACGAGGAAAGCTCTCGAAGCCAAGCTATTTGAATCGCGCAGACAGGAAGCAATTGGACGGCTCACGGGTCGGTTCGCGCACGAGTTCAATAACCTGCTAACAGTGATCTCCGGCAATATCGAGTTGCTGGCGCTCGACGCGCCTGACGCCGGATCGCTTGACACATTGCAGGACGCCAAAACCGCCTCGGCGCGGGGTGCGCAGCTGATCCGCGACATGCTCGCTTTCGCGCAACGAACACGGCTGATGCCTGAAACCGTGGATCTGAACAGGCTTGTTTCGGCCTTCGGCGAGGATTGTGAGAAGTCACTCGCGTGGCCAGCTGAGCGGCATTTGGCGAACGATCTCTGGTCGGTCGCAGCCGATCCAGCGGCGGTGGAGAATATGCTGCTCGCCCTCGCATTGAACGGGATTGAGGCGACGCCCGAAGGGGGTAGCCTCAAGATCGCCACCGAAAACATCTTCCATACGCTCCCCGAAGGACAGCATTTCCCTTCCGAGCTTACGCCGGGACGCTACGTGAGACTTAGCGTTTCCGACCAGGGAACGGGAATTAGTCGGGATCAGCTGCCGCAGATATTTGATCCGTTCTTCACCACCAAAGGCGTTGGCGAAGGAACGGGGTTGGGTCTGTCGATGGTTCTTGGGGTCATGTGCCAATCTGGTGGCACGGTCGCTGTGACAAGCGAGGTCGGGCAAGGATCGAGTTTCGAACTCTACTTCCCGGCCGCACCGTGCGGGACCGAACTGCCGTCCGAAGATCAATAGACTGAGGAACTGTCGCTTGTGGGAGCATTGATTGCGAAACAGAAGGAGGAGTATTCGGGTGCCTATGAAAGCCTGCCGCTGATTGACATTAGCGGTATCAGAACCGGAGACAGGCACAGGCTCAAGGCGATTGCTGACGAAATCGGGCTCGCCGCGCGCGAGATCGGGTTTTTCAGGATTATAGGGCATGGGATCGACCTAGCCCTCGTCGAAAGAACCTACCAGATGGCGGAGCGGTTCTTCGCCCTGCCTGACCCGATCAAACGGCTATATTACATCGGCCTCAGCACCAATCACCGGGGCTACGTGCCGTTTACGGAAAAGGGCGATTACCCCGACGAGGTGAGCCGAAACTACGAAGCTTTCGATCTCGGGGTGGACTTGCCGCGTGACGATCCCGACTACCTGGCAGGCAATCGCCTGCTGGGACCAAATGTCTGGCCCGACGTCGCCGGGTTTCGACAGACCGTATCGGCGTATTATGGACAGATTTCTGCACTCGGGCGGATGATCAGCGCGGCTCTTGAGTTGCATCTGGGCCTGCGCCCCGGGGCAATGACCGACCAGATGACCAAACCCATCTCACAGCTGCGCCTACTTCATTATGTGCGCCAGAATGACGGAATCGACGCCAAGTCGGTCAACATGGGGGCACACACCGACTATGAATGCCTGACGCTTTTGCACACTCGCAATGCGGGCCTGCAGGTCATGACTGCAGAAGATAACTGGATCGACGTGCCGGTTGATCGACGTGTCTATGTCGTGAACATCGGCGACATGCTTGAAGCCTGGACCAACGGGCAGCTTCGTTCGACCCCGCATCGGGTGCTGAACCTCCTCCCAGAGCGGTTCTCGATGCCGTATTTCGTTGCCGCGAACCATGGCACGGTGATCAAGCCTTTCCCTGAATTGGTGGATCAGGGGCTGCCGAAATATGAGCCATTCACGGCAGGCGAGCATCTGGAACGGATGCTGGTTCGGGATTTCCCATATTTGAGAAAGGGTCGTCCCGGTGGAGTGACCGAGGGCTGCCCATGTGTCGAAAATCCCTTTGAGAAACGAATGAACCGGAGATCGAGTTAGACCATGCCAAGTTTGGATGCGATGATTGCCGTGGCACTGGCGGGGCTGGCCCTGAGCGCAACGCCCGGCCCGTCGATGCTCTATGTCCTGTCGAGAACCGTTGGACAGAGCCGCGCTGCCGGTCTGGCCTCGGCGTTTGGTCTGTGCCTGGGCGGGATTGTCCTGGCAGTTGCCACGGCCTTGGGACTGGCTGCGGTGTTCGAAAGCTCCGGCTGGATGGTGACAGCGCTGCGCTATGTCGGATCGGCCTATCTGATCTGGCTGGGGTTAGACATGATCCGCGGGGCCAAGGCCGACGCGCAGGTGACGCTGGATGTCGAGAAGGTGCGGCAGAAACCGTTTTCTTCAATCATCTGGCAGGGCATCATCGTCGAGGTTCTGAACCCGAAAACCGTCCTCTTTTTCGCGCTGTTCCTGCCGCCGTTTATCAATGCTGGCGACATGCAAAGCGTCGACGCAAGTGTAACGATGCAGCTTCTCGTGCTTGGAGCACTGGTCCCGCTGACGGCAATCCCTTCGGATCTGGTGGTGGCCTATATGGGCGGTACATTGACGAAGGCCATCAACCGCGAAAAGGCGATGCGCGAGCGGATGGCCTGGGCAGGTGGTCTAATCCTGATCGGGATCGCGCTGAACCTGCATCTGCATATTCTCTGAGCCAGTACAATACTCAGAAATGGCTTTTGTAATGGTGCAGTTGTTTGCATTGTGTTTCAGGCTTCTGAAGGTGCAAGTTTCTGTACGTCATTTACTCGTCATAGAAACACTTTAGATCGCGCCGTTTGCTCAACTGTTGCGGTCGATATGGTTTGACCACTCCGCATTGAGCGACCGCGGTCGCCTGCATGCGTTCTTGGACAGATGGGTGGAGTATCCGTCTTGGTCAAGGCCGAGTTTCGGTCCACATGCGATTGCCGCGTAGCAAGGCATTTGCCATGACGAGCAACTTCCGCATGATGGCGGTCAGCGCGACCTTTTTCCTCTTTTCCTGCATTGGTAAGCTGATTGTACTTTTTTGTCATGTCCGGGTTCACGCGTGTGGCTACGAGCGCTGGCATGTACAGAGCTTTGCGCAACTGGGCCCGACCACCTTGGATCCTTTCTTTTCCCTGCCATTTCCCGGAACTTTGCGAGACTGGGGCCAGTCCAGCCAGGCTGGCAGCCTGCTTGTTGTCCATGCTTCCGATCTCGGGCATGTCGATCAAAAGCGTTATGGCCGTAAGCTGGCCGAAGCGGAACAAGAAGTTCAAAGCAACCACGGACAGCAACCATGTCTTCAATATCGCGCCCAATCTGTTGAACCGGGACTTCCACGCAGATGCGCCCAATCAGAAATGGGCGGGCGACATCAGCTATGTGTGGACCCGCGAAGGCTGGCTCTATCTGGCTGTCATCCTTGACCTGCATTCCCGGCGCGTCATTGGCTGGGCTGTCAGCAACCGAATGAAACGTGATCTCGCCATCCGGGCACTGAACATGGCGATTGCGTTGCGACGGCCACCGAAGGGCTGCATTCACCATACCGATAGCAAGTATGTAGGTGCCAGTTTGGCGCGGGCGGTCTGACCCACACAGCGATGGACTGCTATCGTCATTGGTGCCGCAGGGCATTCCGGCGTGGTCTGACCCACACTCTGATCGGCAATCATGTCTTTCCCCGGACCTGTCGACCGCCCGGGTTGCCCTGCGGCGAGGGTATTCCTCGATTGTCGCCTTGTGACCCGAGAAGGGCCTGACACTTGTCACGTTGCTGTCTTGTCCAAGAGGCTACCGCGGAAGACCTATGCCAACTTTAAATGGGAGACTTGGATGAGCATAGAACAAAGTGAGCAACCAATTGTCGGGGGAGTGGACACTCACAAAGATCTGCACGTCGCCGCAGTCGTTGACGCGCAAGATCGGTTCGCCGCACAGCCTTCCTTCAACTGGGTGATCACGGCCATCCGAAGCTTGGGGAGACGGACCAATTTGCGCCGTCGCGCACGTCGCGCTTCTGCTTTCCGCTGAGCAATCACACCGTAGTAGCCACTGAGATTTGGCAGTTCACCATCCGTGTAGAAGTTCCGCTTTATATCGCGGTAGATAGTTGAACGGTGTCTGCCAAGCTCAGCCGCAATTTTGCTGATCGAAATTTTAGCATTGAGCATGTCTTCGATCATGCGTCTCTCACGCAAATCCAGCTCTGTATGCGCCATGTCTGTTCTCCTTGCTTTTTCAGCAAGATAGAGGAAGTGTCGCAACCTAGTTTAGAATGTGCCTGCTACAATGATTTGAAACGCATAATGAAGTTTATGTAATAATGTTCAGCACATCGGCGACCCCGATAAGCAGCAACAGAATTTCGCCAGAAAGCGGGATCAGG
This sequence comes from Marivita sp. S0852, assembly GCF_046591575.1. NCBI lineage: Bacteria > Pseudomonadati > Pseudomonadota > Alphaproteobacteria > Rhodobacterales > Roseobacteraceae > Marivita > Marivita sp. S0852. The sequence continues at coordinate 29,411 of NZ_JBIQWA010000014.1, forward strand.
AGTTGGAAGCGTTAAGCGGTCAATTTAGGATAATGCCACCTATGCTCAAGAGTGCGTCTATGCCAAGAGGGGGATCCAGTTCATCTTCACCCGCTCCTTCCTCTGAAGCGTTGCCTACAATTAGGGTCTGGACTCATTGAGTTTCACAGCCAGTAGATAACGAGCGCAGCCAGTGCGATGGCCGAGAGGAATACTCTGGGACAACGGTCGTATCGGGTTGCCACACGCCGCCAATCCTTGAGCCTGCCGAACATGATCTCGATGCGGTTGCGACGCTTGTATCGGCGTTTGTCGTACTTGACGGTTTTCTTCCGCTGCTTTCGGCCAGGGATACATGCGCGTATCCCTTTGTCTTTCAACGCTTCTCTGAACCAGTCGGCATCATAGCCGCGATCCCCGAGCAGCCAGTCAACATCCGGCAGGCTGCTCAACAACGCTCGCGCGCCGATGTAATCACTGACCTGTCCAGCGGTCACAAACAGGCTCAGCGGGCGGCCTTTGCTTTCGCAGATGGCGTGCAACTTTGTGTTCATGCCGCCGTTGGTTCGGCCAATCAGGCGTTCACGCCCCCCTTTTTCACGCCCATGCTGGTCGCTGTTCGGTTGGCCTTGAGATAGGTCGCATCGATCATGACGGACTTCTGTTCGCCGTGCTCGGACGCCAGGTCAGCCATCATCCGGGCGAAGATGCCCCTATCGCTCCACCGCTTCCAGCGGTTGTAGAGTGTGTTGTGCGGACCATAAGCTGCTGGTGCGTCACGCCACCGTAAGCCATTGCGGTTGCTGAAGATAATACCGCTCAACACACGCCGGTCATCGACGCGAGGTTTGCCGTGGGACTTCGGGAAGAAGGGCTCAAGACGCGTCATCTGCGCATCCGTTAGCCAGAAAAGATCAGACATGTTCACCGCTCGTTTTTGAGCCATGAATCACGCAATCCTACGAAAATCAATGGGTCCTGACCCTAGACAAGCGTCCAAGGCGCCGCTTCCTTATCGTTCCGTTCTCAAATGTTGTCTCGACAATGATGCGCACATCCATGGCAATTCTTTCGCTGGGAAACCGCCAGCATAGACGAACACCCCCTCGTTTTGTCCACTCCCCATTGGCTGAGCAAGTTTTTAGCTTGAGGCTTATACGCCGCAGAATCTCAGGCACTTATATGCGCCTGAGATTCTTTCAAATTATCCGACCAGAGCGTTATCCCTACGTTTTACCGTCACAATGGCGGAACGCGGCAACGCGCCCTCCCCGTCGGGGAACGGTGCGCCGGGGTGCTGAATGCCGACAAACATCGTGCGACGATCCGCTGACCACGTCAGACCCGTCACTTCGGACCCATTCGGCCCCGTTAGGAAGCGCCGGATTTCGCCAGTCACAGGGTCGCCAGCCAACATCTGATTATTGCCCATGCCAAGGAAGTCGCCTTCATTGTCGTCGTTGCCGTCTGTTTGGATCCAAATCAAGCCAGTGGTGTCGATTTGCATCCCGTCGGGCGAGTTAAACAGGTTGCCCGCATTGATGTTGGCGGTACCCGCATAGAGCCCATCGGTATAGACGGTCGGGTTGCCCGCCATCACATAAAGGTCCCAGTCAAATGTGGACGCCGCATGATCGTCGTTATGTGGCCGCCAGCGCACGACTTGGCCATAGTTGTTGATTTCGCGAGGGTTTGGTGCATTCACCACCATTGGTACGCCCGCAGCATTGGTGCGGATCGAACCATCGTCATTTGTCGCACCACGACGCGAATTGTTGGTGAGGCAGCAATAGGCCTCGATCGCTGTAGGGTTAACCGCAACCCACTCGGGTCGGTCCATGGTCGTTGCGCTGACTTGGGTGGCGGCCGTGCGCGTGAAGATGGCGATTTCTGCCTCTGACATGCCCGTGTCCTCGGGTGTTAACGCGATCCAAGTGCCAGTCATATCGTCGTTGAATTTAGCAACGAACAGCTGACCTTCGTTTAACAATGTGGATGTATCACCGCCGGGTGTGTAGACGTCGCGGCTGACCCACTTGTAAATATATTCGCCACGCTCATCATCGCCCATATAGACGACGACGCGCCCATCCGGTGCGATCACCAACGCCGCATTTTCATGTTTGAAACGCCCAAGGGCTGTGCGTTTGACTGGCGTGGATGTTGGGTTGGCGGGGTCGATTTCAACGATGAAGCCCGCGCGGTGCGGCTCGTTCGGATTTTGATACAGATCAAAACGCGGGTCAAACCGATGATAGTTGTAGCGACCTGGATCAACATCGGTATTCACACCGTAGCGCGCAAAACCTGCGGCTGTCGCTTCACCAAGGGACAGTTCGGCCGTTGTGCCGAAGTACCCGTTGAAGTTTTCTTCGCAGGTCAGATACGTGCCCCAGGGAGTGCGTCCAGACCCGCAATTGTTAAACGTACCCAAAGACACCGTACCCGTAGGGTCCGCACTAGTTTTCAGCAAGTCATGGCCAGCAGCGGGGCCATCAATCAGCATTTCACTGCGGTGGTGAATACGGCGGTTGTAGGGGCTGTCGATAACGACCTCCCAGCCAGCTTCGCTCTCGGTGACTTCCATCACTGTCACGCCCTGAAAATTCTGCAGGCGGACCACGTCATCCGCCGAAATTGGCTTGCCGTCCTGTTCGACGGGCAGGTTGATACCGGCGTTCACAAATTCGGAGTTCACGACCAACAGTTCAGCGTCACCGACCAGAAACAATTCCATTCCGTCCGTGTTTTCCCCGAAGACACGATCAGACCCTTCGGTCGGTACTCCTGTTGCAGGATCGAATGTCGGTGCATCGGAAAAAAGTGGGTCGCCCCAGCGAACAAACACATCCCACTCATATCCATCCGGCACATGCACTGTACCATCGGTCTGTGGAGCAAGTTGGTCAAAAGCAAAACGAGATGTTTGTTGCGATTGCGCAGACGTGCTGGACAACAATCCCGTACCCATCACGGCAGCGCCAGACCCAAACGCCAAGGCCCCACCAAGAAAGCCACGGCGTGACACCGCACGCTCGACAATATCATCAAACCCTTGTTTGGTCGGGCGTGGAAATCGTAGTTCATCTTCATCATCAAAAGACAATTCATCATAGTTAATCCGGGACATATCTCACCTCTAGCTGGGACCCGCAGCGAGTCCTGACAGTTCAATGGTAATCCTCCATCTATGGGGCTCAGCCGTAGAACTCACACGGCTGTTTTGAGCTTCATTGCGGGTGTCACGCCGCCGATACCCATGTTGGGTCGCTCGTTGTTGTAAGTCCAAAGCCATTCCGTTGCTCGGTCTTGGGCCTCTTCAATCGTTTCAAAGATGTATGGTTCTGTCGCAAACTTTCACCCGATGTGATAACAAAATGCTGATCGTTGACTCACGCCGCAAGACTTGCGGAGATAGTGAGTCGGTAGCTTTTTCCGAGTTGACCCATTCTGATCATGTGCGCTGTCTCGATCCCATCCAAAGTTGCCACCGCTGATGAAAAGGACTTGAACCCCATCATTGGCCCTACCCGTCTTTTCACGCCGCGATGATCCTGTTCGAGAATGTTTTCCAGACGCTTCGATCTGTAGACCCGGATCCCACGCTGTGAGCCAACGTTCTTCAATGCTGTGTTCATCGGCTTCAAACCCGCCGTGTTCGCGCCACTTTTGTCGATCACACAGGAGTTTGGCCGACATGCGATCCACAGCGCGATGTAGGTAGCACCACTCGCCGCGCACATTCGAATAGGTCTCGTCTAAGCGCCACGAAGATGCCGTCCGGGCTATGTGTTTCTGGGCTGCTGACGCGATCGCCGTGGCGTATTTGACCACGCAGCGGTTCAGCGTCGCGTGATCGACCTCGATGCCGCGCTCCAATAGGATTTTTTCCAGATCGCGGTACGACATTCCATAGCGGAGGTAGAAGAATACAGCGTACAGAATGACATACTTGGTAAATTCTGCGCCTTTGAACGACACCATGAGTCTAACCTCAGATAAATTTCAGGCGATTTGATAAATCATTCTGATGAAGGTTGCGACAGCCCCCCCTGACCATGATCAGGGGGGGCCACGTTGCTTAGCACCAGCCACAGCTATTGCTATTCGAAGCACCGCGGCCGCCGGAAACCATCAGCATCTCTTCTTTGGTCAGCTTACGGATCGCGGGTTGTTTAGTGATTGTCTTGGTCTCTTTGGACATGTCTAGGGCTCCTTTGTTTGACAAGTAAACCGTTGTCGGCGACCACAGCCGCTGCAATCGGCAAGATAATTAAATATCTCGGCGATCGGGTTTTCAATTTATTTTTCCCGCAATGGGCGAAAATTCGCACAGGCTTTCAATTTGAATTGCGAAACCCTCATTCAACAACGGATTTATTCTCAGCGCGCAATGGTTCTGTCGCAAACTTTACCAGAATGATCTATCAAATTGCTTGAAATTTATCTGAGGTTAGACTCATGGTGTCGTTCAAAGGCGCAGAGTTTCCCAAATATGCCATTCTGTACGCTCTATTCTTTTACGTCAAATACGGCGTATCCTACCGAAATCACGAAGAGATCCTTGCCGAGCGTGGCATCGTGGTCGATCACGCGACGCTGAACCGCTGGCTGGTTAAATACGCCACGGCGATCGCGTCCGAAGACTAAAAACATAAAACGCTAACTTCGACATTATGGCGTCTAGACGAAACCTACCTGAAGGTGCGCGGAGCGTGGTGTCACCTGTATCGGGCTGTTGACCGAGACGGTCAAACGCTTGATTTCATGCTTTCTGAACAGTGTGATGAAGCAGCTGCCCTACAGTGTTTGGTGAACGCAATCTTGTCAAACGGCCTGCCGTCGGCCAGTGTCATCGACGAAAGCGGCGCGAACACGGCGGGTTTGAAGGCGATGAACGCTGCTCTCAAGGACGTTGGCTCACCACGTCGGATCCGGGTCTACCGCTCGAAATATCTGAACAACATCCTCGAGCAGGATCATCGCGGCGTGAAAAGACGCATTGCGCCAATAATGGCGTTCAGGTCATTGGGTTCAGCTGCGGAAACTTTGGACGGGATCGAGAGGATACGCATGATAAGGAAAGCACAACTCGGAAAAGGATGCCCATTCGTATTCTTCGCCAGCCTTACGGCGTGAACCAACGATCAACATCTCATCTTTTGCATTCGATGAAAGCTTGCGACAGAACCCTCGCCACCTGCGCACCAACAGCTTCGCACCGTCGTGGACGCTAAGAAAAGGGGTAAGGCGGCATGACCCAGTATTCCACTCTGACATCCACCAAGCCTCAGCCCAATAATGCAACAGGCCCATTGGCAGGGAATTGCCGAATAATTTGGAATATCTTTCCAAATCGGCAAATTTCCTCGCATGACCGAATTGCCGATCCCGTCTGATTGACAGGTTTCGAACATTCACCCACCTATTGGATTGTCGCGGCAACTCCTTGTCTCGACAATCATCAATGACAGGAGACTGTAATGAAGATCGAACAAACCAAAGCAGGCCGCAAGGAAACGCCGGCCATCCGCGAGCTCTCGGTTGCAGAGATGCTGATGGTGTCCGGCGGCCGCTTCTCCGAAAGCATCGGCGGCGGTGGCTTCAACGTCTAACGACGATTTCCTCACTCGGCTTCCGGGTGAGGAGTTTGCCTCAGGCGGTCTGTCCACGTATCATATGAGGTACCGCATTGTCCATGTCGAACGTTCCTGACTGCCTGCGCAGTACAATCGCCCACGATCTTTTTCGCGAGGCGGCCCTGAACGCCACCAATGAGGCCGCCTTTATTGAGTGTACCATTCACCAGGAAAGACGCGGCAGCGCCGCACTACTGATCGCGCTGTCGGTCCTTGTACTCTGCAGCCTGGTCTGGGCCGGGTTGCGTCCCATCGACCGCAGCTTTCCGGTGACCGGCCACGTGACGCTAATCGAGGCGGGGCCTGCCTTCACCTTCGCCTTGCCTCCGACGCTCACGAATGTGCCCCCCGCCGATCTGGCCCTGCGATTGGACCGGGGCGCGGGCTTTTTCGACCGGACGACATCTGCCCCGCTTCCGCTGGGGACGCTTTGGCGTGACCCCTCCACTGGGCAGCTCAATGCCCGCGTGTCCCTGCCGCCCTCCGTCGGGCAGGGTGCGACCGATGGCCATGTCACCGGGGCCCCTATCCGCTTAATAGACTTGGTCACGGGGCGCCGGTCATGAAGCATTTCGCCCGCCCGCATCTGCAACAAGACCGCGCCGACTGCGGCATCGTCAGCCTTGCTATCGTGTCGGATCTGTTGGGCCGCAAGACCGATCTGGCCATGCTCAAGGCGCGCTTTCCGACGCCCGCCGATGGGGCCAACCTGGTGGATCTGCTGGTCATCGCCGAACAGATCGGCATTCGCGGCAAGGCCCTGCGGGCGGAGCCTGCGCAGCTCGGGCAGCTCCGCACGCCCGCGATCCTGCATTTCGGTATGTATCATTTCGTGGTCCTCAAGCTGATGGAGGGGAACCGGTTTCACATCCAGGACCCCGCCTTCGGAGAATACACCCTCGGCTTCAGCGAGCTTTCGGCGCGCTTTACCGGCATCGTGGTGGAGTTCCGGCCCGGCAAGTCAAAGGTTGAGATCGGGCGGCTGTCGACACTGACCATTCCCTCGGTCCTGCGAGCCGTTCCCGATATCGGGCGCCGGTTGCTGGCAATCGCCGCCGTGGCCCTGGTGGCGCAGATCGGTCTTTTTCTGTTTCCGCTCTACATCAAAGCCTTCATTGAGCTGATCCTGCTACCGCGCAACGGCAGCCTGATCCTGCCCGCCCTGGCGCTGGCCGTTGGCGTGCTGGCCCTAGTGGCAGTCTTCAAGGCTTTCAAACGGCGTCTGACCGATCACCTGGTCGCGGATATGGATTATGTATTGGCGCGGTTTCTCAATCGCCTCGTCCTGCGCATGAATTTCCGCGTATTCGAGCGGAAATCGACCGGCACCCTCTCTGCCCATTTTGCCTCGCTCCGCTCCATTCGCCAGCTGATTTCGGATGGCTGTATTGATGCCGTTGTTGAAATATTCACCCTCAGCGTTCTTGTTGTGCTCTGCCTTGCCATTAACCTCTGGGTTGGCCTCGGCCTTTTGGTCCTGACGGTTGTTTATGTGGCAAGTGTGCTGACGATCATGGGCGCGCGCCATCACAAGCTGCGGCAATCGTCGATCCTGGATGCCATCGAAAATACCGCGCTGCGGGAAAACCTGCGCAACATTCAGGCGATCAAAATCCACGGCATGGAATCCGTCCGCGACCTGATATGGCAGACCAATTACCGCCGCGCCGCAGAATTCGTCGGAGGTCTGCGGCAGGTCGATGGCCGGGTCGAGCTTTGGGGGGATCTGTTGTTGGCCGTGGGACGGCTGTCAATCGTGGCTCTGGCCGGCGGGGCCTATCTGTCCGACGCGCTTACGCTCGGCGCTTTCTTCGCGATGTCCTTCTATCTGCTGCTGGTCACCGTCTCGCTGGCCTCGCTGACCCAGAAAATCGGACGCCTTTGGGACATCGACCTCTATCTCACGAATATCAGCGTCCTCGCGCTGGAGCCGCAGGACGCCATGTCTGACTTCGATCGTCCCGTGCGCTCCTCGGCCAACCGCCCGCAGTCAAAACCGGAGGCGGAATTCCTGCTGGACGTCCGTGGCCTGTCCTATCGGCATGCGCCCGACCTGCCCCGTGTTCTGCGCCGCGTCTGCCTTCAGGTCCGCCCCGGCGAGATTGTCTCGATCACCGGACCCTCGGGCGCGGGCAAGAGCACGCTGCTCAAGCTGCTGCTGGGGCTGTACCCGGTCGAGAAGGGCACGATCCACTGGCAGGGCGCACCCCTGCCCGGCTATACCCGCAAGCAATTGTCGGGCATTGCCAATGCGGTGATGCAGGAAGATCAGCTCTTCACCGGGACACTGCTGCAAAACATCACCAGCTTTTCCAGCCAGCCGGACATGGCCCGCGTGGCCGAGGCCTGTGAAATCGCCTGCGCAGATGACTTCATCGCCCGCACACGGGGCGGGCTCCATACGATCATTTCGGGCGGGTCCGTCACCCTGTCCGCGGGCGAGCGTCAGCGGCTGTTCCTGGCGCGTGCGCTCTATAGACAGGCCGCCATGCTGGTCCTTGATGAGTTCACCGGCAACCTGGACGGCGCGACCGAGGCCCGGATTTTCCAGAACCTGCGCCGCAAGGGCCTTACAGTTCTGATGACGGCGCACCGCGCCTCCACTATCGCCGAAGCGGATCGCGTGTTGCACCTCGACACCGATCAGCGCAGCCTGACGGAGGTAACCCCATGACCGCCGCCACCGGGGTCACGCCCGCCGCGCCCATTGCTCCGGCCTTCCCGGTCGACCTCGAACATGTGCTTGCCTGCGGGGTGATGCGCTTCTTTCCCCCGATGGAGGCCCGCGACGACACAGGCCGCCCGCTGCTTGAGGGGCGTTCTCTGCGGTGGCCGCCCGCCTCCTCCGACTATCGCCCCTGCAGCTATGCGGGGTCGCGTGACGGCCATGCGCACCTGATGAATGTCGCCGCGCTGCGGCAGTTCCTGGCCCACAAGCAGACGGCCCTCGACTGGCTGGCGGCGCTGTCACGGGCCCGTCGGGCGCAGGTCGGGCACGGCAATCGGGCATTGCATCTGCTACGCACCACCCATGCGGCCTATCACGCGCCCAAGGCTTGGCTGTTGACCGCGACGCCCGATGGCCCCTTGTCACCGCCGCCCAGCATCGCGGGGGCGGCCAAGGTCGCCCATGGTATCTATGAGGGCACGCTCGGCTTCCTGCACCGGCACGGGCTGGCGGCGGGCCAGGCGCTGACCGCGCACGACCTGGCCCGCGATGCCGAGATCTCGGGCCAGCTGATCGGCCGCAAGGAAGTCTGCGCAGGCCCGCCAGAGATGATAGCCACGGTCATCGCCCTGATGCTCGACCCGCCGGAGCCCTATGCCACCGCCGAAACCAACCCGCCGGACAACGCTCCAACCGCCGAAGAGGTGACCAACCTCGCGCAGTTGCTGTGGCAGGCCGAGACGATGGCACAGGCCAATGCCTATGGTGCGCTGACCGGCCGGACGCCGCCCCAGGATGCCTGCGCCAAAGTCGACCTGTCGCCCTATGTGCGCGTCACCTTTCCCAATGCCCTCGAACCTGTGCTGGCGGTGATGAACGGGCGCGCGCCTGCGGTCGGACTGCTGAGGGCCTATGGCTTTCCCCAGGCCGAAGATGTACGTAGCGCCGCGCCTGTCCTGTCGGCGCTGGCCACCGCGCGGACTGTGCTGTTGCTGCCGCCACGTGCGCCCGAGCTGGCAGCGATGGTCCCCCATCTGCGCCGTCAGAGCGTCGCAGCCATCGCCACGCTCGACCACCAGCTTGCCGCGCTGTCGCGCTACGCCCTGACCACGGTGGCGGCGGATGCGCGCCTGCTGGACCTATTCTTCGGACCTCTGAACACCGCACCACAACGCCTCAGCAAAGAGCGATCATGACCCAGATCACCCCCCCTGCCCCAACCTCCGGCGCCCCGTCGTCTGGCCATATCTGGCGCCCGCCCGCGCGCATCCGGGTCAAGGCGTTCGGCCTGCACTGGAAAGAATCCTGCCTTCTGGCCGCGCCCATCGTCACCGATGACGGCACGCCCGTGGGCGTCCGCCCCCTAGGCGGCAGCCTGACCTTCGGCGAGCCTTGGCAAGACGCCCTCCGCCGTGAATTCCAGGAAGAGCTTGGCGTCACCCTTGCCACTATCGCGCGCCCCCGCGTGATCGAGAATATCTTCACCCATGGGGGCGCCCTGGGCCATGAGATTGTCTTTGTCGCCGATGTAACCTTTGCCGATGGCGCCTATGCCGATGGCGACAGCCTGACCTTTACCGAAAGCGACGGGATGCAGCATGTCGCCCGTTGGTATGACCTGCGGGCCATTCGCGCAGGCGACCACCGGTTGTTGCCCACCGCGCTCGAAACCCTGCTGTTGCGACAGGAGGGCCTATGACAGACCCATCCCTCGCCGATGCCCTGCCAGAGGTTCTGACCGAGGCGTTCGGCGACCGTCTGCTGCATGCCGCTCTCACCGGCTCCCATGCCATGGGGTTCGACAATCGTCATTCCGACGTTGATGTGGTCGCCATCTGCCGCGCCACCAGGGAGACCCCCGCCGAGGGGTATCGCGCGCTCCGCTGTGGGGATCGCACCGTCGAGACCTGGGTTCTGACCCCCGACGCGTTGGACCAGATCGAGACGCAGGCGCGCCGCGAGGTGCCCACGGTCGGCGCCATTCGTCGGGCGGGCAAGATCGCCCATGGTGTCCCCGTGGTGCACACCACCGCCAGCGCGGCGCTGATGTGGGATGCCGACCGGATCGCGGCCCTCCGCCTGCCCGCCCATCGCGGGTTCAAGACGGTGGCGTTGAACGAATACTGGGATCTCGCCGGGGCCCGGCAGGCGAGCGATATCTCCTATGGGGTCGAGGCGGCCAATCGCCTCGTCGGCTCCGAGTTGAATGCGTTGCTGGTGCTGCTGGGTGACCTGACTGCCAAACGCAAGCGCTTTGCCGCGCGGCTGCTCCGGGCCGCCCCCGAGGCCGCCGTCCTGGCCCGCTGCTATGATCGGCACATCACCCTTACAGAAGGTTCGCCGCCTCCTCGGGCAGAGACACGGCTCGCGCGGGTGATCGGCCTATTGGCCCATGTGCAATGCCTCTCAGCGGCGCTGGCCTTGGGGCGTGAGTTGTCCGCGACGGCCTGGGCCCGTCCCGACGGGCTGCCGGTCGCCGGCCCGATCTGCCTGTTTGCCTCAGAGCGTGCCTGTTTTGCCCTGTCCGAGGGCGGCAGCCTGTCGGTCGCGTCCTCGACGCTCGGGGCATTTCTGGACTCCGTCCTGTCGCCCGCCACGGGCCCTGCCGCCCCGCCGACGCCCGATGTCCGCGCCTTGGCCACCCACCTCGGGCTTCCCCTGCCCAGCCTTGGCCCCGCGCCCCTACCGGAGATCACACAATGACCTTGCGGATCGGCAAGACCCTGTTCGACATTCACGACGGCGGCCTCGCGCTCGAGGCCGCGATGGCGGATTACCTGGCACCAGATGCCTGTGACGTGGATGGCACCGCCACGACACAGATCACCTGTGTCCTTGTTCCCGGCCTGACCCATGACGCCCCCCCGGCGGGCGCAGCAGGCGAGGTTCGGCCAAAGAAAGGGTTTACCTATCAGCGCCGCCGCCTGGGCCCGCAATCCGTCTACCTGTCGGGGCAGGGCTATCACAACGACCGCCATATCGTGACGCAGACCGGCCGCCAGTTCACGCTGATCGCGGGCACGCGCCTGTACCTGATGCTAAATTGCCTGCGCCTGATGCGGGAAATCAGCCGCCGTGACTGGGATGACACGGGCGGGCACCTGCTCCATGCGGCGGCGGCGGTCGACTCCGATGGCCGCGCCTTGCTGATCATCGGCAACAAGGGCGCGGGCAAGTCCAGCCTGCTGATGCGTCTCTGTCAGTTGGGCTATCGCTACCTCAGCAACGACAAATGCCTCATCTCTCTGGATGGCTCCGGGGCGATGGAGGTCACCGAATGGCCCATGCCCGCGCGTCTCGGGACGGGAACGCTCTTGGCGGTGCTGGGCGCGGGGCGGAGGCTCGATTTCACCAGGCTGTCGCGCCCGCAAAAGCTGCGCCCCGAAGACAGCGCCGACCTCCGCATCAACCAGAAGGTCGAGCTGACCCGCCGCGAGATCCTGGACCACTTCGGCCTGCAAGGTGCCGGGTCGCGCCATGGGGTGGCGGGCTGCCTGTTTCCCGCCATTGACCCCCAGGGCGCCGCCGCAACCGTCCAGTCGGTGGCGGGCGCCGACCACCGCGCGGTGATTGTCGAGAACATCACCTGCCTGGATGACCATTACCCCGACGCTTGGCTGGGCCTGGGGCAGGCCGTCACACCGGCCCGTCGCGCGGCCCTGGCGGCGGCGCTGGCCGCGCTGCCCTGCCATCGAGTGGCGGGCGATTTCAACGGCCTTGGCCTTGACACCCTGCGCGCGGACCTGCCCGCCAAGACTCATGCTTGAGGCGGGCGCCATGGCTCTACCGCTGGTCGCGTCCCTCGTGCGGAGCGCGGCGCTCGGGCGCATGGCCCGGCGACTGATCGCCCCTGCCCGTGCCCGCCTGCCCGTACCGATGCAGGCCCGCAGACGCCTGACCATCGCCCTGCCCTGCCACGGCGAGCAGGCGATCGTTGCCCGAAGCCTGACCCACTTCCGCGCCTTGGAGCACCTCTTTGCCGGACAGATCCGGGTGCGCTACGTCACCAGCGCCCACGAGGCCCCCGCCGCCGATGGCCCCCACGAGGGGCGCTCGACCCGAGACCTGCTGTCCCAGTCCCTCCGGGCGGAGGAGGGAGACATCGCGCTCCTCCATGCGCCTGCCGGGGTGCGCAGCAAATCCGACAAGCTGAACCACCTGCTGCAAGGTGACCAGGTGCTGGCGCCCGACGATGCTTGGCTGGTGGTCTTTGACGCCGACGCCCGGCCCCCGTCCAGCCTGATCGCCGAGATGCTGACCACCGACACCGCCGGCGCGGACCTATGCCAGACGGTTCCCATCTATCCGGTACGCTCCGCTCGGAGCGCCGCCGAGGTTCTGCCATGGCTCCATTCCCTGGCCCATTTCGAGCGCAACCTGCTGATCGAGGCGGGCCTAGGCGGTCGCACCGGAACCCGCCTGATCCGGCCCGCCATGGGCAATGGGTTGATGATCCGAACCGGGGCGCTGCACCGGGTGGGCGGATTTCCGGCCCACAACGACGATGTTGCCCTGGGCTATCGGCTCGATTGGGTCGGCACGCCTCGGCGCATCCTGCGGGTGCCGCTGGTCAGCCCCGAACCGGCCGCGCCGCGCCTGTTGGTCAGCCAGTTCGTCCGGATCTTCCGGGCGGTCTACGGCATGGAGCGGGAGCGGCGCGCGATGCTCCCAACCAACCCGAGGCCAAACCCCGCCCGAGCACCCCACCTTCGCCTCTTGGGGTCCTATCTCGCAGATGGCGCTCCGGTCCTGCGCATCGCGGGCGGTCTGCTGCTGTGTCTGGCCTTGGCAGGTCCGGCACCCGGCGTGGCTGTCGCGCTGCTCTGCGGGGGGCTGCTAGGCGAGGCGCTGGTCTCGCTCACGCTGCTGGTGCTGCGGATACGCCTGTTGGAGGACACCATCGCCCCGCCTCGCCTGCGGGACTGGCTGCTGGCGCCCTTTGCCACGCTGACCGAAGCCGCCTTCCGCATCGCCATCACCGCAACTGTCTGGGTGGAACGTCGCCGCGGCGCCCCGGTCTTTGCCATCCACGAAAAGACTCCGCGATGAATTCCGCCCCGATCAAACCCCATATCATCATTCCCATGGCCGGACGCGGATCCCGGACACAGGATGGCTGGCCCGAGACCCCGAAGATGCTGATCCCAGTCAGTCCGGGGCTCGACATTCTGGATCTTGCGTTGGCCTTCCTGCCACGGCGGAGCCTCGCGGCGGTGACGCTGGTCTTCATCATCCTGCGCGAGCATGAGGCCCGCCTCGACCTATCGGCGCGGCTGCGGTCCCGCTGGCCTGCGGCGCAGATCCATATCGTGCCCGCCGTGCTGCCCGGTCAGCTTGCCACGACACTGGAGTATCTCACCTCCGATCAGGGGGCACCGGCCCGCGCCGCGCCTGTGCTTGTCCATAATTGTGACACCCTGGTGCGGTTTGACCTGAGCGCTGCCCTCGCCGGTCTCGACAGCGCCGCCTGTCGCGTCGTCTGCGCTGGCTCCCACGATCCGGCGCTCTGCTATGCCGAGGCGACCGCAGCGGGCCGGATTACAGCGCTGCTGGAAAAGACCGGGCGCATCACGCCCCATGCCTCGACAGGGACATATCTCTTTGCGACCGGCCAGATGCTGATCGAGGCGGGGGCGCAGGCCATCTCCGATCAACCCGATGCCGCCGAACATTTCATTTCGTCCGCCATCAACGGCCTGATCGCACGGAGCGACCCGGTTACCCTCCACCCCGCCGCCGGGTTCACCCCCCTCGGGACCACCCAACAGATCCGCGACTATCAGGAGCATTTGAGATGAAAGATATCCTTACCACTGACCGCATTGCCGTGTGCTGCGTCGGCCTCGGGCGCCACATGCTGCGCAGCCTGCTGCCCAATATCTTCGCCTCCGCCGATTTCGAGGTCGTGGCCGGGGTCGACCCCGACCCGCAGGCGCGCGCCCTCCTGGCGGAGCGGCTGCCCTCGGCGACACTCTATGCCGACATCGGGACCGCCCTGGCCGAGGGGCGTTTCGATCTGGTCGTGGTCGCCTCCGATCCCGATGTGCACTACAGCGTGTCGTCGGCGGCGCTGGCGGCGGGCAAGCATGTCTTCGTCGAAAAGCCCCCCGCCCTTGATTCCCATGGTTGCGCGGCACTGATCGACCAAGCGCGGCAAGCGCAGAGCACGCTCTTTGTGGGCACCATGTGGCGCTATGGGCGTGCCCGCAGCATCCTTGACACCTGGGTCGCCGAGCGGGACCTGCGGGTTGAGCGCATGGACATTCAGGCTTTCTTTCCCGAAGTCCTCGTACGGCCCGGCTGGGAGGACAGTCGACTGACCACGGCCTTTACCGACATGTTCATCCATCCCATCGACTATGCCGTCAGCTACCTTGGCGACGCGGAGGTCTCGCGCCAAGACATGCAGCAGGTGGACAACCGGGTCCATGCCCAAATCGTCCTAGCGGCGCCGGGCGGCCTGCGCGCGGATCTCAGCCTTTCGTCGGGTAGCTCGCTCTATGGCTCCCGGATCACGACGTATTATTCCGACGGGACGGTCGCGCAACTGGGCGATCTCAGCCAGTTGGAGGTGTTCCCCCCCGACACATGGTCGGGCACGCCGGGGACGTTGCGCGACCGTCCGGGGCTCAGCTGGGAACAGGGGCCGCTCTATCGGGGCTATGGCCGGATCGGCTATGCCGAGGAATTCGAGGCCCTAGCCCAGGTCATGCGCGGCACCCACCTAAAGCCGACCGTCGGGCCGGTCTCCGTCACCATGTCCATCCTGGAAACCTGTCTGGAGGCCGCCGGTTGACCGCCCCGTCCAATCGTTGGCACCTGCGGCGGCGCCGGATCGAAGAGCTGGCGGGGCTGTCGCCTGCCGAATGGGCCGATGGTCCCTATTCGATCCACCACCACCACCGCAGCGGTACGCGGGTCTTCGTCAAGGCGATGAACCGTGCGCTGCCGGGCTTTGGCAACGAAGTCGCGGCGGCCCGGATGCTGGTCGGATTGTCTCTGGCGGTGCCGGTCGTCGAGGTGATCGACGATCCGGCGGCGGGCTGCGCCATCATCTTCGCCCATCGCGACCTCAGCCCCCTTGGCACCGCCCCCGAGGACGCCCGCGCCATGGGGCGCGCCTTGCGGGGGCTGCACGACCACGGGGCCCGCACCCTCGCCGAGGATCCAGCCGCCTTCGGGACGCCTCCGGTCACCTTAGCCGAGGTCTTGGCACGCAGCATGTCGCGCCTGCCTCGCACCCACCCCGAGGCGCCCCGCCTGACCAGGCTAGCCACCCGCGCCCTGGCCGAGGACGGGCTTGCCGCCTATGGCGGGGCCTGTGCGCTGGTCCATGGCGATTTCGGGCTGCGAAATGTGGGCCGCCTGCCGGATGACACTCTGTGTGTCTTTGACTTCGAACATGCGCGCGCAGGCCATCCGATCCTGGATTTCGCCAAGCTCTGGGACCGGGAGCTGGCGGCACCGCCGCAGCGCGCGGCCTTTCTGGCGGGCTACGGCGACGGTTGCGCGGGGCTGCCGCTGACCGATGAGATGCTCTGGCCGGTCCGGCTCTGGGCGGTGATCGGCATCATGCTCTATTGCAGCCGGATCGAAGATGCCCACTTCCGCGCCCATGGCCAATCCCTGCTGGATCGCCTGGACCGGGAGGTCGCGCACCATGCCTAACGCCCTTACCAGCCCCGATTCCAGTTACGAAAACCGCATCCGCCCGGTCCTGCGCAACTGCGCCGTCTGGGCCTATCACAAGACCTACGCCCGCCGCGCCAATTATGAATGCGAGCGTATTGCTCTATCCCTGCTGGACGGCAGCGGGATCGCGCCCGCCCTGCTGCACAGCGACGGGGCCACCCTGACCCATACCATCGGCCATTGCCCCGGCACGCCCCTTGACCAGCTGCCCGATGCGCAGCGACAGGCCGCGCTACCGCAACTTTTCGGCCTGATCCGAAAGCTTCAGTCGATCCCGGCTGCGGGTGTTGGCCCCCTGGCCGATCCGCCGAGCACACGCGCAGGGACGGGCGCTGACACTTGGCGTAGTTATCTCGCCGCCAAGCTGCCCCAGCGGATCGGCGCGGTGCGGGGTCCGGCCAAGGCGGTCTCCCGGCTGCGCGACGCCCTGGCTGATGGGCTGACCCAGTTGGAGCCGCGCCTGCCCTGCGGCTTGCTCCACCATGATCTGAAACCGGCGAATGTGCTGCTCGGCGGGACCGGGCAGCTGACGCTGGTGGACTTCGATCAGGCCAAATGGGGCCCCGCCGTCAGCGACCTGGGCAAACTGGCCTGGCGGTTCGACCTGTGGCGGCGCCCCGCCGCACTGACGGGCCTGCGCACCACCTTCCCGGAGGTCATGCTGCCCGCGCTGCGCTTCCATTCCCTACTGCACATGATCGGAGCGCTAGATTACTACGCCACCTTTGGCACCCCCAGCTATCTGCCCCATGTCCACTCCGCCCTGACCCATATAGAGCGTCTGACCGGCGCCAAGCTGGAGGTTCCCCATGTCCGCGACTGAAACAGCCACACCCACCAGCGGGGTGCGGGTCGCGCTGCGCCGCGCGCTGCGGGCCATGGCCCAGGGCGATGCACTGGGCGGTTTCGTGGACAAGCGCTGCCGCAGCACGCTGTCCCCCGCTGACGCCGCCCTCCTCGAGGTGGCCCTGTCGGGCGGCCGCCCCGAAGATCCGCGCTTTGCCATCAGCGACGATACCATCCTACCGTTGCTGGCGCTGCGCACGGCCGGCCCGGCCGGGCATATCAACCGCGATGCCTACGCCGCGGCGCTGCGGGCCTCCGACAGCCGGGGGGGCTATCAGATCAACAAGCTGCGAGCCTGTCCCCGGCGCATTCCCCAGGCAGTGGATGGCGCCACCAATGGCGCCGTCCTGCGCAGTCTCGCCGCGGCCCACGCCGCTGGCCCCGATGCGCCGGGTGAACTGGTGTTCGAAACCGTCAAGCTGGTCTCGATTACCCATGGCGATCACAATGCGCTGACGGCTGCCGTTGTTTTCGGCCTGCTCTTCCAACGGGCCATGGCCGGGGACACTTTGGACGACGCCGTGATGCAGACCGTGCAGCTGGAGCGGGAGTTGCGCGACATCCTCGATGGCGGCGCGGCCTTCTGGTGCGCCCTGCGCAGCGCGCTGGAGCTGCGCGCCCGGGCGCGGGGTGTCGCCGACATGGCCGACCGGTTGGAACATTACATCGGCCTGCATGTGGGTGCCAATTCCTCGCCCGTCTTCGCCATCGCCATGGCGGCCTTCGGCTTTGGTCAGCCCGAGACCCTGTGCCAGACCATCCTGCGCCGCGCACCACGTTGGGACATTGATTCGACCGGGGCGATGCTGGCGGCGCTGCTCGGCGCCTTCGGAGATCCCTTGCCAACCACCCTGGGCGCGCAGCTGGTCGAGGATTGGTGCACCGCGAACGGGGCGCCTCACCTACTGCTGGCGGATAGGGCCGCCTGATGGCCGCGACTGTCACCCTGTTGATCCTGCGGAACCTGCCCCGGCGGGGGCAGGCGCTGCGCGCGTTGATCCGCCTGCTCAGCCAGCGCTGGCAGGGGGCGTCGGATGCGCCCCTCCATGTCAGCTGCGACACTGCGTCCGACTGGGCGCAGCGGGTCCTGACCCAGATGGCCAGCGGCAGCTCAGGGCGGCTGCGCCTGCTGTGGGTGACGGGCAAGACCCCGCTATCGGCCCTGGTGGGGCCCGGCGACGGGCCGCAGACGCTCGAACGGATCCGCAACACCCCGGACGGCGCACTGGTGATCACCCGCCGCCCGGTCCCGCGACCGATCCCCCCGGGCCTGCCGCTGCGCGCCTGTCCGGCGCTGTGGGCCAGGCCTGTCGCCAACCGGTCGCCCGACAGCGAAACATGTGACATGTGGCTGGATGGCGTCTTCACCGTACGGTCACACAACAGCGTCACGCGCCTGCCCTGCGGGCAGGTGCTCAAACGCTCCCGCAAGGCCGACCTCACGCAGGAGCGCTCCTGGTACGAGCACCTCTCGCCCGATCAGGCGCGCCTCGCCCTCTATCGCGGTCGCCGAGGCGATGGTTTGCTGTTGGAGCATGTCCCCTGGATGACCTTCGCCGAGGCGCTGCTCAGCGACCCCGGCATCACCCACCGGCTGCCCGAGGTTACGCGCCGCATGATCGCCCAGATGCGTGCGCTGTTCTGGAGCCGGGGCGACATCGCAACACCCCCGGCGGCACAGCGGGCCTCGGCGCGTATCATGCTCGTCACCAAGACCCGAAAGCGCCTGGAGACCCTGCTCACCGATCCCGAGCTTTCCCGCATGGCCGCACGGCCCCAATGGGTGAACGGCTGCCGCCTGCCGCCCTTCCGTGCTTTGGCCGACGCGCTATTGACCCGGCTCGAGCCTGTCGCCGACCGGCCGCTTTGGGGACATATCCACGGAGATTTCCACTTCTCAAACATCATGGTGTCGCTCGGCGGATCGCATCTGCGGCTGATTGACCCGCGCGGCGCCTTCGGGCAGGCCGCCGACCCGCGCGAGGGCGATGTGCGCTACGATCTGGCCAAGCTGCGTCATTCCTATCACTTTCAATACGATTGCTTTGCCCATGGGTTGTTCCGCCTGACCCCGCGCGGGCCGGACCGGTGGGAGCTGGACTTCCTGCCCTGGGTGGACCCGGCGATGGTTGCCGATCTTGACCACCTCCTGCAGGCGGAGGGAGGCCCGATCCGCGATATTTTTCTGATCGAGATGGCGTTGATCGCCTCCGCCCTGCCGATCCATGCAACCGACGGCACACGGGCGCGCGCCATGATGCTGCGCTGCTCCGAGATGTTGGCCGCTTTCATCGATACTGAAACCGAAATGGAGATCCCCCTTGCGGACCATCATGATCACTGGGGCCACTGGCCATCTCGGGGCTGCCTTGACACAGCGCTACCTTGACGATGGCTGGCAGGTCACCGGGGTCTCGCGCGGTGCGGCGGCCTGCGTCAACCCCCGATATACGCATCTGCGCTGCCCCGACTTCTCCGCTGCGCCCCTGTCGAAACGGCTCGGCGCCCATCTTAACAACGCCCGTAGCCCCTATGGCGCCTTTATCCACGCGGCAGCCACGGATGCGGGTGTCGGCCCCATCGATAGCCTGACTGACGCCGCCTGGGACCTGAACTGGTCGATCAACGTGCGCGCCGCGGCGACCATCCTGCGACACCTGTTGCCCGGCATGAAGGCCAAGGGCGGCGCCGTAGTTCTGGTCAGCTCCCAGGGAGCAGAGATGCCCTTGCGATATCTCGGCCCCTACTGCGTGACCAAGGCCGCGCTGTCCCATATGGCGCGCTGCTATGCTGCCGAGCTCCGGGCCGCCCCCGTAACCGTCAATGCGGTGGGCGTCACATTTGAGGGCGGCGTGAACGCCAAGCACCGTCGCCACAAGGTCGACCTCAACCTCCGCCGGTCGGCTGCGGCGGGCACGGCCAGCTATCCCGATGTGGCCGAGAACCTGGCGCTCTTTGAGATGCTAACCAGCCCCGAGGCGCGGCATATCTCGGGCCAGTATATCGAGGCCCACCGGGGCCAAGCCACCTGAGCCATGCCCCGCGCCCTCCTGACGCTGGATTTCTGGGACACGTTGGTGCGCTCGCGGGATCGCGGCGCCAGCCGTCGCAATCGCGCGGCCCTGCTGGCGCGCCTCTGGTCGATCCCGCCCGCGCTTGCCGCGCAGGAGATGGGGCGCTTTGGCGGGCGCGCCCATGCCACCCTGTCGGTTGAAGACCGCCTCCGCGACATCGCCCGGCGCCTCGACCGCCCCAGCGATAACGATGCCCTCCGCGATACGGCCCGGCGCCTCAGCGACAGCCTGCTGGATCAGCAGATGCACCTCAACGACTGGTTGCTGCGACGGTTGCCCCAGCTCGCTGCCGACCACAGGGTGGCCGTGGTCTCGAACACGGGATGGAGCGATGGGCAAACCTGCAGACGCCTCCTGGCCGAACGCTCCGGCCTTCCCCAGGACCCGATGCAGGGGCTGACCTGGATCGGGTCGGACGAGGTTGGCGCGGCCAAGCCGGACCCTGCGCCCTTTGACGCGGCGGCGCAGCTGGTGCCTGCGGGGACACCGCGCATTCACATCGGCGATTGCTCAGACCAGGACGTGCCGCGCAGCGCGTCCCGGTGGCAGACCCTGCTCTGTCAGACGCTGGTGACACGCCCCCTACCCCGCCCCCTGCCCTCAAGGATCGCGGGCTGTTTCGCGACCGAGGCAGAGTTTGACGTCCTGTTGCCACGAGTTCTGCACAGGGCAGGCCGCGCACGCCCCGTCTAGGGATGATATCGCGTGACCTGAGACCTTAAATCTCCTCCATTTTTGAGCAGGATCCGTCCCAAGTTTTGGAGATGGAAAATGAAGAAGTCACGGTTCAGCGAAGAACAGATCATCGGCATGATCAAGGAACAGGAAGGCGGCGTGCCCACAGCTGAGCTGTGCCGCAAGCACGGCATCAGCACAGCCTCTTTTTACAAATACAAATCAAAGTTCGGCGGCATGGATGTGTCAGATGCCCGGAGACTGAAGTCGCTGGAAGACGAGAACGCCAAGCTCAAGAAGCTGTTGGCCGAACAGATGTTAGACAATGCGATGCTTAAGGATGTCGCGTCGCGAAAGTGGTGACGCCCACCGAAAGGCGCAAAGCGGTGGTTCATCTGTGTGATCAGCACGGGGTGAGTCAGCGGCGGGCGTGTAATGTGCTGGCAGTTGATCGGTCGAGTGTGCGGTATTGCAGCACCCGGCCAGACGATGCCAAGCTACGCAAGGCCATGAAAGAAGTCGCTGCCGAACGGCGGCGTTTCGGCTACCGGCGCATTCACATCATGCTGGAGCGTCAAGGCTGCCGTATGAACCAAATTGGAGGCCGTCAAGCAAACGATCTGGGGGATCGTTTGTAGGCCGGAACGCTGCGGCGATTGTATCGCGAAGAAGGGCTTCAGGTGCGCAAACGTGGCGGAGGAAAGCGAGCGTTGGGCACACGACGTCCAATGGTCGTGCCAGAGACAATCAACGAGCGTTGGTCCTTGGACTTCGTGTCTGACGCCTTCACAGATGGACGCAAATTCCGCGTGCTGGCCGTGGTCGATGATTTTAGCCGGGAATGCTTGGCGCTTGTTCCGGACACATCGTTGTCGGGCGCACGGCTGACACGGGAGTTGGACGCGATCATTCAGGTGCGTGGGATGCCCACAACAATTGTCAGTGATAACGGAACAGAAATGACCAGTTCAGCTGTGCTCGAATGGTGCCAAAAAACCAAGATCGACTGGCACTATATCGCTCCGGGGAAGCCTACCCAGAACGCCTTCGTTGAAAGTTTCAACGGCAGTTTCCGGGACGAATGTCTGAACGAGACGCTGTTCTCATCCCTCGAAGAGGCCAAATCAGAGATCACAACATGGAAGGACGACTACAACCAAAACCGACCGCATTCGTCATTAGGCAACCTCACGCCAAACGAGTTCGTAGCCAAAATGACGTTGCAAAAGCAGGCCGCATGAGGCCAATAACCTATACGCGTGTCACTGTACCCTAATTAATCAGATTCTACGGATTGGACGCCTCTTCGGCGTTTTTTGTATCCTTAATTGCAATATATCCACAGGCATCGGCGTCAGTGGCTGACACAGCCTTGGCTTTTCCAGATTGTATCGGCTCGCGCCAGAAGCGCCTGACGATCTGCATTGAGACCGAGCTCAGAGATGGCCTGACGAGCTGCCTGCAAGGCACCTTCGGACGCAACTGGTCGGATTGCTATGACTGCTTCTTGCTTTGGTGCAGCCTCTGCTTTCTGTTGGCGCGGAAGACGTCTCTCGAGGTCCTGCGACAGCTTGCGCACCTTCTCCATCAACCGTCGGTGTTGAGGAAAGGCGCGGCGAAGTTCCCAGAACGCTCTGTCGTTTCCGCACATTAGGATCGCTGCGCCCAACAACGGACGGTTTGTGCACACTTCGATTGCTGCGAGTGCCTCTGATCTTTGCAACTTGTACCGAGACGCGAACGAGGCAGGATATTCCAAACCGAGTATCTTCAGAACAGCGAACGTACGGCCAATCCGGCGCATGCGTCTGAGATCGTTCGCTTGAACCGCGGTCTTCAGCACTGCTGCGCCGCGAGCAGCGCGGAGGCGCAGCCTGTCTGATAGACCATCTGACGGATGCCGCGCCACAAGGGTTTGACCACAGTTTCCGCAGGTCAGCGACCAGGCGAAACGCCAGTGCCGTAAGATCACTCCCGGCCTCTGATCCCTACAGCTTTCGCAAATCTGGAAGTCGTCATGCGATATGCATTGCATGGGTAAATGCGTCGTGTCCGGAAGAGTCATTGCCTCGATCTCATCCTGGGTCCGTTGAACCACCGAACAGAGGCGAGCCCAGTTCACCTGTCGGAGATCTTTCATAAGCTCCGGCACCCTACCCTGCCCCAATCCGAGATAGCCGCAGAAGTCTTCGACAGAACAATGATTGGCCTGGGCCAATCGCCTGATCCAGCTCGAGAGCAGTTCGTCGCGTACCGGCAGCGGACGACGCGGTAACGGTTTGAGGATCACCCAAACTCCGCCATGGGCTGACGCGGAATGCTCCAGGCGTGCTTTGCCCATATTGGCTGCCAGGACTGAACCGCCTCGTCAGTGATCCGTTCCTCACCCATCTCGATTGCTTCAACGGTTAAAGACTTGATCATGATGAACACGCGCGAGGTGACACCGCCGGTCACCTTCAGGATCGTCCGAAGCGAAGCAACCATCAGACCTGACCGCTGCTCGAGCGCCATCGCGGCAATCAGCGTCTGGATGAGTCGAGAGAACTCAATGTCGTCGTCCCAAAGCGGCAGGTAGTGTTCGTCTAGCCGACGGGCCAATTGATCGTCACCGCGGACGGCCTCGAGGGCTTCGTTGACACCGAAGACGACCAGTGACGCGCACAGATCATTGGCCAAGAAGCGTAGCATGTTCAGGAACCGACGTTGCTCACGGTAACTGCCCGCAAGCAGGTTGTGCACTTCGTCGATCATCAGCATCTTTAAGTCCATGTCTCGTAAATGGCTGAGGGCACGGATCTCAAGTTCGGACACGGTATGACGTCCCCACATCGGCGCTCCGATCGTCGACAGGATATGCTGATAGAACCGTCGCTCGTCCGGGGCCGGCGGCGCCTGAACCAGCAGGATGGGGGTCTTCGTGATGCCCAGCTCAGCGTTGTATTGTGTCGGATACTTGCTGGCCATCCGCTTGGCGATCATCGTCTTGCCGATGCCGGAACTTCCATAGACCATTAGGCCAGGCATCCGGCTTTGCCGCGATATTTCCATCAAGGATGTCAATCGGTTGAGAACAATCGTGGCGCGGTCGAATGCGATCCAGTGATCGCTGCGGATGCGGTCAATTCTTTCGTCTGGGGTCATCAAACTCTTCAATCGGATAGGTGGGAAGGTCAGGGTTGCCTGTGTCGATCGCAAACATCTCCCGGGATGGATCGCGGCGCGGCTGGTGCTTGGGAAGCCGCATCTCGCGTTCGCTTTCAAGTCGTGCCGTCCTTGTCTTTTGGCGCGCCGCCTCGGCCAGTCGTCTCTGCGCGTCGATCACCTGGAACAGGGCCTTCTCATTGATCCGACCGCCATGCTTGTCCTGCCATTCTTTCCGTGCCCGACGACTTTCCCATAGCGATATTCGCGGGTGGCTCAGATCACGATACCGCGCCGGGATCATGCGGCCATCATCGACGAGGACCCGGACCTGCGACAGATCCCTCGGGTCGTACTTCACCTGCACCTTGCCCTGCCCGCGTCCGACCAACGACGCGAAGATGTCGCTCCAGTAGTGCACCCCAAAAAGCGTGATCCCGGTACGCCCGAGTTGGCGCCACTCGAATGGCAGGAAGCTGATCCGGAAGGCTTCGAC
Source organism: Marivita sp. S0852 (assembly GCF_046591575.1). Classification (NCBI taxonomy): domain Bacteria; kingdom Pseudomonadati; phylum Pseudomonadota; class Alphaproteobacteria; order Rhodobacterales; family Roseobacteraceae; genus Marivita; species Marivita sp. S0852. The sequence continues at coordinate 53,624 of NZ_JBIQWA010000014.1, forward strand.
GTCAACGACCTGCCGTCCCGCGGTATCTCCACCCAAGTCAGCCCAGGTAGCCAGCGGCGTTCGACCGAGTGCCTCGTGACGCGTATTGTGGTAGCGACAAATCTCCAGATGAAGCCAGTCTTCGAACTCCGCCAAGGTCAATGCCGCATGTTTCTCGCTGTCGTAGTCGCCCTTCTCGGCCGCCGAATACTGTGTGGTTCCGGGCAGCACATGAACAGCCCCCATGGCCGTCCCAATCAGACGTTCGATGTGACCACCGAAGTGTGTTGCACCAGGCGCGCGGTACTCGACGGCGATGCCCCAATCTTCGCATGCCGATGAGAACGCCTCGCTATGGAACTCCTGGGCGTTGTCGACATGGATTGCCTTCGGGATACCGGACGTTGGCCAGACTAACTCTTCCAGCGTCCCGGGGACGTGGACTGATTTCCGGCGCACGCAGTGATCGAGGCAAAGCGCGATAGACAAGACCGACGGCGCATCAAAGCTGACAAAGGCCCCAAGAACGATCCGGGTCGCGACATCGATTGCGACCGTCAAATAGGGGCGCGCAAGCGGTCGCCGATCCACGTGATCGACCAAAATGATATCTGCCAAAGTGTGATCGATCTGAACGACATCCAGCGGCGTTCCGACTGCAAGCCGACCGGGACGCGCTGCAAAGGTCGTGATCGCCTCCTTTGCGCCATGGCGCTTTCGGACAACCTCTTTCTCATCCATTGCATCGAGCCGAGCTTTCACTGTCTTTCGCGTCGGAGGCTGAAAACCCTTCGCCTCACATTCCGAACGGATCTCCCGCCAGATGCGCAAAAAGCTCGAACGCTCGCGGACGAGATAGTAGCGTCGCAGGCTCGCATCGATAATGTCTTCAACTTCTCGCGCGATCCGTTTCGACCCCAGTTTCGGCCCGCGGCGCGAGAGCTCCAGCGCCGCAGCCCGCCCGTCATTTTCGCGCAAACGGTGGTAAAGCGACCAGGTATGGCTTTTCGCCAAACCCAGTTCCCAGGCGGCATCTCCGATTACAGCACTGATCGGCTCACCCCTCTTTTCAAGCTCCAGGATCGGGCGGAGGACCGAAGCTCGATGTTTTGCAAGACGTTCGCTGACCAAGCCAATCCCCTACCCCGACTGGTCAGCACTTATCCACAGAGCTGACTGTATGCTAATTAAAGGTACAGTATGGTAATAAACGGTACAATATGAAAATAAAGGGTACAACAAGCTCCTGAAAACAAACGATAATTTCAAGCGCGATTCTGATTAATTAGGGTACAGTGACAACCGGCGTCAGATCCTCGCGCTCGCGCAAGGCGACTGGATCAAGGCCCGCGAACAAATCATCCTTACTGGCCAAACCGGCACCGGCAAGACCTGGCTTGCCTGCGCCTTCGCCCACCAGGCCGCACGTCTGGATCATTCC
>NZ_JBIQWA010000015.1:0-42542 GCF_046591575.1 Marivita sp. S0852
ATGGCGATCACCGCAGCCTCTGGGCCACGGCTTGTAATGTCTCGCGCATCAACGCCTCGGCGCGTGAAACAGTCTCTGCCTCGGCGTAACAGCGGAACTCCGGCGCGTTGCCCGAGGGCCGCAGGTGGATCACCGACCCATCGGCAAAGGACACGCGCAGACCATCGGTCAGATCAACCCCGGTTTCTGCTGCGCGATGTGCAAAAAACGCGGCGCGCGCGGCGGTGTCGTTGGTCAACTCTGCAATGAACGCTTTGGACGCCTCGGTCGGGATGCCTGCAATGCGGTCTGCGGCAGTAAAGCGTTTGGGCAAATCAGAGACTAACGTGGCCAAACTCACATCTTTCGCATTTGCCATCGCCAATGGAGCCGCGATGGGCAACAAACAATCGCGGGTCATCAGTTGTGTGATTACACCCGCTGGCCCCTGCGCGTCAAAGCCCAACAGGAAACCGCCATTGGCCTCATAGCCCACCACCTTGCCCTTTGCCGCCTCCATCGCGGCGATCACGAAAGGAGAGCCGATTTTGGTGCGGATCACCTGTGCAAAGCCCAACTGGTCCACCAGCGTGTTCGACGATACCGGCGTGCAGACCCCGTCCGCCCCCAGCCATTGCGCCGTGAGCGGCCCCAGCACATCGCCCGGCACCAGCCTGCCCTGCGCATCCACCACCATCGGGCGGTCCGCATCGCCATCGGTCGAGACGAGCGCGTCAAGCTGGTGCTCTGCGCACCAGCGTTTCAGCATGTCGCGCGTGTCGGCATCCACCGCTTCGGTATCGACCGGAATGAAGCTGTCGGCCCGGGCCAGCCGCACAACATCGGCGCCCATCTGCGACAGCGCCTCTGCCATCGCATCGCGCGCGACCGAGGAATGTTCATAAACGCCAATGCGCAGACCCGTGAGCGCGTCGGTGCCGAAGGCTTCGACATAGCGCGCGACATAGGCGGGCAGCGCGCCCTCTTCGCGGCTATATGCGCCCTGTTGGGCCGTATCAGAGACAGATCCGAGGGCGGCGCCAATCGCCGCTTCATGCGATTTGGCGATCTCTCCGTCCGGCAGATAAAACTTCAACCCGTTGCGATCCGCCGGGATATGGCTGCCCGTGACCATCACCGCCGCCTGCCCTGCCCCCATCGAGGCCAGCGCCAGCGCGGGTGTTGGCAGCGCGCCATGATCCACCGCCTGAAGGCCCATACCGCGCACCGCGTCGATCACCGCCGCCGCGATACCGGGCGAGGAGGCGCGCAAATCCTGCCCCACATGCACCGCGCCGCCATGCGGACAGGCGGTCAGGAACGCGCGTGTGTAGTCGGCGACCAGGTCGTCGGTCAGCTCTGTCACAAGGCCGCGCAGGCCGCTGGTGCCGAATTTGGGGGGCATGGAATGTCCTTTCCGATGTCTTTCAGGCACGGTATGCCCTTGGCCTGTGGTGCGGTGCAACATGCAAAGCCGTGCCTGTGTCCAATGCGGATTTGGCATATTTTGAAAAAGAAGAAGATGGGCAGGTGCGCTTCACCTGGTGTCTTTCTTTTGGCACCGTAGTGTCAAAATACGCGCATATCCCACATGCAACGCGCGCCGGGTTAACGCCCCGTTTACCAAATCACCCCTAGCGTCCGACCCCAACGCGGATCGCTGAAAGGGTCTTTGCAATGTCACACCACTCCACTCTCTTGTCGCTGCCCTATATCCAACCGGCGCAGGCGCAGAAACATGTCACCCACAACGAAGCGCTGCGGATGCTGGATGCGCTGGTGCAACTGTCGGTGGACAGCCGGGCGTTGACCGATCCCCCCGCCGATCCGGCGAATGGCACACGCTATATCGTGGCGTCAGGGGCAACCGGCGACTGGGCCGGGCAGGATTTTGCAATTGCCCTGAACGCAGATGGCGGATGGCTGTTCCTGTCACCCAATCCGGGTTGGCGGGCCTGGGTTGTCGATGAAGGCACCGAAGTGATCTGGCAAGGCGGGTTCTGGCAGGCGCATAGCGGCGGCGGGGTGATTCCGGACCGTCTGGGTCTGGGGACACCCGTTGATACCGTCAGCCGCCTGAGCGTTGCGGCCCCTGAAACCACGCTGACCCATGAAGGCGCGGGGCATCAGCTCAAGATCAACAAGGCGGCGGATGCGGACACCGCGAGCCTCATGTTCCAGTCGGATTGGACCGGGCATGCCGAGATGGGTCTGGCGGGCGACACCGCGTTTTCAATCAAGGTGAGCGACGGGACCAGCTGGACCACCGCACTGTCCTTTGATTCGGCAACGGGGGCGGCCAGTGGGGCTGCGGTCAGCTCTGGACCCGAGGACAGCAATTCCAACGCGCTGGTGCGGGCGGAGGACGGGTATCTGAAAGGCACCATCCTGAACACCGTGACACAGGACGGGAACGGAGTGCCCACAGGTGGGGTGATCGAACGCGGATCGAACGGGGATGGAGACTATGTGCGTTTCGCCGATGGCACGCAGATCTGCACGTCGGGCGATATTCCGACAGGCGGCATCACCAACCCGGCAGGTGCGCTGTTTCAGTCAGACCATCTGGCGTGGACCTTTCCAGCACCCTTTGCGCCCGGCATGCCGCCCATTCTGACGGGGGAGAGCGGCAATACAGGCGCGTGGCCCACTTTTGCGCCGCACGGGGTGCTGTCGACCGGGCTCAAGGCGACGGCGATCGTGTCGATTGGGGTGGGGCTGAACCTGCGGCTCTGTGCGATTGGGCGGTGGGTGTGAGGGTGTGAGGGTGTGAGGGTGGGATTATATGAGGCATCCCACTATTTAAAAACTTGCTCACCAAAGGAAAAAAGGGGGCTACCTGCCCCCAGATTGCACTTTATTGCCTATTAAAACTAACGCAGGTGATAGAAAGAACCGAGCATCGCCTGCATATTGTCGAACTCTAACCGTGCAGCCTGCATCGCACCATAGACAGTATCCAATTCGGGATAGTTTCCCGTCAATATGTCGACTTCTTTCTGCGCAATCAGCATAGCACTGTGAGCCGCATCCATCTCGTTGTATAAGCTGGGAACAACCCCAGTTAGCATATCAGCATCTGCCATAAGCTTCTCCACAGCGCTTTGCTGAGATAAATGTTGGTCCAAAATTTGCTCAACCGACGATGTGGTCAACAACGCAGAAGCAGCCGAGGCCGCACCGCCTATCAGGCCAAGAGCGGCCAGATCAACACTCTGAGATGTCCGCTTAGGTGGCAAGTATACGACAGGACGCGCTTTGTCTGCACGAACGCGATCTATCAGAAAGTCTTGGTGCTGAACAAATTTTCTTCTGAGCCGCTTGATGACGGCGGCTTCTGAGTGAAAGCGCGCCATGCTCTGCATCACAATGCGGATCACGCTGGTAAGATTCATTTCGGGGTTATTGTAGACGATTTCTGCCATCGCATAGAGTGCTTCTGAGTCGTCTTCTTCGGGACGTGCCATATCTACTTCTTGAGTTGTTCGGCTGCCCACATACTAAATCTACGTTTCTTTTGATGCGAGGGACAAAACCCCTTGGATTGCTAGCAAGCTAGGGACAAAACTCTGGGTGGTAGCTTTTGGAGGTTTGCGACACCCATCAACCTCTTCTTAGCAGAATCGCCTCAGGACGGAGGGTGGTAGGGAGAGGGATGCTTGCGCCTTATTCGAGCAACCCAAGAAGATACGCGCCGTAGCCGTTCTTGCCGAACATCTCGGCGCGGTGGCGCAGGTCCTCGGCGCTCAGCCAGCCTTGTTCGAACGCAATCTCGTCGGGGCTGCCGATCTGTTGGCCTTGGCGGTCGCTGAGCGTGCGCACAAAGTTTCCGGCGTCCAGCAAAGACCCGTGCGTGCCGGTGTCAAGCCAGGCATAGCCGCGGCCCATCAGTTCGACGCTCAACTGCCCATCGGCGAGGTAGCTTTCCAGAAGCGAGGTGATCTCCAACTCGCCGCGCGCGGAGGGTTTCACCTTGGCGGCGCGCGCGGGGGCTGTGCCGTCGAGGAAGTAGAGGCCCGTCACCGCGTAGGGCGACGGGGCGACCTCGGGCTTTTCGATGATCGTTTTCACCGTGCCGTCAGGGGCGAAATCCACCACGCCGTAGCGTTCGGGATCGGCGACGCGATAGCCGAAGACGGTGCCGCTTGTGGTCGTCGCATCCGCGCTGGCCAGCACTTGCGGCAAGCCGTGGCCGAAGAAGATGTTGTCGCCCAGCACCATCGCGCTCGGGCTTCCGTCAAGGAACTCCTCGGCCAGCAGATAGGCCTGCGCGAGACCATCGGGCGAGGGCTGTTCGATATAGGTGAACGCCAGACCCCATTGCGCGCCGTTGTCCAGCAGGCGCTGGAACTGGTCGGCGTCCTGCGGCGTGGTGATGATCGCGATCTCGCGGATGCCCGCCAGCATCAGCACCGAGAGCGGATAGTAGATCATCGGCTTGTCGTAGAGCGGCAATAGCTGCTTCGACAGGCCCATGGTGATCGGGTAAAGCCGCGTGCCGGAGCCGCCTGCGAGGATGATTCCCTTGCGCGCAGACCGCGCAGCACTGTCACTTTGTGTCACTGGTTAACTCCTTGATCACCGATGAAAGGCCACGTTGCCAGTCGGCAGGCATAATCCCGAAATCCGACGCCAGTTTGGCGCAATCAAGCCGAGAATTGAGCGGGCGTTGCGCAGGGGTTGGGTAGTCAGCAGAGGGGATGCCGGTGACGGTCACATCGCGTCCCGCTTTAGCAAAGATCGCTTGCGCAAACCCGGCCCAACTGGTGTGCGGCGCGCCTGCGTAGTGATAGGTGCCCCCATTGGCTCCATTCTGCATGGCATCTGCCAATGTCAGCAGCGTGGCAGCGATATCGGCGGCAGGGGTCGGACCGCCGATCTGGTCATTCACCACATTCAGCGCGTCGCGGGTTTCACTGAGGCGCAGCATGGTCTTCACGAAATTCGCGCCATGGGCCGAGAACACCCAGGCGGTGCGCAGAATGATGTGGCGCGCCCCTGTGCTGCGGATCGCCTGTTCGCCCGCCAGCTTGGTCCGGCCATAGGCGTTTTGCGGTTGCACAGGGTCTGTTTCTTGCCATGCGCGCGTGCCCGAGCCATCGAACACATAGTCGGTTGAGACGTGCAGGAACGGGATGTCGAGATGCGTGCAGGCCCCCGCCATCGCGCCGGGGGAGGCTGCGTTGATGGTCTGGGCGTGCGCTTCCTCTTCCTCGGCCTTGTCGACGGCGGTGTAAGCGGCGGCATTGATGACGACGGAGGGTTTGAGGTCCGCGATGATCGCCGCACAGGCTTGCGGGTCGCTGAGGTCGGCCTGATCGCGGCCCAGGGCGGTGACATCCGCCTGCCGCTGCAACTCGGTCGCGACTTGCCCGGTTTTGCCGAAGACGAGGATCATGGGGCACCCCCATCATCAGGCATCCCCCGACCGCAGGCCGGATCGCGCCCGGCCCCGCCCCCCAGGGCGGGCGCGATTGCCCCCCCGTTCCAACTGGCGGAACCGTTTGCGCATCGAAACCGCGTCAGGGAAAGTGGCAAGCCCGCCCTCGGGTCCGGGCGCGATCCTTTGCGCATTGCGCTCATGGCCCAACCCCCAACCGCTGCCCAACGCCATCGCGGTCCTGCAAGGCCTGCCACCACTCCCGATTGTCCAGATACCACCGCACCGTGCGCCGCAGCCCCTCTTCCAGCGTCACCGAAGGCCGCCAGCCCAGCTCCCCCCGCATGCGCCTGGGATCAATCGCGTAGCGCAGGTCATGGCCGGGGCGGTCGGTGACAAAGGCAATCAACCGATCATGCGGCGCGCCCTCTGGCACCATCTCGTCCATCAAAGCACAGATCATGGCGATCAGATCGATATTCCGCGCCTCGTTCTCGCCGCCGATATTGTAGGACCGCCCCACCTGCCCTTTCGACACCACGGTCAAAAGCGCATCGGCGTGGTCCTCGACATAGAGCCAATCGCGCACGTTCTCGCCCTTGCCATAGACCGGGATGGGATTACCGACCAAAGCGTTCAGGATCACGACGGGCACCAGCTTTTCGGGGAAGTGATAGGGGCCGTAATTGTTCGAACAATTGCTCAGCACCACCGGCAAGCCATAAGTGTGCCACCACGCCATCACCAGATGATCCGACGCCGCCTTGGACGCCGAATAGGGCGAGCGCGGGTCATAGGGCGTGTCTTCGGTGAACTGGCCTGTCGCCCCCAAAGACCCGAACACCTCATCGGTGGAGATATGGTGAAAGCGGAACGCCTCGGGCCTGCCCTGCCCTTCCCAATAGCCGCGCGCGGCCTGCAAGAGCGTGTAGGTTCCGATCACATTGGTTTCGATAAAGGCACCGGGGCCGTCGATGGAGCGGTCCACATGGGACTCAGCGGCCAGATGCATCACCGCGTCGGGGGCGTGTTCGGCAAACACAGTCTCCAACAAAGCGGAATCTCGGATATCGCCTTTAATAAAGGTATAGCCCGGCGCATCGGCCACAGACGCCACATTGTCGAGGCAAGCCGCATAGGTTAGCGCATCGAGGTTCACCACCGCGTGCCCCTGCGCCACAGCCTGCCGCACCACCGCAGAGCCGATGAACCCCGCGCCGCCTGTCACCAGTAGTTTCATGGCGCACTCCACTCAAACGGGCTGTCGATCTCGGCCAAGGCCGGGGCGTCTGCATCCTTGCCCGACAGGACCGGCTCCCCGGTCAAACCCCAGTCGATCCCCACCGAATCCCAGCGCACCGCGCCTTCGGCCTCGGGCGCGTAATAGCCGGTGCATTTATAGACGATCTCGGTGCCCGGCGCGCGGGTGACAAACCCATGCGCAAAGCCTTCAGGCACCCACAATTGCCGCCCGTTCTCGGCCGTCAGATCAACGCCCACCCACCGACCATAGGTCGGCGATCCGCGACGGATATCCACCGCCACATCCCACAGCGCCCCACGCCCGCAGCGCACCAGCTTGCCCTGGCCGTGCGGCGGGACCTGGTAATGCAGCCCGCGAATGGTGTTCACATCCGCCGAGAGCGAATGGTTGTCCTGCACGAACTCGGGCGTGATCCCCGCCAGCTCGGCCAAACGCGCCTTGTTCCAGGTTTCCGCAAAGAACCCGCGCGCATCGCCGAAACGGCGCGGCGTCAGGATCAGCAGCCCCGCAAGCGCGGTTGTCTCAACCTCCAGCATCAGCCATCCTTTTGCGTCTTCACCCAGGCCAGAAACGCCCGGTCCGGGTTGCCCAGCCGCGCGCGCCCGGTTTCGTCCCACCAGGCCAGCCAGCGCGCCTGCAGCCCGTAAACATCTGCCCCGGGCTTCAAGGCTTTCGCCGCCTCAAGCGTCTCTTGCCGTAGGATCGGGGCATCCATAGGGCGCGGTTTGGCCCGCCGCGTGACCACGAGGATATCACCCTCACGTTCGCTCAGCGCATAGTCGGGCAGATGGTCCTCGGCGATCATCTTGCGAATGGCGGCCCGGAACACCCGCACCGGCGCGGCGCTTCCTGCCTTGAGGTGCAGCGTGGGAATGCCAATCGCCCATTCCGCCTGCCGCCCGCAATGCTTGCGCGCGAGCTCATAGACCCGCCGCTCCAGCGGTTTGCGCAGGCGGAAGTAATCGCGTGATAGCGTCAGCACCGAGCGCGCGCAGACCGCGCGATAGAGCCAGTCCGAGAGCGTCACGGTCACGCTGATCATCCGCCCGCCCTTGGACCGGCGCAGGATCTCCCAGCTTTCGATCAGGCCGAACCCCCGCGTCGCCTCCACCCCGCCGGTGTCGATATTGGTGGTGATCCGCGTCCCCGCCAGCCGCTCGAACCCTTCGCGCAGGCGGGTGTAGCTGTCGCCCCCGGTATCGCGGTTCGTCGCCACCAGAAGATCATGCGCCTTCAAGGTCAGCGTCCGGCTGACAGCCCGCCCCTTGTTCATCGCCGCGACCAGCTGGCTGATGCAATAGATCAGGATGTCCTTGTCATGGATCGTCGCGCGGCCCTTGACCGAGGGCGTGACCTGCACCTCCACCCCGTTATGGGCATAAGACAGCACCCGCGTATCGGGCCGGGTGCTCAATGAGAAGATCGGATGCTCCATGCTCGCCAGATCGTCCTTGGGCGATGCCCCAAAGAGGTCACACACAAAGAAATCACCCGTGGGGTGCCTGTCGGGCAAAAGCCCACCTGTCCCGGCCATAAGGTCCGCCTGTTCCTGCTCTGCTCGCCCCCTGCGGTCGATCTGGTGCCGACTCGGCTCATCGGGGTTTCAGTGACACTGACCCTAAAGTTATCCACAAGCGGCGTCCACGATTCTCGGGGCGCGCAGCGTAGGATCAGAGTCGCAGCTGCGGAGGATCAGAGTCACCCTTTCGGGGGTTCAGAGTCGCTTGGATAAAATCAGGCGCGCTTTTTTTCTTTTCTCAGAACAGGTTACGAGAAATGGATTGGACCTCTAACGTATAACTAACCATATTTAACGAAGCTTGCTTTGGGACAGCGCTACAATCCAGAGACCTGCACAAAGATAACAAATCATTGAATTTGCTGAGAAAAGGCAAGTGTGTTGTGGTTTTCCTTCCATGTGCGCGTTTTTCTGATAGTCTGGCGGAAACAGCGCACATCAAGAGGCGCATTTCAGGCGATCAGAGCAGCACATGACCCCAGACACCCTTCCTCCGTATTTTAACATCAATCCCGATGACGCGCTCAACACTTTGGGTGCGCCCACGACAACGCAGGATTTCGCCCGCATCGCCAAGGCCTGCGAAGCCGGGCGCACGGATCTTGCCAGCCGGGGTCTCGAAGAGAACGGCGCGCGCAGTTTGCGCCTCTTTTCCACCTGGGAAATCACCCGCTACCTAATCCCCGTCGCCACCGGCCATTTCCGCCGCGTGCTGAAACAGAACCCCGACCTGCCGCAAGGCCGCTCTGAGACGGCAGGCGGCGCCAAGTGGTTCACCTTCGACGAGGTGCTCAAACTCCGCGCCCATTTCGCTGCGGAAGGATCGAAGACCAAGGAATACCTCCCCTACCGCCCCGCCGGTCAGCCCGCCAAGCTGGTGGCAGTCGCCAATTTCAAAGGCGGCGTCGGCAAGACCTCGACAGCGGCGCATCTCGCCATGTCAGCAGCACTCGACGGTTACAAGGTGCTGGTGATCGACCTGGACAGCCAAGGCAGCATGACCTCGATCTTCGGCGGCAAGGTGGCAGACGAATGGCAGACCGTCTTCCCCCTGCTCGCCCGCCACTACGCGCGCCACCTGCAATCGGACAACCAGCGCCGACTGGATCGCGGCGAGGCCCCCACCCCGCTTGACGACACGCTGTCCGACGCGCTCAAGACCGATGCGCAAAGCCTGATCCAGAAAACCCACTGGCCCAATATCGACCTGATCGGCGCGCAGCTGAACCTCTACTGGGCCGAGTTCCAGATCCCCGTCTGGCGCATGGCCGCCCGCGGTTGGAAGCTCTGGGATGCCCTCACTGACAGCCTCGATCAGGACGGCATCCTGGGCGAGTATGACGTGATCTTCCTCGATACGCCCCCTGCCCTTGGCTACCTCACCATCAACGGGCTGGCTGCTGCCGACATCCTCCTCGTCCCCCTCGGCGCGTCCTTCCTCGAATTCGACAGCACAGGCCGCTTCTTCGACATGCTGCATTCCACCTTCGGCTCCATCGAGGAGGCCGAGAACATGGCCGCCCGCGCTTTGGGGCGCGAAGGGCTCGCCTTCCAATGGGACGCCGTGCGCGCCGTTGTCACCCGTTTCGATCCCGCGCAACAGGCAGAACTTGCCGCCCTCATGCAGGCCTATCTCGGCCCCACCCTCTCGCCCCACCGGCAGGGCTTCACCGCGCTGATTGGTCAGGCGGGCGAACAGGTGCAAGGCATCTATGAGGCCGATTACCGCGATTTCAACCGCGAAACTTACGTGCGCGGCCGCGAAACCTTCGACGCCACCTATGCCGCCTTCAAGCAGCTTCTCATCGGCTCCTGGCACCGCGATGTGCAAACCGCCCGACACGCAGCGGAGTAGCCTCATGGTCGCAGCGAAACGTCCCCTGCTTCATCTTGCCCGTAAACTCCGGGGTTTGGGGCAGCGCCCCAATCCACCGCGCGCCCCACTCACCGAACCTTTACCAAACGCGCCAAGCCTCCCATCTGGAAAAAAGGAGGGTCCCCATGGCCAAACGTAAGCGCCTGACACCGCCCAACCCGGCATTTCTCGACACGCCCACAGCGCCCGAGACCAAATCCATGTTCGCAGGCCCCGGCCCGGCCCCCATCGCCGATGTGGCGCGCGATGCCTCGGCCTCAGCCGCGCTCAATGAACTGACCGACACCATGGCGCGCGCCCGCGATGAGGGGCGCATGGTGGTGGATCTGCCGCTGGATCAGATCGAGATCGACCACCTTGTGCGCGACCGCGTGGTGGTCGAAGAAACCGAAATGCGCAGCCTCATGGCCAGTTTGCGTGATCGCGGGCAACAAACCCCGATCGAAGTCGTGCAGCTGGGCAATAACCGCTATGGGCTGATTTCGGGCTGGCGGCGGTGCAAGGCGCTTGCGCTGTTGGCCGAGCAGAACCGCGTGTCCGATCCCACTGTTCTGGCGCTTTTGCGCAAACCCGAAGAGGCGTCAGACGCCTATCTCGCCATGGTCGAAGAAAACGAGATCCGCGTCGATCTGAGTTATTTTGAACGGGCCCGCATCGTCTCTAAAGCGGTGGAAGAGGGCGTTTTCGGGCTGGAACGCACCGCGCTGCAAATGCTGTTCCGATCCGCCTCTCGCGCCAAGCGTTCCAAGATCGGCAGCTTCCTTCCGGTGGTGCGCGCGCTGGACGGGCATTTGCGCTTTCCCCATGCGCTCAGCGAACGGCTGGGGTTGCGCCTTGCGCAGGCTTTGACCGACACCCCGGAATTTGCAGCAGAGCTTCAGGCACGGCTGGCGGCATCGGATCATGACAGCGCCGAGGGTGAAACCGCGATCCTGGCCGAGGCGCTTAAACAGAAAATCCAGTCTCTAAAAGGCCAAACAGAGTCTGAAACCTCTGCATCGCACCCCCTGTTTCGCGACGAAACCATTGGCGCGTTCACCCTGCGCCGGCATCGCGATGGAACAGTGTCGATCCTTGGCGCATCCTGGCCGAAACGCTGCGAATCGGATCTGATCCAGCTTTTGAAAGCCGCCTCTGACAGCGTGGAAAAATAGGTCCGCTTCGGCCCTAATGTTTCGCGTGCGAAACAATGGGTCCGGATCGGCCCTAATTCAAAGCAGAGAAACGGGTCTTGGCTCCGCTGTGTTTTCGGTGCCGCACATATCCGTTGATCAGGATTAAGCCCGCGTTAACCCTCTTTAAGGCATGGTGATCGGCGATCTGATCTAAAAGAGATTTGCCATGTTTCGCCGTTTTTTGCGCCTGTACCGGCGTTATGCGACCCATCATTTATGCGTTCCGCTGGGGGCCGTTCAGGACAATGGCGATCCCAAAAGGACGGTGATCCTGGCGCATGGCCGCGTGCAGCTTGATGCAGAGGGCGCGCTGGAACATGGGGGGGCGCGCGCTGAGGGGGCGCGCCCGTCCCTGCCCTATGATCGGCGTTCCGGTCTGCGGGTTGCGCTGCGAACCGATATGACCAGGCTGCATGCCCTGCCACCCCTGGCCCGGTGGCGGCTGGCGCTGGCCCATCTTCGGCTGTGGCCGGGTCTGATACGGCGTGGAATAACGCTTTTGCCCTTGCTGTCAAAGATGCGGGATCCGCGCATGCGGTCTCTGGCCCGTTTGCGGCTGGGCCTTGCGGCCGAGCCACCTGCACCGGTGATGCGGCCCGGCCCTGTCGCACCGGCATCCGGCCCGGTGATCACAACCGAGCTGGCCTTGATCCTGCCGGTGCACAATGCTGCGGACCATGTCGCGCGTTGTCTGGACCGGATTGCCACCATGACAGACCTGCCATGGCGGTTGGTGATCATAGATGACGGCTCGACCGATCCGGCTGTGGCGCAGATGCTGGCTGACTGGCAGGCGCAATATCCACAGGCGACGCTACTGTCGCATCCGCGCCCGCGTGGTTTTGCGGGGGCGGTGAATGCCGGTTTGGCGCATCTTGGAGCCGTCACCTGTCCGGTGGTGCTGCTGAACTCTGATATCACCCTGCCCCGGAACTGGGCGTCGCGTCTGGTTGCGCCGTTTTTGACCGATGGCACCATCGCCAGCGTCACACCCTTGTCCAATGATGGCGAATTGATGGGGGCCCCACATGCCTGCCGGGGTGTTGCGCTGCGAAACACCGAAGCCGATGCCATTGACGCCGCGCTGTCGCCCCTCGCCTGGGGCGATGATTTTCCTTCTTTGCCCACCGGCACCGGGTTTTGCATGGCGCTTAGCCCGCACTGGCTGGCCGAGGTGCCGCGCTTTGATGAAAGCTTTGGCCGCGGCTATGGCGAAGAGGTGGACTGGTGCCAGCGCACCCGCGCTTTGGGTGGGCGGCATGTCTGTCAGACCGGGCTGTTTGTGGGCCATGTTGGAGCGGCGAGTTTCGGGCCCCGGCAACGACAGGCGCTGCGGGCGAAATCCGCGCCGATCCTGTCCAGACGCTGGCCGCGCTTTGATGGCGAAGTGGCTCAAATCCTGGCGGATGATCCGCTGGTGCGGGACCGGCTGCGCGCCGGGCTGGCCTGGGCCAGAGCGCGGCTGGGGGACCGGCCGGTGCCGGTCTACCTGTCCCATTCCCTGGGCGGCGGCACGGCGCGCTGGCTGACGCAGCGGCTGGCCAGCTACGAGGTGGCTGTGGTGGTGCGGGTCGGTGGGCCTTTGCGCTGGCAGATCGAACTGCACTCTCCGGCCGGTGCCACCCGTGCGGCGACAGAGGCTTTTGCCGATGTGCTTGATCTGCTGCAGGAGGCCGGCCCGCGGGATGTGATCTACTGCTGTGCGGTGGGCGATCCTTGGCCCGAGGACATCCCGTTTCGCCTGCTGACCCTGTGTGCCGGGGGGCATGGGCTTGAAATGCTGTTTCATGACTATTTTCCGCTCAACCGCGATTATACGATGCGCAGCGAACCGGATCTGGAGTGGCAGGCCCTTTGGCGGGTGGCCCTGGACCGGGCCGGGGTGTTGACCGTGTTTTCTGAGGCGTCGCAGCGGATTGTGGCGGCGGCGCATCCGGATCTGGCGCATAAGATCCAGCTGCGTCCGCATGCCCCGCTGGGACCGGTGCCGTGTTTGACACCGGCCTTGTCCAGACGCCCGGTGATCGGAGTGCCCGGTCATCTCAATACACAAAAAGGCGCTGCCATAGTGGCCGAACTGGCCCGGATCTTTGCCAGAACCGGAGAGGCACGTCTGGTTGTGCTGGGAGAGGTGGCACCGGACTGTGCCCTGCCGCGCAGTGTGACCTGTGTGGGCGGGTATCAGCTTGAGGATCTGCCACATCTGGTAGCGCGGCATCAGATCGGGATCTGGCTGATCCCGTCGATCTGGCCCGAGACGTTTTCCTATGTCACCCACGAAGCGCTGGCGACGGGGCTGCCGACCGTTGGTTTTGATCTGGGCGGGCAGGGCGATGCGCTGCGGGCGCGGGGCAACGGGCATGCGGTTGCGCTGCGAACGGATGGGTCTGGCGACCTGAAGGCCCTGTTGGCCGTGCTCAGGGCCTTGCCGGACTGGCAGCCACCTGTGCTCAGACCGGGGTTTGGGGCCTCAAAACCGCCGTTACGGGCGCGGGTGGGCGTGTGATGGGCGCGGGTGTCATATTAGGTCCGGATCGGTCCTATTGTTTCGCGCGCGAAACATTGGGTCCGTTTCGGACCTATTTTCTAAAGATCGCTGAGAATGTCCCGGTGCCAGCGCAGCAGACCAATCGCCGCCAGCAACGCAAGGCCCAGACCGAGTGCCAGCACATAGGAGATGTTGACATAGGTTGCGTCATATCCGGGGTACAGCCCGCGTCGCACAAGGCCCACGATATGGATCAACGGGTGCCACCACACCAGATCCCGCCAGGGCAGGGGGATGGCCTCGAAGGTAAAGAACACCCCCGAGATCAGGAACATGGGGCGCATGATAATGGCCCAGAGCCGTTGCCACAGCGGCATGAGGCCGATCAGAAGACAGTTCAGCATGCCGATGCCCAGGCTCAGCACCGCCAGCACCCCTGCGGCCTGAGCCAAAAGGGCGATGTCGGGCGTGGCGCGGGTTTCGCTGAGAAACACGATGCCCGAAAGCAAAAGGCTGGCAACGGCGATCTGTGTGCCGGTGGCCAGAAGAAAGCGCGCCAACAGCGCATCCCCGACGCCAACGGCCGGATAGGCGAACAGCGGCCGCGAGAAATTCATCGCCTGGGCAAGTTTGTTGGTGATGTCCGAGAAGGCCAGAAACGGCAAAAGCCCGGACGCGTAGAACAGCGGAAAGCTGGTGCCAAGCGCCGGGGCCTGAAAGGTGACGGCAAAGATTGCCGACAAAAGGGCAATGCCCAAAAGCGGCTCTATCACGGCCCAAAGATAGCCGCCGGGCACCCGCCCATGGGTGGTCGCCATTTCGCGCAGGATCAACGCACATACCGCGCGCCACAGGGTTGGGCGCGCGGTGTGGCGGCGCGGGCCTGTAAGGGGGTCGGTCACGAGAAAGACTGCCTGAAAACACGCTATGAGAGAAAAGGTACTTGATGACTCTCGTTAATTCAATCCCCTCCCATCCAACCGCCCCGTTTCACGGCACCGCGCCATCGGTGTTGCCAAATGCGGCGGTGGTGCTGCCTGCGCGGGCGCGCTGGCGCAGGCGGCATATCGCGGTGGCGCTGTCTTTTGTGATCTGCGTGGGTCTGCCCGTGGTGCTGAGCGCGTGGTATCTGTGGGCCCGGGCGGCGGATCAATATGCCTCTGAGGCCGGTTTTGCCGTGCGCCGCGAAGATACCGGTGCGGCGGTCGAGATGCTGGGCGGATTGGCCGGTCTGTCAGGGGCCAGTTCGCGCGATACGGATATTCTTTACGAATATCTGGGCTCGCGCCGTCTGGTGGCCGAGCTTGAGCGCGATCTTGGCCTGTCGGCGCTTTGGTCATCCCCCGGAACGGCGCTGTTTCGCAGCGGAACAGACCCTGTTTTTGCCTTTTCCGAGACAGGATCTCCGGAAGATCTTTATCACTATTGGCCGCGCCGTGTGACGGTGTCGTATGACAGTCTGGCCGGGTTGATCGAATTGCGGGTGACGGCCTTTGATGCGCGCGCGGCGCAGGCGCTGGCCGAGGCGATCGTGGCGCGCGCGACGGCGTTGATCAATGAAATGAGCGATGTGGCGCGGGCCGATGCGATCCGGGATACACAGGCCGAGCTGACGGCGGCTGAGGCGCGCCTGAAAGCGGCGCGGCGGCAGGTGACACAGTTCCGCAACCGTCATCAGCTGGTGGACCCGTCGGTGGATCTTCAGGCCCGGGCCGGGCTGCTGGGCACATTGCAGGGCCAGTTGGCCGAGGCGCTGATTGCGCTGGATCTGTTGCGCGGGGAAACCCGGAACGGCGACCCCCGGCTGGATCAGGGGGCACGCCGGGTGGCGGTGATTGAAGACCGGATCGCGGCCGAACGGGCCAAGCTGGGGCTTGAGGGCGACGGGGCCGCCCTTGCCGATGTGGTGGGGGCCTATGAGGCGCTGATGGCGGATCGGGATTTTGCGATGCGCGCCTATGGTGCGGCGCGCAGTGCCTATGAACTGGCCCAGGCCGAGGCGCGCCGCCAGAGCCGGTATCTGGCAGCTTGGCAGACCCCGACCCTGCCGGACACGGCAGAGTATCCCCGCCGCGGGCGGTTGCTGGCTCTGATTGCCGGGTTTGCGGTGCTTTTGTGGGGGCTGGCGGTGCTGTCGGCCTATGCTGCGCTGGACCGGCGCGGATGATTGTGCTGCGGGATGTCTGGAAGCGGTTTTCCGGTGGCCCAGCGGTGGCCCAGGGCATTTCGGCGGTGTTTCCCGGCGGGCAGGCGACCGCGTTGCTGGGGTGCAACGGGGCGGGCAAATCGTCTTTGCTGGCAATGCTGGCAGGCACGCTGCGCCCCGATGCGGGCCGGGTCGAGCGTGGCGGGACGGTGTCCTGGCCGGTGGGCTTTGCCGGGGCGTTTCACCCCGATCTGACCGGCGCACAGAACACCCGCTTTGTGGCGCGGGTTTACGGCGTGGACAGCAGCGGGTTGCTGGAATTTGTGCGGGCGGTGTCGGGGCTTGAGGATGCGATGCGACAGCCGGTGCGGCGCTATTCAAGCGGTATGCGGGCACGGCTGGGCTTTGCGATCTCGATGGGTATTCCGTTTGATATGTATCTGGTCGACGAGGTCACCGCGGTGGGAGATGCCGCGTTTCGCCGCGAAACGGCCGCGCTTTTGAAAGCCCGTCTGGGGCAGGCGGGCGCGATTGTGGTCAGCCACGCACCGGCGCAGTTGCGGGCCGTTTGTACCGCTGGCGCGGTGCTGCAGGAGGGGCGGTTGCGCATGTTCGAGGATCTTGAAGAGGCGATTGCGGTTTACGACAAAGGGCTGCGCGTGGGGGCATGACTTTGGATCAAGGCGCGCCGTTGCCGTGCCGTGTTCCGCGCTTCAGTGTCTTAAGCCGCCACCCACAGCGCGAGCCGATCCCGGGGCAAGTGGCGGTGCGGGCTGAGATGGCGCAGGCGATGTTTTGCCGGCATTGCCAGCACAGCCTGCAGCAGATTGCTTGCCTCTGGGGTCAGGCAGGACATATGCGGCTCTAACGCGGCCAGATTTGCGGCAAACCATGTGTGATACGTGCCGTTGCGCAGCTGTTTCAGGCGCCGCAGATTGGCGCGCAGGCCGTGGCGGGGGCCGAGCATATTGCCGTCATGCGCGCGGTAGATCACGCCGGGGCTGCGGTCTTGCAGGATTTGCGCGCCGGACCCGGTGAACAGCAGGTAAAGCCACCAGTCCCAGAACGGCACATCGACAGGTCCGATGGCGCGTATCGCAGAGACTGCAGCGGGGTTCAGGATCAGCCCGCTTCCCACCAAAAGGTTCTCGACCAGCGCGTTGCGAAACGACGGGGCGTGGCGCGCCCGCCAGGGCAGGGCCTGGGGGCCCGCATTGCCCCGTTGCAGCAGGCGATGCGGGACATAGGCCTGTGCCGCATCCGGCGGATCATGTGACACAGCACTCAGCCCGCGTGTCAGATGGGTGGGCAGCCACAGGTCATCCTGATCGGCAAAGGCCACAGGGCCGGGGGGCAGATCCGGGTGGCACAGCAGGTGCAGGTAATTGGCCGTCAGACCCTGTTGCGGACCACGCAGCAGCAGCACGGGATTCGGGCTGGTATCGGCAAAGTCACGGATCACCTCGCGGGTGGCGTCGGTGGAGCCGTCATCGCTGATCCAGAGCGACCAATGGGGATGATCCTGCGCGGCAAACGAGGCCAGTTGCTGGTGCAGATAGGCGGCCCCGTTGCGGGTTCCCATCAAAATCGGAATATGCGGCAGAGCATGCATGGGGGCACTATGCGGCTGTGCGGGGCAAAGCACAACCTGAAGAAGAGTCTCTGGTGTCAATATGCGACAGCCTGCTGACGCCGGCACCGGGTGAGCAAGGTTTCACCGCTCGTGCTTGAGGCACTGGGCCATCCGCTTTAGGATCGCGTGCGGACCCTGACGGGACCGGTGTTGCCATGTTTGACCGTAAAGGCCCACGCCTGATGGAGTTTCCTCCGATCTATATCCTCAGCCTCAAGGGCGCGCAGCGGTTCGGACCGCTGGCCGAGGCGTTGGAGGCGCGGGGGCTGGCCTATGAGGTGTTCTGGGGCGTGGATGGGCGCGACGGCCTGCCCAAGAGCCATGAGCCGCGTGTGGATCGCACCGGCGCCGAGGCGCGTATGGGGCGGCCCATGTCGGATGGCGAATTTGCCTGCGCCTTGTCGCATCGTGGCATTTACGAGCGGATCGCCGCCAGCGATGCCCCGTCGGCGATTGTGCTGGAGGATGACGCCGATCCGGGGGCGGCGTTTTTCGATCTGGGGCCGGCGCTGGTGGACCCGCCTTGCGGATTGCTGCTGTTTGATCACAAGAACACCTATGTGCAGGTGCGCGACCGTCTGATCCTGCCCGGTGGCGTGCGCGCCTATCGCGTGGCGCTGCCGCCGTTTCTGGCGACCGGCTATATGGTGTCGCGCGAAGTGGCCGCGCATCTGGCGTTTCGCAACGGGCCGGTGGTGCAGCCCTCGGACTGGCCGGACGCGATCCTGCAGTTTGACAGCTATGCCTGTGATCCGCGCGTGGTGACCCAGCGCGGGCATGAGGCCTGTGTGTCGAGCCTTGAAGCGGGGCGGCGGCAGCACAAGTATCGGCGGCGCAAGAGCTTGCGGCGGCTGTTGTATAAATCCTATTGGCGGCGCTGGATCACCAAACGGCTGGCGCGCAAGCTGGCCTAGATGTGGAACATGCGGCTGGTGCGGCGCTATTCTGCCGCTTCCAGCCGGGCGGGGGCGCTTTCGAGCCGCAATGATCGCAGCATCAGACCCAGCGCGCGCGGATCTTCAGACGCCCCCAGCGCGCGGGGGGTGTGACAGGCGGGCAGCGACAGGTCGATGCGCAGCGGGCCGCTGAAGCGGGGCAGGTCAAGCGCCCAGTCAAAACTGGGATTGGTGCCCTGCGCCCGGGTGTCGCTCCAGCGGGCGCTGCGGCCGGTGGTTTCTTCTGTGGTTTCGACGGTGACGGTCTGTGCGGCGGTGGCAAGGGCCGCGTCAAGCAACGAGGCCGTGCCGGTGAGCAATGTTGCCGGATGGTCCGGGGCAATCAGCGCGCGGATCGTGGCCCTGGGGGTGGCGGTCCAGATGCCACTGGCTTCGGGGGGGTGAAACCCGGTCAGGTGCAGCGCCTGATCTTCGGGACATGCGGCGATGCGCACCAGGTCGCTGTCCGGGGCCAGCGGCGGCAGGCGGGTCAGCACGGCGTCCTCGGGCGCGCCCAGCAGCCGGTACAAACCGGCCATTTCGGGGCGCGACATCAGCGGATCCCCGCGCCCGTCCAGATAGGTAAGCAGCGTTGCCCCGACCCCGTTGCGCAACGCAAGTTTGGTCAGCTGGATCTGCGCCTCGGGATTGGGGCGTTGTCCCAGCGCCTGCAGCGCCATGGGCAGGGCGGTTTCCGCTGGCAGGCACAAAAGCACCGTCCAAAGCGCAATATCCGTCACCGGCAGCGCCAGATCCGAGATATGCTGCTGGGTGTCGCCGCTTTGGGCGCTGGCGCGGGCCAGCAGCTGACGCAGCAGGCCAAGCCGGGACACCGCCTGCAATGGCCCGCCCTGCTGCAACGCGCGAGACAGGCTGGCCGGGTCTGACACAGGCGTATTCAGCAGGTTCAGAGCCACATAGCGCCCGATATCTTCGTTTGGATAGGCCCAGAGATCAGGCGGCAGCAGGCCCCGGCCCGCCAGGATACCGGACATCAGGCCGCGCACCTGGCAATAGCTGCTGTGCCATTCGCTGTCCTGGGGGTCCGGTGTGATCACACGGGCGCGGATCACATCGGCGCGGCGGGCAAGACGGGTCTGGCCGGCGCAGAGAAAGGTGGCCAGCTTGTCGGCATATTCGGTCGCGCTGCGCCCGGTCATATAACGTGCGGCGGCCTGCCCGCGTTTTGTGATCACACGAGGATCACGCAGGATGTCGCGCAGCGTATCGGCAAGGTCGGACGGGGTGGCACCGGCGGGCAGATGCCAGCCGCATTTGGCGGGCATTTCGGCGAAACACCCGGAGTTTTGCACGATTACAGGCCGTCCGCTGGCCATCTGTTCGGCCAGCGACAAAGATGCCCCTTCGGTGTTCGGGCGGCGCAAATTGAGAAACAGATCGGCCTCTTGCATCACCGCGCGAAAGGCCGCGATATTCGGGTCCGGCAGGATGCGAAAGCTGTCTTGCATATCGGCGGCGGCGATGCGGCTTTCCAGGGCCTGCATGTAACTGGCCTCGCCCGCGTGGCCGGCGATGGTGACATGCAAACGGTCGGCAAGATCGGGGGCCAGGGCCACTGCCTCGACCAGCAGATCCAGACCTTTGGTGGGGCCGATATGGCCGGTGGCGGCAAGGCGCAGGCGGGCATTCGGACCCGGTGCGCGTTCGGGCGGATCGACGGGAATATCCGGGCGCGGCATGAACAATGTGGTGCTGGAGCCGGGATAGAGGTCGCCGATGGCGTGGGCTGCAAATTCGGAATGGGTGATCACCCCGGTGGCCAGCCGGGCCAGCACGTCGGACAGGGGCACCTGTGCGGCCCAGTTGCTTTCCCACGGGATGTAGGACACCGCCGTCGAGGGGCGCAGCGCCCCGCTGGAGGCCAGGTAGTCAAAACCCGAGCTGCCCGAGACCGCGTGGATCAGCGCCCCAAAGCCCGGGGCAGGGGCGGTGCCATCGTGATGCAGGCCCGCAAGCATGTGCTGATAGACATGATCATGCAGCACCACAGGGCCGGGATGCGCCATCAGCGCGCGCAGGATCAGGCCGTGGTGACGGTCATTGTTGCCCAGATGATAGAGCATCAGATCAAACAGCGCCGGCAGGTCCGAGGACACCAGAGCGTCGGACAGCGGCAGGGTGGGGCAGGGCATCTCAAGCCGGTCCTGGGGCGGACAGGGCGGATGCAGCACGGTGACCTCAAGCCCCTTGCGGCGGACCAGCGCGCGCAGCACCGATTGGGCATAGGACCCGACGCCGGTGCGCGACGAGATCGGGCAGATCCAGGCCAGGCGCATCAGGCGGCCTCGGACATCTGCGGGGGGGTGTCGAGCACCGCATCGAAGCGTTTGTAATCGGCGGCGCGCACCGCGGCATTGGCGGCGGTGAACCGGGCGATTTCGGGGTTCTGCCGGTCACCGCTGTGACGGATCGCCTGCAGGCGGTCCAGCATGGTGCGGGCGCGGGAGGCCAGTTCGGACAGGGTGGGGGCCAGGTCGACATAGGACCGTCCGGAACACAGCGCGCGCAGTGCTTGCCCCGCGCCCTGACCATCGGCCGCCAGAACCAGCGTATACGCCCCCGAGAGCAGGCTGTCGAAGGGCGAAAGCGCGGTGATGGCACGGTTGGGGGCAAAGCCCAGATGCAGGTGCAGATCGGCCACCAGACCAGCCCCCATGCTGGCGTGATCGCTGTCGGGGGTGACAATCCGCACAGAGGCGTGAAGCCCCTGCAGCGCGCGGCGCAGCACGTCGGTCTGACCGGTCGGGGCACCGTGATCCAGGATCAGGATGCGCGGCACGGCCCCAGGCACCAGAGGCGGTTTTGCCGCCTCGACCGGAAAGCGGTCGGCCAGGGCAAGCGGAATCCAGGGCGCAAAGCCGACCGAGGCGGCAATATCGGCCCGCTCGGTCAGGATTGCGCGGCTGTAGCCTTGCAGGACCAGTGGCAGGGTGCCCGCCGCGGTCCAGGCGGTCGCGCCGCCGAATGTCTCTAACTCGGCATAAAGCGATTGTGTGAGAAGCAGTGTCGCCGGCCCGTGGCGCAGCGCCTGCGGCAGGCCAAGCCCCAGCGAGAGCGTCTGTGGCGCATATGGCCGGGGCGGCAGAGAGGCCAGGGTGAGCGTGTCCTGAACCGCCTGTGCCCCGGTGGCGCGCGGCACGGACGGGGCCAGCGTATCCCCGCGCAGGTGCAGGTGGCGGCGCAGGGCTTGGGACAGCAGACGCCCTCTGAGGCTTTGGCGGAGTGTGCCGGGGGTGGCGGTGTGGATCAACATGGTGCGGGCCTTCGGTCTGAATGTGGTGACTGTGGCTTCACCAAGGTTAATGAAGGGTTACGGTGACCGATGTTTTGAGAGGTGAGGCTTTTTATCCTCATCGCCTTATCCGCATCACCGGGGATATGGGCAGAGGTATGGGGCCTGGATCTGTGCCATCTGCGCTGCGTCCGGCCAAAGAGCTTTAGGGCCAGACCGGCAGGCGGCGGGCGTAGGGCAGGAAGGTTTTGTTTGTGTCCTCGGCGACCTGTGCGATCAGGGCGACATCGGATTGCAGCGTGTCGTAATTGGGGCAGGGGTGGCCGGTGACATGGGGGGGCACCGGGCCAAGATCGAGGCCGCGCGCCATCAGGTCCGCACGGTCCCGGGCGAAGACTTGAGAGACGAGCGTGGCTGTGTCAGGGCCTGTTTCAAACCGGCCCCGAAAGGTGTCACGCAGCTCTGCATAAGCGCCGAATTCGTCGGGGATGGGATGGCTGTGCGCCTCTTCATAGCTCATGACGTGATTAAGCAGGCGTTTGAAGAACAACAGATTGCCTGAGATGGTCAGGTTGCTGTCCGCTTTGGGCATGGTGATGCCGTCTATGCCGCCCATCTGTGCGAGGAAATCAGCCCGGATGTCGCCGTCCGCAAACGCGTCGCGGCGGAACGGGCGCAGGGTGATGGCCTCGGCCCCGTAGACCGCTTCCCAGCTTTTGAGAAACGTGTCGAAGGCCTGCGGGAAAAGGCGGATGTAATCGTCGAAACTGGCGGTGAGGTTGCGTTCCTGCACCGCCTGGGCATACCAGCTGGCCATATAGGACAGGTGGTCGCGCAGGTAGAGCACGATGCGGGTCTGTCCCGGCGGAAAGAGCGTGGCGGCAGCACGGGGCGGGACGTTGCGAAAGAAAAGCTCTGATGAGATCACGACGCGCTGTGACGGGTCGGCGGTGGCCTGTGCCCATGCGCCGCGCCAGCCGTCTGGCAGCCCGCGTGTGGGGTGGCCCGCCAGCGCATAGGCAAGCGCGTGATGCGCGCAGTGCATCAGGTGGACATCCGGGTAGGTCCAGCCGGCCCGCGCGAGGGCTGCGGTATTGTCCACCAGCATGCGCTGGATCGACGAGGTGCCGGTTTTGTTGGCCCCGATATGCAACAGGAAACGCGCGGTCATGGCGAGCAGGATAGCCGAAGGCCCGGATATGCGCACTTCGCTGGATATGGGGGTGCGCGGCCCGGCCTCGGGGCCATGTGCGATCCGTGTGCGACCTGCGGGATGCGGGGCGGCATGGGAGGGCCGCATTGGATGATTATCGCCGGTTTGCCCGGTGCGTGATTGCGGAAAGCCGCTGAAAAGGCCCTGATTTTGCGCGAACGCTGACGCATTGATCACGTAAGCGACAGAACCGCTTGAGGCGCGCATCCGGGACCATACACAAAGCGTATCCTTTATCATAGCAACAGGAGAGCGCTTATGAATATCGTCGACATTGCAGCCGGAACAGAGGAGTACAGTCTCCTTGCGAAGGCCCTGGAGACCGCCGAGCTGACCGAAACGATCCGCACCTCTGAGGACATCACCGTCTTTGCCCCGACCAATGCCGCGTTCACCGCGCTGGCGGTGGATCTGGGCTTTGAGGGTGACCAGAGCGATGAGGATGCGGTCTTTGACTTTATCTCAGGCGCGCTGTCCGAATTGGGCGATGGTGATCCGATCCCGCTGCTTACGGATATTTTGCAGTATCACGTGGCACCGGGCGGGCGGACCGAACCGACGATCACCGGTTCAGAAGCGATAGGCACATTGCTGGACGGGGCCGAGATTGCGCCATCGGGGGGTGTGCTGGTGGATGGCGAGCCGGATCTGCTTGATCCGAAAATCGTGTCCCCGGATATCATGGCCGACAATGGCATCATTCAGGGCATCGACCGGGTGCTGCTGCCGATCGACATTCCGGACAACGACCGGGACACGATCGCCGAGATTGTCGCCGCCAGCGGGGGCACGTTTGACGATGATGCCACCGATTTCGATCTGCTTTTGAACGCGCTGACGGCGGCGGGGCTGACCGAGGCGCTGAACGATCCCGACAGCAGCCTGACAGCCTTTGCACCCACTGATGCGGCCTTTGTTGCAGCAGCCCAGGAGCTGGGCTTTCAGGGCAGCGACGAAGCCGGTGCGTTCGACTATATCGTGCAGGCGGTGACGCTTTTGAGCGGTGGCAATGATCCGGTGCCGTTGCTCTCGGATATCCTGCTTTATCATGTGGCGCCTGGTGCGCTGGATGCGGATGCGGTGCTGGGCTCGACCAGTATCACCACGCTTTCGGAGGCAGAGCTGGGTGTTGACGGGACCGCGCTTGTCGACAATGAACCCGACCTGCCCAACGCCAATATCGTGACCACCGATATCGCGGCATCGAACGGTTTTGTGCATGTGATCGACGGTGTGTTGATCCCGCAGGATCTGTTGCCGTCCAATGGCGATGAAGACCCGGTGGCCTTTGTGATCGGCGATGACACCGACGAGAGCTTTGTTCTGGGGGACAATGACGATTATGTCGATGCGGCAGGCGGGGATGATACCATCACCGGCGAAGACGGCAGCGACGTGATTGTCGGCGGCGACGGTCAGGACACTGCCATTATCGACGGCGATCTGGACGATTTCGAATTCCAGTTCTCGACCCAGGGTGTTGCCGCCACCGACAAGACCGATGTTGCCGAAGGCACGGACAGGCTGAACGGGATCGAGTTTGTGCAGCTGGACGATGGCACGCTGGATCTGTCGGTGCTGGAAGGCGCGACACAGCTAGAGGCCGATCAGCTGCAGGTGCTGACCGAGCTTTACGTGGCCTATTTCGACCGGGCCCCGGATGCGGGCGGGCTTTTGTTCTGGGGCACATCGCTCAATAACGGCATGAGCCTGTCGGAGATTGCGGCAGAGTTCTTTGACCAGCCCGAAACGCAGGAAAAGATGCCGGCGGATCTGTCGTCCGGGGAGTTTGTCGATATGGCCTATCAGAACTTCCTCGAACGTGAGCCCGATCAGGCCGGGCGTGATTTCTGGGTCGGCACTCTTGATGCGGGCACGGTGTCGCGGCCTGAATTCATGCTGGCGCTGATCGAAGGCGCGCGGGCGGATACCGGATCGCCCGAGGATGTGCGCACGATCGAGGACAAGGGCGATATCGGCGTGTCCTTCGCGCTGATCAACGGTCTGAACGATGTCGAGGATGCCGAAGAGGTGATGGCGGCCTATGATGATGAAGATCGTCCGGGAGGTCTGGCCCAGGCGCAGGCACTGATCGCCGATGCGGCGGCCGATGCCAACGACCCGACAGGCGACACCTCATTCACCTTCCCGCTTGTGGGCGTCATTGACGATCCGTTTGCGGTGGCGTGATCGGGCACCGCTATCACAGGGCAGGGCGCGTGAAACTGCGCGCCTTGCCTTTCGAAACCCTGGGCGTCACGCCCTGACAGGCCGGGGTTTGGCCAAAGCGACAGGCCGGGGATGATCCCCGGCCTGATGTTTTTGAAGATCCGGTATCGGGTCTGCGTCAGGCGCTGACGCGACCGCCACCCTTGGGGCCTGCGATAAGCCAGATGATAAAGCCCAGCACCGGCAGCAGCAGGATCAGCAGGGTCCAGAGCAGCTTTGCGCCGGTCGAAACACCGCTTTGCCAGGTTTTGACCAACGCGTAGATATCCGCGATCAGGACAAGAATTCCAAGAAGCCCATATTCCATTCGAGTGCCGCCTTTCATGTCTGTTTCACTGTCTGTCTGACGGGATAACCGTTGACCGCGCTGTATTGTTCCCGACGGTGTCTGCAGGCTTTGGCACCGGCGCGACTGTTTGGGCCAATACCGGGGCCAGTATCGGGGCCAATATTGGGGCGGGTATCGAGGGTTGGGGCGGCCAAAGAGCCGGCCCTTGACGCAACGTCCGGGCCGTTCGCCGCGAAAACTCCATAATTTGGTCTTTTGAGGTGATGTAGAGACCCTGCCATGTCTCAGGATTGTGCCGCAGAAGAAATTGTTGATGAGGTGTTGTTCAAAACCGGCCGTGCGGTGCTGTCCGGGTCTTTTGACGCGTTTCGCGCATGTTACGGCCTGCCGCATCTGATCGAGACCAAATCCGGCCGCCGTTTGCTGGAAACACCCGACGAGCTGCGTGGCGTCTTTGACGAGGTGCGCCGCTATTATGACAGCCGGGCTGTGGTCGATCTGGCCCGGTCGGTGATCGAGGCGCGGTTTCTGGATTCCGACACCATCGGATCGACCCATGTGGCGCGCCTGCTGTCAGAAACAGGCCCGCTGTCGCGCACCCCCTATCCGGTGTACTGGATCATCCGTCGCCACGGGCATCTTGACTGGAGAGTGATGTCGAGCCTTTACGCCATTCTGGATTGCGACGCCCATAATGCCGCGCTGATGTCGGCCGGCTTGCCAAAGGGCTGAAGCCACCCCCTGGTTTCGCGATCACAAGGACAGCATGGCCGTCGCCGCAGCTATTCTTACCCTTCCTTACGCGTCATGAAAGGCGCGTTGCATGGAAGGGCACTTCGATGCCTCCGGAGGCAAGCCAGATGTGGAGAAACATGTCAAAACCTCTGGGGTTTCGCTCAGGGTTTGCGACACGGCTAAGCTATCGATTTCAGGAGAGCAGGGTGGTCAGAATCCACCGTTTTTGACACGTAGGTTCCAATAAGGGGTTTTTGTCCAAATGGCTGAAACATAGAAACGGGCGTCGGCCGTAATCGATATTGAATATCAAGCAGCGGTCAGCCAATCATAGACCAACAAATGTAACGTGGGCATTTATCGCCCGTGAAGGGACTAAGAATGGCTAGTGTAAAAAAAGCAGTTTTCCGAACGGCCTGGGTCTTCCTGTGCTGTATCTGGTCATCGATGGTATCCGCTGACGGTGCCGACACGAATGAGGGAGGTGTATACTTCGTCATGAGCCCAAACATAGCTAGTGCAAAAACAGACCACATGGATATTCTGTGGCCGACTATACGTAGCGCACTTGTGAAAGAACGGAGCAGTGTCGGGTTTATCTCGCGCGAACCGAGGCTTAATGGTGAGTTGCATGTCTTGATTTCGGAAGTATCTGGCGCAGAGCAAGCATTGGAGGCTGTTTCCAATGCACTTTCCGACGTTCCAAACTTCTCAGAGGTTCCTGAAGCGATTGTGCAAGCCAAAGTTTCGGGTAATCGTGTCGTTGTAGCATTCGACGAAGAGAGTTCGGAGGCTATTTCTTCACATTTGGTAAACACAGCCTCTCTAGAGCTTGCATCGCGCCTAGCCGCTTTCGGACTGCAAGATGGCCGGATTGATGTTTTGGACGTGGGGGACGGCGTTATTCGCTTTCTTGGTTTCAATACAGCTCCGGCTAATGAATTGATCGGTCTTTTTGAAACTCAGGGGAAAATTAGTTTAAGATCAGTAATTGGACGTACGGAAAACCGTGGAACTGATGCAGGGCGTGGGAACGACTTGTTGCCGGCAAGAAGTGAACAAAATTCTTACTTCATAGTGGAGCAAAGTAACATAATAGAAAACGTCGATTTTATAGGTTTTGAAAGCACTTTTGACTTGAATGGTCACCCAGCGATCAGCTTTCGTTTAAGCGCAGACGGAGCTCAAAAACTAACCTCCCACACGCAAAACAACCTTGGAGGAATAGCCGCAGTTGTCTTGGACGAAGAAGTCGTTGCAACGATTAGAAACGAAGTTCGTATCCCTGCAGACGAAGGGCTTATTGCAGGAAGGTTCAATAAAAGCGACGCTGATAGATTAGCAGCTATTCTTAATACCGGCTCTTTTGCAGTAGAACTAGAAGTGGTCCAATTCAGGGAAATTAGCCCGCCGTTGAATCTGCCTAACTAGCCCAGCAGCTCAGTTTCGAGAGCAATCTCGGGCATCTGAATTAGATATTTGCCGCCAACAGGGTCAAACATTGCCATTTCAACATAAAACGCATTATCCGAGGATGTATGACCCCTGACGCTCTTTTCTCTCAGATCCAGCATGTTCCGTTTTCCGGGCGGCGTCGGTTGGTGGCGTTGTGTGGGGGGCCGGCGAGTGGGAAATCGACATTGGCAGAGGCTTTGGCGGGGATGCAGGACACCTGTGCCGTGGTGCCGATGGACGGGTTTCATCTTGATAACCGGGTGCTGGAACAGCGGGGATTGCGGGCGCGCAAAGGGGCACCCCAGACGTTTGATGCGGCGGGCTTTGTGCATCTGATCCGGCGCCTGAGGACCGAGGACGAGATTGTCATTCCGGTGTTCGATCGCAGCCGTGATCTTGTGCTGGGCGGTGCCGCTGTTGTGGGGCCAGAGGTTGAGACCGTTGTGGTCGAGGGCAACTATCTGTTGCTGGATGCGCCGCATTGGCGGGATCTGTCAGACCTATGGGATTTCAGCATTCAGCTGTCCGTTCCCCAGGACGTGCTGCGGGACAGGCTGGTGCAGCGCTGGGTCTCTTACGGGTTTTCCGAAGCCGAGGCGCTGGCGCGGGCACAGAGCAATGACCTGCCCAATGCCGCCTTTGTTGCGGCCCATGCCCTGCCTGCGGATCTGGTGGTGACACATACGGCCTGACCGGGCGGGATATTTGGTCGAAAGATCGGGCCAACAATGTCAGAGGCGGCGATATCGGGGTGATATGGAGAGTCGCCCCGGTGGTCACGGCCCCTGCCCGACCCTGCGCATCCCGACGCCGCGCATAATGGCCCCCACCTGCATCAACTGATCGGCCAGCGGATTGGTCTTGCGCCAGACCATGCCAATGGTGCGTGTCGGGCGCGGATTCGGAAAGCGGGCGGTCGAGACATTGGCCGCGCGGGTTTCCAGCGGCAGCGCCATTTCCGGGATCAGGGTCACGCCCATCCCGGCCCCCACCATCTGCACCAATGTGGACAGCGAACTGCCTTCCATCAGCTGGCGTGGCTGGGTCGCGGACTGGGCCAGCGACCCAGCCGAGGACATATCGCAAAACGACAGCGCCTGATCGCGGAAACAATGCCCCTCTTCCAGCAGCAAAAGCCGCATCGTCCTGAGCGCCTCGGGGTCTGGCACAGGTTTATCGGCATCCTGCGCGGGGCGCACCAGAATGAAATCTTCCTCAAACAGGGCAAATTCCTGCAAGGCCGGTTCAGAGATCGGCAGCGCCACGATGGCGGCATCCAGCCGCGAATCCAGCAGATCCGCGACCAGCGATCTGGTCACTGTTTCACGCAGCTCAAGATTGACCTCGGGAAACCGCGCGGTCAGCGCGGTGATGGTCTGGGGCAGCAGATAGGGGGCCACGGTCGGGATGACACCAAGCCGAAAGCGCCCCGCCAGCGGGCCCTGGGCCGCGCGCATCAGGTCTTCCAGCTCTTGCACGCCGACCAGCACCTCGCGGGCCTTACGCACCACGTCTTCCCCAAGCGAGGTCAGGCGCATCTTGCGCGCACTGCGATCGACCAGCATCGCGCCGAACAACGTCTCAAGCTCTTTGATCTGCAGCGACAGCGCCGGTTGCGAAATGGCACAGGCCTCGGCGGCGCGGCCAAAATGCTGGTGCCGGGCCAGCGCGTCGAAATAGCGAAGCTGTTTGAGGGTGAGTCCTATCATTTGCTTAGCTTATCAGATTGGTAAGAACATCCAATTGGAGTTTATCAGTCTGAGCGTTTAGAACGATTCCAGACATAGAATGACAGACTCTGAGGGGAGATGATCATGGACGGCAATAATCTTGATAAAACGGGTGCCTGCCCGGTCATGCATGGTGGCAATACCGGCACCGGCAACAGCGTTACAAAGTGGTGGCCCAAGGCGCTTAATCTGGACATCCTGCACCAGCACGGGGCGCGCACCAATCCGATGGACGAGGATTATTCCCATCGCGAGGCGGTCAAGGCTCTGGATTACGACGCGGTCAAGGCCGACGTCAAAGCGTTGATGACCGATGGTCAGGACTGGTGGCCTGCGGATTGGGGGCATTATGGCGGGTTGATGATCCGTCTGGCCTGGCACTCGGCCGGGTCGTACCGGATGGGTGACGGACGCGGCGGTGCCGGGTCCGGCAACATCCGCTTTGCACCGCTCAATTCCTGGCCGGACAACGCCAGCCTCGACAAGGCGCGCCGCCTGCTGTGGCCGGTGAAAAAGAAATACGGCAACGCTTTGTCATGGGCGGATCTGATCATTCTTGCGGGCAACATGGCGTATGAATCCATGGGCTTTAAGACCTTTGGCTTTGGCTTTGGCCGCGAAGACATCTGGGGCCCCGAGACGGATGTGAACTGGGGCGCAGAAGACGAATGGCTTGCCCCATCCGAGAACCGCTATGGCGATCTGGACGAGCCGGGCACGATGTATAACCCGCTGGCGGCTGTTCACATGGGTCTGATCTATGTGAACCCCGAAGGTGTGAACGGTGTGCCCGACCCGGCCCGCACAGCCCTGCATGTGCGCGAGACCTTTGCGCGGATGGCGATGAATGATGAGGAAACCGCGGCCCTGACCTGTGGCGGGCACACGGTGGGCAAGGCCCATGGTGGTGGCGCGCATGACCAGATCGGCGATGCGCCCGAAGGCTGCCCGGTCCATTCCCAGGGCTTTGGCTGGGACAACCCCGGCATGGAGGGCAAAGCGGCCAATGCCTTTACCTCTGGCCTTGAGGGCGCGTGGACACAGTACCCCACCCAGTGGGACATGGGCTATTTCGACTATCTGTTCGATTACGAATGGAAGCTGACCAAATCCCCCGCCGGCGCGAACCAGTGGGAACCTGTCGACATGCCGGAAGACAAGAAGCCGGTGAACGCCTCTGATCCGTCCAAGCGCGACATGCCGATGATGACAGATGCCGACATGGCGATGAAGGTTGACCCGATCTACAACGAGATCTGCCAGAAATTCCGCGCGGACCCTGCGTATTTCGCCGACACATTCGCCCGCGCCTGGTTCAAGCTGACGCATCGCGACATGGGCCCAAAGGTCAATTACTACGGGCCGGACGTTCCCGCCGAGGATCTGATCTGGCAAGATCCGATCCCGGCAGGCAACACGTCCTATGATGTGGATGCGGTCAAAGCCAAGATCGCCGATAGCGGCCTGACGGCGGCCGAGATGATCGCCACCGCCTGGGACAGTGCCCGTACCTTCCGCGGCTCTGACAAGCGCGGCGGTGCCAATGGCGCGCGCATCCGTCTGGCCCCGCAAAAGGACTGGGTGGCAAACGAGCCAGAGCGTCTGGCCAAGGTGCTGGGTATCCTTGAGCCGATTGCCGCCGAAACCGGGGCTTCTGTTGCGGATGTGATCGTGCTGGCGGGCAATGTTGGGCTGGAACAGTCTCTGAAAGCGGCGGGTCACAGCGTCGAGGTGCCGTTTGCACCGGGACGTGGCGATGCCACCGACGAGATGACGGATCACGCCAGCTTTGACGTGCTGGAGCCGCTTGTCGATGGCTTCCGCAACTTCCAGAAAGAGCAGTACGCGGTGTCGATGGAAGAACTGATGCTGGACAAGGCGCAGCTTTTGGGTCTGACAGCGGCGGAAATGACGGTTCTGCTGGGCGGTATGCGGGTGCTGGGCACCAATTATGGCGGCACCGGGCACGGTGTGTTCACCGACCGCGAGGGCCAGTTGACCAATGACTTCTTCGTCAACCTGACCGATATGGCCAACAGCTGGCACCCGGTTGATGACGGGGTGTTTGAAATCCGCGATCGTGCGACGGGCGAGGTGAAATGGACCGCAACCAGCGCTGATCTGGTGTTTGGCTCCAACTCCATCCTGCGCGCCTATGCCGAGGTCTATGCCCAGGACGACAACACGGAAAAGTTTGCCCGTGATTTCGTGGCCGCCTGGAGCAAGGTCATGAATGCCGACCGGTTTGATCTGGTCGCGTAAACGCTCTGTCTCTGGGTCGCTTTCGGTGGCCCAGAGACGTTTCTACGCCTTTACCACCCCATCAATCCGCCGCATCACCGTGAGCAGGCTTTCAAGCTGATCCACCGGGACCATGTTGGGGCCATCGCAGGGGGCGGTGTCGGGGGCCTGATGGGTTTCGATAAACACCGCCGCACAGCCCACAGCGACGGCAGCCCGCGCCAGAGGGGGCACAAATTCGCGCTGTCCGCCCGAGGACGTGCCCTGCCCGCCCGGCAATTGCACCGAATGGGTGGCATCGAACACCACCGGATAGCCGGTCTGCGCCATGATCGGCAGGGAGCGCATGTCCGAGACCAGCATGTTATAGCCAAAGCTGGCCCCGCGTTCGCACAGCAGGATGCGGGTGTTGCCGGTGCTGGCGATCTTGGCGGCAACGTTTTCCATCTCCCAGGGGGCAAGGAACTGGCCCTTCTTGACGTTGAGCGCCGCGCCGGTTTCGCCGGCGGCCAGCAGAAGATCGGTCTGGCGCGACAGAAACGCGGGGATTTGCAGCACGTCGACGGCTTGCGCGACGGGCGCGCATTGGTCGGGGCCGTGCACGTCCGTCAACACCGGCACGCCGTATTCCGCGCCGATCTTGGACAGGATCGTCAGCCCCTCCTCCATACCCAAACCGCGCTTGCCGGAGAGTGACGAGCGGTTGGCCTTGTCATAGCTGGATTTGAAGATCCACGGCGTGTCGGTGGCCTCGGCGGCGGTGGCGATCTTTTCGGCCATCATGCGGGCGTGATCGAGGGATTCCAGTTGGCAAGGTCCGGCGATCAGGGCAAATGGGGCGGTGTTCGAGACTGATATGTCGCCGATGGTGACGGTTTTCATGTAATGTTTTCCCGTTGCAGAACCTCTTCGATGCGGGCCACATCGACGGGGTTGTTAAGCTCCCAGAACACCCGCCCCCGGCCCTCGACCGGGACACAGGTGATCGGGGTGCCGTTTTCCAGAAAGCGCAGTTGTTCGAGACCCTCGGCACGTTCCAGCGGGCCTTCGTCCCAACCGGCATAGGCGCGCAGGGCGGCAGGCGTGTAGGCGTAGACGCCGACATGGTGCCAGACTTGCGGAGGGGTTTGCAGATCGCCCACATAGGGCAGCACTTCCTTGGAGAAATAAAGCGCGGTGTTGTCGGCGCGCATCACGGCCGTGGTGCCGCCGACCCGGCCTTCGCGGCGGTCGGTGACGAAATTGGTGAGCGTTTCACGGTCGCATTTGAGCACCGGTGTCGCCATCTGAACGCCCGGTGTCATCGCCGCGACCAGCGCTTCGACAAACCAGTGCGGCGTGAGCGGCGCGTCGCCTTGCAGGTTCACGATCACGTCTGGGTCACTGTCCAGCTGCGCAAGACCTTCGGCACAGCGCTCTGACCCGTTGCGGGCGTCAGAGCTGGTCATCAGCACATCTGCGCCAAAGCCGCGCGATGCGTCGGCAATCCGGGCATCGTCGGTCAGAATATAGACCCTATCAATGCCGGAAACGCCTTTGGCGGCCTCCCACGCACGCTGGATCAGGGTCTTTTTCTGGCCCGTCGCGCCGGTCAGGTCCACCAGCGGTTTGCCCGGATAGCGGGTCGAGGCATAGCGGGCGGGGATAAAGACAACGGCACTCATGCGACACCTGCGCGTAAAAGGTCATGGATATGGATCAGGCCCACCAGCTGCCCCTGATCGGTCACCATCAGGGCGCCGATCTTGTGGGCGTTCATCTCGGCCAGCGCTTCGCTCAGCAGGGCGTCGGGGGCGATGGAGCGGGGATTGGCGGTGGCGACCTCGGCGGCGGTCCGCCCGGTCAGCCCGTCGAGGTTGCGGCGCAAATCGCCATCGGTGATGACACCTGTCAGGGTGCCCTCTGACACCACAGCGGCGACGCCAAAGCCTTTCTGGCTCATCACCACCAGCGTCTCGCCCATGGGTGTATCGGGGGCCACAATCGGCAAGGCATCGTCGCGGTGCATCACCGCCGAGACGCGCAACAGCTGCGCGCCCAGAGTGCCGCCGGGGTGGAAGGCGTTGAAGCTGTCGCGGTCAAAGCCGCGATGCTGCATCAGCGCCACCGCCAGCGCATCGCCAAGCGCCATGGTCAGCGTGGTCGAGGTGGTCGGCGCAAGACGCAGGGCGCAGGCCTCGGGTGCGTCGGGCAGTTGCAACAGGTGATCGGCGGCGCGGGCCAATGTGCTGTGCGGTTTTTTGGTGATCGCGATCAGCGGGATGTCGAACCGGGTGCAATAGGCGATCATGTCGGCCAGTTCGCGCGTCTCGCCGGAGTTGGAGATCAGGATCACCGCGTCGTTGCGGGTGATCATGCCCAGATCGCCATGGCTTGCCTCTCCGGGATGCACCGCCTGGGCCGGCGTGCCGGTCGAGGCCAGCGTGGCGGCGATCTTGTTGGCGACATGACCCGATTTGCCCATGCCCGACACAATCACCCGGCCCGGCAGCGTCAGAAGCCGCGTGACCACCGCGTCGAAATCGGCGGGCAGGGTCTGGGCCAGTTGCGCCAGGGCGGTCGCTTCGGTGGTCAGCACCGTGCGGGCGATATCAGAGGGGGTGTCGGTCATGCAGGCCTGCCGCGTTGTTTGCGCGGTGATAGCGGGTGGCGCGCCCGGTGTCCAACCGGGGCCAAGCGCCTTCGAAGGCGCTTTCACGCGGTTTGGAAACCGCGTCCGCCCGGATCACACCTGTCGTGCCTCTCCGTTCGGGATCACCGCCTGGGCACCGCCCCACAGCCCCCAGCGGTCGCGCAGCAGCGCGATGGCGGCAGCGTCCAGTTCGGAGCGGCCCTTTTCGGCCACGCGGTGACGATACAACGCTGCGGCGCGGTCGGCGTCGGTGGTCTTTGGCTCGGGCTGATCGGCGGCAAGCCAGATGCCGATGCCCTGCCGGGCCAGCGCGCCGGACAGCCACACATCATCGACATGAAACGCCTGTGCCGGGATATCGAACACCTGTTCATCAAAAAAGTCCGGCCGCACCACAACGCCGCCATAGCCTTCGAACACATCGGCAAATCCCGATTGTGCAATGATCCGGCGGGGGGGTTTCTGGGCCAGCCTGGCCTTGGCCTGACCAGAGAGAATCTGTTTCAACCGTTCGGTGCGATAGGTCAGATCCCAGATGCGCGAGCGGCGTTCGTGGCGGGGGGCGTTATGGGCGGCCCGTTTGGCCAGCCCCGCGATATCCCAACCCGCCAGCGCCACCGCGCGATCCGGATAGCGCGTGGCCTCGTCCAAAAGCCCCTGCGCCCAGCCGGGACGGTAATCCCGGTCATCATCGCAAAACAGCAACCGCAGGTTCTGGGTCCGGTAGCGCCGCACTGCGGGCAAGACCTTGGTGGCGGGGCCGTAATCTTGCTCAACCCGCTGCACGCTCACACCAGCGGGCACATCCGGCAGCGTGCCATCCCAATCGGGAAACCGGTGATAGTGATACGGCAGATAAAGTTCGACCGCGTCCACCCCCGCCTGGGCGACAAGCGCTTCCAGCGTTGGGCCGATCAGCCCAAAGCGCGGCGGAATAGAGGTCAGGGTAATCAGGGTCATCTAAAAAAGGCACTTGTGAACAGCGGGGCCTCAATAGGGGCAAGCCCGTGTCAGGGCAAGCGCAGGCGGCGGGCATATGCGCATGGGCCATCCGACTGTGTTGCTGCAAGTCAGGTAAAGCGCCTGTTTTTATGGATAGATCTGAGGCCACGATCTAGACAGTCCCTTGCCCGTCTTGCAAATATGACCAAACGCCAGATGAATGGTCTTGATATGATCGATTTGAAAAACGCAGTTGCAGAAACGATCATTATCAATCCGCCACATTTGCAACAGCGCCGAACGTCTTCTGAGGCTCTGTGCAAGGCGATTGGCCTGACACAGGTGCGATTTTCGGAAGGCACAGAGGGTCTGCCACATCAACTGGCCTGTGCGCTTGCGCATCGCAAGGCTATGAACGCCGTCTCGGCCTGGCCCAGCCTGGTCCTCGAAGACGATCTTGAGTTGGCTTCCGGCGCGGCAGTCTTGCCGCCGCTGCCCGAGAATGCGGATATCGTGTATTTGTCGGTCTCGCCGTTTGGCTGCCTGCCCTGGAGTTATGACAATCTGGCGCTTGCGCGCCACCGCGCTATTCAGGGGCTATCGCTGGCATCGGTCCATGACGCGGATTGGCTAAAGCTGCATTCCATGTCAGGAGCCGTGGCCATCCTCTATGTCACTGAAAAAGGTCTGGACACGTGGAAACAGGCAACCCTTCAGTCGCGCCGGTTTGGTGGCGCGTTCGATGTGTTCACCGCCTATGCCATGAAAGACGTTAATGTCTATGCCCCGCACCGGCCAGTGTTTTGCGAGGACGCTGCCTTACAACGCGATGATCTGCGCCGGAACGCGGCCCTATTCGAACAGCGTCTGAACTTTACCCGCACCCCGCTTCGGACCTTTGAAGCCGGTGATCAGACGGTTGTGACCTACAAGGGGCAGGTCATCACGGTGGAGGCTGTCGCGCTCACAGAGGATACGCTGCAATGGCAGGTGGTATCCGTAGAGAAATCAGACCGCCCCAAGTCGCCCTTCCCAAGTTAGGCTTTGTGGGCCGGCTGCTGTTTCTTTTGTGCATCAACATAGGATCGCAACACGGCATGCCTGCGAGCCAGGTGGTCTTTTGCCCCTGAGATTTGCCCCTGAAATTTGCCCCTGAAATTTGAAGGCGTCGATGATGTCGGGATCGACTCGCACGGTCATTGGCTGTTTGGTCTTTGGCGGTTCCGGGATCGCGTCATCCCAGCAGCTCAGATGCCATTGCATTGCGGGTTT
Organism: Marivita sp. S0852; assembly: GCF_046591575.1. Lineage (NCBI taxonomy): Bacteria > Pseudomonadati > Pseudomonadota > Alphaproteobacteria > Rhodobacterales > Roseobacteraceae > Marivita > Marivita sp. S0852. The sequence continues at coordinate 36,387 of NZ_JBIQWA010000015.1, forward strand.
CCCGACCCTTTGAAATGGATGTCCTATTTGGACATACAAACCAAGTTCTCGGTTTACACACCCGGAATTCTCCTTACCCACGCATTAACCTTAACACATTTTTTACTCCCTGCTGGGGATAACAGGGCAAATGCACCCTATGCGTGAGGCCTTTTTATGATTCCCACAGCTCCTGCAACTGACCCTGCAACCGTGTTGTCCAATCTGCCTGTTGCCCCGGTTCCGCCCCCGGCGCGCAAACGCGCCTTTATCACCGGGATCACCGGGCAGGATGGGGCCTATCTGGCGCAGTTGCTTTTGGACAAGGGCTATGAGGTGCATGGCGGCATCCGGCGCAATGCCCAGGCTGAACAGGCAAGGTTAGAGACGCTTGGCATCGCGGATCGGGTGATATTGCACGATCTTGACCTGAGCGAGATGAACAACATTTTCCGCCTGCTGCGCGATGTGCGGGTGGATGAGTTTTACAATCTTGCCGCCCAAAGCTTTGTCGGTGCCTCCTGGGAGCAGCCGATCTATGCCGGTGACGTGAATGGCATGGGGGTGGCGCGGCTTCTTGATACGCTGCGCAGCCTGGCGCCCGAGACGCGGTTCTATCAGGCGTCGACCTCGGAGATGTTCGGGCTGGTGCAAGCGGTGCCGCAGACCGAGGACACGCGGTTCTACCCGCGCTCGCCTTACGGGGTGGCCAAGGCCTATGGGCATTACATCACCGTCAATTACCGCGAGAGCTTCGGGATGCATGCGTCCTGCGGCATCCTGTTCAACCATGAAAGCCCATTGCGGGGCGAAGAGTTTGTCACCCGCAAGATCACCCGTGGGCTGGCGCGGATTGCGCGGGGCGGCAATGCGCCCATTCAGCTGGGCAATCTGAGTGCGCGGCGCGACTGGGGCTTTGCCGGGGATTACGTCGAAGGCATGTGGCGGATGCTGCAACAGGACACGCCCGGCGATTACGTGCTGGCAACAGGGGTGACCACACCGATCCGGGATTTTGTGAATTTCGCCGCAGAGGCGCTGGATATGGGGCTTGAATGGCAAGGCGACGGGGTTGATGAGGTGGCCACCGACCGCCGCTCGGGGCGCACCGTGGTCGAGGTGAACCCGGCGTTTTTCCGCCCTGCCGAAGTTGACCTGCTGGTGGGAGACGCGGCACGGGCGCGCACGCAGCTGGGCTGGCGTCCGAAAGTGGATGTACGCGGCCTGGCCGGAATGATGGCACGCGCGGATTATGATGCGGTGGCCTGACCGCCTGCGGCGCGGGGTTCGGCGCCTGCGCGGCACGCGCGACTATCTTGATGGTCTTCAGGGCGGTGTGCTGGCGGGATGGGCCATGCCCAAACCCGGTGCCGGACCGGTGCCTGTGGCGCTTTATGATCAACGGGGGCGTGTCGCCGACACGCTGGCCAGCCAGTTCCGGGCGGATCTGCAACTGGCAGGGATTGCCGACGGGCGCTGCGGATTTGTCTTTGCCGTGCCGGCAGGGGCCAGCCATCTGCGGGTTTGCCGGATGGACGGGCCCCGCCCGGTTGAAATCGGGCATGTCCGGGTGACCGGGCCCACCGGTGTCGCGCGGCCTGTCCCGGCCCCCCGAACTCCGCCGCTTCAGCAGGATGCGCTTGCTCCGGGGGTGGCTGCGTTGCGGGCCAAGCCTGTCCCGGCCCCGGCCGGTCCGGCCGCTTTGACATCACGGCAGGCGCTGCTGTTTGCAAACCAGCATCCAGAGACGGGTGACGTTTTGCCCGACCCGCTTTGTGCCTATATGGCCTATCTGCGCCCGCGCTACCGGCTGGAGGATCAGCTCCCCTGGGAGACCGCCCCCGAAGAGGCGGCGCATTTTCTGCACTGGATGCTGACAAGCTATGCGCCGATGCGGACCGGTCTGAAACCGCCCTTGTCGAAACGGGCGATCCAATGGCTGAATGCGCCTGTGGTTGTTCCCGGCCAGCGCACCCATCTGAGCCGCGCGACATGGGCCGCGCTGCACGGCGTGCCGCATTTGCGGCAGGCGATGGATCTGAACAATCCCGATTGGGTGGACAGTGTGCTGTATTGGTGGGCGGTGCATCAGGCGCGAGCGATCAGCGCAGAGGATTGTCTGGTGCCCGACACCTATGTCGCCCGTCTTGCCGAGCAACCCGAGGGCGGACGCTTTGCCATGTCGCGCTATCTGCTGCGCTGGACAGAAGAGACACCGGCCCTGGCACGGCTTTCCTGCAGCGACCCAGATGATCGGCGGCATATCACACTGGCCGCGATGGTGCGGGCCGCAGAGCGGCCCGACACGCTCAGATATCTGCCCCGGGCCAGTCTGGAACTGCTGTTGCAACAGGATGCAGACCGTCAGACCCCGCTTGGGGCCTATGTGAAACAGCTCGATCACCAGGACCGGCGGATTTCTGCAAAAGACTATGCCGCCTGCCTGCGGGGACGGGGATACGATATGCAGACCCGCCATTTCACCAGCCGCACCGCCGAGGGCCACCGCCTGCATGCGGCGGGCCTGCCTGCCCCGGCCTATCATGGCGTGCGCCCGGTGGATGTGCAGATCATTGGCCCGGTGACCAAAACCAGCGGTCTGGGCCAGGCGATGCGGGCCTCGATTGCGGCGTTGGACACCACCGGGCTGGAGCTGCAGGTGGTGAATTTCGATCTCGACAATCCGGCACCGGACACAGAGGTGCCGCATGTGGCTTTTGCCGATGCGCGCCCGGCCCGGTTTACGCTTCTGCATCTGAATGCCGAAAGCATCCCGCTGCTGACCGCCTATGCGCCGGATATCACCGACCGGTCCTACATGGCCGCCTACATGTTCTGGGAACTGACCCGCCCTGCCTCGTGTCATGCCCTGGCGCTGCAGATGATCGACGAGGTCTGGGCCGCCTCGGAACATGGCAAGGCGATTTATGCGGATCGGTTTGACGGGCCGATCCGGGTGATGGGGCTGCCCAATGACGTGGTGCCACACACCGATCCGCTCGGGGCCCGCGCCGCGTTTGTTGCGCGCAGCGGGTTTCAGGCGGATGCGTTTTTATGTATGGCAAGCTTTGACAGCTTTTCGTTTGTGCAGCGCAAGAACCCTCTGGCACTGATCCATGCGTTCCGCGAGGCGTTTGTGCAGGGAGAGGCGCAGCTGCTGATCAAGACCCAGAACCGCAGCCGCGTGCAAGACCCGGCTCAGCACCGGATCTGGGCCCAGATCGAGGCCCTGACCAAAGGCGACCCGCGGTTCAAAATCCTTGACGAAACCATGGATCGCCCGGCGCTGCTTGAGATAATGGCGGGGGCGGATGCCTATCTGTCGTTGCACCGCGCCGAAGGCTGGGGGTTTGGCATGGTCGAAGCAATGGCACTGGGGGTGCCGGTGCTGGCCACAGGCTATTCCGGCAATCTGGCCTATTGCGATGACACAACCGCCTGGCTGGTGCCCGCCACGCTGACCGCTCCAAAGCCGGATGCGTATATGTTCACCCCCGAGGGCGGGCTGTGGGGCACCCCCGATCATCATGCCGCTGTCACCCTGTTGCGCCAGATGCAGGCCGATGCCCCGCTGCGCCATCGCAAGGCCAAGACGGCACAAACCCATGTGATGCGGGGGCTATCGGCCGAAACCATTGGCAAACGCTATGCAACCCGCATCGAAACGGTGCTGCGCCAGCACAAGCAACAGGCCGCATGAAACATATCCTGCCCTTTCGCAAACGCCCCTCTTACGTGATCGGGGTCAGTTGGCCCCGGTCCGGGCATCATCTTCTGGCGCGGCTGCTGCGGCTCTATTTCGGCGCGGAATTCACCTATTGCAGCTTTTACGGGCAAGCCGAGTGCTGTGGCCGGGCCCCCTGCAAACGGGCGGGCGACATTCGCTATTCCAAGAACCACGACTTTGATGGCACGCTGCCGCAAACCCCGCAGCACCGCTACCTGATCCAGACCCGCGCCTTTGCGCCGTCGGTGGTGTCGAATTTTGAGCTTTACCTGCGCGAAGGCGGCATTGACGATCCTGACAGTTTTGCCGGTTTCGCCAGCGCCCAATTCACCGCCTACAGGGCCTTTCAGGACAAATGGGTGGCCTCTGGCTTTGCGCGGACCCAGACGGTCATTCCCTATGAGGATCTTATCCGCGATCCGGTCACCGCGCTGAGCTATGCGCTGACCACTTTCACGCCGACACAGCCCGATCCGGAGCGCCTGCGCGCCACCATTGCGCAGGTTGACGGCGAAGAGGTGGCGCATCGGCGCGTCCAGCCCCGGCCCGGTGCCGGGGTCCACGCCCCCCGCGATGTGACGCAATTTCGCCATTACGACGCCCGGTTGTTTGACTATCTGGACAAACTGAGACTGACCCGGCAGGAGGTAAACGAGGTGTTCCGCCGCCTTTTGGGTCGGGACGCGTCTGAGGCGAATATGCTTGCATTGCAGACCACCCCATCGGTTGCAGCGGTCGAGCGGATGATCCTCGGTTCTTCTGAATACGCTGCCCGGGGGCGCAAGCTGCGGGCGGTCTGACCCATAAGAGTGCGTTTATGACCGATCTTCCCCTCATCACACCGGTGCTTTTATGCGGCGGGTCCGGCACCCGGCTCTGGCCCTTGTCGCGCAAAAGCTACCCAAAGCAGTTCGCGCAGTTCCTGGGCGAAGAGAGCCTGTTTCAGGAAGCCGCAAAACGGGTGACGGGCGATGGCTATGCCGCCCCGCTTGCCGTCACCGGCGACGGGTTCCGCTTTATCGTGGCCGAGCAGTTGGACCATTGCGGCATCCGCCCCGCGGGCATTTTGATCGAACCCGAAGGGCGCAACACCGCGCCTGCCGCCGCTGCGGCCGCGTTGCATCTGGCGCAGACCGACGCGCAAGCGCTGATGCTTCTGGTGCCCGCCGATCATGCGATCCCCGATCCGGACGCGTTTCGCGATGCGGTGATGACCGGTGCCCCCGCCGCCAATCAAGGCCAGATCGTGACCTTCGGCATTCAGCCGACCCGCGCGGAAACCGGCTATGGCTGGCTGGAGGCCGGACAGGAAACGCATCCGGGCGTCAACGCGCTGGAGCGGTTCATCGAAAAGCCGGATCTGGCCAGGGCGGAAACGCTTTTTGCCGATGACCGCTACCTGTGGAATGCGGGGCTGTTTTTGACCCGCGCCGATACATTGATTGCGGCCTTTGACGCCCATGCCCCGGATATCCTGAAAGACACACGCGCAGCGATGGATGCGGCAGAGCCTGATCTGGGCTTTCTGCGCATTGATCCTGGCCTTTGGTCGCAGGTCCGGTCCGAGAGCATCGACTATGCGGTGATGGAACAGGCCGACAATGTCAGCGTGGTGCGGTTCTGCGGCGGCTGGTCCGATCTGGGAAGCTGGGAGGCCGTCTGGCAGGAAAGCCCGCAGGACGGCGATGGCAATGCTCTGGCCGGTCTGTCGACCGCGATTGGCTGTGAAAACACGTTGCTGCGCTCGGAGTCGGATGAGATCGAACTGGTGGGCATCGGTTTGAAAAACGTGGTCGCGGTGGCGATGCGCGATGCGGTGCTGGTGGCGGATATGACCGACAGCCAGAGCGTGCGCCGCGCGGTCGATATGCTCAAGGCGCGCGATGCGAAACAGGCGGTGCAACTGCCCGTCGATTACCGCCCCTGGGGCTGGTTCGAGACGCTGATCCTCAAGGACCGCTTTCAGGTCAAACGCATCCATGTCCACCCCGGAGCGGCGCTGTCGCTGCAAAGCCATGTGCATCGCTCGGAACATTGGATCGTCGTGGCCGGCACCGCGAAAGTCACGGTGGATGACGAGGTGCGGCTCGTGTCGGAGAACCAGTCTGTCTACATCCCGCTGGGTGCGGTGCACCGGATGGAGAACCCCGGCAAGGTGCCGATGGTTCTGATCGAGGTACAGACCGGGTCGTATCTGGGCGAAGACGACATCATCCGCTACGAAGACATCTATTCGCGCAGCTGAGGCCCGGAACGGCCCTTGGCTTCTTTGGGCCAAAAATACCTCGGGGGTTTGGGGGCTGGCCCCCAATGGCGATCACCGCAGCCTCTGGGCCACGGCTTGTAATGTCTCGCGCATCAACGCCTCGGCGCGTGAAACAGTCTCTGCCTCGGCGTAACAGCGGAACTCCGGCGCGTTGCCCGAGGGCCGCAGGTGGATCACCGACCCA
>NZ_JBIQWA010000016.1:0-34116 GCF_046591575.1 Marivita sp. S0852
GCTTACCATCCGCCCGGCGCGGCAACCTTGCCAGAAACTCGCTTGTAGCTCCCATCGAGAAACTCCCTTCAAACCAAAGAAAGCTCTGAATCGCAGATCACGCGCTATGCCGTAAGTGTGCGGCGGAAACACCGGTTACGCTGAAAACAGGGTATCGAGGAAGAAAAATGAACCACGGCCACCAAACATCCGCCTAGTCGGGGGATAGACTGCATCGCACCTCTTACAGAAACATTGAATAGCACTTGTTCGCGGACTGTCAGCTTGGCTCACTCACAGGAACGGTAAACCAGAATGTCGTCCTTCCGCCTTCAGAGCTCTCGAAACCGATGGTTCCTCCTGCTTGTTCCACGATTTGTTTCGTTATGCTGAGACCCAGACCAGTGCCGCCCCTTGAACGGGTTGCCGAAGGTACGGCCTGCGAGAAGGGTGTGAATACCCGATCCCGGAATTCTTCAGGGATTCCGCTACCGTCATTGGAAACAGAAATTCGGATGTCTTTTGGCTGCGCGTTCACCCCGACGTCGACAACGCTGCCCTCGTCAGCAAACTTGGCGGCATTGGTGAGGAGGTTCGTCATCACCTGCTGAAACCGTTTGGAATCGACATACCCATGCAGGGAACGGTCCGAGCAATTGATATTGAATCGAACCCCAAATGTTTCTGCGGACGTCATGTTGGCCAAGACGGCTTCCTCGATCAACCCGGAAATCTCTTGTCGGGATGGATTGAACCGCATTTCTCCGGCGGAGAATTTTTCAAAGTCCAGGACATCATTGATCAAAGCATGCAGCCGCTTTCCGTTTTCCTGCCCGATGACCAGTAACCTTCGTGCTTCGTCCGAAAATGGCTCGTTGTCCATCCAGGACAGAAGGTCCAGAGAACCCAAAAGTGATGTCAGCGGTGTTCGAAGTTCGTGACTGACGGTGGCTATAAAATTACTTTTCAGCTCGTTAAATCGCCGCTGTTCGGTGAAATCAACGATCTGTGCAATGAACTGGTCCGGTTGACCGTCGGCATTTCTTACTATGCCGACAGTGAGCAGCGCCCACATGACGGCACCATTGGCCCGGATGTATCGTTTCTCCATTTGATATGATGGAATATCACCTGCCTTGAGCAGATCCAGCTTAAAAAGGTCTTCATTCAGATCTTCAGGATGTGTAAGTGTCTGAAAATCTGTCGCAAGTAGTTGTTCTTCCGAATACCCGAGCAACTCGCACATCGCCGGGTTCACCCGCAGGAAGCTCCCGTCAAGGCCCATGATCGCCTTTCCGATCGGTGCGTTTTCAAAGGCCGATTTGAACTGTTCGATGCTCTTGCGAAGGGCGTCTTCCACCATCTTGCGATCGGTGATGTCCGTCATCGCCCCGATTATACGAACCGGACGACCTGTCGCATCCCTTCTTGCAACCGCAAGATCGGTGCGCATCCAATACCATTGCGAGCCATCCCTGGATCGCAACCTGAATTCGCAATTTGCCCGCTCTTTGATGTCCGCAAGGCAGGTTCGGACCGGTTCCAAAGCAATCTCGAGATCGTCAGGATGCACACGGGCGCGCCAGATCTCCTGGACGTCGTCAGTATCTGAATCCTCCAGTCCCATAAGCTCACGCCAGACATCTGAAACGAGAGTCGTGTCCGTTAAAGGATTATATTCGAAAACCCCGATGCGCGCGCCCTTAATCGCGTTATTGGCGCGCTGCAGCTCGTCCCTCGCCAGTTGTTTCGCTTCCAGCTCGTCAGTAATGTCGCGCAGGGCAAGTGCATGTTGAAGGCCATTTTCCGCATTCTCCCAGGCGGTGATCTGGACGGCCAGCGGGATCGGGTCGCCGTCGCGATTTCGTCCGATCATGTCTTTGACAATGGCGTCGATTGCCGGAGGTTTTATAAAAGTATTTAGCTCCGAAATCGATCTCACCGGCAAGATATCGAAAATGGGCCGCCCGATCAGGGTATCGCCGTCATACCCGAACATCCGGTCGGTCGCGCGATTGCAGTGGAGGATGCCGCCATCCGGCCCGACGACCATAAGCGGAACCTGCATGAGTTTGAAAGCATCGATAATCGGGGAATCGTCCATCCAGACCTCCTTTCCGCATGCCCGTAGTGCAGGATTGCACTACCCGAAGCTAGCAAACCAAACTCAATCTCATAGGTAGAACAGGATGCAGGACCCATCAATGTGCTGCTCCCTGCCGCGGTCTGACCACCCGATCAAGACGTGTCGCCAGATCGTCCAGATTGAAAGGTTTGATGATATAGTCATCTGCACCAGCTTTGCAGGCCTGATCAAGGCGGGCCTCATCTGTCATGGCCGTCACCATGATGATCGGACAACGCGCATAATCCGCGTGCTCACGCAGGCGGGCACAAAGCTCTATCCCGTTCATGCCAGGCATATGCAGGTCAAGAAGGATACAATCATACGGGACCGGAGAATGTCTTATGGATTCCATCGCTTCCTTGGCATTGGCCGCCTCTGCCATCTTGGCGAAGCCCAGCCGGGCCGACAGTATACTCAGGATTTCGAGGGTAGACTCGTCGTCATCAACAGCAAGTATTCTCATCTTAGTCGACTACTTTCAGCAGCACCAAAATATTCTGGTTATCCAGCCCCATACCAGTTGTGATGTGTCCTTCATCGAGAAACAGAAAGGAAACATCGGCATGTGGCGTTATTTGGGCACCCGGGTGTCCACAGGAGTACATTTTATGAATGTGGTCCAGCCAACCGGGTTTATGGCATTTTACCGAAAAAATGGCCAAATTTCTCAATGCTCGAACCACACTAACTTGGTCACAACAGCTGCGCGGCTCAAAAATGACGAAGATAACTGGGTGCCACTATTTCGCCATTATTTTGAGATATTTACTTTGTTACTAGTGAAAACTCCGCCAAGCAGCGAAACGCGTTGATATGAGAATAAAAGCTCATGATCCATCTGCATACCTTTTGCCCGGCACCATATTATCTGCTTGGATAATGGCGTTGAGGGAGGCCCCCGTATGATGATCGGGTATGTGTTTGGCGGTGCTATCGCGGGTTTGCTTGCAGCCGTTGTTGCGCTTCTCCTTGGGGCCTCGTTTTGGCTTGCCTTCGGTATCTATGCCGTGGTCGGTGCCATAGCTATGCCATTACTTGCAGTCGCCCGATTGACATATGGCATTCTTGTTGATCGCGTCACAACCACGACCGACACAGATCATTTCAACGAGCCGCGCGCAGCGCATGTAATTGAACCCTCTGCCAGCCAACAGGGCGTCGATATCGAAGCTTCAATGAAAATCCTTGCCGTAGATGATGACCCGTTCATTCTGGAACTCATCCCGATGATTTCTGAAAAGGCCGGATTCCCGGAAGTTGAGCCCGCTGCATCCGCCGAACAGGCGCTGGACCGGCTGGCGAAAAACGACGTAACTTTCGACTGTTTACTGCTCGATATCAACATGCCTGGCATGGACGGTGTCGAACTCTGCCGGCGTGTTCGGCAGATTCCCCAATACAGATACACGCCAATCATTATGCTGACAGCGATGCGCGACATGGCGAATATGGGCGATGCCTACCGGGCCGGTGCAACCGATTATGCAACCAAGCCGTTCGACATTGAAGAATTGAGCGCACGCCTGCGATCGGCACAGGAGGCAATACACGCGCAGCGGAAGACGGGCTATGCCGGACATGCAGACTCAGGATACAATCTGAATGTGGCGCGTTCCCATGCTTTCAAACTGCCGGATGGGCTGGACTTAGGAGATGTAAACGGCCTCGTCGATCAGCCAGTGCTATCGAACTATCTGACGCAACTGCCGCGTAAAGAAGTTGCAGGTGTGTATATGTTCGCAGTCAACATTGATGGAATTGAAGGAGTTTACACGCGATCTTCTCGCCAACAGTTCATCGCTCTGCTTCTCGATGTTGCTGCGGCAGCGGCTGATTGTTTTGGTGCCAAACGAACCGTGATGGCTTACAATGACAATGCAACCCTTCTAATTGCCGTCAATTCTGCAAACCCTCTGCCGGCGATCAATGTCGAGATCGACATCGAAAGACAGCTCCTACGGAGCAATTCTCAGCGTGATACCGATGGCAAAACAGAGATAACGGTGTCAGTCGGAGGACCGGTGCAACCGCAAGGAACAAAAGCCGAGCGCGCTAGAACGGCGCTAGGCCAGGTGACCGCCCTGGCGGAAAGAAGAACCTTCGACAAACAAGGCAGGCCAGTCGCAGGCTTATCCAAACGCTAGTTGGGTTTGAGGTGAAGGTCTGTTGACCTTTATTTTGTGCAATAAAAGTTCCGGCCACGAAGTACTGCAACATGTGACCTGCCACTGAACTTTAATCCAGCCGGAACCGGAGCCCTTTGTGTTGTGGTCCGCCCCCGAACCTTCTACCGCCCTTGGCGAGAGTTTTCCGGCTTCGATCAGGGTGACAGGCTGGTGACCTGCCCCCCGGCGGTCCCTCGTTCATAACGAGAGTCTTTGGGTTTGATTTTGATAATCTTGAGTTTCGGTTTGGGCAAGCGGGCCGGGCGCGGAGCCCTCAAATTGCTCAAGCGCTCGGCGCGCTTGCAGGGGCGTCTGGTTTCCGAGTGACGAATGCGGCCTGACGGCGTTGTAGTCATATCGCCATAGCGCCAGCTTTCGCCGGGCATCGTCCAAGGTGTCAAAGATCTCCTCGTTCAATAGCTCGTCGCGCAGGCTACCGTTGAACGATTCGATAAAGGCATTCTGCTGCGGTTTCCCAGGGTCGATGTAATGCCACGGCACATCGTTCTGGTCAGCCCATCTCAGGATGGCTCGGCTTGTGAACTCCGTCCCGTTATCACCGACGATGCAACCTGGTTTTCCGTAGACCCGCACCAGCGCATCCAGCTCGCGGGCGACACGAGCTCCCGAGATACTGGTGTCAGCCATCAGGCACAGGCTTTCGCGGCAGCAATCGTCGATCACCGCCAGGATGCGGAACTTGCGTGAAGCACCGAAGCTGTCCGACAGGAAGTCCAGCGACCAGCGCGCATTTGGGCGCGCCGCCTCCGGCATCGGTGTGCGTGTGCCGCGGGCCCGCTTGCGGCCACGTCGTCGCTTCACCGATAGCCCTTCCTCCCGGTAGAGCCGATACAGCTTCTTGTGGTTCATGATCATGCCCTTGCGTTCGAGCAGGACGCCGATCCGACGATAGCCGAACCGACGCCGCTTGCCGGCAATCCCCCGCATCTCCTTGCGGATCTCGGGGCAATCCGGCGGGCGTTCGCGCCGGACCGTCTTGGGGTCGACACCGACAAGCCGGCAGGCCCGGCGCTGCGAGATGTCGTGATCCCGCATCGCTCTGAGAGCTGCCTCTCGCCGCTTGGTCAGCGTCGTCAGTTCTTTCCCAGAAGATCTTTCAGGACCACGTTGTCGAGCATAGTATCGGCCAGCAGGCGCTTCAGCTTGGCGTTCTCGTCCTCCAGCGCCTTCAGCCTGGCGGCCTCGGACACCTCCATGCCGCCATACTTGGACTTCAGCTTGTAGAACGTGGCCGGGCTCAGCCCGTGCCGGCGGCATACCTCCGCCGTCGGCATGCCTGCCTCCTGTTCCTTGATCATCCCGATAATCTGCGCCTCGGTGAAACGGCTCTTTCGCATTCGTCTGCTCCTTCAAGGTTGGGCAGACTCTACATCATGGTGAGGGATTTCGCGGGGGGCAGGTCAGTTCTCATCGATCGGCATCGCCAACAAGTCTCCAACTTTCCCCGTTTTTTTGCTCATGGGTCAAAACCTTCAAGAGTTTCGTTCAGAATCTTACCCGCACCTTGTGGGGTGTGCCCACCACGATTGTATATTGGGGCGTTTGGATTCTGCGGGCTATAAGAGCGCATCTTGTTAACAACGACGCTGTCGTGCCGTTTGCGCGCGCCCGCGACTGTGTTCGACGTCGCTTATTCACGACCTGCCGCTCGACTATGTTCCGTGTTGATTCAGTCCAAACTTGTTGACCTTATCAGATCCGTCGAGCCGGAAAAAGCATACAAAGTTCATACTTTTATCAACTAAACGCAGCAACAAATTGCTGCCACGATGTGTCATCTACGACACGCGCCTTATCCAGATCAAGTGCATGTCCGCAAGCAAGTATCTTATCCTTTTCTTTTTTGGAAAACTCGATCTTGTTTTTGACATACCAGAGGAATGCTCCCTCAAAGGCAATCTCTAGTTCTCCGTTTTCGATATAGTCCATGATCCCTGTTTGGTATTCTTTATCAGAAATGGGGTACTTCTTTAGAATATCCCTTAGAAACGTCTCAGCCATGCTATACTCACCGCTCATTGAACAGGATAAGCCGTTGATATTGTGCCTGGATATTTTGAGTTCGCAGGGTAGTCATCCACCGTGATGTTAACTCCGTCTCTTTGTCCATAGTATACATTTTGGCCATAAATTCCTTTAGTTACAGATGTCGGATTGTCCTTCACATCTTGGACATTGTGAATAATCCGATCATTGCTCCAGCTCTTGGGAAAATGTGTTTTACCTTTCTTCCTCGGTGCTGCCCATGCGTGACGGTTAATAATATGTTGATCGCGATGATTTTCGAGGCGTTTGGGGTTCGCAATCGGCGCCGGCGTCGGTTCTTTGGCGAAGCGTCCATTAGAATCTCTCCACCGCTTCGATCTTGGATCCCAAGTCGGTTGACACCCCGCCAGCCCCAACGGATCAACCCAGCCGTTCGGGTCAGCCACATATCCCTGCGGTCTAACCCCTCCCGCGAGGCCGATCGGGTCGGGCGACAGGTATTGCGTGGCTTGCGGGTCGTAGTAGCGGAAGCGGTTGTAGTGCAGGCCGCTTTCTTCGTCGAACCACTGGCCCTGGAAGCGGATGTTGCATGTGACCGGCGGCGTGTCGTCATTGGCCGCGCGAAACTCTTTGTCCTCGACCGCGCCCCACAGCCCGATCCGGGCCCGCCATGTCGTCGTTGCCCCGTCTTCCGAGATCAGTTCGCGCGGGGTGCCAAGGTGGTCGGTGACGACATAGTAAAGATCGTCGCCCGCAAGTTTTGCGATGGGGCGGAAGCTGTGGGGTTCATAGACCCATGCCTCGGCCTTGTCCCATGCGATGGTGCCGTCTGCATAGACCGGCGCGTCCGAGACGATCTGGTCGCCATCCCATTGATAGGCGCGGCCCTGTCCAGCGGGAATGTGTCCGGGCGCGTTGGGTCGCTCGGCAGAGCCAGCGACCAGTTTGAGGCGCCGAACTCGACGACCAAGTGCATCATACGCATAGCGCCATACGGCACCGTCTGGTGTTTCAAGCCGGATCAGCCGATCTTCGCCGTTCCATGACATGCGCCATATCTTTGGCCGGAACCCGTGTTCTTCGACGCGCTTTTCAATCACGCGACCGCAGTCATCATGGCGGTAGTAGACGTTGCCGCGCTTGTGCACCCGCCCGCCGGGTGATTGCTTGACCAGGTCATGTTTCTTCGGCGTTTCAACATAGCTGAGGTTGCGGCAAGGATCATAATCGAACTGGGTGTGCCCCTTGTCCATGCCGTACGGGTCGCTGCGTTGCGTTGCGGCGACCTGACCGCGCGCATCATATTGCATCCGGGTGTTGCCCCAATGCGTATCGTTCAATCCGACGGCGCGGCCAATCTTGTCCCAATCATAGCTGCGATGGGTGCGAAGGCGTCTTTTGGCCATTTCTTCGTGATACGACCCGGACACGCCCAGCTTGCCCCGGAGTGCGTCGTCGGGAAGGTGATCACGCGGCCCTGCAAGCTGCGTTTTCAGCATGCCCATGCGATCATAGCTTTGCGCAAGGGCGAAGCCTTGATCGGTTTCGCGCAGGATCTCGTATCCACGTTTGTCGTGGTTAAACCGCAGCGGGTCGTGGTGACCAATCTTCAACTCGGTCGGCAAGCCGGCCTTGGAATAGGCCGTCGATATGGGAAGGACATCGCCTGACCGCTCTAACCGGCCTGTCGGACCTGTGCCGTAAGCTGATTTGATCTCGCGCCCGTCGACGCGTTCCAATACCACCCGACCAAAGGCATCGTATTCGTATTCGACCTTTGCATCGGCATTTTCCGCAAGAACCATCAGCCCGCGCGCATCGTAGGCGTATGTTGTCACGGCGGTGCCATCGCGGGTTTCTGTCCGAGCTTCGATCAAATCGCCGCGGGCGGAGTAGGTAAATGTGCTGCGCGTCCCGTCCGGCGCGGTTTTTGCGACCACACGACCGGCGGCGTCGCGATCATAGCGCGTCGTCAATCCAGCGAAATCGGTTTCCGAGATCAGCGCACCGGTTGGATCATAGCGGTATTCGTAGCGTTCGCCCTTCTGGTTGACGACGGCGCTCAGCCGCAACTCGCTGTCATGTTCCAGCGTCAGGCTATGGCCATGCGGATCAGTGGTCGAGATCGGCAGGTCAAACGCGCCGAACGAGAAGTGCTGGGTGTTTCCTTCGGCATCGGTCTGGCTGGAAATCTGGCCTTCGCTATCCCAGGTGTATTTCGCCTCGGTTTCATCGGGCAGGATCACAGAGCGCACAGAACCGCGCGGGTTCTCTTTGTCGCGTCGCATGTCATAGCGGGTTGTGGCACCGATTTCGTCCTGCACCCAAGTTAGCCGGCCTTCGATGTCATACTGCATATGACGTTCATGGTCGGCCATGGTGCGCTGCAGGCGCGGTCTGCGATACTTGTCGTAGTAAATCCGCTCCTGAGCGCCGCCTGGAAGGTCAACCCTGAGAACCTGACCCTCGGGGCTGAGGCGGAACGAGGTCAGATTGCCTTCTGCATCGACAATCCCGGTCAGATTGCCCTGAGCGTCGTACGCATACTTACGTGTGAACCCTTCTGGATCGACTTCGGTGTCCAGAAGGCCGTCATCATTGTAAGTCCATGATGATGCAGAACCGTCCGCATCCGTCGCGGATGTAAGGTTGCCATATTCATCATAGGTGTAGCTCGTCTGATGTCCTAAAGGATCAGTTTGGGACAGGATGTTGAATTGCCCGTCCCATTCGGTCAGCCACTCTGCACCGTTGGCATCCAGTTCACGATAGACGACGCCGTCATCATTATAGAAATATTGCGAGGTCGTTCCGTCTTGCTCGATCAGCGTTGTAACCCGGTTCTTCAGGTCATAGCTGAACCGCCCGTTCATATGCCCGCTATTGGTCCACGTCCGGCTAACGCGCCCGTTGGTGTCATAGCTATAGAAGACCTCAGTCGCGGCTGTGTCCGCCCACCTGACAATGCGACCTTTGGCATCATAGCTATAGAACAAGGCACCCGTTTGTGCAGAGTACGATGCCTCTAGCCATCCCTCGGTGGTATAGTTCCAGACGAAATTGCAGTCGCCATGTTCATGATCGCGAAACGTTGCCCTGCGGATCAACATGTCCGAGCTGTCTACATCCAAAACAAACCCGTCAGAATGGGCAACTTCGCTCAGGCCGTCTTCGCCATATTTGAAGTCGATACCATTGCCGTTGCGATCTTCGATGCGGGACAAAAGAATGCGGTCGCCGCGGCGGTGATTGAATACGTAAAACAACTGCTCACGGCGGTTGAGCAGGTATATTTCGGCGCGTTTCTGGCCCAGCAGTTCAAGATGTGGGAACACCAAATGCTCAGCCATGATGCTGTCGTGGGGCGTGTGAAAGGTAATTAACGCGCCTTCGGGGTCCTGATACACCATTGTATCATCAACGATATGCAGGTGTTGCGACCACGTGCTGGCCCAACCGACGCCCTGTATGCCGGTTGCATCGGCGCAATATGACCGGGTGAGGTTCATATTGATCGTGCCGGGAATATGAATATCCGTGCGTATATCCGTCAGCGTCCCCGAAGCGACATCGACGGGGTCTTTTCGGCAAGTTTGGCAGTGGGCGGGTGCCTTACCGCGTCTGCCTTGCGACGTTGATCTTGCGGGCGGGGCGATATCAGTGCGGCTTGACCGCCCCCGTCTTCCGCCGCGCGGGATGGGCAGAAAGTTCATGACGGCAAGACCCGTGCGCAGCCACCGTTTCGTCCATCCACCGTCGATATCGAGGCTTCCCGCGCCGGTGTCGATATCAATGGCAATCGTTGCGCAGCCATCGTTTATGACACCGTCGCAGGTAGATTTATGCCCGATGCGGGCAATCGGCCTGTTGTTGGCAAAAACCGTTTCGCACCCTTCGGCAACAGCCTGTTCACCGTGGCGTGAGCATTCGATGATGTCGCCACGGCGGGCGACACTTTTTCCTTCGAAATACACATCGGTCGAGCCAAGTATGATCAGCCCCTTATTGGTCCCGTACTGTCCCGCCGCCGATGCAAACCCCGCGCCAAGACCCGCCAGTGCACCAGCTGCCAACGCAGCCACGGCCAAAACCGCCAGACCCGCGCCGAACGTGGCGACAACGAAAACGGCCGCACCAACCGCTGCAACCGCGCCAAGCACCATCGCACCCAGCGTAGCCCAGGTGCTGGTATGCGCGATGGGATGGTCGACGGTCGCGGGCATTTCGCCGTCTTCGGCCATACGCTCAAACCCAAGAAGCGGCATTATGTGGTTGCCAAGCCAATCCCCCGCCAACGCACCAACATAGCCACCCGCCATGCCAGCAGCCGTCGCAACAGCAACCGGCGCGGCAGCCGCCGCACCACCGATCATGGCGGCCCCGGCAATCGCACCGCCCGTCACGGCATAGTTAAAGGTGTCGCTTTCAAGGGTATTAAGAGTGGCATCCCAGTTCTTTTCCGTCGCAGATCGGTCAAACCTGCTCGAGGTTGTCGACTGGTCGGCGCTGCCTTCACCATCGGTTGACGTATAGCTTCCGTGCCGCCGCGCCGCGCTGCTTCCAAGGCCAGTTGGAGACACAACAGGGTTGCCAAAAATACCCACGGGTCAGGTGTCCTTGTCGTTCAATCTGAAACTCGCAACGATACGTCGAACTTCGGTCTTTTGCGCGTCACTCATTCTGCCAGGCATGGATGCCGTCAAAACAAGCGCGCGCGGCGGGGTCGAAACCGTCGTTATGATCTGGTGCATGACACCTTGCTTGGACGACCAACTACATTCGATTTCAACGGCTGGCGATTTGGAAACCTCCAACTCAATCTGACCTATATTCTTGAAGTCATTCAAGGATTCTTCGGCCTGCGCAATCTGGTCTTTCACGTATTCGGGAAACTCCATACCCCAAGGCAGATCATCGCGAGTGACCGTGAATGACAGCCCTGCGGCACCACCGCCCGTGCTTGAAATGATGTTGATAGATTGATCTTTCCACTCTTTCGGAAAATCAATCTGGCCCTCATTCAATCTATACATTCTTTAACCTGCTGAATCTTTATTCATATGAATAAGGCCTGCAACCTGATCTATGATGTCGTCTGTCAGGGTAATTCGTGATCCGCCGAACTCGACCACGATTGAGCTTGTTGTCATAATGATTTTTCCGTCACCCACCATCAAAGTCAGCATTTCCTCTGCGGAATACGAGATCGTGCCCGGCGATGTGCCGTCTTTGTTGCTGTATGCTGCCGCCGAAATCGTATTGGCCGTAACCGATCGCGCTTTGGCGATTGCTTCGGTCAGGCTGCCGCTGCTGATACTTTTCTGTTCATCACCGGTTTTTACGGTGATTGTGCGATCACCATCGCGCACGGTTGTCGACTCGTTATCAAGAATGGTCCGGTTCAGGTCTTTCTGGGCGTGTACAAATAATTCTTCACCGCCCGCGACATCCTCGAATGTGATTTCGTTAAAGCCATCGCCTTTGTGGGTCTGGGTCCGCATCACGCTTTTGGTTTTGTTCCCCGGCAGCTCATACGGCACCTTCTGCTTCGCATTTGGCACAACCCCCGTCACCACGGGCCGGTCCGGATCACCATCGAGATAAGTCACCATCACCTCCATGCCGATGCGCGGGATCACCTGACCGCCCCAGCCGGCACCGGCCCAGTTCTGCGTCACGCGGGTCCAGCAGGTGTCGGTGCCGTCCTTTTTCGCGCGCCGGTCCCAGGGGAACCACAGTTTGATGCGGCCGTATTCATCCGGGTGGATCTCCTCGCCCGGCGGGCCGGCCACAATCGCCACCTGCGCGCCGTCGATGCGCGGCTGCGGCGTACTGCGCCGGGGCGTCGCGGGGACATCGGCGGGCAGGGCCAGAAAGCGGTTGGTGTATTCCGGCTGATTGCCGACGCTTTCGTAGCTGGTGTCGACCGACTCGTGCTGGATCGCCAGGATCACGTGCGGGTCAAACACATTGTCCGGGTTGGCCACGTCATAAGGCGTGAAGCGCGCTCCCGCCGTCAGAGTGCGCACGGTCGAGGTGCCGTCGATCCGCGCATGCTCGGCCTCCAGCGCCTGCATGCGCAGCTTGGAGACCCGCGCCACCTGCGCATCCTCGATGCCTTCGCTGGCGCGGCTGCCCGAGCCATAGCCCGCCTGCATCGGATACTCGAACCGCTCGTAATTGCCGTTTCTGGGCAGGCGCACCAGGCTTGGCGTATCGCTGCCGGGCACCGTGCCCGGCGTCTCGAAGTTCCAGTCGCGCCCCGCATGCACCCCCGGTGTGTAGCGGAAGGTCGTCTCGAACCGGTTAATGTGGTTGCGATCGGTCGAGCCCATGGCAAAGCGCACGTCCTCGCCCCCGACATACCCGGCCGCGTGCGACGCGATATGCATCCGGTGCGCACCCGGTTCGTGGGTGAACCAGTAGAAAAGTCCGTCTTCCTCCAGACGCCGGGTGAGGTAATCCAGATCGGTCTCGTTCCACTGCACTGAGTAATGCTGCGGCGGTGGCGGATCAATCACCCCACCGGTCTGCGGTGCGGGAATGCCATGCTCGCCCAGCAGTTCCTCGGCCACGTCCAGCGCCGATTTGTCCAGCCAGATCCGGCAATCGGAGGTCTGGGATAAAAGCCACACCTGCGGACGTAACATCAACTCGTAGCTGCGCAAGCCACGGTTCTGGCGCGGGCCGGCCATCAGGTCGGTGACAATCGCGTTCCACGTCCGCCGTGGGCCGCCGCCAAGCTCGATACTGATATCCACCGGTTTACCCAAAAGATCGGACGGTTGCAGATCAGGCAATTTCGAGCGCACGGCGACACGCCCGTCAAACAGCTCCGACACTGCCTCGCGCATCGACAGTTTCTGCGCCAGAAGCTGATCCGGGCCCAGCGGCGTTTCGATCCGCAAGATCCGTTCCGCCTGAATGAAATCGGCTTCAGCGTTCATCGGGGCAACTCCGCGTACAAGTTATGCAAATCAATTCCAAAGAGCTAACATGGGATGGATCAAATGAGGGAGTCGCCCGTCGCATCACCAACGCAAGTCGGCGGAATTCCACCACCCGCACGTAAGGGAGTGGGCAAAACTTGGGGATCATGCGGCTGCTCTTTGGTACGCGCCGGTTAGCCGACTGTCGAGTACGGCGGCACGGACAACAGCCACGCGGTGGGCTTCCTTGGGCGACCATCTCATTCGGCGACGTTTTCCCATGCGGGTGTTGCCGATGTCTTTCCCGCATCCTTCAGCCCGGGACGAAGATATCGGAAGACCCCTGCGGTACCGCTGACCATAATCGGTCAGATTATCCATGTTGTTCGCAATGTATGAATGAAGGTCGCGGCACCGGGCCTGCACCCGACGGGCTGCTTCAGTCGCCACGCGGTCATCTGTGGCAAGGCGCGCGCAGTCGACCATCAACCATTGCAGAATGGTTGTCGCCGTAAGAACTTTTCCATGCCACAGGTATGGTGCAGGAAAGGGAGCAGTGATCGGCGGCGGCGGCGGAACCCTCGTCGCCCCAGGTGCCGGGACCATTACCGGTGCTGGTGGCGGAGCCATCATAGGCGGCGGCACAGGCGTCGTAGTGGGCGGGGGCGCGGGATATCTTTTGGGCGACGGTATTGCAAGCTGGGTGTGCAACTGACCATGATCGACATGATGACCGATATCTGGGATTATCCCGAAACCGACGCGGTGCATTCGCCAACACGCGAGCATGAGTTCGTCGTGTGGATTTCCTTGGAGGGGCTTGATCCGTTCTGGCGCAGCTTAGATGCGATCGGCAGTCGGGCAGATGCATTCCGCGACATCGCCCGAACCGTTCTCTTACCCTATCAAACCGGGACATCGCGCGAACCGGTCGACGGGGCCTTTCTCGCTGCCATTGATGATCAACTTGGAAACGGCGCGCGGGCGTCAATCGAAGGTCTTTTTCGCACGGCGCTTGCGCGCGAAGATGTGCCCGGCTTCGTAGAATGGGAGGGCTGGTTCTCCATGCGGCAGCATGAGCCGGAAATCACAGGCGTTGACCCTCTGACTGCGGTGAACCTGATGGAAATCTATCGCGCGGAGGTTCCCGGCCTGCAACGCAAGCGCGAGGCAATGCTCAAGGACCACTTGGTCGGGCCGCCCCTCTCCGAATGGGATCTCGCGATCCATGCCTTTTATGGCTACAACTACTACCACGCGGACAGGACGGACCGGAGCGTTGTTCTTACGGGCCTACGGCAATTCGACCGCGCCATTCTCTTTGCCACGTTCCTCCGCACGCATGTGCTTCCCCTTCCCGACGGAGTGCGCGAGGCCCTTCACGCAGAGCTGCGCCGCGACTGGGAAGAACTGCTGTCCGAAGAGGCCCCTGCCGGGCTGGAGCATGTTATGGGATCCGAGGATCCAAAGGCCGAGGCCGCACGGATTCCGACCGTAGAGTTGGTTCTCCCATGACCCTGCGCTTCGACACAGCCTTTTTTGAGCGTCATGCGGCGCATGAAGCAGATATGGCAGGCAAAAGCCTGAAGGCGGCGCTGGCACGGCGGCACGCGGCTTCAGGGGCACCGGCGGATCATCTGGACGCAACTGACCGGATCGTCGATGCCTCGTTCGAGGATGCGGCGGAGCTGGGAGTCACGGATCCGGTGACCTTACAGAAATACGCGCTGACGATTCTCACTCAGTCGAGATGGCGCAGCACTCCGACGCATTTTGCCTACATCCGTCGGATGATTGGCACCCCAGGTCAGCCCTGGTCGCCAGACGCGGGCATCCGGGCGGCCTACGATAACGTGGTCGCGCCTTATCATTTGGATGCCACATTGGCGGATCATATCGCTCGGATTGAGGGAACCAGGGGAGACGCCCCATGACCAAGCCTGCTGCCGTCCTCGGCTCGCCGCATGTTTGCCCGAGGGTCAATCCCGGCGAGAAGCCGCATGTGGGTGGGCCGGTGGTTTCGCCCGGGCAGTCCAGCGTCAGGATCGACGGCCTTGCGGTCGCCGTTGTGAGTGGCGAATGCTTCTGCTCCGGCGTGTCGACGACGGATAGCCATACGACTGGGTCTGCCCGCATAAAGATTGATGGTAAGCGTGTCATGCGCGTAGGCGACACGACTGCGCACGGTGGGAAGATCGTCGCCGGCATGCCGAATTTGAAGTTCTGTTAAGGAACGCTCTGCCATGCTTTCCTTCCTGCCCGATCCAGATACCCAGGCGTTCCGTGACCGGCTGACGGACCTGATCTTCGAGGCAAAGGGAGATGTTCGCCCCTACCTGTTGATCGACGCGGCAGCCGATCCGTCGATTCACATCCATCTCGACGCTTTTCCCGAAGCCGCGCGCTGCCTCTTTGATGGCGAGACCGGCGAGCAGCTCTCTGATGTGGGTCCATGGCTGGCCAAGCCCGAGCGGCATGGAGACTTATGGGAGTGGTTTCTCGACGAGTGCTGGGGACGCAATTCGGCCGTCATTGTCCGGACGTCCCTACCGATGGCCCGCCTCAAGCAGCACCTCAAGAAGTTCTTGCGCGTCCAGCGGGACGACGGCCACGTGATGTTCTTCAAGTTTTACCGGCCCGCCCATCTCAGAAGCTACATGCCCGCTTTCGACGACGACCAGCGCATTGCGTTTATGAAAGGGATCGACGCGTGGTTCGCCGAGACAGAGGAGGGGGCCGAGCGCCTTGTGCTCGACGCCGAAGGTCATTTGCGCGGGGATGTTCAGAATTTCGTAAAACCAGCATCAAACTGACGACCGAACGGAAAGGCCTTGGATGAGGGTGTGATCACGAAGCGTGGCGGCAGACGTGATTTAAACACGGCATATAGTGCCTAGCAACTTTTGTGGTTGCCGCCCGTAATGCAAGAAGTTTTTAACCCTATTGGCGTGTGATCGAGTGCGAACTTTTGTAAGGCCTCAAGATGCGGCACTTCCAATAGCCGCGGGCCGGGATGGTGATCGGCGGATCAGGTCCAAATCTGTAGTACGAGCTGATCGCTCGCAGTTGCTAACTGGTTTTCCCAATCCGGATCTGTTCGATCGTTTTGCCCATTCAGGTCGTCGTCTTCTTACACTCCCTTTGGCACCATCGCTTTCAGTTCGACATGGGCTTCATGCCGCGACTGCCAGCGCTGGATCCTTGTAATCTTCGTTCTTCGTCAGCATCGCCCAGATCTGCCGCGCCATCTTGTTGGCCAGGGCGATCGCAACTATCATCTTCGGCTTGCGCGCCAACATCCGTGACAGCCAGCTGCCCTCCGTAATTGTGCGCCGTCCAAGCCAGCCCAGCCGCGACATTGCCCCAATGATCAGGAGACGTCTAATATCAGCTTGCCCGGCCTTGGTCATCCGCCCCAAACGTTCTTTGCCTCCAGATGAATGTTGCTTGGGCACCAGACCCAACCAGGCTGCAAAGTCACGTCCCGTTTTGAACTGCGCCATATCAGGTCCAAACGCCTCTACAGCGATGGCCGTCAGTGGCCCGACACCGGGCATAGTCTGAAGCCTGCGCGCGCTGTCTGACTTACCAGCCAGCGTCTTGAGTTTCGCGGTGCGCTCGATGATACGCGCCGTTTTCTCTTCAATCTGCGCCAGCAGGTCCAAGCATTCCTCGCGGATCAATGGCTGCAAGTCGGCAGTCTTATCCTCTAAAAGCGCTGTGATGCGGTTAAGCCGGCGTATTCCTTGCGGAAATACATGCCCATGCTCATACAACAGCGCCCGCAAGGCGTTCACATCCGCCGTCCGCTGATGCACTAGGCGTTCCCGGCCACGAAAAATTGCCGCGCGCGATTGTTGCTGGACTGTTTTAGGCTCAACAAAATGCATCTCGGGTTGACGCGCCGCGATGACGATCGCCTCGGCATCGGCAGCATCATTTTTCTGGCGCTTGACGAACGGGCGAGCGTATTGGGGCGCAATCAGTTTCACCTTGTGGCCAAGCGCTGCCATTTCTCGAGCCCAATAATGTGCGCTGCCACAGGCTTCAAAAATGACCAGGCAAGGTTCCTGCTTAGCCATGAACACGGGGAACTGAGTGCGCGTCAGCTTCTTGCGGAACTGAACCTCCCCCGTGTGCAGCGCCCCATGAACTTGAAAAACATTCTTTGCCAGATCGACTCCGATCATCTTATCCTTCATCTCGTCGTCCTCCTCTTCGCGTGGCGTTGAACTCCACGACCTTGGCACATTCCGATGCCGTCAGGGAGGGCGGCAACCACTCCATCTGTATTTCTCAGCCAGTCTGAGCGGCCCATTTCTTGTCTGCTTTGATGAGCGCGTTTACGATTGTGATGAGCTTTCTTGCGACGCCGGTAATGACGACTTTGTGTGGTTTTCCAGCGGCGCGCCGTCGATCTGCGAAGGTTTTCAGGACTGGGTTGTGATCACTGCAACCGCAATCGCTGCCACAGTTACAGACCCGGAACAATTCCGCTCGGGAAGACAGTTTGCGGCATGGCTCGGATTGACACCACTACAACAATAAACAGGCGGGAAAACCCGCTTGACTTCGAACCTGCCGAAGAGCGTGTCGAGCACTCGCGACCGATAATCATGTATGGCCCGGACCCCGTCGCAATCGGGACAGATTCTGCTGGCTTGGGAAATCTTCTCGATCTGGTCGAGCAGGATCGCTTTTTGCAATTGCCCCAGGATCGTCTTCGCATCTTCGAGCAACAACCCGAACCGCTCAGGCTGCGTGCGTCGAAACGGGCGGGACAAACGGCCGAGATGATGCCTCTTTGTGGTTTCGTCCTCAAAGGTTGTCTCAACAATAATCCGCACGTCCATGGCAGTTCCCCTATCAATGAACCACCAGCATACACAGACACCCCGCAAGTTTTGCCCACTTCCGATGGGAAAAGGCCATCCTGCCGACCCGCTGGCTGGCCGAAACAAGCTTTTATCCAAACGATGATGAATACATGCCCGTGCCCGACCCGGATGCCGAAGGTATGGACATCCGCGAATACGAGATGGAGCTGGGCGAGTGCGGGATCAGGGTTGAACGTTCGACCGTTTATCGGTGGGTGACCAAGTTCGGTCCCGAGATCATCAATCGCGCCGAGAAACACCTGCGCCGCGCCAGCGTCGACTGGCACGTTGATGAGACTTACATCCGGGTTGGTGGCAAATGGCGTTACCTGTGGCAGGCTGTCGATGCGAACGGTCAGATGGTCGACTTCCGCCTGACAGCCAGATTGGACGCGAAAGCGGCCAAAGCCTTTCTGAACAAAGCGATTGAGCATGTTAGGCTACATCGACCGGTCACGATAGTGACGGACAAAGCACATTCGTATCGGCGAGTAATTCGCGAGATCAATCGCCGCTATGATCCACATTTCGACAGCATTCGGCATATCGACAAGAAGTGGCGAAACAACATGATCGAGAGCGACCATGCAGCAATAAAGCGGCTGCTTGGGTACCGTCAGAGCGTCCGGTCCCTTCGATCAGCCAAGGCAACACTGAGCGGGATAGAGACGATCAGAACAATCAAACGCGGACACATCCATCACAAACATCCAGGCGTTTCCGGCGAGATCCTCTTCATCAACCAGTTGTTCGCGGCCGCATGATTCGGCGAAACACAATGTCCGACCTCAGCAGCGCCAAACTAATGCAACAGTCCCATGGAAACCAAGATTATCTCATATTCTTGGCTCCACCCCGTGGTTTTGAACGGTCCCTAGTTCAAGGGGGCATACTATCTAGCGACGAACTGCTGATCGCGCCCTTCGAGCGATTCCCCGGGAACGTAGGAACACAATTTTCCATGGCAAACAGCAATAGTTTGATCGACCAAGAGCACCTGTTCCGCTGTTGCCCGCTTTATTGCTGGCGCATAAAACACTTGCATTGTTCGATGCAGCAGCGCCACGGTGATGGAGCAAAAATAGTCCTCACGTTGACTTCTACGGATAACACCGACTTCGGAATTAAGTAGATATTCACCAAACTGAGAAAACACCCTTAACTCCTCGCCGTAGACATCAGATTTAATAGCTTGAGTGATTCGAAATACTGTGTCTCCAAGATTATCATATTGGTTAATGTTATCCAACTCAAGAGCGTAAGAAATACAGTCAATAAAATCTGATACGATATCGGTATCCTCTTCATTTTTTGTGCATTCAAAATCAAGCTCTAACAACAGAAAACTTAATATATCAAAATAATTTGGGAAGTTAAATAAATTATCATTCCTAAAGTGACACAACACATTTCTAGACAGTTGATTTCTGCGCTGTGCGATGGAAAATTCCTTTCCCGAAATCTGTAATATCTGGAGAACTTCATTGATTCGGAATGGCGTTTCTTCCAAGCTGAACACGACATTTTTCCCTCGTAGTGGTGTGGAGCATGTTGGGTCATGCATTATTTTGACTTAGCACCCAATTGATAAAATTTGTGTTAACCTGGAGTAAAGCCCTTGTTTTTGCGACTAGCTTAGACGTTAAGTAACCGCCCTTGACATGGGCTGTATCAATAGTGACATTTCACTTCTGCCTTTGATTAAAGGCAAGATCCCTGTATATCATATCAAAGACGCTGATTTTGCTTTTTTTCGTCTCAGGTTTGTACCATGACATACACATGCCGTGTCTTGCCACACCGTTCTTTAGTCTAGCGCAATTAATAGTTCGGGTCATAATCATAGTCAGAACAGGTTAACTATGAAAGGGGGTTCAATTGGGTCTCTTGAAAAGAGAACGCTGCGCACGCCGCCTGCTTGTAGTTCAGTCAGAGCGGACCAGAGATTTTCGCCATTTTTGTGCGAAGCAACTCACCTAGTTTGACATACTCAGCGGCTTCTGATCAAAATGAAAAAATTTGGGTAAATTTAACTTTTTGTTAACCTTAGGTCTTCTTTAGTAATATCAGGCATCCATGACCTTGGAGACATAGATGGACCATGTAATTTGGGTTTCGCGTATGATCAGTGATCTTCAGTTATTCTGCAAAAATAACGATTTACCTAGATCTGCTGAAGCATTGCGTGCAGCATTGAATGCATTTGAAACCGACATGAAACATAGAAAAGTAAGCAACACAGATGAGTTAGGTTTATCTGGAGAAGGTTCTTCAAGTAACCTCGCGGTTAGTCAAGAATCCCGCCAAGCTCCCGACAAATATTATTCAAACTAAGCAAAAATTGTTTATGTATTAACCAAGTATAGCCAAAAGATATTGACCTAAAGCTATTATAAGTAGGGTAGTTATATGGATAATAGCCAAAATTTAAATAATTTTGCGGATGCGTTTACAAAACTTCAAAAGGTTGAAATCGAAAGGCGAGTTCAACGCCGGTATGCTTTAAATAAAAGTATAAAGAACTTGGAGCGAGGAAATGCTGTTAGTAGTATGATCGCACTTTTCTTTTATCTATTTTTAATCGCTGCGGCAGTCGTTATTTCTATATTTGTGCTTTTAGCAGCATTTTCATTTTAAGGCAAAAGAGATGTCAAAGCATTTTTCATTTGACGGAGAGTTAGAGCCCGTTGAATTGGCCTTGTTGAAAGCGCCTTGGGCAATGGAAGTGTGGCGTCCGTCTCTTCCAACGTTGCCAGCTCACTGGTATAACCCAGGACGCTACCGTGAGCTTTCAAGGTTTTCCTTCGTAGATGAATCGGAAAACAACGAAGAAGATCGCAAAAGAAAACTCGATCTTTGGCGCGAGTACGAGCAGGTAACTATACAATACGAGCGTAGTTTGTACAACAATATATGGGAAAAAGATCATCGGTTGCGAGTAAGATTTTTTAATTATCGAATAATTCGGTATATTCGAAGTATTCCCGAAAGAATATATGCATCAATGTACAAAAGTTGGATATTTTATTGGGTGAAGGTACCATTTGAGACAGGCATAATTCACGCGGAAGAGCTTGATGATGCGTGTATTAAGCTCTTCCGAAATATACAAGAGAGAAATAGTGAGGTTCTCACGGAAGTGGTGGAAAGACTATCTCTTTTTGTTGCCTCTACTTTATCTCTTGCAGGACTTATTTACTTGATTAAAAGTGGTGTATTGATAGATAAGCTGGGGCTTGATATCATTAATGGGGTTCTTGTTCGCAAGTATTAAGGGCTGTTGACGGGGATTGGGCAAAACTTGGTGGTTGATGCGATAGGGTAAGGTTTTCGGAACAATGCGAGGCCCGCCATGGAAGTACGGATCACTGTAGAAACGACGTTTCAAGATGGAAATACGCAGATGCGCGTTATCGGTCGACTTTGCCGCGCGCCTGACAAGTTAGGACCCGAAAGCCTAGGTTTGCACTTAGCCGAGGCCAAGAATTTGCTGAAGCTACTGCAGGAAGCGGTTCTGGAAGGCCAGATCGACGAGGCTGTGAATGCGAACCGGGTCTGTGGCTACTGCGGACATTTGCATCCGATCCACGACGATCGAGGCCGCATTCTGGATACGTTATATGGTCGATTCCAAGTGAAATCGCCGAGACTTCGGCTGTGCTAACGCCAGGCGGTTTCGGGTGTCACAGACACCGTACTTCAATCACCACTTGTCGACCTTTTCCCGGAGCGTGCCACAGCTGAACTACTGCGCCTTCAGGCGGAGTTGGGATCGCGGCACTCGTTTCGAGAGGCGGCTCGGTTGCTTGAGACTCTTCTGCCGTGTGCGCCTCAGTCAAACACGACAGTCCGAAATCGCTTGGGACACATTGCAGAGAAGCTCGACGTCGCCGACGAAGGATATGTGGACAAAAAAACGCGAGCGCCACATCGGCGCCACTGACTGTTTTCCTGGACGGTGCACATATCCGATGTTGAGCGGAATATCAGAAGCGGCACCTTGATGTTGTGGTAGGCAAGGTGGAAAACGCCAACATGAGCTGGCGCTTTGGTCTTGTGCAGCAAGCGGCCAAATCTCCAGCAAAGCAACTCCGAAAGGACCTGATTGCGCAGGGCTGAGACGGTCAGAGCAAGGTGGTTGTGATTTCAGATGGGGAGCCAGCCCTGCCAAATCTTGTGCGGCGCGCGGTTCAAGGTCCCGTTACCCACATCCTCGACTGGTGGCATGTCTCGATGCGGGTTCAACATATCGAGAACGCCGTACGGGGGCTTTTGCAAGCGAAGGGGTTTTCAGGGTTGCCGCAACTCTTCGAGCGACCGGTAGAAACGTTGCGCCGGTACCTTTGGCATGGCAAAGTGATGACAGCCGCGACAATCCTCAAGGTTCTTGAGATCGGCTGCAATCGTTTGTGCGCAGAAACCAAAGACCTACGAGAAGCGGCAAGACGTGTCAAAGCTCGGTGCCAAGAACTCTATTCCTACCTTTCCAACAACTATGACGCGCTCACAAATTATGGCCACCGATATCGAAACGGACTCGCAGTCTCGTCATCCCGCGCAGAATCTTGCGTCGATGACATCGGGAACACTCGAATGGGCAAACGTCGGCGCGTGAGGTGGTCTCCGCACGGAGCACATCGCGTCGCCATCACACGGGCTGCCGTCCTTGATGGCAGGCTGACCGTCTCAAAGATGGCCGCTTGACCACCAGGTTTTCCCCACTCCCGTGATCTCTCGGAACGAACCCGATATGTCCCGCCTGAAACCGAACTCCCTGCTCAGATCAGAGCCCTGTTAGAGTCAACAACTCCACTCCTGCAAGCAGCATGACCCCAGAGTTTTGAACGGACTCGACAGCCGCCGCAGTGACGCCGCCCTCCGCAAAGGCTTCTTGCATCAGATCGAAAGACAGCGCTGACACCAGAACGCCGATGCCGAAGGCCATGACGGAGCTGCTGAAGGCGGCAGGCAGCCGCACGAAGTAGCCGATGGTCGCTCCGATCACCAGCGCACTGCCCGCCACAAGGCCCCAGAAACCGGCTTGCAGGACGGGTGGGACGCTTTCCATCATGATTCTAGGCCGAGCCTAGCGCCGCCGCGCGGTGATGCTTTCACCGTTTGCTGTCTGCAGGATCAGGGGCCCGTCCGCCTCGAAGCGAAAACTCCCGACTTTTTCAAACAGCGACAACAGCCTGCGCTCCTGTTCTTCCAACGCCGGAGGGCAGGCCATCATCGTGGTGCCCGCCGGTGACAAGATCAGCGCGTCGTCATCGACCTCGTAGATTCCTATAAGCCGGTTGCAGGTGGCGTTTCCCGCAAGCTGTCCGCCCGGCAAAAACAGCAGGCTTGCCGGGCTGTCGTCGATCACGCCCTCCCCGTCAATGTCCTCGATGATCCATTCGCGTCCGACGAGTGCGGGCGTTTGGTCTTGCGCCATCAAATATTCGGCCACGGCTCGGTAGGCGGGCAGCGATGTGGGGTCGTTCGCCACGTTTCCGGCGACGGGATGCGAAGCAAAGCGCACGATCACCATGTCGGCGGTCGGGTCGATCCAGATCGTCTGGCCGTGGACGCCCCGCGCGGCAAATGCGCCGTGATCGTCGTGACTGATCCACCACAACCCGCGATAGCTCCAGCCAGGCAGCGTGTTGTATCCGGCGCGCGCGAAGGCCTCCCTGTCGCCGCCCTCCCTGATCCGGGAAATGGCAGCGGCAGGGATCACCTGTTCGCCGTTCCATTCGCCCTCGTTCAGCACAAGTTGCCCCAGCCGTGCCATGTCGCGCAGCACCGCGTTGAAGCCGCCGCCCGCAAACGGCGTGCCAATGGAGTCGACTGTGAAAAACGCCTCGCGTTCGGTCCCAATCCGTGACCAGATGCGGTTGGACAAATAGTCGGCCACCGAAACACCCGTTGCCCGGGCAATCAGCCAACCTGCTGCATCGGCGTTGACCGTCTTGTAGCCAAAAGTCTCGCCATGGGTGCCGTCTTGTTCAACAGTTTGCAGATACTCAAAGTAGCTGCGCGGACCCTCGTAGCCGTCGGGCTTGGGCAGGGGGCTGCCCGCTTCGGCGTAAGTCCAGACTTCGGCATCTGGATCGGAGTAGTCTTCGGAATAATCCAGCGCCGTCGTCATCTCCAGCACTTGCGCGACCGTAGCGTTGCCGAAGGCGCTACCCCGCAATTCGGCGATGACATCGCCTGCGAGTGCGGTCTCGTCCAGCGTGCCTTCGGCCACCAGCGTTTCGGCCAGCAGACCTGTGATGCCTTTGGTGACAGACATTGCGCCGTGCAAGGTGTTTTCATCGAGACAGCCATCGTAGCGCTCATAAACGATGCGCCCGTGGTGCAGGACGATGATGCCGTCGGTGTAGTTGGCGTCGAACGCCTCATTCCACGTCATTTGCTCAGCACTGCCCAACGGCGTGAACGTCACCGCATCGAGGCCCGCATCGAGATCGACGGGAAGTGTGCTGATATCTCCGGTGCCGTGCGGTACGACGACACTCGGCATGAGTTCACGGAAGTGGCAAACTGTCCATCGCAGCTTCGGGAAGGCGAAGTAGTCGGGGTCGGTGAAGCGGATCGTGCGATCCTCTGGTGGTGGAAAGCCTTGCATCCAACCCATCGTTTCGGGATCGGATGCCCGCGCATCCAGCGTCGTCTCCTGAGCCATGATCTGACCTCCGAACATAAGAAGCGCCGCCAAGGATGCGGCTGTGACCTTGACCATCACCCACGCCCGAGCTGTCCCAAGCGTCATTGCGACGATCTTCCCAATGCCGACGACAGTGCCAATGACGGGTGCGACCTGGTTTGGGACAGTGAAAGCGGAGGGGGAATCCATAGGTGTTTTCCTTAAAAGGTTAGTCACGACTGCATAACAGCGCACGATTGTTCCGGGCGTTCAGGGGTTCGGGGGAAAAGCAGTCAGATGAAATCTGGCTCGCTGAACGACGACGCCATCGTCTCCAAGACGAGCATAGTTATTGACTACTTAGAATACAATTTGTGGGCCTCTTTTGGCACAAACACGCGCGGCTCAAGCCCCGGCAAGTCGATAAGTTGCAGTTCTTCATGCCAGACCCGTATTGATACAAGAATGGCGTTGTCAGGCTGGCCAATAGGCATTTGGCCAGGCGATAGCGTCAACGCCCGGAGTTTCAGCGTGCCCGATGGAAAAGCGTCATGATTTGCCCAAGGCATCTTCAATGTAGAACATGCGAACCGCTGTCACCACGACAAACAGAATTGGTGTCGCGAACATGATCCCCAAAAGTCCGAACAGGACACCAAAGGCCACAACCGTCATAATGATGAGGGCGGGGGCCAGGGAGGTTGCCTGTTTTTGCACGTTGGGCGTGATGAAATTTCCTTCAATGTTTTGCACTACGAAAATCAGTCCCGCGACCCAGAGCGCCGAGACCGGATCGACCGAAAAGGCGATCAAAACAGCCGGTGCGCCGCCGATATAGGGGCCGAGATAGGGGATGAAATTGGTGACACCCGCGATGATCGCCAATGCGATGGGAACCGGCGTGCCGATCCAGATCAAACCTCCGGCCATCAACACCGCGACCGCGATCATCGCAACCAGTTGGCCCAAGACCCAACGGAACAGTCCCGTGCCTGTCTTGTCGAAATATTCGGCCACCCGTCCCGTCAGCCGCTGGGGAACCAGGGCCAGAGCGCCCTGTCTATAAACGGCCGGATCGACAGCCAGAAAAATCGCGACCGAAAGAACGACGAAGAGATTGGCAATAACACCAAAGAGCGTTGAAAACGTGCCGGTGATAAATCCCAGGATACTCCAATTACCCGGATCCGATCGGCTTTCGATTTGCCTTAACAGAAACGCGCCCCAGTCTGTGTCGCGCAGACGAGTTTCGATATCGTGCAATGCATCCGGCAGCGTGTTGGACAGTGTTGCAAACTCTGACGTGATACGTGGCCCGGTCGACATGAAGATCATTGAGATCAGGGCGGCGAGACCGACAATGACGAAAGCCAGCGCGGTTTTTGGCCCTAACGGTGTCCTCGCCGAGATCGCGTTTGCGCCATGCCGGAACACGATAGCCAGCAGCAATCCGGCGAACGCGAGAAACACCACCTGCCGCAACGTCCAGAACGCAATGGCAATGGTCAGGATCAGCAGAACCACCAGTGACGAACGCGCGACCCATGCCGCGTCGAAGCGAATGTGTTCTTCCCGTAAGGTGCGCTCTTCCGTTTGGCGGGGTTGGGGGCTTTCGGCTTGATGGGTCATAGCAGCCATTCTACGGGCAACTTGCCAATCGTCCACAGGGCGACCCGGCGCGGCAGGTTTGTGCCGGGTTCATGTCGCATCGGGTCTTCCTCTGCAACCTCCCAAACAAGCTCCGATCCATCGCGACGCACGCGCCAGGCTTTCCTGTCCAGCGCGCGGTCGAAGGCATCGTGAATGCGTCCCGCCATCGGCGGACTGTCGATCAGGAGGCCCAATTCAGTGTTGAGAGTTGTGGAACGGGGATCGAAATTGAACGAACCGACAAAGACGCGGGCCCGATCCACGGCAAAGGTTTTGGCATGAAGGCTTGCGCCAGACGAGCCGAAGGGGCCTGTTTCCTCAACCGGGATTTTGACGGCGATGCGTTTACGCAGCTCGAACACTTCTACACCGGCGTTCAGAAGGTCGCGTCGGTGTTTGGCATAACCTGCATGAACTGGCAGCACATCCGTCGCTTCGAGCGAGTTGGTCAGCATCCGCACTTTCACGCCGCGTTCCGCAAGGGTGGCAAAGGCGCGCACGCCAGCTTTTGAGGGAACGAAGTAGGGTGAAATGCCATCAAAGCAGTCTGCGATCTCGCCCACGGCATTTGTCAGGCGGCTGGCGAGTAGATCTTCCCGCGCGACTGCGCCTTCTCCTTTGGCGGGCGTGTCGCTGACCAGAACGGCATCCGTCCATTCCAGATCAAGGGTTCCCCGTGCGAGGCGCTGTACCAGCTGGGAACCTCCGACCTGCTCTTTGTAGGTAGCGAACTGCGGATCGGACCGATAGCGCGCCAAATCCTGTGCGATAGGATCGGTAGCGGGCGGCGCACCGACGATGGGACCTGCGGGATGCACAGGCGGCGCGTTCCAATAGCGATCAAAATCCGCTGCGATCTCTGGCACAACCCGGCCTACCGTAAGAACGTCAAGATCGACATAGAGCGGCGTTAGACCAGTATCGAAATACTCATCCCCAATGTTACGGCCGCCCAGTACCGCGACGGCCCCGTCGATCACAAGGCACTTGTTGTGCATCCGGCGGTTAAGGCGAAAAAAGTCGAACCCGTAGGATAGCACTTTGAACCGCCGCAAGTTGAACGGATTGTAGAGCCGCACCTGCACATTAGCGTGAGAGACCAGTTGTGCGATCTGATGATCAAGGCCGGATGTGCCGTTATCATCCAGCAGAAGCCGCACGCGCACACCACGCTCTGCTGCACGCCATAATGCATCGAGCAACAGGGTGCCCGTCAGATCGCCATGCCAGATGTAGTATTGCGCATCGATACTGTCTTCGGCGGCATCGACCAAGATCATTCGCGCCGCGAAGGCGTCGTTGCCTTCGCCCAGGGCTGCGATGCCGGATAAGCCCGGATGGCATGCGACAAGCGGTGTCGTGATGCGTCCCAGTTCCGTTGCCATGCTTGCCGGACGTGCCTTGCCGGTTTCAAGAATGTTACGGGGTGGAAGACGGAACAGCAGACGGGCAACAATGACAACGGCAATGACGATCAAGGTCAAAACCACTGTCACCCACAAAAGAGAGCCGATAAAACCGATCATGCGCCTGACGCCTCGGCGCAGGCAGATGGGTAGTTTTCAGCTTTGCCAAGTATCGCGATCATCCCTGTTTTATGTCCCGTTCATGATAGTGATACTATTGATATGGACGCTTTCTGCATAGGGCGGGGCCCTTCACCTGTCTTTGGCGACCGAAGCTATAAAGGCCGATTTTCAGAATGTTCGCGATGCTTCGTTCATTCAAGGGCAACTGGTCAGTCGCCGATGACCGACGGTTAGACAGGCGACCGCCGCCGGTGCAGAGCGGCGATCGACGCAAGGCCTATTGCCCGTCTGCCAAGCTATTCGCCAAAGAGCCGCACGACAGAACCGCCGCCATGTACCTTGACGATCTGTCCACTGACCCAACCGGCAGCAGGCGATGTTAGCCAAAGCATCGCGTTTGCGATATCCTGCGGCTTGCCGGTGCGCCCGATCAGGTTGTCAGGATGCTTGAGCCGCTCTTGCGTTGCCTCGTCCAGCCCCGCATCGGCGTAGCCTTCGGTCATCACGGTCCCGATCAGCACCGTGTTCACCCGCACTTTCTGCGCCAGCATATGGGCCAGCGAGATCATCATCTGATTCAGCGCTGCCTTGGCCGTGCCATAGCCCAGAATGTCATAGGCTGGCACCACCGAGGAAAACGAGCCGGAATTCGTGATGCTGCCGTTTTCGGCCTCTTTCAGATGTGGCAGGCAGGCCATCGACATCCGGTAGGCGCTGACCGTGTTCAGTTTGTAAGCGTTGACCAATTCCTCTTCAGTGATCTTGGTCGGATCGTCGTGTCGCGGCCCCCAACCGACGTTGTTGACCAATGTCGAAATGCCACCGAAAGCCTCCACGGTGGCTTTGACCAGCGCGTCGATATCCTCGGCCTTGGTCACGTCGCAACCCATGCCGAGGCAACGGTTCCCGGTTGCGTTTTCGATCTCGGCCGCCGTTTGTTTGGCCTTGTCGCCCTGCAGGTCGGCGATCATCACGTTGGCCCCGGCCCCCGAAAGGGTCTTGGCAATGCCCGCGCCGATGTTCTGCGCGCCGCCGGTGATCAGGACGTTGTGGCCTTCCATGTTGAAGTCCGCAAATGCGTTGAATGTTTCAGCCATGATCTGGCTCCTTTCTTAAGTTTGTGTCCACGAACGCAGACATCGAAATCTATCTCAGTCCAGTTCCTGCACGCCGCCGCCCGAGACGGTGAGGATTTGGCCGCTGACCCAACTTGCGGCAGGGCAGCACAGGAACAGGGCGGCGTTGGCCATGTCTTCGGGCTCACCCAGCCGGTTGATGGGCGTGTGGGCCAGCATTGCTTTTTCGATGTCATCGTTCAGCACGGATTTGAGCGCATCGGTGCGCGTGGCACCAGGTGCTACGGCATTCACCCGGATGCCTTTTGGGCCGAGATCAAAGGCGATATTGCGCACCAGATGGCTGGTCGCGGCCTTGGACGAGCCATAGGACGCCATGCGTTTGTTTTTGTTCTCAGCCGACATCGACGTAATGGCGAGGATCGAGCCGCCTCCGGCTTTTTCCATCTCGGGCGCGGCAAGCTGCGCCAAACGGAACAAGGAGAACACGTTCAGCTCAAAAGCCCGGCGGAAATCCTCCATCGGCATGTCGAAGGGCTTGGGTCCGCCGCCGCCGGCATTGGCAACGAGAAGCGTGAGTTTGCCGAAAGTATCGACGGTGTCATTGACCAGCGCGGCCAGATCGTCGTCCTTGGTGACGTCGCAGGCCATACCGGCGGCCTTGCCACCATTTGCCGTGATCCCATCTGCCACGGCTTGTGCCGTCTCGGCCTTGAGGTCACTGACCATGACGGCCGCCCCGGCACCGGCAAAGGTCTCGGCGATAGCGCGGCCAATTCCGGCCCCCGCTCCGGTTACAATGGCGACATCGCCATCAAGCGTGAAATCTTTCGGATCGTACATTCGTCATATCTCCTTTTGAATTTGTGCCAGCGTGCTTGCCAAGTGTCCCGGCTAAAGCCGCTGTTCTTTCCCGACCGTGCGCAGTCCAAAAGCCAAAATGGTGAAGAGGATGCCGATCGCTATGGACCAGACCGCGATCAGCCAGATGAATGACAAGAGACCAGCCTGGGGAACCGCAATCAGAAGAACCCCAAACAGGATGGATAGAGCGCCACCGAGCCCCAGGAGCCATTCGCCTTCGATTTTCTTGCGAAGCTGAATAGCCGCGACGATGCGCAGGATACCACCAAGGATGGCCCAGGCGGCGATGAACATCAGGAGCACGAAAGCCGTTACGCCCGGCATGAACAGCGCCAACAGCCCAACAAACACGCCGAACACACCATCCAGCAACCATAGCCACCACTTGTCGATCCGGTCGCGGTAGCGGATGGAATCCGCAATGGCGAATGCGCCATCCACAAAGGTCCAGGCGCCGAATAGCAACACCAGCACGGACATCGTCAGCCCCGGCCATGCGAAGGCAGCGATACCGAACAGAATGGCGGCAATCCCGCGTATGAGCAGGAGCCACCAGTTGCGTTCAAGATAGCTTGTGAGTTCGGTCATTGTTTCACCCTTTCTGACTGGTGGTTTCCTGATGCGCCATGGCGCTCCTTCTAGAAAGGTTGTGAGGCTGAGCTCGTAAAACAACTGCTGTTCCTGATCCCGTTCCCCATTCTGGGCAACGTGGTATTGTACAGCCAAGGCGTAGAATTCAGCGGCTGACGTTCGGAGGAGCATTTTGGGAAATCAGTTAGAAGACTACTCGGCCCATGTTCGTGCTTTCGCCAGGCTTTTGATCAAGCTTCGGGCCGAACTGGGCAATGACCTTGACCAGGTCTTGATAATTGCGGTTGTAGCTGAACGACATTACACGGCGATCGAAACGGCTAAAGGCAGCGCTTGCGGGGAGGGCTCTCACGAGTCCGAGACAGCTATGGGTGGCATAAATGCCTATTCCGTCGCGCTTTATACGGGTATCCCGAGGGAGACCGTGCGGCGGAAGATAAAGTTGTTGGTTGAGAAAGGCTGGCTGAAAAGCGATGAACGCGGAAACCTGACGCCGACGCCGCAGACCGCGTGGGACTTGAAAGAGGGCACTGCCGCGACGTGGGACTACATACGCGCCATCAGGTGCTCGAATTGCAATAATGAGAAACGCTGATGCCAAACACGACCGACCAGGAAACGCAACGCGCTGCGGCAGGAAAGCGTTGCGAATACGTGCAGCACAAGAAACGCCACGATCAGACGTGCGCCGATGCCATGCGGCACCCTTGGGAGGTAATTCCGAAAGTCAGGCAGACTGGCGGTCGAACCGCCAAAGATCACCTCCCCCGCGCCGGATAAGAGCATCATGCCGATTCCGCTGGCTGCCATTCCAAGCGTGACAACGTAAAACAGGACGTGGACGATGGTGGCCGGGATGCGCTGACTACGGGATGTGGCGAGCAGCGGCGTCGACTTCCGGTCTACCAATACCCACCAGCCGACCCGGAACAGGGTCAGGGCCAGAATGGCAAGACCCAGGGGCACATGCAGTTGCAGCAGAGCCGCCTTTGCCTCTGTATCGGTCAATGAAGATATCCGGAATCCTGTGCCCATCAGTATCAGGATGAGCACGGCGCTGAGCCAGTGAACGGTGACGGCAACGGTGCCGTAGCGGGCGGGTGTGCTTTTCATGACATTGATCCTTCGATCAGACCGGGCGGCGACGCAGCTTGCCGGTCATGCGCATTCCGTCACGCATGTTGAGACCGAGCAGACCGATGTTGACCGCCCCCGCGGTCAGCTCGACCGTCTGCACGGCGTAGAATGTGGTATCGAACGCACCTGCCTGCGCCTTGAACGACAGGTAGAGCGCCGAAGGGATCAGGACCGCGATGCCGTTGGCGGCGATGAAGGGCATTCTCTTCTTCTTTGCAGCAACCAACGGTCCGCGCATGTTCCTGCCCCTTTGGAAGCCGGATCCTCCCGTTGCGATCAAGGCCGGTATGAGGATGATAAATCCCCAGGGGATCAGTGTTTTGACTGGGGTTACGACTTCGGGGCTCGTAAAAACCTCCGAGAAAGCGGTCGACAGCCAGAACGTGAGGATCGTCAGCAGGGCGATGCCGCCTGCAATCGGGTGGATGGCTTTGATCATTGCGCCACTCCTTTCTGTGGAAGCCATAGCATAGCAAGCTATATTATATTGCATAGCAGGCTATTCAAGTGGTATGCAAGGGGTATGAGTTTCGTGAAAGATCAATCGGCGGGATATCTCGCAAATCACATGGCGCGCGTTTTTGCGCGGGGCTTGACAGCGAGGATCAAGCCGCTGGGCCTGACGACCGGCACGTTTCCGGCGCTGCTGGAGCTCTGGGAGACCGACGGGCTGACGCAAAAGCAACTGGTCGAGCGGCTGGACATCGAACAGGCGACGATGGCCAACACGCTTGCCCGCATGGAGCGCGATGGACTGATTGTCCGCAAGAAGGATACAAATGACGGACGGGTGCAACGGGTCTGGCTGACCGACCGGGGGCGTGGTTTGCGCCGTCCGGCGATCGAGGCGGCGATGGCGGAGAACGCGGAGGCGCTTGCCAGTCTATCAGAGGACGAGCAGCGTCACTTGATCAGGCTTATGCAGAAGGTCATTGCCGCAAGGAAAAACCGAAGCGATTCCGCTTCGGCTCAGCCAAACTACAAATAGGCCAAAACCGGTGCTTTATTTCGGTGTTTCCGGAGCGTCGCTTTGTGCGGGTCTAGCTGCCCTTGCCTGTCTGGGATGCCATCCGCTGTCCCGTTCTCTTCCCCAGCCTCTTGTGCAGGCGCTCTGCGGCCTTGCTTCGCAGGGCGGGTGCATCTGCGTCCTGGAGGTCTGCGAGCATGTCGAGGCGGGCCTCTTCGGCGGCGGCTTTGGCGGCGTCGTAGCCCATGCGGGCGATGGAGAAGCGGCGGGTTCTGGAGCGGCGGGGGCGTTTGTCGCCGGTGGCGGGGCGACCTTTGATATCGTCTGCGGGCAGCTCGATGCGGGCGATCCACGCGGCCGAGCGGCCGTTGGTGGCCTTGGCATAGCTCACGCCGGTGATCTCCGAGAAATGTTCGCCCTTGGCCTTCTTGCGGCTGACCTGGCGCAGTTCGGCCCGGGTGAGCGGCGGCACGATCTCTAGCACCGCATCGCGGTAGGCGCGTGCGACATAGAGGCTCGCGGCACAGCCCCCGTAGGTGCTGTCGGAGAACGTCGTCTGGATCATCCGCCCGCCGCGGGACACGCGCACAACCCAGGCCTGCTGGCCCCGGTCATAATCAGGGGACTTGCGCGCGATCCCGTAGAGATCGGTGGAGCCACTTCGCGGTGCGATCAGGGATGCTGAAGATCCCTGCCTCGCCGCAGCGTTACCGTTTTGCGCGTCGTGGCTTTGTAACCCTGGCTGCTGTTGTACGTTCCGCCTCTGTGCCATCGCCGCTGCGCGCCCCCCCGTGTCACCTCCCATCAGCATGTTAGCAGGTTGAAGCCCCTTGGGGGAGATCCGTGGATGAGACCGCGCCTCTGATACTAGCCTTCGCCCACTGATCGGCGGAGTTCCGCAGAGCTTTCAACTGCACGGGTGACTCTCGGCTATGAGGATGTAGGCTTTGGGCATTGGATTAATCTATCCCACCGGAGCCTGCCTTATGAATGCCGAAGCTGACTTCATTCAGGCCGAGCGGATCTTGCGGATCGAGAGCCCGTTGGGTGCGGATGTGCTGCTGGCGCAGAAGCTGAGCTTGCGGGAGGCGATCTCGGAGCTGTTCGAGGGGCAGGTCATTGTCCGGTCCAAGACGCCCGATCTGGTGCCGCAGGATCTGCTGGGCAAAGCAGTGGATGTCCCTGGGGCTTGATGTGGAACACAGCGCAACCGAGCGTGTCGGTGAGACGAAGATCACGAATGTCGGACGGGATTACCGGGTTTCCGTCACCGGGAACTTCAAGGAAGTGATCGGAAAGCGGAAGGTCATCGATGCGCACGAGGAAATCCTGATCCGTTGCGGGGCGGCATCCTTGCTGTTGCGCGCCGACGGCGGAATTGAATTGAACGGCCGACGTCTCGATATCGATCAATCTGAAGATGTGAAGGTCACAGCTGGCCGCATCGATCTGAACTGATGCGTAAAGGGTGGGCATTCGTTGCATTGATCGCGCTCGTGGGTATCGGCGGCTTCGCGCTGTCTTGGACCGGAACGGAGGACGACGTGAAAAGTGATTTCACAATCTACATGGAGGAACCAATC
>NZ_JBIQWA010000017.1:0-56868 GCF_046591575.1 Marivita sp. S0852
CCTCCGCCGAAAACACCGAAACTATCCAAACCGAAACATGATCGCAGGCAGATGATCAGTCGCGCCCGAACTATCCGGGAATTACTGAGACGGCTGTCCGGGAATTAGCGTAATCGCTGTCCGGTATTTCTGAAATCCGCCGCATGGAAGCTCCTATATTCGTCAAGCGGCGATTTTAGCTGACTTGGACACACAGAGCTGGCTGTAGATTTCGCGGACGATGTAGCGCTTCAAACATCGAATGATCTCACTTTTGCTCTTCCCATCTTTCGTGCGTTTTTTGACATAGGCTAGTGTTGGTTCATGGCTGCGCATTCGGATGATGGCGACGCGATACAGTGCGGCGTTGGCCTGCCGGTTCCCACCTCGGTTCAATCTGAAGCGGTGTGTTTTTCCGCTGGATGCAGGGATGGGGCAGACACCGCAGAGTTTTGCAAAAGCCGCTTCGGAGCGGATGCGTGCTGGATCGTCGCCGACCAAGATCAACATCTCAGCGACCGTCAGTGTCGCTATTCCATGTGAGGCCATCAGGTCTGGTGCGCGCTCCCTGACAAGACGTTCTAGTTTTTTGTCATGCTCAAGGATCTCTTCATGAAGCGACAGCCAACGGCGTGCCAACGCGCGCATGGCCGCTTTTGCAGAAGCTATAGTATCGACGATTTTGCCTGGGCGGAAAGCTGCAATATGACGGATCAAAGCGACCTTTCCTCGGATTTGATCAAGTGTATCGCGTAAATCGACGGGTGCGTTGATGATCAAAGTTTTGAGCGTAACCATGGCCTGTGAGCGCGATTTGACGGCCGTATCGCGTGCAATCTTCAAATGCCGGATCATCTCTGACGACCCCGTTTGTGTTTTAGGGCTTGCTGTTGCTTGCCCCGAGAGAACGGACCGCGCAGCCCCCTCTGCATCCAAGCTATCGGTCTTACCTTGCGTGTATCGCAGTTGCCGATGTGGCCGCGTGACTTCGATGACATTGTGACCTTGCGCCAGCAAAGACCGAGAAAGACCCGCACCATACGAACCAGTCCCCTCAATGCCAAATGCCACAACTTGTCCAAGCGATCGCGACCAGCGCTCCAATTCCAAGTACCCCTTCGGGTTGGTGGGAATAGACAGTGTTGCCAAACGCGTTCCTTGTGTATCGATTGCAACGGCAACATGTGTTGCTTTGTGAGTGTCGATACCGATGATTACAGGATGTGCAGTCTTCATGGTGCCCTCATTGCTTAGAATGCCCAGGCACCGATCCGAGGGGACAGGACTGTGAAGGGGCGTTCCCGT
This sequence comes from Marivita sp. S0852, assembly GCF_046591575.1. Taxonomy (NCBI): domain Bacteria; kingdom Pseudomonadati; phylum Pseudomonadota; class Alphaproteobacteria; order Rhodobacterales; family Roseobacteraceae; genus Marivita; species Marivita sp. S0852. The sequence continues at coordinate 1,285 of NZ_JBIQWA010000017.1, forward strand.
CAGGCTCCTATGAGGTCACATCTCGCCCGTTGCCGGGGCGACTTGACGGTCGACACGTCAACGCAATGACATGCAGTCAATCGTAGCATGGGTCAGGCCATCAAGCCGCAATACCATACTCACAATCATAGCAATTACCTTTGCCAGACATCGATGCCTTGAACCCGTGCTGGCGCAGGATCTTCTGATAGTCGTGTGAGCAATATTGCGACCCGCGGTCCGTGTGGTGGATGCAGTCCTTTGGTGGTTGCCGGAACGCAATCGCCATTTTCAACGCCCGGATCGCCAGGTCGCGCTTCATCCGGTTGCTGACAGCCCAGCCAATCACACGTCGGGAATGCAAATCCAGGATCACAGCCAAATATAGCCAGCCTTCACGTGTCCAGACATAGCTGATGTCGCCAGCCCATTTTTGATTGGGCTGATCAGCAGTGAAGTCCCGGTCCAGTAGGTTCGGCCCGATGTTAAAGGCGTGGTCGCTGTCCCCCTCTCGGCAGATTGCTTTGCAATCGCCTGCCGGGCAGTGGTCGTCACCTTGTGTTTGCGGGTTCTGACAACGGATATGCCGTTCTGGCGCATCAAACGGCCCACACGACGATGACCGACGTCCAGACCGATCTCCTTTAACTCTTCGGTCATGCGCGGCCTGCCATAGCTGCCCAAGCTGAGACGGGATTGTTCTTTGATGTGTGCCAACGTGACCAGATCAGATCGCTGACTGCGGCTGGCCGGGCGGTTGCGGACCTCCCCAGAACACGAACAGAAGGCCGGAATACGGGTCCTCGGCCAGGACCTTTTCATCCTGCGCCGCCAAGGTATTGAAGCCAAGCCGCATGTCCGTCACCCCGACCGCGAGCCACACCCGTGTATTGCTCGGCACCGGGATCATGCCATCAGCCCCTGCACGAGCCCTATAATAGATGATAGCGCCGTCGGCCCTTCAATTAAGACCCGTCGTCCATCCGACAGCGTGATGTCGACCCGATGTGCCAAAAGAGGGGCCGATGTCGAGCCGGCTGTCCTCATGGGCGCGCCGACGGCATCATGATCTATGGACGGCCCCGACACTTCCACCGGCAAGAAGATACCGTCATCTTCCGGTGCCATTTGCGTTTTGTCCGCAGCAGGGGAAAAGCGGGGGTCTTTCAGCAACTTGAAGATCAGGTTCGCGTTCATCGAATAACGACGGGCAACCTGCGCGACCGACACACCGGAGGCCAAAGCCTGCTCGCAGATCGACCGTTTCTCTTCGTCCGCCCAGAACCGCTTCTTCTGGCCCTTCCTGCCCGCCATGGAGTGCCTCATGATTTCCACTATCGATGGTGGGCACTATCAGCCCCAGATTTCCTCGGTCAGAGCGGCGTCAACGGACGGATACACCAAAACAGGCATTCTACTGAGAATACACTTGCCACGAAGCCTCCTGAACTCGAACATTTGGATTAAGCATTATCGAGCGGTTTCCGCCAATCTCAGAAACGTCGAATTGTGAAGCCAGTGTTTGTGGATCAAGGCAAGCTTTGTGACACAATCGCAAAAATGATGAGTTATCAAATTCCCATAGCCCAACTGAAATTGCATCTCCGTCCGTGCAAGAAGTGCCTAAGATCGTTGGCTTGGCACCCAAGCGCGCATAGATTTTGGTCATACGAGCATCAAACACACCGACAAAATGCTGAATCTCGCACTCATGCATTAATTTTGCCCCTGCCGCCAGCAACGCAGGTGCGGTGGTGCGGTCAGCGCTTTCACCGAGGCACAATCTCGTACATTCCCAGATAAACGGACTCTGTATCGCGACCCCATCGCTTAGATGAATGAAATGGTCGTTGGTCATGGTCTGTCCAACAGTTGGCAGTAGACGCATTGACCCGGCATGGAGACCTTCATCGTTTTCGACGATGATATAGATGGGGTTCAGTTCGTCATAACCATCATGTTCTTCACCATACGCATCAACTGTCACATCCCAGCGCAGTCTTTGCTTGAACTGAATTGCCCGATCACGATGCATGGAAGCTTTTAGCTTTGGTATCTGCATTAATGTGTCGCCGTACTGAAATCTAATCATGCTTCTCTCCTATCTATCGAGAACACACTGACCAAAAAAATATTAACAGATCGTTAATCATACAACATGTTGCGTGGGGAATGCAGGCTGACACAGTATGCGTGGCATCATGCTATGGGTAGTTTATTGTCCTTCGGCGCTAATTTGCCGACCACAGAGACAGGTTCATGGCATTAATCTTTAATTAACAAACCACTCACACCGTCTTACGTGGCGTAAACGTGAAAGGTGAAATAATGACACCTGAATACAGTACTGAGGACGTAGAATACCCGCTGCAACTGCTGGAACATTGGCCTTCCGCCACCAATTATCAGCGCGATCTGATGATTGAAATTTCACGAGCGCATGCGCGTGGTTGGTTTGACACAAAACGCATACTGATTCACCAACTCAAGATGTCGGTCTCTACCCCAGAAGACCACCGTCGTGGCGAACGGTGAACTGTCCCCTCTTCCGACCGGACACCTTGGCCTGACCAAGGAAGCTTAAAAATATCCTAGGTGTTTGATCCGTAAGCGTCCGTCTCGGCTACACTGATGTGCCTTAGAGTGTGTTGATAATGGGTCCCATTATCGTTACCGTAATCATAAACTATTTCCGCAATCGGACAGACAGCGCATCGCTGCAACAGTGCTGAGGATATCAAAGTCGCCATTCCGAGTATACAAGGCCAAATGGCAAGGCGGTCGCTCAAAAATCCGAGCTTGCATTGGAACACGTCGACTGTTGCCTTCCGACATGCCAACCTGCTCACATGCAACGGTTCTTCTCAACCAAGATGCCGGGCGTGCAATTTGTAGTTAACGTCTTGGTCTTCAGCCTGATCGGTCTGCTTCCGGTCTTGATCGTTTATGTTTTGCGCGCCCCAGGATTTGCTTCTGCGTTGATGGACGGTGGGCCGACGCTATCACGATTTCTCAGACAGGTTCTGACAAACGGGCTTCCCGTCGTCTTTTTCGTCAACTACGTCGGCTTCTTCCTGTTTGCGGTGTTGAATGCGAAAGACACCAATAGCCGTGATCCGGCGGTATTCATTCTCTTCGACGTGGTAACTCGCGTCGCTCTTTTTCTCGTTCTCCACGCCTTCATCTATGTGCTTTCCGCCAGTTGGTTCGGCTCATTTGGAGGTAGTAGGTCTACGGCTCTTTCAGTGGTTGCGCCCACACTGGCGCGGTCCGCACTCTTTGAAAACATATCCGGGGTCTACCTGTACGCCACGTTGGTAAGCGCACTGCCGCTTTATGCAACAGCAGCCGGAAGATCACCAATCCTGCAACCATTCGTTGGTCTCTTCTCAAAGACTGTCGGCACTGTTCTGATCGCTCTGGCCGCCTTCGTGTCGGCAGCTATGTGTCTGACGACTATCGCAGCCATTGTCATGTATCTTCAGAGCTAGGTTGCCGTAAGGCTTTCAGATGATCGAGACATGCGCCTCGCATTGGCAAATGCCATGATCCAGATCCCTGCGATAACAAGGCTCCAAAGCGCGTTCCAACTCGCCATAGATAGGCTCAGGAACTCCCATGCGACTTCGTCACACATGACCAAGGTTGATGGTGCAGATGATGCGGAGGGCAAAAGGTCCGCACCTGTCAAGTTAGACATATCAAGACCAGAGCCTGCGCACGCCGTCGGACCTTCCCACCAACCCCGTTCGACGCCGGTGTGGAAAATCCCGATGCCCGCTGTCGTGAAGGCGGCACCAGCACCTGCCATCAAGAGCAGCAAGATGGGCAAACCAACCATGAGGAGCGCGCCAATAGCGATGGCAATGACGTGAGGATACCGCTGCCAAATGCACATCGCGCATGGTGCATAGCCCGCTGCCTGAAACACGAAGGCGGCCAGCAAAAGAACGGCTGATCCGCCGGCAGCGATCAAACCAAGTTGTTTCGGAGACAGGCTCATTCATCTTCCTTTCGCCTACAGGCAGCACGGCGGTCGAACTCGGTGTAACTCTCCAAGCACGCGCCGCAGTTGCCGATTTCGCGGCAACTGCGCATTCGTGGTCAGTTCGGCATTATGGCCCCGATTGCGTACATGCCTTCCTTGCCCTTGACGAGCATCAGGGTCACTTCGTCACCATCGGTCACCTCTCCCATCATCTGCGCGTTTTCCAAAACCGTCATATCCATCGTCATTGCAGGCCAGCCGATCTCGGGAATCGGGTCATGGCTCACATTTGCAGTTCCGTCGCCGATCGAATTGATCACGGCCTTCGCGTGAACCGCGCCCTCCATTTGTTCGGCGGACATCGGCATGTTCGAATGATCCATATTGTGGTTCATTTGCGCGATAGCCCCTGTCGCGGCCAGGGTCAGAAGTGCGAGACTTGTAGTCAGTATCTTCATGAGAAGCTCCATTCTTGAGGTTTGTGAGTTCGATTATTCGGCAGGCAGTGCTGCATCGACGGGCTGCTGAATTGGGGACGTGATTTCGCGGTTTACGCGTTTCAGCGCGAGCCGTTTCCAAATCACGAATATGGAAGGAATGACGAAAAGCGTCAGCAGGGTCGCTGTCACCATGCCGCCGATCATCGGTGCAGCGATGCGTTGCATGATCTCCGAGCCGGTGCCTGTGCCATACATGATCGGGATCAGAGCCGCGAAGATGGTCGCGACCGTCATGACCTTGGGCCTCACCCGCAGAACAGCCCCTTCAAAAACGGCCTCTTCGATATCGTCCCGTGTCAGCTTGCGACGTTCGGATTGGCCGAGTTTTCGCCGTTTCTCCCAAGCTAGATTGAGATAGAGCAGCATGACGATGGCCGTTTCGACGGCCACGCCTGCCAGAGCAATAAAGCCGACGAGGACCGCTATCGAAATGTCAAAGCTGAGATACCACAGAAACCAGACGCCGCCCGCCAACGCGACTGGCAGTGCGGCCAGAATGATACCAACTTCGATCACCCTATTGAATGCCATGAACAACATCAGCGTGATGATCATCAGGGTTGCGGGTGCGACGATAGCCAGCCGTTCCTGCATCCGCTCAATGTACTCATACTGCCCGGACCATGTGAGAGAATATCCGGGAGGTAGGCGCACTTGATCGGCCACGACCCTCTGCGCCTCGGCGACATATCCGCCAAGGTCTCGTCCTGCGATGTCGATAAACACGAACCCCGTGCGTCGGGCGTTTTCTGACCGGATCATGCCAGGGCCATCGACAATTCGGATATCGGCCAAGGCTGTCAGTGGCACATGGGCTCCTGAAGGGGTGACAACGGGCAGGTTTTCGAGCCGTTCGGGGCTATCGCGCCATGCTTGCGGATAGCGCAGGTTGATTGGAAAGCGCTCCAGCCCTTCGACGGATTCCGACACTTGCATGCCACCGATGGCAGTTTGGACCACATCCTGAACGTCCCGAACGCTCATCATGTATCGCGCAGCGGAGTCGCGTTTGACGTCAATTTCGATGAAGCGCCCGCCTACCGGACGCTCGGCATAGGCGGAGGCAGTGCCTTCGATATCCGACACGGCCCGCTCTACCTCGATCCCGACGTCTGTGATGACATTCAAATCGGCACCCGAGATCTTGACACCAACAGGCGTTCGTATCCCGGTGGCAAGCATGTCGATCCGGTTCTTGATCGGCTGGATCCAGACATTGGTCACGCCCGGGATCTGCACAATCCGGTCAAGTTCATTGCGTATATTCTCCATGGTCATACCCGGGCGCCACTCAGCTTCCGGCTTGAGTTGGATCGTGGTTTCCACCATTGTGAGTGGTGCAGGATCGGTAGCAGTTTCTGCACGCCCCACTTTGCCATGCACGGTTTCAACCTCTGGAACTGTAGCGATCAGACGATTGGTCTGTTGCATAAACTCGCGTGCCTTGCCTATCGACACGCCCGGGTAGAAGCTTGGCATATAGAGAAAGTCGCCCTCGTTCAGCTCGGGCATGAACTCGGACCCGAGCCGCTGGTACGGATACCACATCGAAGCCACGAGGGCTCCGGCAAGCAAGGTGGTCGCCCACGGCCAGGCGATGGCCGCGTCTAGGAAGGGACGGTACAGGAAGACCACCAATCGGTTCAGTGGGTTTTTGCGCTCGGGCAAAATTCGGCCCCGGACAAAATATCCCATCAAGACCGGAACCAGTGTGATCGATAGGATCGCGGCGGCGGCCATCGCGTAGGTCTTTGTATAGGCCAGCGGGGCGAAAAGCCTGCCCTCCTGATTTTCAAGCACAAAGACAGGCAGAAAGCTGACCGTGATGATTGCCAAGGAGTAAAAGAGGGCCGGACCGACCTCAGAGGCGCATTCCTGGACGATCCTCCACCTGTTTTCTGCGGTCAGCTTTTCCTTTTCCAGCCGCCTGTGCATCGCCTCGATCATTACGATGGACGCATCGACCATGGCCCCGATGGCAATCGCAATGCCACCAAGCGACATGATGTTCGCATTCACACCCTGCGCCTTCATCAGAATAAAGGCGGCAAAGATGCCCAGGGGCAACGACAGCAGGATCACCAGCGATGAGCGCAGATGCAGCAGGAAGGCCGCACAGACCAGGACGACGACAATGAATTCCTGAGTCAGCTTCTTCTGGAGATTGTCGATTGCGCGTTCGATCACGCCGGACCGGTCATAGGTCGCGATAATCTCTACACCTTCAGGCAGGTTCGGCCGCAATTCTTCGATACGGGCTTCGACCGCTTTGATGGTCGCGAGGGCATTACCCCCCCATCGCATTATGACCACACCGCCAACGGCATCGCCCTGCCCGTCAAACTCTCCGACGCCGCGGCGCAATTCCGGTCCCAGGCGAATGTCAGCAACGTCGCCAAGGGTCAGAGCGGCTCCGCGCTCGTTGATCATCAGGGGTGCACTGGAAAGATCAGAAAGCTCATCAATGTATCCGGACGAGCGGATCATGAATTCCGCTTCGCCCATCTCGATCACGCTTCCGCCGGTTTCGCGATTGGCCGCCTGTATTGCGTTTCTGAGCTGTGTCAGTGTGATGTCATAGGCCCGCAATTTGTTCGGATCGACGACGACCTGGTATTGTTTGACCATGCCGCCAATCGTTGCGACCTCGGACACGCCGTCGACAGCTTGAAGTTCGTATTTCAGAAACCAGTCCTGCAGCGTTCTCAGCTGCGCAAGATCGTGTGTGCCGGTTCTGTCGATCAACGCATATTGGTAGATCCATCCGACTCCGGTGGCATCCGGGCCAAGCTGAGGGGACACCCCCTCCGGCAGGCTGCCGGTGATCTGCCCTAGATATTCGAGGACGCGTGATCTTGCCCAGTACAAGTCCGTGCCATCTTCAAAAACGACATAAACAAAACTGTCACCAAAGAAGGAAAAGCCGCGTACATCCTGTGCGCCGGGTACCGCCAGCAACGATGTGGCGAGCGGATAGGTGATTTGGTTTTCGACCACTTGCGGCGCCTGCCCCGGATAAGGGGTGCGGACGATTACCTGCACATCGGACAGGTCCGGTATCGCATCGACCGGTGTCTCGCGGATGGCCCAGATGCCTGCGACGCCCATCATGACGGCAAGGACCAAAATAACAAACCTATTGGCCAGCGAGGCGCGGATGATCGCCGGGATCACTGGGTAACCCTCCCGTCACGGACAACATCGATCAATGTCATCGAGAAATCCGGGTTGCGCCGCAGGATGAGCGTGACGTCCGTTCCCACTGTGAGTTGGGAAATCTCGAGCTCTTCAGCCAAGGGAAAATCCATCGTCATTCCGGGCATGCCGATATCGATCATCGGCCCATGGGTGATGTTCGCCGTCCGTGATTGAGCATCGATGGAGTTGATTTGACCTGAAACCTGCATGGGCGGTGCCACAGGTTCGGCCGCTGCCAGCACCATGTTCATGCCGTCCGGTCGCGCGAAAGTGAGCACCATCTCCACATCTGTCATCAACGCGGCAGCGTCGAGTGACGGATCAATATCAAAGGCCATGGTCATGCCAGGCATGCCGATATCGGTCATCGGTCCATGGGTGATCGTGGCCTTTGAGGCGTCTGTATCGACACTATCGATCGTGCCTGAGACCACGATGGGCGGTGTCGCAGCTGCCTCTAGCTCGACATCAGACAAGATCATGTTCAAGCCATCCGGCCGTGCAAATGTCAGGGTCATTTGGACGCCGGTTTTCAGCGATGCCATGTCCAAGCCCGGATCGATGGGGAAATCCATGGTCATTCCTGGCATTCCGATCTCAGCCATGGGCCCATGGCTGATGGTTGCGGTTCCAGAATTCAGATCCAGGTCGTCGATGGTGCCGGATACCATGATCGGCGCTGCAGCAGATGTTTCAGCCGCTTCCACCTCTTCGGGATCGGCGCCCTCGGCGCGGACTGCGACTACGGAGAAAAGGCCGCCATCACCTGCCGTGAGATCGAATTCGATCGGCGCGTCGAGGGGCACCGTCTCAAGATCGACCCCCAACACCGGCAGGTCCATCGTCATTGCGGGCCAGCCAAGCTCTGGGATCGGGCCATGCTCCAGTGTTAGCTTGCCATCCGACGTCACCGCGCGTGCAATCCCAGTGCCGGTTCCGGCAATTCCATCATCTGGCGCAAATTCGGTGAGGCTCAGGAGTCCATCTGCGCCACGGGCCACGAGAAACGCGACTGCCTCCCCCTCCTTTAGCCGATCCAGGAGAACATCGGCTCTCACCGGGAAGTCGGATGTCATCGCTGGCCAGTCCAGGCTTTCCAGGGCGTCATGCTGCACGGTTGCCACCCGACTCTCAGGATCGAGAGCAACGAGAACACCGCTGCCCCGCGCCGGGTCGGCATCTGTTGGTGCCATGCGCATGAAGCCCGCACTCAGTGCGCTTTCGCTGTCGATGAGGAATTGTGCGGAGGCAACGACCTCTTCACCCGGGCCCAGGCCCTGAAGAATCTCTGTCCGCCCGCCTTCTCCGAAACTGTCCCGGAGACCGGCAGTGACCAATCTCGGTCGGAAGGTCCCCTCTCCTGTTTTCAGGATGACGCGCTCAGCCGACCCGGTCCGTATCACGGCCTCAGATGGCACTGTCAGGACTGTACGGCTTTCGTTGGGCGTGAGACTGACACTTCCGAACATTCCGGGGCGCAGCACGCCATCGGAGTTGTCAAACCTCAGTCGAACAGGGAGCGTTCGTGTTTGGGGATCGAGTTCGGGATAGATGTAGTCGATGTCGCCTTCAAACACGCGCCCGGGTAAGTGTTCGAACCGAGCAATGGCCCGCATCTCCTCAGAAAGCCGGGCAATATCGCGTTCAAAAACATCTACAATCAGCCAGACCTTCGACAAATCAGCAACAGAGAAGGCAAGCGTTCCGGGTTGCAGATACATACCATCGGCCGCGTTCAGGGCGATAACCACGCCGTTCTGTGGTGCTTCGATCTCGATGTTGCGAACCAGTTCGCCGCCCGCCTCGATCTCCGCAACCTGCCGCGCTGACATACCGTGGCTCATCAACTTGCTGCGCGCTGCATCCAGAATGCGCGGATCACCGGCCTCGACGGCACGAACCAGATCTCCGGTTGCGGTCGCAATGAGCGGCGAGAAGAGCTCAAAGAGCACTTGGTCTTGACTCACCCGATCACCGACCGCTCGCACCTTGAGCTTCTCGATCCACCCTTCAGCGCGGACATGGACATGGCTGGTCAGATGTTCGTCATAGCCCACGAAACCAACAGTCTCGATCCGAGGTTGCACCTCGGTCATGCGGGCAACCGCCGTTCGCACGCCGATTGCGTTGATTTCGGCCGCGTTCAGTGTGACTTCGGCGGGATCACCAGATGGTTCCTGTCCGGCGTAGACGGGAATAAGATCCATCCCCATGGGTGACTTGCCAGGTCCCGGTTGACGGAAATTTGGGTCCATGGGCGCAACCCAATAAAGTATCTCGGGGCCTTCAGACCCTCCTTGCACCGTTGGATTCAGGTACGCCCGCTCAACGTAAACCCCACCGCCCAGGCCGGCTACCAAGGCAAGAACGGAAAGTGCCGCGTATCTTCCACGCATAAACATCTTCTCCTGACGACTGCATTGGATGCAGCGATCGATTGGTCAAACAGCCCGCATATGCGGGCACCGAGATGTCAGGAATGCTGGGGTGGGCGATCTGGGACGAGGGTCTCACGGGATGCATGAGCCTTGAAAATTGCGACCTGCGTCGGCGAAGTAAACGCGTTTTCTTCAGATCGATGATCAAGATGTTGCTGGTAGTCCATGACACAGCAAAGAGCAGTGTGGCACCCGTCGCCGTGTCCGGCGTGAGTGTCTGTTTGCCGCTCGCCATTGTTGTGGGGGTGTTTCGCGTGGATGTGGTTGGACAATTCTCCCGCGGAGGCAGCAGCGGCGATGTGCAGGCCGCGCTCTACGCCGCTGATCTCTCCATCAAATGGCATTGCTTGCGTTCCGACGACGGTGATCGTCAGACACACAAAGGCAAGACATGCCGATCGCAGGAAAAAGATCGCGTTCCAAACCATAATCGCGAGATAGCGCTCTTCATAAGTCGCGGCAATTGGAGCGGGGCTGAAAGATTGTATCAGTTTGTAAAGTTGACCTTTTACAAGACGTCACACTACGGCTCTCAAGGGGACGCGGCCAGATCACGCATCGGACGGATTCCAAGAAAAGGTCAACGCTTCTGACGATCGGTGCGATCATCGCAGGTACGCCGCCCTCCGCACAGTTCCCTCTTTGCTGCCGGAGAAACTAGAATCGCAGGCCAGACGACAACATCGCGCGGTTTCTCGAGCGGTATGACCGCTATGGCATCCCATTCAACGTCGCCTTTGGACCAGGGGCGACTTCCGGTATTGCTCTCCCGGAAATACTCGCGCCGCAGGCAGTTCTTGACGCACTCGACACAGCTTCTGTTCGAAGTATCGCTTCGGAATGACACCAATTCTTGCGTTGAATTTGGTAGCTGAAGTCTTGCGCTTATTTCAAAATCACGATTCCCGCGCTGAAGGATTCCCAAGTCAGACGCGTTTTCATGAGATAGTCTTCAAATTACCGGAGAGGTCCTTCAGGATTGGACAATCTGGTCGGTGGTCTCCGTGGCAGGCCTCGACGAGATACGACAGTGTCTCGCGCATCTCCTGAAGCTGCGCGATCTTGTCGTCGATTGCGCTCAGGTGCTCTTCAGCGATGGCCTTCACTTGGGCGCTTTCCCGCGTCTCGTCCTCGTAGAGGCTCAGGAGGGTCCGGCAGTCCTCGATCGAGAACCCGAGCGCGCGGGCACGACCGAGAAATGCAAGCTTGTGTAAATCGGCCTCCCGGAACGCGCGGTATCCACTTCCGCTGCGCTGCGGCCTGACTAAGCCGATATCCTCATAGTAGCGGATGGTCTTGGGCGGGATGCCGGATCGTTCTGCCACTTCTCCAATGTTCATGAGACGATCCTCCTATTCTGCGGGTTGCGTTTGCGCGCTGATCTTAGGCGCGATGATGTCTCTGTCTTCACGCAAGGCTGGCGCGATGCGGCGCAGACGCAGGGCGTTTGTGAGAACCGAGACCGACGAAAGGGCCATCGCGCCCGCCGCGAAGACGGGGGAGAGAAGGAGACCAAAGGCCGGATAAAGAATCCCTGCGGCAACCGGGATGAGCGCAACATTGTAGCCGAAGGCCCAGACGAGGTTTTGGCGAATGTTCGACATCGTGCGCTTGGAGACCTCGACCGCAGTCACGACGCCGCGCAGATCGCCCGACATCAACACCACATCGGCGGATTCGATGGCGACATCGGTTCCGGTGCCGATGGCGATGCCCACATCCGCATGGGCCAGCGCCGGGGCATCATTGATACCGTCGCCCACGAAGGCAATCTTTCGATCTCCTTTCCGCAAGTCGTCGAGGGCCGCAACCTTGCCGTCGGGCAGAACTCCCGCGATCAAGTGGTCGATCCCGGTCTCGCGCGCGATGGCTTCTGCCGTCTCGCGTTTGTCGCCAGTGATCATCGCAACTTTGAAACCACGCGCGTGAAGCGCGGCGATGGCCTCTTGGCTGGCAGGTTTCACCGGGTCCGCCACAGCGATCACTGCGGCCAATTTGCTGTCAATGGCCGCATAAAGTGCTGTCCGACCCCTCTTTGCCAACTCGGCTTCCGTTTCGACCAAGGCGGCGATTTCGATGCCCTCATGGGTCATGTAACGGTCCGCGCCCACCATCACCTCCTGACCGTCGACGGTCGCGGCGACACCGTAACCCGTAATCGACCGGAAGCCGCTCGCATTCGGAACGGCGATGCCTTCGGACCGCGCGCCGCGGACGATGGCTTCGGCGATGGGATGCTCGGATTGTGCCTCAACGGCGGCGATCAAAGTCAGGACCCGGTCCCGGTCGAAGCCGTTGGCGGTGACCAGATCGGTCAAAGATGGCTGGCCTTCGGTGACTGTCCCGGTCTTGTCGAGGGCAATGACATCCACTTCGGACAAGGCTTGCAGCGCATCACCCTTGCGGAACAAGACCCCCATCTCTGCTGCGCGACCGGTTCCCACCATGATCGAGGTGGGCGTGGCCAGGCCCATGGCGCAAGGACATGCGATGATCAAAACCGAGACGCCGGCCACCAGCGCAAAGGTCAGCGCCGGATCGGGGCCGACAAGCAACCAGACCGCCACCGTGAGCGCAGATAGTATCATGACCGCAGGCACGAACCACAGGGTCACGCGGTCAACAAGGCCCTGGATGGGCAGTTTGGCGCCTTGCGCCTCCTCGACCATGCGGATGATCTGCGCAAGCGTGGTATCCGCACCGACCCGTGCGGCCTTGAATGTCAGGCTACCGGTGCCGTTGACGGTTCCCCCCGTTACTGGGGCACCTGCGGTTTTCTGAACGGGCACAGGTTCTCCAGTGATCATGCTCTCGTCGACATTGCTCGATCCTTCGGTCACCTCGCCATCTACCGGGATCCGCTCACCCGGTCGGACGATGATCACGTCTCCAACCGCCAACGCATCGACATCGACCTCCTGCGTTTCTCCATTTCGCACAATACGGGCAGTGCGGACCTGAAGACCAAGAAGAGCCTGGATCGCGGCACCGGTCCGGCCCTTGGCGCGTGCCTCGAGCCAGCGGCCAATCAGGATGAGGACAACAATCACCGCCGCGGCCTCGAAATAGACCGCGCGCACCCCTTCTGGCAAAAGTCCCGGAAGGAAAGTCGCGACCACGGAATATCCCCAGGCCGCGCCTGTGCCGACGGCGACGAGGCTGTTCATGTCCGGCGCGCCTTTGAAGAGCGCGGGAAACCCCTTGGTGTAGAAATGGCGTCCCGGCCCGAAGAGGACGAGTGTTGCGAGGACGAACTGGATGATCCAAGACGTTTGAAGACCAATCGTCGTCATCACCAAATAATGAAAGGCTGGAATAAGATGGGATCCCATCTCGAGGATGAAGACCGGCAGCGTCAGGATAGCCGCCAATAAGACACTGCGGCGCAGCCCGTCCGCTTCTTCTGCCTTGCGTGCGACACGAGACTGGCTTGCCTGTGCCTCGGCAATCTCGGCCGGATAGCCAATCGCAGCCGATGCGGCCATCAAGTCGCCCAAAGATACCGCGCCCTCAAGATACTCGACCGTCGCCGTTTCTGCCGCCAGATTCACGCCCACTGAAAGCACACCGGGCACGTCCGCCAGCGCCTTGTCCACCCGTCCGACGCAGGAGGCGCAGGACATGGATGCGATGTTCAAGGTGACGCGGGATGTCCGCGCCGGATACCCCAACGCGTCAAGCGCCTGCGTGGCGTCTGTAAGTCGAGCCGGATCATCCAGCGAAAGGCGAGCTGTTTCAGACGCGAGGTTGACGGAGACATCGGAAACCCCGTCGAGCCCCGCCAAGGCCTTTTCAACACGACCCACGCAAGATGCACAGGTCATGCCTTCAATGCTGAGCGTTGTTTGGTTGATGTCGGTCATAGGGTGTCACCTCAATTGCGTGTCCGAGGCAGATATAGGGCTTCCAGTCACTGGAAGCTCAAGGTGTCATCGGATATTTCTTTTTCGGTCGGGACAGCACGAGTTTACAGTATCTCTAACCCTCTGTTTCCAATTGAAATGTATCGATATGTAAGCTTGTCGGGCGAGCGATTGGTGCGGTATTTCCGGAATAGGAGTGTGCTCGATGAATATGTCAGATCAAGAAAACCAGCCGCAGAAATCAAAGATGATGCACGTCGGCATGTGGGTGTGCTGCGCGGTCATGCTGCTTCCGCTAATTGTTTTCTTCGCCCGAGGCGGGACTCTCTCTGGGCTTCAGGACAGTTTGGGCGTGCTAGCCCCAATCGTCCTCTGCCTCGGCGCACATGGCGTGATGTTCTTCTTCATGGGGAAGTCTTGCCATGGAGGCGGCAAGTCATCGGAAAGCGACGCGCCCGGCGTGGCAAAAATCCCTGTCCCGACATCGATGGACGCTTGACCTTCCACCAGCCGGAAGCCCCATCTCTCATCTGGTCAAAGTAAGGGTGCACCATGAGGTTTCACGTTCCGGACATGAGCTGCGGTCATTGTACGGCAGCGATCACCAAAAAGATCGCTGCTCTTGACCCATCGGCAATTGTCTCGACTGACCTCGACAGGAGAACCGTTGAAGTGGAGACGAGGCAAACCGGCACCGCCATTGCGCAAACCATGAAGGCTGTAGGATACGCCTCAGAATTGTTGACTTAGACTCAGGACTCATAGCCAATAAATGACGAGCGCAGCGAGAGCGATGGCCGACAGGAAGACCTTTGGACACCGGTCATAGCGGGTCGCTACACGCCTCCAATCTTTGAGCCTGCCGAACATGATCTCGATCCGGTTGCGTCGTTTGTATCGGCGCTTGTCGTACTTCACAGTTTTCTTGCGCTGTTTTCGACCGGGGATACACGCGCGTATCCCCTTGTCTTTCAACGCTTCTCGGAACCAGTCGGCATCATAGCCGCGATCTCCGAGCAGCCAGTCGACATCCGGCAGGCTGCTCAACAGTGCCCGGGCACCGATGTAGTCGCTGACCTGACCGGCGGTGACGAACAGGTTGAGCGGTCGGCCTTGGCTGTCGCAGACGGCGTGCAGCTTGGTGTTCATGCCGCCCTTGGTGCGGCCAATCAGGCGTCCACGCCCCCCTTTTTCACGCCCATGCTGGTCGCTGTTCGGTGGGCCTTCAGATAGGTTGCGTCAATCATCACGGTCTTCTTTTCGCTGTGCTCGGCAGCAAGACCCGCCATCATCCGGGCGAAGACGCCCTTATCGCTCCATCGCTTCCAGCGGTTGTACAGCGTATTGTGTGGGCCGTAGGCAGCAGGTGCGTCGCGCCACCGTAAACCATTGCGATTGATGAAGATAATACCACTGAGAACGCGCCTGTCATCAACGCGTGGCTTGCCGTGGGACTTCGGAAAGAAGGGCTCAATACGCGCCATCTGCGCATCACTCAGCCAGAAGAGATCAGACATGTTCACCGCTCGGTTTTCGAAACGTGAATCACGCCGTCCCCCGGAAATCAATGAGTCCTGAGCCTAGATCTTGGCGCTTTTGAGCGATTTCTGATCCGTTCACGTAAACGTATAGTTCAGCCACACTGAATTGTTTTGCCGTTCGTTCCAGTACAACCAACGATTACGTCGATGGTACTTATGTATACCTATCTGACTATAAGGCAGAGTCCCCGCTAAAGGGTTTCTTGGAGCTGATCCAATCGACTGAGTAGGGCGCTAAGAAAGGATCAGCTTGGCCCGCTTTTACCGGTTGGTCCGGCAAGAAAGCGCCGTAAGCACGCGCTTATCCGGGCGCCGATAAGCCCTGCGCCAATGGTTCCACGCCGCAATCCTGCCGAAATGACAGGAAGCGCCAACACAAGTTGCCGCCTTGTCGCACCGGACCGTCGGTGCCCCAACGAAAGGATTACACTCATGCGCAAACTCGCATTTATCGCTCTTGTCGCTTTCGCGTCCCCGGCAATCGCTGAGGATGTGACGATGGACAGTACACTCGGCACAACCATCCAAGAGGTTCAGGCCTCCCTCACGGCCATGGGCTATGAAGTGCGCAAGGCTGAAATGGAGGACGGCAAGATCGAGGTCTATTTCGTCCGTGACGGCAAGATGGGCGAAGTCTACGTGAGCACCCAGACAGGTGCGGTCACGAAACTCGAAGTCAAAGGCTGACCCCGTGGTCGCCGCCACCCGACAGACCGACGGGCGCGCAAGCGCCCGTGAGGTCGCCGTCTGGGACCCGCTGGTGCGGTTGATCCATTGGTCCCTCGCCCTGATGATCCTTCTCAATGGCGCGTTCGTGGACGACGAAAGCAAGATCCACGAGTGGATCGGCTATATTGCTTTGGGTCTCGTTGGTTTGCGATTGATCTGGGCAGTTATCGGGCCGCAACACGCGCGGTTTACTGCCTTCCCTCCAAGTCCCGCCCGCGCGGTTCACCATCTCAAGGCGATGCTCGCTGGGGACCGGACCGTGCACCTCTCGCACAACCCGCTCGGGGCGTTGATGGCATACAACATCTGGGCAAGTGTCATCGTCATCGGTGTGACCGGTTACATGATGACGACCATTGCCTTGTTCGGAGTGGATTGGGTCGAAGAGGTTCATGAGGCCGCCTTCAACTGGCTTGTGTTTTCGGTTGCACTGCATGTTGCCGGCGTGGCCTTCGATACCTGGCGGTCCGGTGTCAATCTGGTCCGCGCTATGGTAAACGGGCGCAAGACCATCCCCGAAGGACGCGATGTGATATGAGACTGAGGCTCTGGCCTGCAAAAACGAGGGAAAGGCGCGCAACTGTACTTGCGGGCCTTATCCTTTTGCAGGCTCTATGCGCGCTCTTCTTCATCGGTGACGTGATCGAGGATTTCCGCGCGGGCGGGTTTTTCACCGATCCTCACCTCTCGCTTGAGGCCGTTATCGCCGTTGCCTTGATAGTGGGTGTGCTCTTTCTGATGATCGAATTGCGCGGGTTGCTCACGCGCATGTCGGACATGCAGACGGGACTGGAAATCGCCCATGGACATCTTGCAGAAGTTGTCGAGGGTTTCTTCGAAGACTGGAACCTGACCAACGCGGAGAGGGACGTGGCTCTGATGATACTGAAAGGCCTGGACAACGACGCAATCGCTCAAGTCCGTCACACCGCGCCCGGCACTGTACGCGCGCAAGCGACCAGCATCTATGCAAAATCGTCAACAGACGGGCGGGCACAGTTCATTAGCCTATTCGTCGAAGAATTGCTGGCCGGCGGCATCAGCTCAGAGAATGAGCTCGACACTGCATCGATGAACCACCCCTCTAGAGAACAAGCGGCAAAAAACCGCTCTACCGTGTAAGAAATACCACCATGGTAGAACCAAGCGCCCATCCTGATGATCCGCACTATGTTACCCGCAGTGGTTGGCTTCGTGCGGCCGTACTGGGGGCCAATGATGGTATCGTCTCGGTGTCATCGCTTGTCGTCGGCGTCGCGGCGGCGGATCCCAGCCCGCGTGCGGTCCTGATCGCAGGTGTTGCCGGGTTGGTGGCCGGTGCGATGTCTATGGCCGCCGGTGAATACGTCTCCGTCTCGTCGCAGTCCGATACAGAGCGCGCAGATATTGAGCGCGAAAAAATCGCCCTGGCCGAAATGCCCGAAGATGAATTTAAAGAACTGGTGGCGATCTACGAGGAACGGGGATTGAGCACAGAAACGGCTGAGGCAGTCGCGCGCGAACTGACCGCAAAGGACGCTTTGGACGCCCATGTCAGGGACGAACTAGGCCTTTCAGAGGTGCACGCCGCGAACCCACTTCAAGCGGCATTGGCGTCTGGCGCAACCTTCAGTGTCGCGGCGGCAGTGCCGGTTCTTGCTGCCTATATGGCCCCTGCTTCAGCCATTATCCCGACAGTCTTGACAGTCACCATATTTGCGCTTGTTGCCCTCGGGGCGCTTGGAGCCAAGGCGGGCGCTGCTCCTGTGTTGCCAGCCGTCTTACGCGTCGTTGGATGGGGTGTCTTTGCAATGGCTGTCACGGCAGCCGTCGGGTGGCTGTTTGGCGTAAGCGTATAAGCACCAGGTCGGCACTTGCGCTTTCCGGATAAAATGCAGGTTGCGCCCTGAACGTGCCTCTCGGCCTACTGCCTGGATTCACGTGCCTGTTCCGCAAGACGGATCATCTGATCTGCTTCGATGACCCCCGGAACCAACGCGTCTCCGATCACAAAGGATGGTGTGCCGTTGAAACCAAGCGCGCGGCTCATTTCCATTGACGCCGCGATATGGGCATCGATCTCGGGCGCCTGCATGTCCCGTCGCAGCTGCGCGATATCCAATCCTATGTCCTGCGCGACCTGGATGACGGAAGCTTCCTCGGCCCGGCCCTGCATGCCCATCAACGCCCAGTGAAACTCCTCGTATTTGCCTTGCTCGCGCGCGGCCAATGCAGCGCGCGCGGCAAAAACGGAGCCATCTCCGAGGATCGGCCACTCGCGATAGACCAGCCTCACATTGGGATCTTCGTCCAACAGCGCTTCGATATGCGGCTTCACGCGACGACAATAGGGGCAATTGTAGTCGAAGAATTCCACGACCGTGACATCGCCTTCGGGATTGCCGAGAACGGGCGCGTTCGGGTCGTTCTCGAGGAGATCGCGATTTTCGGAGAGGACACTCGCCGCTGCGGCCGCCTGCCGCTCCTGTTCACGCCGTTCTATGATCTGAACCGCCTCGAGGACGATCTCGGGGTTCTCGCGGATGGCCTCGAGAACCAGTTCCTTGACCCGGTCTTCGCTGAGCCCGTCGGCATTAGACGCGAGCGGCGTGAGCAGAGTGGCGGCCAGAGCCATTGCCGTTGCAATCTTCATGAGATCTCTCCTAGTTCACCGGCACACCATTGGTGCGCGCAGCCTGCATGTCCTGTATTTCCTCGGGCCAGGTGGACTTGATGTAACCGAGGATGTTCCAGATTTCCTGGTCGGTGAGTTGGTCACCGAAGCCGGGCATACCGCTGTCGAATTCCATGCCCTGGGCAGCCATCATCTCGCGGCCCCCAAGTTTCGTGTAGTCAAACAGAACCTGGTCGCTGTGATGCCAGGTGTGACCTGTTTCATCATGTGGCGGTGCAGGCAGCCGACCGTCTTCGCCGGGACTTCGCCAGTTTTCCTGTCCTTCCAGGTTCGCCCCATGGCACGCGGCGCAGGTTTCGGCGTAGAGGGCCTTGCCGGCGACAAGATCGACAGTGGCTGGCATCACGCCGCTTTGGACATTGGCGGCAGACCCGGTCCAGACATAGGCCGCCGCCCCGAGAGCCGCCAAGCCACCAATCGCGAAGACGGCAACCAGACCTCTCATGACACATTGACCCATGCCATCATGCCGGCCGCTGCGTGCGACAGCATATGGCAGTGCAGCAGCCATTTGCCGGGATTGTCGGCTACGAAGGCTATGTCGCGCACCTCGCCCCGGTCGAGCAGTGTGGTGTCTCGAAACGCGCCGAGGCTACCATCGCGTTCAATCTCATAAAAATGCATTCCGTGGAGATGCATGGCATGCGGAAACGACGTGTCGTTGGTAATCTTCAACCGAACAGTCTCACCGAGTGATAGCTCCGCCAGGGGCGGGCCATCCATGCCCCCCACGGCACCGTTGAACGCCCAGAAGCTTCCAGCCTGCATCATGTCGCGCATGGACGACATCCGCCCGCCCATCATGGCACCGCGCATGCCGCCCATGGCCCCGCCTTCCATCAGTAGAGCTATGTCTCTGGCGTTTGCCAGATCGGGCATGGCATGGGCATTTGGCGGAAGGGGTCGAGGTGTTCCCCGCGGCGCACGTGCGCCGTCGCTGGTCACTTCGAAAGCCACCTGCGAGAAGGTTTCATCGCCGCCCAAGTGCACGAGGTGACCTGCGCTGCCCATCTCTGCGGTCACGTCGACGATCAAGTCCACCCGTTGCGCAGATGACAAGAGGAAGGAACCCTCCACAGGTCTGGGCGTTGCCAGCGGCATGCCATCCATCGCCACGACCCAGCCCTCCAGACCATCCAGGGCAAGCTGGAATATGCGGGCGTTGGACGCATTGATCAGGCGCAAGCGGAGACGCTCGTGCCGCTTCACCTTCCTCGCGAGATTATAGGTCCCGTTGGTGGTGATGTAGTTTCCAAGACGTCCCGCATGGCTGAGATCATGCATCGCTCCAAAAGTATCAGCAATCTGGGCTGTCTCCGGATCGATCCGCCAATCGTCCAGGATCAGGACCTCTTCCCGGTCGACATCAATCGGCTCCGGCTCTTCGACGATCAGCGCGCCCTGCAGACCACGCGCGACCTGCTCGAACGAGCGGTTGTGCGCGTGATACCAATAGGTCCCCGCGTCGGGTGCGATGAAATCATAGTCGAAACCCTGTCCGGGGCGTACTGAGTCCTGCGTCAGGCCCGCCACCCCATCCATCGCGTTCTCGATGCGAATTCCGTGCCAATGGGTCGACGTCGGATCGGGCAGGTCATTGATGATCCGTCTTTTTACCCGTGCGCCTTGCGTAACCCGGATTTCCGGGCCGGGCGCGATGCCATCGAACCCCCAGATCTGTGTTTTTCCATAGTCATCAGGCAAAAGCTGTACATCGGCGACACGGGCCGTCACAGAAAGCAGATCCGTTTGTGCGGACAGTGCATTTGGCATGTAAGCCAAACCCGCTGCACTCATCCGAAGAAAGTCACGTTTTGATATGTTCATGATGGCACCTGAAGGATGGATGTGAACACGGCCGTGGCGAGCAGGATCAAACCGATGCAGATCCATTCCACTGTAATCGATCTTGCAAGACGGGCGCCCGCCTTTGCATCGCCTCGCTGTAAAGCAGGAACCAGCCGGGTCTTGTTGATCGCGGCAAGGGTCAGCAGGGCGGTGACGACGGCTATCTTGGTCAACAACGTCAGCCCGTAAGCCGAACCGAGCAGCGCCGGAAGTGATCCCACCAGACGCCAGGTCATCACCACGCCCGC
Source organism: Marivita sp. S0852 (assembly GCF_046591575.1). Lineage (NCBI taxonomy): Bacteria > Pseudomonadati > Pseudomonadota > Alphaproteobacteria > Rhodobacterales > Roseobacteraceae > Marivita > Marivita sp. S0852. The sequence goes on from NZ_JBIQWA010000017.1 coordinate 22,291, forward strand.
GAGAAGCAGAAGCGGGACTGCAACGGATGCAGCTTGGCCAAAACGATGCCCGAGGATGGCAGCCCCGCTCATTGTGTTCCCCGGCCCCGACAGCCTCTGAAGCGGCAGTAGCACGCCGATCCAAAAGGCAGCCACAATGAGATGAAGAAACAGAACGGCTTCAAACCAAAGGCGATTTTCGCTGGCCACATGGCCGATATCTGAAAAACTCCAGATTGCCACCACACCACCCAAAAGGGCCATCCACAGCCATCGTCCGCCCAGGACCGTTCCTACCAGCAGCGCACCCAAGCCCAGCACCCGCAACAGCAGGGCAGTTCCAGGTGGGGTTTCCCAGAGCAGTGCCAGGATCGCGGGATCGATCATCCCCGAAGCGTCATCCATGAGTACTGCGCCTTGCACTGCAAAGCCGAGCAAAGACGTCGCCATGGCCAGAAGCGCAAAGGTCACGGCCCAAACGCGCACAAAACGATCAATCCTAACCAACTGGTCTGAAAACACTTGGCGACACAATACAAGCCCGACGCTCGTGAGGATGCCGAGGTAAAGCAAGAACTTTGCGGCAATCGCAGCCTGTCCCCAGAAATCTGGCACTGCTCACTGCACTTCGAAGGAAAAGGCACCGTTCATCGGGTGCCCATCAACGCCAAGCCCACGCCACTCGATCTGATATGCCCCCGGTCCCATGGACGTAAGAGGAAGCGAGAATTCTTTGACAAAGCCAGATTGTGTGCCCAGGTCCAATGACTCGGTGTGTGTTTCCGCATGGGTCATCTCGACTTTTGTCAATCGCATCCCATCGTTGAACCGCAATCCAATTGTCTCTGGCACGGCAGCAAGAACGGCACCGTTTTCAGGGGTCATACTTTCTTTTTCGGAATGTGCGAGTGCTTGCGCGCTTGTCAGCGCCAAGAAAACTGTCAGTGCTAATCTATATTTCACGGATCGTCCTTCGTCGGTTCATGCTTCAGTTTATACCATTCGAGCGCTGCAATTCACGAACATAGGCCACAATCATCTTTACGTCGCCGTCCGTGACGCCTTCGACGGGAGGCATGTTCCCAAACCTCCAGTGATGCGCCCGGACGCCGTTCTTTGCCGCCAGAAGGAAGGCGGCATCCGCATGGTGGCTGGGTTCGTAGATCTTATGCACAAGCGGAGGGGCCACGCCGTCCTGCCCGGCGGCATTCGCACCGTGACAGGCCGCGCATTTTGCTTCGTAGGCCAGTTTGCCAATCTCCGCATTGGCAGACAGCGTTTCCGGCACCAGTACATCAACCATGGACGCACCCGCTCGTGCCGTGTCGTCCGCGGCAGGCGCAACGGCATCGCCGGTTGGTCCGGTCCACCAGAAGCCTATGCCAAGAACCACGGCAACGCCGACGGCAACGATCGCATACCGCCCCATCAGATCAGTTTGACCTGCGTGCCGACCGGGGTTCGATTGAACACCTCGATGATATGTTCGTTGTAAAGACCGATACAGCCGCTGGACGAACGGCGACCGATCTTGCGCGTATCGTGGGTCCCGTGAATGCGATAGTATTGCCACGTCAAATGCAGCGACCGCACTCCGAGCGGGTTGTCTGGACCGGGCGGCATGTAGGCCGGCAAGGTTGGATCGCGTTCACGCATCGATGGCGTCGGCGTCCAATCCGGCTCAGGGTCCTTGAAGATGATCTCAGTATAACCCCGTCGCGTGAGTTCGTCCGTCATAGGGACCGATGTCGGATAAAGGAACATTTCACCGTCGGCTGTCCATTGCTGGAGCGCCCGGGAATTGGTGTCTGCGATAATGATGCCTTTGCCCAGACGATCAAAGTGGTCTTTCCAATTGTGGGTTCTGAAGCTTGAAGCGTTTCGCCGAACCGGTGCGAGAGTTTCGGCGCGCATTACCGATGGCGCAAACAGGAGCGCTGCGCCGATGCCGCCAACAAAATGACGACGCGAAAGAGAGGATCGATTTCTTGCCTGCATGGGTCTGCCTCATTTCCATGTCGAACGCTTTGTTTTCTATCGAAGATCAGTGAGCGACGGAACTTGTGAGGCCTTGGAATTTTGTAAGGTTATGTATCAACCCGCGCGTCGGACGACGGCGTCACACCTTCGTGGTCTGAATGGGAACCCCGGTTTCGGTGCCCGCTTCCGGATGCTCGGATGGGAGAATCGGCGTGGTCTGGTGCGCGTTCACCGGCAGAACAATGCGGGCACACAGCCCGCCCTCCGCGCGATTGGAAAGCGTGATGGTGCCGCCGTGTTGCAAGACGATGCTGCGGGCGATCGAAAGGCCGAGCCCATGGCCTCCGGTCTCGCGGGAGCGCGATCCTTCGAGGCGCAGAAACGGCTGGAAGACATCGCGCAAGCGGTCGTCTGGGATCCCGGGCCCAGTGTCCTCGACCAAAATCTCGATGCCGCCCTCGGAGATGGCCCAGGACAGGGTCGGGTTGCGCCCGTAGCGCCCCGCATTGTCGATCAGATTGCGCAAGGCCCGGCGCAGAGCATTGAGTTTGATCTGCACCATTGCCTCAGGTCCCGGGCACACATCCAGCGTATCGTGGGTTGTGTCCTGAATGTCGGTCAGAAACGCGCCAATCTCGATCCGTTGCAGGGCCTCGTCCTGTCCCACGCCGCGCGCATAGGCCAGCGTCGCTTCCACCATATCCTGCATCTCGTCGAGAGAGGCCGCGATGCCGGTCTTGGTCTCCGCATCCTCCACCATCTCGGCATGAACCCTGAGCGCGGTGAGCGGGGATCTCAAGTCATGGGCCAGGGCGGCCAACATCTGCGTCCTGTCCGTGACGAAGCGGGCCAGACGCGCTTGCATGTCATTGAAGGCCGTCGTCAGGTTCCGCACTTCATTTGGGCCGACCGGCGTGAGGGGTCCCTGACCACCACCGCGCCCAAACTCTTCGGCTGCCGCAGCGAGTTCATTCAGGGGTCGCGTCAGCCGGGTCAGCAGGAACCAGAAGATCGCCAGCAGCAACACGGCGGCTGTCAACACGAAGGAAAGTGTGGAGGCCCATGACCATTGGATTGGCGGGCGCTCGAATCGGGTGGCGACGTTCAGCCATTGACCCCCGGTAATGGCGATCGAGACTTCCATCTCGATGGCCGCCAGGGTTCCCTGCATCATTTCGGCGTGCATTTCCGCCATTTCCGGCGAGAGGTTTGGCAGCGGCAACAGCCCCTGTTCAATCTCGTGCACCTCGACGCGGATATCGCGGGTGTAGCCATCGTTTAAAAGCGCACGAATACGCGCTTCAATCGCCCCGTTCTCATCATGGTGGGTGTGCGTGACGGCAGGCGTGTCGCCGAGATCGAAGCGTACAAGGGGCGAGTTCGCGGCCGCAACGATGTCCTCATGCAATTCAGGCGGGGCTTCCTCGATCAGGCGGGCAACGTTTGCCGCACGTCCGGCGGCCTCACTGCCGATGGCCGCCTGGACGGCAAGCGATCGTTCATCGACAAACAGCCACAAACCCACGACCTGCGCCACGAACAGGACCGACACAACCAGAAGAGCGATCTGCGAGCGGAACCCCATACGCATCAGGTCTCGATCTCCACGTCGCAATTGAGACAATACCCGCCATTGCGCACTGTCGATATAATGCGGGGGCGAAGCACGTCCGGTTCGATTTTCCGACGCAGGCGCGAGACCTGGTTGTCGATCGTCCGATCGAAGGGTCCGGCAACGCGGCCTGCGCTCAGCTCCAAGAGCTCATCCCGACTGATCACCGCGCGGGGGCGCTCCAGCATGACTGTCAGCAGGTTTGCTTCTGCCGTTGTCAGTGGATTGACCGTGCCGTCAGGGCAAATGACTTGCCTGGCATCATGATCGAATGTGATCCCGGCAAACGTTGCGCGCTTGCCCGCAAAAGTTCCGCCATGCGGGGTGTATCCGTCTCCCGCGCGGCGGAGGATTGCATTGATCCGCGCCAGAAGCTCACGCGGATTGAACGGTTTGGCCAGATAGTCATCAGCCCCGGTGTCTAGCCCCTTGATCCGATCGTCGTCATCGCCCAGTGCTGTCAGCATAAGGATGGGCGTCTGCTGCTGTTCACGGCGCAGTCGCGCGCAGGCGGCCAGCCCATCTTCCCCCGGCATCATGATGTCGAGCACGATCAGATCGAAGCTGTGTTTGGCCAGCTGCGCATCCATTTCGCCCGCGCTCTTGGCGCCTGTCGCGCGTAGCCCGTTTTTCTCAAGATAGCGCGTCACAGAGTGCCGGATCTCGGCGTGATCGTCGACGACCAGAATATGCGCAGCGGATCCCATCAGCTCTTGACCCCGGTACACCGGAATAACTGCTTCATCCACCAAACATCCAATAAATCTCTCGTCATAACGTACAGAATAGATTGATCTTTGCGGAAAGGCCCGCCTGTCGTTTGTCGCAATATGTATCAATACCCCTGACATGTCTTGACCCTCCAGTAGCTGGAAGCCCCAAGTCACTCTGCATGACAGGTGTATACCCTAACCCATCACGGCAATTTCCCAGCCACCCGGAGCAACAGAGCGTGGGGCGGCCAACGTGGCTCGGTTTGGCACTTTTTGGGCTGACGCTGCCCGCCCATCTTTTTGTGGAACAGGACAGCTCGCTGGTTCTGGCAGCAATCACTCGGGCCCTGATCGGCGGGGCCTATATCGGGTTCGGGGCCGCCGATGGCCGCCGGTCCGTGTTCTGGTCCGAGCTGGCGGTCGCTCTCGTCTTTGGGGCGGCGGCCGTAGCGGGTCTCCTTTGGCATTGGGCAGCCTTGCCTCTGGGCCTCGCGCTCCATGCGCTCTGGGATCTGGCGCATCACAATGCGCGTCGCCTTACCCGGGTCCCGCGCTGGTACATCCCGTTTTGCGTTGTCTTCGACCTGATGGCGGCAGCCTTTCTTGTGCTGCTCTATACGAGGTAGGCCAAGGTGCGTCTCGTCGTTCTCATCCTTCTGGGGCTTGTGCTGGTCATACTGGCGCGTCCGGACCTTGCTGGCCTCGATATCGATCTGCCGGAGCGCGACGACCTGCGTCGCTGGATCGATGCGGCCGGTCTTCTTGGCCCGGTTCTGGTCGTGGCGCTGATGACGTTGGCGATCGTGGCCAGCCCCCTGCCCTTGGCGCCGATCGCGCTTGCCGCCGGGGCCGCCTACGGGCACACCTTCGGAACCTTGCTCGTCGTGCTCGGCGCAGAGATCGGCGCGCTTGCCGCCTTTCTGCTCGCGCGCGGGCTGGGGCGCCCTTTCGTGGAACGCCATGTCGGCGAGACGATCGGGCGCGGGCTGCTGGGATCACAAAATACCCTGACGTTTGTGGTGTTCGGGAGCCGGCTGCTGCCGTTCCTGTCCTTCGACATGGTGAGCTACGCGGCGGGATTGAGTGTCCTACATCTCTGGCGGTTTGCACTGGCGACACTCGCCGGGATCATACCGGCCAGCTTCTTGCTCGCTCATCTCGGCAGCGAGGCCATGAATGGCGACGTGCAAACCGCCACCTGGACGGCGCTGGCGCTCGGCGGGTTCACCGCCCTGTCCGTCCTCGTTGCGGTCTGGCGCGGCAACCACACTGCAAAAAAGGAAATCTGACATGGCCGCTCATGCGCACGCGGGACACATGCCATCTTCGGGCAAGGCTCTGGCCATATCCGCCTGGTTGACCGGCATATACTTCGTGATCGAACTGGCTGTTGGGCTCTGGACCGGCTCGATCGCGGTGCTGTCGGATGCATTTCACACCTTGTCCGCCGTCGGAGGTGTGCTTGTCGCCATCATCGCGCAGCGGATCGCCCGCCGCCCTGCGGACATGGCGCGCAGTTTCGGCTGGTATCGCGCCGAGATCATCGGCGCGCTGGTCAATGGCGGCTTTCTTCTCGGGATGGCGCTTCTGGTGATCTGGATGGGGGCGATGCGGCTCGGGGATCCGATCCATCTGCCCACGGGTCCAATGCTCTGGGTGGCCTTCGGCGGCTTGGTCACCGAGGTGATCTCGCTTGGCCTGATGTGGAAATCCAGCCAGGATGATCTCAATGCCCGCGGCGCACTCTGGCACATCATCCAGACCTTTGTCGGCAGCCTGTTGATCATCGTGACCGCCCTCGTCATCGAATTCACCGGCTTTCTGGCGATCGATCCGATCCTTGGCATGGCCTTCGGGGTCGTGCTCCTTTGGGCCTCGGTCGGGGTCATCCGCGAGGCGGTACATATTCTGTTGGAAGGGACCCCCGAGGACACCGATCTCGACGCTGTGACCGCAGATCTGCGCGCGCAGGACGGCGTTCTCGATGTCCATCATGTCCACGCTTGGACGCTGACCAGCGGCAAGCACGCCTTCTCGGCCCACCTGCGCCACACCGAGCCTGCCGATGCCGCCCGCATCCTTGAGACCGCTTATACGCACCTGACCAAGCATCACGGGTTTCACATGGTGACCCTGCAGCTTGAAACGGATTGCCTCGACGAGCGCCACGCGGAGGATTTGGACATAACGCAATCGATGGGACCGGAGGCAAAGCATCATGCACCATCCGCGCACCACGATCACCTCGACAGGCCCGCTCGCGATGTTAGTTTAGACAACAATTCAAGAGGAAACGACACATGAAACGACGTACCTTTCTGCTGACCGGCGCTGCCGCGACTCTCGCGCTTCCGGCCGTGGCCGATACCGGACCAATCATCAAGGTTGTCAAAACTCCGACCTGCGGATGCTGCACGGCCTGGGTCGATCATGTCCGGCAGGCCGGATTGCCGGTCGAAGCCCAGGATGTCGATCAAGACACCCTCTATGCGCTGAAAGACAGGCTCAAGATCGCGCCAGAGCTTGCCGGGTGCCACACAGCGGTGGTCGGCGATTATTTCATCGAAGGCCATGTGCCGGCTGAAGACATCGCCCGGCTTCTCGCAGAGCAACCGGCGGCGCGCGGGCTGACCGTGCCGGGCATGCCGATGAGTTCCCCCGGGATGGGCGGCCCCGGAGCCGGGGATACCTTCGATACGTTGCTCGTCGGGCTCGATAGCGCGACATCGGTCTTTGCCAGCCACAGCTAGGCCAACGTGTAGGTCCCGCGCGACGGGTTGGTGACCCGACCCGCTTCGACGAGAGCCCGCAGCGCGCGGTACGTGGCCTCATGCGTCAGCTGGAGGCGGGCTGCGAAGTCGACGACGGTGCCCTCCAGAAGACCCGCGACCATCCCCGCCATCACCCGGTCCTCGGCGCGGCGGATGCCGACGATTTCCATGATCTGCCGGTGCGCCTGAACTTGTTGGGCCGCCTGGCGTCCATAGGCGCGCGCGAAATCCGGGTTCGCGAAGGCGGCAAGGACTGCGGATTTGTCTATCCGGATGAGCTCTGCTGCGTCCATCACGATGGCATCGCAATGATAGCGCTCCGAAAAGACTGAGGCTTCGGCGAAACTGGTCCCGGATGTCGCCCGGTGAATGATGAGGCGCTCGCCATTCGGCCCCACCCGCTCGAGATGCACGCGCCCAGTCTTCAGCACATAGAGGCCCCGGGTCCGTGCACCCTCTCGAAAGAGCACGTCGCCAGCCGCAGCCATTTGCGGCCGCACGGCAGATGTCGGGAGAAGGTCATAGGGCTCTGGCAGCATATGATTGAAATCATATTCTAGAGCAGGCCTGCGTGCTAGAGAAAAAGGGTATCGTCCCCTTGTAAAGGATCCCGCCATGCGCATTGTTGCTCTCCTGCTTGCCCTGTCATTGTCTGGACCCGTCGCGGCCCAGCACGGCCACTCCGCGACCGGGCATGCGATGCCGGGTCCGCAGGAAACCGGGCAATCGGCCTTTGCTGCCATGGCCGAGATCGTGGCGCTCCTGCGCGCCGATCCGGCCACCGATTGGGCCAAGGTCGATATCGCGGATCTGAGGCGACATCTGGTGGACATGGAGCTTGTGACGATGGAGGCTGAAGTCATCCGCAGTGTGCGGCCCGCCGGTATCCGTTTCGAGATCCGGGGGGCACCGCGCGTTCTCGAGGCCATTCGTGCCATGGTGCCTGCCCATGCGCCTTTCCTTGTGGCCGAGACGGGTTGGGAGGTCACGACAGAGGATCTCGGGGACGGTGTCGCCCTCGTCGTTGACGGCGATTCCGACGAGATACAGGGTCTCGGGTTCTTCGGATTGATGACCATCGGCGCGCATCACCAGGAGCATCATCTCATGATGGCAAAAGGCGCACCGCCCCACCATTGAGCCAATGATTGGCCTCAGTTTACCTCCGCCAGCCCCCAGGTTGCAGACAAAACGTTACAAAACCCGCGTTGACGTTCCGGCGCGGGAAGGGTGCACACTTGCCATGCTATGGATGCGACCGGCGACACTGAACGCAGGGATTTCCTGTACTATGCCACTGCTGGTGCGGGCGTGGTCGCCTCCGGTGCGGCGCTCTGGCCGCTGATCAATCAGATGAACCCCTCGGCGGATGTGCGCGCCCTGGCGACGATCTCGGTGGATATCTCCGGGCTCGCGGAAGGGACGCAACTGACCGTCAATTGGCGCGGAAAACCCGTCTTCATCCGCCACCGGACGCAAGCGGAGATGGCCCAGGCGCGTGAACAGGCGGTCTCAGCGTTGCCGGACACCGATGCGCGCAACCCCAACCTTCCCGGCGAGGCCGCAGCGCAGGATGAGAACCGCGCCATTCCGGGCCATGACGCCTATCTGGTTATGATCGGTGTCTGCACGCATTTGGGATGTGTCCCGCTTGGCGATGGCGCGGGCGATTTCGGGGGATGGTTCTGTCCCTGCCACGGGTCGCATTACGATACTGCGGGACGCATTCGCAAAGGGCCTGCGCCGGAGAACCTACACATTCCACCTCTGGCCTTGTCCGATAACATGGTGCTGACACTCGGTTAACCTCGCAAGCGTCCTCCTTTTGGTCAGCTACAAGGACGGTGACGCCGCCGTGTGCTCTGTCTGGCTCTGCTCAAGAAACGACGCCATTGGCAATGTGGAGGTGATGTTCGCAGCCCTCGGAGTGTGGGGCACAGCTACCGGTTGGCCAGACCTGATCGTCGCGGCCATCATGGCCAGCCTGTTCTTGTCCTCAGCGTTTCAGATCGTTCGCCAGGCGCTCGCCGAGCGCCGGCTTCATGACACACGGGAATATGCATAGATCCAGACAAGCTGGACCACCTCAGAGTGCAACAAAACAGCGGGTGAACGTGAGTTGCGTTGCTGCGTCTGGGGCAGGGCATACGACTACCGCCGAGCTAATTCGATAGAGTGGGTCCCATTATCGTTACCGCTGCGAGCGAGATTTTGACAATCCATCGACCAACGTTGCAAAACGCGCAAGAAACTCCAACGCGATCAGTTTACGACGGCAAAAATTTGCCTCGGATATCGAACCAGATCGCGAGGACAGCAGGCCTCCAGCGACCATCGACGGCTGGAAAGCTGTCAGCGATTGTGCCAGATTGCCCAGCATGGCAAAACGCAAATCAATTGACCCGCAGCGACGTGCTGAATTTAGAGAAATCGCGCGCGAGATCATTCGTGAGGATCGTGCCGCGAAGAAGTACGGTTACTCACAAAACACGATCGGTGCGATCGAAAGAGCACTAAAATCTGCGTTTCTTGATGGCAGAGCGATCGGCTCGGGCGAGATACCGGACAGCATCAATTCCAACCTTACGTGGGAACAGCTGCCTCCGCGAGCGCGCGACACACTCTCCTCAATGTCCTTTGGCTTCAGTGCGCGCCTAAATGAAAAGACCTATCCACCGAGTGCGATCCGTCGATTTCTCACAGATGGAAAATATCGTTGGAGGACGGAGGCTCTTGATGGCTCACTTCACGATCATTCCGTCGCAGATGGTTCAGTGCGTCCGCTGGTAAAGCTTGGATTAATTGCCGAGGATCCGAGCGCTGATAATCGCTTCGAGCTGACAACTCCTGGCATTGAACATTGCGAGGACTACTGGCGAAGGTCCGACTTCGACGATCCAACGCTGCCGAAAATCAGCCTCCGTCCCACATAGAGAGGGAGTCTGCTAGCACCTGAGGCAATGTCAGATCGTTAGAATCAATGAAGGCGTCCTAAAGTTCGGGTGCGTTCCGCGAAGATTTCGCGGATTGAGCGGCTAACCGTTGACAATACAATGATCAGTTCGTTCAAAGACTGGCCTATCCGCAGCAGCGTTTTTTCTAGATTTCGAGGTATATTCCTACAAAATCACAACATTTACACATAGGCACAAATCATGCTATTCAGGTTTCATGAAACCTGACAATGGCAACACCGCGCATCAGCCGCATGAAGAAACGCTTCAGGTCCAAATACCGGCGGCCACCAAACGCGCGATCCATATCCGTTCCGCTGAGACCGGAGATCCAATGCGCGTGCTCGTCCTTAGAGCACTCGCCGCGTACGGCTTCCCGGTGCCTGAACAAGACCTTGTGGATCGCCGGAAACCCCAATGACAGTCCTTTTGACACTCGCCTCGTATGAAACGGCCGCGCGACGAACCGATCAGCGCCGTGACATCGATGACGGTTTGGCTTTCCCATTGCTGGGCCTGTTTGGCGAAACCGGCAGCCTTCTGAGTGAAGTGAAGAAGAAGCAGCGTGATCCCGTCGCCTATCTCGGCTACGAAGACACTGTCCTCGAAGAGCTTGGCGACGTTCTGTGGTATCTTGCCGCCGTCACAAACCGCGCGCATCTGACCTTGGCTGATTTGGCCGTCAATCTCGACCGTGACCTTGAGTGCTGGCAATCAACTGGCGACAAAGATCTGACCTTCACCGCCATAGAGGCGAGTGCCCAACCTGTCGCTAGCGAACCGTCGCCTGAGTTCGAAACAGCCTTGCTGCGCCTCTCCGCAGAGGTTGGCCTTCTGATGACAGACTACAATGCAGGACGGCTGCAACAAAATCGCTCTGCGCTCAAAGGCCGGTTGATTGCCGTACTTAGAGCCCTTCGCACCGCTGGTCATGAGGCGGGCGTCCCGCTCAGCAAGGCCGCGCAGTCAAATCTTGAAAAGATCAATGACCGCTGGCCAAGGACTCGGCAACCGCCACCTTTGTTCGATGCTGGTTTTCCTGCAACGGAACAACTTCCAAGGCGGCTGAAGATCAGGATCGAAGAGATCGAGCAAGATGGCAAAACGGCAGCAAGACTAACACGAGATGGCGTGTTGATAGGCGACCCCCTAACCGATAATCGAGCCGAAGATGATGACTACAGATTTCATGACGTTTTCCATCTATCCTATGCAGCACATCTTGGGTGGTCGCCGACCTTGCGACGCTTGCTGAAGGTCAAACGAAAGAGCGACCCAGTCACAGATGAAGTACAAGACGGTGCTCGCGCTGTGTTGATAGAGGAAGGCATCGCGACCTGGATATTCAATCATGCTCAGCGCTTAGCGCTGTTCGACGGGATCGAGACGCTGGACTATGGATTACTCAAATCCGTCCGGCGGTTCGTTTCCGGTTACGAGGCAGAAAACTGTCCACTCTGGCTCTGGGAGGATGCTATTTTGAACGGATACAAAGTCTTTCGCGAAGTTCGCACACACCGTGGTGGCACCGTCACCATTGATATGGACGAGCGGAAAATCTGGTTTGACGCACCATGACCCAACAAGCCGCAGATTTTGTGAATGCACTGTGTGATGTGCATCTGGACCACGTTTTCAACCCTTACACGGATCACTGCCCTCTATTTGACCGCGAGGATGCCGCTACCAAGCGTCGGCAAAACCTTGAGCGAAGCCTTGCCTCCGCCATAGACCTAGAAGTCAGAACGATCTGGATCGCCCGCGACCTAGGATATCGTGGTGGCCGACGTACCGGCTTGGCTCTCACAGACGAGATGCACCTTGATGCTTACAGCACTCTATTTCGAGGCCTACCGGTCGAGCGTGCTACAAAAGGGCCACCTGTCGGCGAGCGCACGGCGAACACAATCTGGCGTATGCTAGCGCGAGTCGGTCAGCCAGTGTTCCTGTGGAACGTCTTTCCACTTCACCCGCATGCCCCAGAAGAACCAATGACCAATCGATGCCACACAGCGAAGGAACGGCAGGCATGTAGCTGGTTCTTCAACGCGCTGATAGATCTGCTTAATCCAGACAAGATCATCGCCATCGGCGGCGACGCCCACAAGGCTGTCGAAAGCATGGGTATCAGTAGCGTCCAAGTTCGTCATCCAAGCTATGGAGGTCAAAACGTCTTCATTCGCCAGATTGAAGAAGCCTACAATCTTGGCTCAGACGAGACACCAGATCTCTTTACGCAGCCCGTCGGTTGATCAAGAGCTCATCACAGTCTGTGATGAGCTGGCGGACATCATTCTTGCCCCACTTGCCAACACCATCCTTGCCAGAGTTGGTTTCGAGGTTGGCACTGGTCGAGTTCAAGGTCAGAGTGCCAACCTCGAAACCAGACTCGCGCGCGATGAAAGCTTGTAGGTCAGCCAGCCCAAGAATATTCCCAAGCGTCTTCTGGATATAATAGTGATTGCGATAGGTCGCATAAATATGCAGTCGATTAGTATTCTTTTCGGGCTTCAGCTCGACCAGGCTTAGGCATGGCCGGTTGCGCACATTGCGCATAAGTCTCGCCGGATCGCTCACAACCAGCTCATACTTCTCCGTATGAAATACTCCAGTTCGGGCTTCTCCGAGCATGTCGATCAAGACCGCAAGCTGGTTGATAGGCGGGCCCCCCTTTTGATTTGGCCATGCTACAAACCGCTGAAAGTAGCGTCCCCAACCAGTCTTCATAGCGCGCTCAAAAACCCTCATGTACCGCTCGGCCAATGCTTCAGCACCATCGCCGTGATCGAGGCTTTGTGGGAAAATTGTGTTGGCGACCGTTGAAATTGGATATTGCTTATGCGCCCGCAAAAACCCATCGACATGCCGGATGACCGCGATCTCTTGATCACTCATCAGAGTTGGGTTCTGAATGTGAACATTCACGCCACCCAAATGAAAGCCGTCAGCGTCCCGTAACGCTTTAGCCGTCTCAACCCAAGCGCGCACTGGTGTGCGCGTCAGCGTAACGTCCATCGGATTGAAGTACATCACTGTCTCCTTTCGAGATGACAAAAGCGCCAGCGAGGCGCGGACCTAAATAACTTTCTCGAACCCACGCATGGCCATTGTGGCCCCAATTCGGTCCCCATGAATTGCGCAGCAGCATTACTGGTTCGCCGCCATAATCGCCCTGACCAACCACAATCACGGCATGACCGCGCCGTTGATCTACCGGTTGTCCAATATCCGCCCCAAGGATCACCTCATTGCCGGCATAATCCCAAGTGTCAGGGAATTTGAATGTGTCTGAGACAAACATGCCAATCGCGACTGGCACATTTTGTTCCAGACGTTGGCGCACCGTATGAAGCCCGGCGCCACACCCGCTTGATGCTGAGGTGAGCAACGGTCCTGTTGCTACCGGTGGCCGCCAACTCGACGGGTTCGGCGGTTGCTGAGAGTAAGGCCAGACCCACTCTTCCGGCTGCCCGAGCGCGTGAAGCACAGCTCGCGTATCAGGGATTGTCGTACCTTCATGGGGACCGCTCCCCGCCTGCTGACAAACATGATAAAATAGCCACTCCACGCAGAGGGCCTCCGGATGCAGTCGTGCATGGCGATGAACGTCCGATGCGACAAACGCCAAACAAGTTGGTCGACGCCCCTGATTGCTTACCCCGTGCAACTGATCGCGGATATCGGTGGTGGTCGTCAGTGTCATTGGAGGGCCAACCGCTCCAATCGTTGACGCTCAAACAGACCAGCCTCATCGCTCGTCGCTGTGCGATAGTGTAGGGTTAAGGTCTGCGGATCATCATCCGGATCCCAAGGACGACATTCTTTGAGTTTTAAGGTGTTCGCTGTTGGATAACCTGCTTGAGCAATGATGCGACGCACCGTTGGCGAACCAATAACGCCCTCGGGCACTGGTTCACGGCCGTCTTTGAGGATCGCAAATCCCGCCGCTTTTAACTCGTCAAATGTCCAGACATACCCTGCGCCGGTAGCTTCGTTGAGACGAAGTAGGAACAAGTCATCCCGGCCCGCTTCGATCACGGCTCCTTCGTCTCGCTCAGTGAGCAGCCAAACATCACTGCGCCTGGCATTCGGCAAAGGCTGACCATCGAGAAGATCCAGCTTCAAATCCTTTGGCTTCGCCTTCAACAATTGCTGACGCATCCCGCGTGTGATGACACTTTCACGCTCAAGACCATAGACAGCTCCTGCATAGCTAGTGCCAAACCGCAAAGAGGCCTGGTAGACAATCTCTGGGCTGGTCACATGGTGGACATCCCAGCCCTGCACTTCCATCTGAGCAGTGATCAGGTGTGAGGGCAGCAGAAAGAACGAGGCAAACGCATCCGCCTCACGCTCTTCTGGCGGGACTTGATTGAAGCGGCTGTCAGCGATGGGGCCACGTCGCAGGATACCCTCATCATCGGCATGCGGATCATGACCAAGGGCGAGGTGGCCCAGTTCATGTGCCGCCGTAAATCGCTGCATGCCAAGAGGGCGTTCCGTGTTCAAAATGATACCGGCAGCATCATCTTGCTTCATGAACGCCCCCAAAAGTCTGTCGAGTGGTTGGAACATCAAAGCAGCCCCACGCCGATCAATGCTGTCGAAGACGTCCACGCGTTGCGCGCGCTTTGCACCTTGATCATAGCCGAGGTCTTGCAGGAGCCGCATAGCCCCCTTCATACCCCTCAAGATAGATCTTCGATCGGCTTCCAGGGTCATCAATTAAGCCTTTGACTTCATTTGCAGAAACTCAGCGAACCGCTGCAATTCCTGACGGTCATTATTCGACAGAGCAGATGCAGTTCGCGCCAGAAACGCGACATCTGCCGGCACTGCCGGCTCGTCGCCCGTAAAGTACTGCACCGAGCGCTGATAGAGATGCGCCAGCTTCTTTAGCTCTAGGGCGCTGACGTTTCGCTTTCCTTTCTCAATCTCGGAAACCCCAGTGCGGGGGATACCAAGATGCTGAGCAACTTGGTCTTGCTTCAAGCCAATGTACTCGCGCGCTCCTTTCAGCTTTGCTCCGAGAATTTGGCCTTCATCCTCCGGCCCTTCAAAACCCATTTGTGGCTGTGAATTCATGAGACAGTCTCTCCCTCCTGTTGCTGCTTCTCGCGCCAAAGCAGACGGCTTTGTGCGAGGATGCCTTGAACACAGTCTTCGACGTCGTCGAAACCGCCCGGTGGCATTGTGTCTTCAGGTAGCTCGATTCCAAGCTCAGCTTCGACACGCAACACCACGCGAATTACCACCTGTGAATCCACTTCCGGACGCCACCCCGACTTGGTCGGCGGGCGGTCATTCGCAGCCGCGACAATCTCATCACGGATGGCGGTCTCTACAATAGCTTCTGGAAACTGCATGGCTGCCTCAATGTCGATTTACCCGACACATACATAGCACGTGTCGGATATTCCGACAAGTGGCTCTGTGCAGAAGCTATGGAATACTTACATAGGTGCGTAGTTCCCAGCCGACGAGACCGACAGCCAGCGTGATCAAGATCATTACCAAGGCGCGAAATATCGACACTTGCGTCTGCTGTTTCTGAAGTTTTTGATTTAGGTCGCTTTCAAGCGCTCGCTGTTTCTCTGAAAGGCTTTGCAGCGACAGAATTTCGCCGCTGATCCCGTTGATCAGCTTAGGATCAATACCCTGCAGACCATCCCCTGGCTTCTTCTTAAGGGCCGTTTCCCGGTCGAGATCAGCGTACCAAATCAGAAACAAGGGCTGACCATGAGTTAGGTGCAGCGGCCGCGGACCAGCATTGAGAACAGAGAAGATAAGTTCTCCTTTGTAACCGGGATCTACGTGGAAGCCCGAAATGTTGACCAGGCCGCTAAATTTCTGTCGTGCCTTGATCGAGATAAAAGCCAAAGCATTGTCCGGAACGGTGACAACTTCCTTCGTTGTCAGAAAGCCAAATTGACCAGGCGGGATCGCGAAGGCCTCGCCATCTTGCAGTTTTTTCTTGCTGTGTCGACTGGGCGAGGCGATTTCCCGATCGGGGCTGATGTAAACCTCATCGCCGATGTGCAGAGTGTATGCCGCACAATCAATAGCATCGGTATCAAACGGTTCGATCAGATTGGGTAGTTTGTCACCAAGCTTTTCGCCAGACCAAAACGCCATTTGAGATTTCCTAGAAGCAGTATTAGAAAATTAGAAATACCGGATTTTAAGAAAAATGGCATGACTATGTCGTTGAAGATACACAGTGAATTTATAAATTACAATCGTTGCCACCACTAACCCAGACAGAAGATGTGCATGTTCATGTGCGGCTTTCATGTCTGGTCAACCCCGCATCCTCCAGCTGCTCCCGATCTGGCAGGTCCTGAAGCGACTGCAAATCAAAAGCTATGAGGAACTGTTCCGTCGTGACATAGGTGTAAGGTGCTCCGCGCCGCGGCGCGCGCGGCCCGGTCCCGATCAGCCCTTGCGCATGTAATCTGCCGATCAGATCGCGGCTGATCTCCTTGCCGAAAATGTCCTTGAGACCGTCCCGCGTGATTGGTTGGTGATAGGCAATAGCGGAGAGGACAGCGACATCGTATTCGCGCAGGTCCAAATCCTGATCGCCCACATCCGCGGCCGTCCGGATCGCCGCCGCGTAGGCCGGCCGAGTCCGCAACATCCATCCACCGGCGACCTTGGCCACTTCAAACGCGCGTCCTTCGAGATCAGCGGCAAGATCGTCGATCAGCAGATCGACCGAGGCCCCCTGCCCCACCACGCGGGCCAGGTCCACGCGCGGCACGGGCGCGCTACTGGCAAAAAGAACCGCCTCGATCCGGCGCATCCATTCGCGCCAGCGCAGCTCGGCGGGGAGGTCTTCCAACTCCCTGTCGAGTTTTTGGTCAGCGTGATCCTTGGCCATCGCTCAGATCCCGTAGAGCCGGAAGGTGTCCCGCCCGGTCAACTCACGCACAGCGCCGAGGTCCACCAGCCGTTCGCAGAACCGGCGTGCGGCGCGATCGGACCGGAGCGAGGTTAGGGATGTCGGCGCCACAGCGTCCCGGATCAGAAACTGCGCCACCGCTTCCTCGGCGCCCTTCGCTCGGAGCTTTGGCCCGACCTCTTTCAAGCGCGCTGCACGCCGGGCCAAATCAGCACCCTCGCGCACGGCCTCGACCGCGGCCGCCAAGATCGCTCGATGGCAGGCCAGGCGCAGCTCTTCATCTGATTTACGCAGATCGGCCCGCCTGAGACCGAGCGCGAGGAGCGGCAGGACATGGTTCCACCCCAGCGACTGCGCCAAAGCCGCGTCGGCCAGGATCAACGCCGTAGCGGGCTCCCTCGGTCGATCCGCGAGAACCGCCTGCAGCACGAACGCGGTCCGCGCGACCGGAGGCCCCTGCCCCGCATCCAGCCAGGTTGCGATCTGGTCGGCGTCGATCTCGGGCAAAGCCCGGCGCAGGGCCTTGACAGAAGCCGGTCGCTCTACCGCCCGTCGCCAGGAGAGATAGATCTCACCCGCCGGTCCCGAACTGTCACCGGGCTGCAAGAACGCCACCGCATCGCGCAGTTCCGAAGCCCGTTTCGGTCGTCCCTGATGGGTCACGCAGGCCTCTGCGGCGCGCAGCGCCAACCGTGCACGTAGCAAGGTCTGGGGGACCGCATGTTGGCTCAACACAAGATGCAGATGGTTCAGCGCCGCACCCGACAAAAACGCCACATATTCAGGGGTTTCGGGTCGTCCGGCAGTGACCCAAGCGGGCAAATGCGGTAACTTATCGAAGCTGTCAGTGGCGTAGATCATGTCACAACACTATCGCACTACGGCGCTTTCTGCCACAATATAGTGTACAAACCGCCCCACCCTGCGGTTACTTATTATGTCCAATAAGTTTGCCTTATCGGACGTAAAAAGATATACTGCGAAGCAGTTCAATATCATTGCCGGATTCAGTGGAAAATGCCCTCAGAGACCGAGAAATCGACGTCAGCGCCCTCTGATGAGCTGGAAGATGCTCGCGTCGACGAGAGAGATCAAGAGGAAAGCGATGGCATTGCTTTGCCCTCCCATGTCGCCGGTTCTGGCTCGCTCGATCGACTGGTCGATACCGCCCGCGTCTGCGGTCGCCATCTCGCCCTTCTTCAGGTGATCAAGGAGCTGCGCCGTCCCCTCCCCTTTCGCCTCGCGCACGGCCTCGAGGATCCGGACCTTGGGCACGCGGTTCAGGTAGGTATCGGCCGTCGGCTCCCAACCCGCCTCGACCATGTCGAGTTCGACCGCCTGTGCGACCAAGTCGGGCTGGGTCATCTGCTTGGTCAAACCGCTGGCGGAGATACCGGCACTATAGGGGTTCACCTTCTCATGGAGCGCGTTGATCCCGAAGCTGAGGCTATGCGCGAGAAGGGACAGCGCACTCGCCTGATCGAGGGACGTCAGGTAGTCCCAGAGAGCGGCATCATCGCCGAGCGGCAGGTCGGCCTCCCACTCCGCGTGGCGCTCGTCAATGAGCTTGGCCACCACGCTATCCTTCAGATCGCTCGCCTGCGCCGACATATAGACGTGACGCACCCAAGCCTCGAGGCAGTTGCCGGCCGAATTGGATGTCCGGAAGATGTCATTGACGAGCTTCAGGAGCAGCAGCGTCAGGGCGACGTCAGGAGAACGCCCGATAGCTTCCCGCAGCGCCAGGGTGCGGAGCGCCGTCAGTTCCATGATCAGCCGCTCGGGCAGGTCGAGCGAGACATCGATCCATTTCCAACCTTCGGCCGCGATGGCTTCGGCTTCAGCCTGAAGCTTCCCGCTGACCAGACGATCGAGAAGGGCAGGGTCTTCCAGCCAACCGCCGTCATCGCCTTGGAAGAGGTCATGCAACATGGTGCCTCTAGCCGACTCATAGGCCTCGACTCCGACAAAGGCGGCACGACGGTCAGAGGCGCGCACAGAGGTTTCGGCCAGCATGCGTCGGATCTGATAGTGCTCCTTGTTCCACGACGACCGGATCGCCTCCCAGACCTGAACCTGGCGCTCGTGATCCGGATTGACCGTGAAGGCCATGAGCTGCTCCAGCGTCATTTCATCCTCGGCGTAGAGCTCGAGCAGGGCAGGGGCCACGGCGGCGAGTTTCAGGCGCTGTTTGACCACCTGCGGTGTGACGAAGAAGGCGGCTGCGATCTCTTCATCGCCTTGACCCTTCTCCCGCAGTGCCACGAAGGCGCGGAAATGATGGAGCGGATGCAAGGCAGCGCGCTGCATGTTCTCAGCGAGCGAGTCATCTTCGGCAAGGATCGTGGACTTGGCATCCCGCACGATACACGAAATGGGCGCCGACTTGGCCAGGCGTTTCTGCTTCACCAACAGCGACAGCGCCTGGAAGCGTCGGCCGCCGACCGGGATCTCGTACGTGCGGGTTTCGGCACCGTCATCGTCCAGGACGGGCCGGACGCTCAGGCTCTGCAGCAACCCGCGGCGGGCCATGTCTTCGGCCAGTTCCTCGACCGAGATGCCGGCCTTGATGCGCCGAACGTTGGACCGGCTCAGCACGAGCTTGTCGAAAGGAATGTCCCGAGAAGGGAACAGGATGATTTTCTGGGCAGATTTCGCCATCAGATCTTCTCCACGACGGGCGCCGGAAGCCACTCTCCCGATCTCACTTCCCGTCACCCCACAAACCAACAAACCTTTCCCTCTTTAATTCTGACGCCCCCGAGACAGGACCTTAACAGCTGTTAAGTCGTCAGTCCCGAGGGGGCGGAACAGTACGCAGTCTCTCAAACTTAACAGCTGTTAAGCTGCAGATCGTCGCCCAATCAATGCCATGACCATCGGCCCACAGGAAAACTCACCGGCCGCAGCTTTGGCAGTCAGAGCTCGCAAGTATCCACCAGGCGATCTGATGTCCTCAAAGCGTTCCAGCATGGCAGCAACAACGATCGACGCTTGCTCCGGACCCATGAACCGCTGTGCTTCTTCCCATGCAGACGCACTGATCCCCATGGCTGGCCGCACATGGCACGCCGCATCGAAGAGCTGATGCCAATGCCAGATCTCACCTTGGTAGAAGGTCTTGAGCGAGGGACATGCCGCAATCACTAGGTGGAGCGGGATCTTTGGCAGGTGTCTTGTGACCTGTTCATCAACGTCAGCCACCGGCTCATTCGTATCCACATCTGGCACACTCGCCGCCGCCCCGCTTTCTTCTAAAGCAGGTTCAAGATCTATAGATTCTTTATTTGAATTATGGTGGTGACGCTCAGATTGGGCATCATTGGTGTTCATTTCTTCTGTTTCAGGGCCATCAATGATGTTGCGTGCCTGGTCAAGGAGAGCTTCAAGGTCGGCTCGATAGGCCGCAAGGTCCTCAATTGAAAGCTTGCGGCGAAGCGCGCGGGCTGTGAGGGCGGCCTTGTCGCGAAGCTGATCCCAGAAGCCTAGGCCGGGCTGCATCTCGTCTCCGAACTCGGCGAGGGCCGCGAGATCGCGTCGCATGAGGCTTACTACCTCTCTCAGGCGCCTGACGCGCTCCTCGGCCTCACGTACGGCCTCTGCGGCCCGTGCTATCTCCTCGGACTGACAGTAGAGCGGGGAAAGATCGAAGCCAAAGGCAACGCGATCTTCGCCGTGCTTGCGGATGTAACGCTTCCCATTGGGGCTATCACGCCGCTGGAGCAAGCCAGCCTCGACAAGACGCGCGAGGTGACGACGCATCGTGGAGCAGGGCATACCATTCAGGCGCTCACAGATCGCCTTGTTCGAGGGGAAGACGACCATTTCGGCGTTCCCGCCAAGCGCATCGTCCGGAAAGAAGCTGAGGAGCCCCTGCAAAACCGTCAGATTACGTTCCGAGACCCCAAAGGCCGCTTGCGCCTTAGAGAGCTCGCGCAGGAGTTCCCACTTGTTAACGGGTCTGGCTGGAACAGACGCCTCGGGTCGCTCAATGACGCGCAAATGGGCGTGGGAAATCGGCCGCATAAACGGCGAGATTGGTGTGTACTCCATGAAAATATCCACGAAGACAAAAAATCTAGGGCCGGCGAATCGCTTTGCGCTTGCGGGGTAGGGGCCAGAACGCTACATTCAGAAGTGCGAAAACTGAGATTTTGTAGCGGGCTGATCCCGGTGCGAAACCTTACAAAGGTCTCGTGAAGCTAGCTTCTCGGGGCCTTTTTCTTTTTGCCTGTATCGTGCCTCCTTCTTGTTGGTTGCTCTTCCTCAGTCTCCTGAACGCTTCCAGCGCTCATGAAGCTCGGTAATCAGCTTTGGGGCGTTGCCCTCCAACCAGCTGATAAAATCAGGTTCATCCGTAGTCAGATCGAGTTTAAGCTGCTTGCCTTGGCGGCCGGTCTTGACCGCCGCAGCACCGACACCGGGGATCGCCAAAGCAGGCACGCCCTTTCTAGACGGGCTTGCTTTCTTCTCTGCGCTCTTCGCAGCTGCTAGAACTGCGAGAAACGCACGCTCAGAAACCTCATCGACCGAGCCGGAACTTTCGGACTTGGCTGCATGAGCTACGGTTTGCAGTTGGCCTCGATCACCGTCGTATGCACCCAAAGCCTTTTTGAGCTCTTCCCATCTCGGGCGACCAATCCCGGGAGCCGCACCAATTGCCTGGATGAGTTCCTCGCCGACTGTCCGAACGACACTCAAGAGTTGTGAAACCCCAGCTTCGTGGAGGTTAAGGACTTCAGCGACACCTCGATTGGTGCGCTCAGCCCCTTCCAAATGATCACCGTCCAGAAGCGCCGTCGCAACGAGCGCACGCTCAATAAAGCTCAGATCACGACGCTCTTGGTTCTCGAGAAGCTGATCTCGAAGCGCTTGATCACCCTCAACCTCTGTGACGATGGCTCGAACTTTGATACCGAGTTCGCGACATGCTTCCAAGCGTCTTCGGCCATAGATCAGGTTGTAGCGATCGCCTTCCAGTGGGCGGACCAAGACAGGCACACGCTGTCCGTTCTTGGAAATAGAGTTCTTCAGGCCCTCAACTTCAATCTGCAGCCTATCATCCAACCGCCCTTCGGTAACAATCTGCGCCGGATCGATCTCAAATACACCGCCACGCAGTCGGCGCCCTTCAAGAGCGTCAGGAGCGTTACGAAGGGTCTGCAGCGGCAGGCCAAGTTTAGGCTTTCTTGCCATTCCGCCCCCATGTGTTCTGGATGATTTCAGCGATCTCATCGTTCACTGCGTTCATAGATTCGATCGCACGATCAAACGTCTGACGCGTGAAGTCCCGCTTGTCAGCTTCGTAGAGCGTTTGCTTGGTCAAACCGGCATCAGAAATTGCGGTCGATTCAACCATGTGATTGGTCAGGACCGACCTCCCAAACAGCCCGCGAATGAAGGCGATGACTTCGGTTTGTGGCGCGTCGCCGACTTTGTATCGCGTTGGCAAGAATCGCAGCCAATCGAAGCGCAGATTTGCGCCTGCATCCCTGATTACTCCAAGGAGATCCGCAGTCATTCGCAAGAATTGGGACATCGACATAAGGTCAAGCATCTGCGGGTGAACCGTCACGAGGACGCCCGAGGACGCGGAAAGTGCTGACATCGTCAAGAAACCAAGCTGCGGCGGGCAGTCGATCACAACAACGTCGTAGTTCGCTTCAACACTATCGAGTGCGTCATGAACTCTCGCGAAGAACGCCTTCGCTCCGCCTCGCTGGATCGCAGCAGGCGTCTCGTGCTCGAACTCCATGAGTTCAAGGTTGCCCGGGATAAGATCAAGGCCACGGATGTAGGTCTTGCGGATCACTTCGGCGATCGGAACCGGATCGTCATAGCGAACGGCATCATAGAGGGTTCCGCCCTCCATGAGGTCGAGTTCTGGCTGGATTCCGTGAAGAGCCGAAAGTGATGCTTGGGGGTCGAGATCGATCGCAAGAACCCTGTACCCCTTGAGCGCCAAGCGCTGAGCGAGGTGAGCAGACGTCGTCGTTTTGCCGGACCCGCCCTTGAAGTTCACCACTGAAATGACTTGAAGCTCGTCACCGTCGCGACGTCCAGGCACGTAAGTTCCAGACTTTTTTGCGTTTCCTTCAAGCGTCTGCCGGATTTCCCAGATATCGTCGAGCGTATAGCGGCGATGACTTCCAGCCGTCGTCTCGACGTCAACGATCTTTCCTTCTCGATGAAGCTTCCGAAGATAGGTATGGTCGACGCCAAGGAGCTCAGCAGCTTCGCCGCTGGTCAAAGTGCGCATCACCTTCTTTGCATCCGGTGGGAAGTGTGCAGCGCGCTGAGCATGCAGGTTCGACGCGAGAAGTTCCGCGTAGTGTCCGATGGCGATATCTAGATCCTGTTCTGCTTCGCTCATGTCTGCCCCGATCCGTGGGCGCGTTTTTTATGTGACCGCGCGTTATTTTTCGAGACTATTGCCCGACCAACCGGATTCGTGCAAGCACTTTCTAGATTTAGTGGCAATCGGTTGGGCCAACACAAGTGTGATCCTCAGAGGAGCCCCAGCTTTTCAGCACGCTCCAGCAGCATTCTGACCGAAGACGGCTGCCAGCTGGCACGACCTCGAGGGGTGCGTTCACGCATAGACTAAAGCCGGTCGCAGATTGCCTGAAGGGTGATGTCTGGATCCGCGCCCTTGATGCCAGCCACAATCGCAGGCAGGCGGTCGTCGGTTTCGCGGCGTCCGGCGCGGCCAAGCACTGCATCTGGTAGAAACCCGTCGCGCACATACGCCCTCACGGCGCGGAGCAGGCGGCTTTGCGTCCAGCGCCGATCATGGGGCAGGGGGCCATTGATGATCCGCAGGACGTCCTCCCAAGCCATGTCGGGGCGCAGGCGGCGCACATGCGGCACCCAATCCTGCGCTTTCTCGTTCAGTCGCTCCATGTAGCCGTCCTGTCGCGCCAGCCGCACTTTGCGCAGCGCGGCGGGGTCCTTGGCGCGAAGCCCCGGGTTGCCCCCGATGCGCCCTTTGGCGCGTGCCGAAACAAGCCCGGCCTTGGTGCGTTCGCGGATCAGGGCACGTTCAAACTCGGCCGCCGCACCCAGAACCTGCAATGTGAATTTGCCCTGCGGGGATGCAGTGTCGATCGGGTCCTGCAGCGAGCGGAAAAACGCACCCTTGGCCTCCAGTCTTTCGATTACCTCGAGCAAGTGCGTCAGAGACCGTGCAAGCCGGTCGATCCGCACAACGACCAGCGTATCGCCGCTCTGGACGCGGTCGAGCACGCGTGCCAGCACCGGTCGCGCGCGATTGCCGCCTGAGGCATGCTCTTCGAAGATGTCGCGCAACCCGCAGACTGAAGAGCCTCCGACTGGGGCAGGGGGCTCTGATCCTCTGTGGATACATGACGTAATCGCGGGCGCGCAATTTCGGATGTTTGGTGCATTCTGCGATCCTATAATTTTCACAGGAGGATGCCATGAAGACCTTTGCCGCTCTGGATGTGTCGAAAAGGAGTACGTCGATCCACATTGTCGATGAGAATGGGGTTTGTCTTTGGCGGGGAAAGACGCTGACTGATCCCGATGCTCTTGCCGAGGCTCTGTCTCCATTCGCCGACAGCCTTTCGTCGGTTGGCTTGGAAACCGGGTGCTGGACAACCTGGCTCTGGCATGAGTTGACGGATCGAGGGTTTCCAATGGTTTGTATGGATGCCCGTTAGGCGCATGCGGCGCTTTCGATTAGCATTAACAAGACGGACGCCAATGATGCACAAGGGCTCGCACATCTGCTGCGGACGGGCCTCTATCGGGAGGTCCGGGTCAAAAGCTGGGAGGACATGCAGAAACGGACACTGTTGCGTGCGCGCGCCACCATGTTGCGCTGTGTTCTGGACCTTGCCAATGCAATCCGAGGGGCGCTGCGCACCTTCGGTATCTCGCTTCCTGCAGGTTCCGGGAATGGCGGGGCAAAAACCTTCGAGCGACGAGTGGTCGACTATCTTGTCAAACGACCGGACCTGGATGTGATCGTCAGCCCGTTGCTCGAAGCCTGGCGAGCGGGCCGGGCACAGGTAGCGCGTCAGGAAAGCGAAATTCGCCGGATCGTGCGCAATGATCCGCGCTGCCAGTTGCTGATGACGGTGCCCGGGGTCGGGCATCTGACGGCTGTAGGCTATGTTGGCACCATTGGTGATCCCGCAACGTTCAAGTCCGGGCGCATAGCCGCTGCCTGGATCGGATTGACCCCAAGGCGCTACCAGTCGGGCGCGATCAATCAACAGGGCCGAATATCAAGGCAGGGGGACAAGCTGTTACGATCTTACCTGTATGAAGCCGCCGCGCATCTGCTGACCCGCGCGAAGACCGAAAGCGCGCTCCGTCGCTGGGGCCTGAAACTGCGCGAGCGCATTGGGTTCAAGCGGGCAAACGTGGCAGTCGCACGCAAGCTGGCGGTGATCTTGCATGCGATGTGGCGCACCGGGCGTCCATTCGAAGCAGAAGGGTCTGTCCCGGCATAATGTGTCGCAACAAGAAGGGCCCGACGATGTAGGGGCCGCAAAGAGATCCGCTGCTGTGAAGCTGCGGGTGCGTCCACCGGGACGTGAGACATGAGGACTACCGCGATATGCGCGCTGCAATCGGCTTACGGCGAATTGCGCTTGGAGACATAGCGGAGTCCGTTTCGAACCACATGATGCGGCAGTGTTACGACTGACCGCGAAGACAACCCTGACCCCGGCCACGCACACTGCATTCGACACACGGCAGCAGCGCCTTGATGCTGATATCATCGCCTGCGAAAAACACATATTTGTCGTGATGTTTTCCCGGTTCAGGCCGGAGCCTGATATCTGCGATCAGCCGTCTACGAAAACTCCATATAAATCATTTGCCGAAAACAACGCATCGAAATAGGTTTATTGTGATCTCTTCGAAGGATATTGCCATGGGACTGATCGGCTACGCCCGGATTTCGACCATCGAGGGCGCGCAGGTGCTCGACCGCCAGCTTGACGCCCTCAACGCTGCCGGATGCGAGCGGATATTTGAGGATCGTGCTTCCGGTGCGAAAGCCGAGCGCCCCGGTCTTTCGGCTTGTCTGGACTTTTTGCGCAAAGATGACGTGCTTGTCGTGCTTGATCTCGACCGGCTCGGTCGCCTGGCTGGCGAGTTGATCACTCTTATTGACCAGCTGGCTGCAAGGGGTGTTGCATTCCGGGCGCTGAACGCACCGATGGACACGACAACGCCGACGGGGCGCGCTTTCCTTCAGATTCAGGCCGCTTTTGCTGAAATGGAGCGCAACATCATCCGACAAAGGGTAAACGAAGGGCTGATCGCAGCGCGTGCCAGAGGCCGCAAAGGCGGACGGCCCAGGATCATGACCGCTGACAAGCTGCGTTACGCAAAGCATCTCATGGCAGATAGGGCCAGACCCATTCCCGAAATATGCAAGGAGTTGGGAGAGATCAGGCCTTCGACCCTATACCACTACCTGCATGCTGACGGATCCTTGAAGACCGCTGGCCGCGATCTGCTTGAAAATGCCAGGAAGGAAGAAAGTGGCACTTGACCGGAGAGCCGCGATTAGACAACGCGGGCATAGCCTATCAGGGACATGAAATCGGGCCGTTTGCAATTTAAGATATCACTAATAATCGACATGGTGTGATTGCGGCGGCCGCTCTCCGGTGGCGAACGAGGTCCGGTATACTGGCCTCATGGATATATGCCGTGAGGAGAACGACCATGAAATATTATGCCGGACTGGATGTGTCTCTCAAAGAGATTTCGATCTGTGTTGTAGATCAGGACGGGGAAATTGCCATGCTTGGCAGCGTGCCAGCCGATGCAGAAGCCGTAGCAGGATGGTTCAGGAACCGATCTCTTCAGCCGGAGAAAATCGTCCACGAGAGCGGCCAGCTCTCGATTTGGCTGCAACGTGGAATGGCTGAAATTGGTTTGCCAGCTATCTGCATTGATGCCCGCAAAGCACACAAAAGCCTGTCGGCACGTCTCAACAAGTCTGATGCCGCTGATGCGGAAGGTCTGGCGCAACTTGCACGCATGAATTGGTTCACGCCGATCCACATTCGTAGCGAAGATGCTGATCGCCTGCGCAGCCTCATTGGAGCCCGCGAACGTCTGATCCGGCTTCGCAAGGATCTGGAAGGTCATATCCGGGGCATGCTGAAAACCTTTGGCATCCGCATGACCGGGGTTGGACAGGGCAAACAGCGGCAAGGTTTCCGTGACCAATTGGCCGCCGCAGGAGAAGCCGATCCTGTTTTACGTACCATTGCAGATGGATTCATTGCTGCCCACAGCACGCTTTGCCAGGCGACTGCCGATCTGGAACGCGCAGTGCAGGCGAAGGGCAAAAGCCACCCTGTTGCCCGACGCTTGATGACGATCCCTGGGGTTGGCCCGATTGTCTCTCTCAGCTTCGTCGCTTTGGTCGATGACCCAAGGCGGTTCAGCAAATCCTCGGACGTGGGAGCATTCCTGGGCCTGACGCCAAGGCGACATCAATCCGGTGAAATGGATTGGTCGGGCCGTGTTTCCAGGTGTGGAGATGCAGCTATGCGCGGGCTCCTGTTTGAAGCGGCATCCTGCGTAATCCGACAAGTAAAGCGGTTCTGCTCGCTCAAATCCTGGGCCTTGCGACTTGCTGCGCGACGCGGGTTCCGCAAGGCAGCAGTCGCAACCGCACGCAAGATCGCCGTTCTGATGCTGACACTATGGAAGAGCGAAGCCGACTATCAATGGATAAAGGAGGCCACTGCCTGATCTGAATTTCCGCCGCTGAACGGGCGGGAAGCGAAGTCCCGATGGGACGGAGGTTGATTGATCTCGTAAAAACGGTTGGGACGCGGCACGCGGTGCTCATCCCGCAAACGACATTGGAGACGATCTACCACCGAAAACCATCATGAGGCGCAACGCGACCTCGGAGAGAACCATGACCCCCGACGGACAAATCGTTATCCCGCTTGACACAGCCGCAATCAGAGAACCGTTTCGTCGCAGACACTTACAGCCCCGCGGCCTTGGTCAGGTTCACCCGGAACCGGTCGCGGCGGCGCTGGTATCGCCGTGTCATCTCCGCCGAGGCGTGACCAAGCTGCTTCTGGACGTAGCGTTCGTCGATTTCGGCCGAACTGGCGAGGCCTGCGCGCAGCGAGTGACCGGAAAACAGCGCGAGGCGGTCTTTCTCGGGCAGGTCAGCGCGAATACCGCTCTTGAGCACGGTCTGCTTGATGAGGCGGGCAACGTGCTTGTCCGAGAGCCGAGCTCCCAGCGCCTTCTTGCCGTCGCGCGACGTGCGCACGAAGACTGGTCCGAAGTCGATCCGGGCGAAGTGCAACCATTGTTCCAGTGCATGGACGGGGCAGGTCTGGTCGGACGATCCCCTGCCGATCTCGACCTCGCGCCAGCCGGTCTTGGCGTTCAGGGTGAGCAGGGCACCATCGTCGAGGATCTCGATCCAACCGCCTGCGTCGGGAGTGTCGTCCTTGCCGTGATCCAGGCTGACGATTTCCGAGCGACGCAGGCCGCCAGCGTAGCCGATCAAGAGGATGGCGCGATCCCGAAGCCCGCGCAGATCAAAGGGCAGCGTGGCCACCATCGAGAGGATGTCTTCCGCCAGGATCGCTTCCTTCTGGACTGGCGGTCGCGCATGCTTTCGCTTGATCCCGGCCAGCACCGTCGCGATGTGCCGGTTCTTGCGGTCGAGAGTGAACCCTCGCTGCGCGTAGTTCCAGGCGAGACCCGACAGGCGGCGGTCGATAGTGCTGACCGATAGGGGTCGGGACGCCGACTGCGAAGGCGAGGAGCTCGACCCGGAGGCCAGATCCGCGAGATAGAGCCCGATCATCTCCGGTGACGGCGGCAGCGGCTTGGCGCCCTTCATCCGGCACCAACGCGCGAAATGTGCCCAGTCCTTTGCATAGGCCTTCAGCGTGTTCTCGGACGCTGCGGCCCGGGCATAGACGCGGGCGGTATCGACCAGTCGATCGAGCGAGCCAGAACCGGCGACATGGGAGGGCAAAGCAATGCCATCGCTTTCCTCTTGATCTCTCTCGTCGACGCGAGCATCTTCCAGCTCATCAGAGGGCGCTGACGTCGATTTCTCGGTCTCTGAGGGCATTTTCCACTGAATCCGGCAATGATATTGAACTGCTTCGCAGTATATCTTTTTACGTCCGATAAGGCAAACTTATTGGACATAGCGAAGAACTGGAAAGCGGGGCGGTTTGTGTGCTATTTTCTGGCGAAAAGCGCCGCGAAAGTGTAAGCTCTGGGCATGACATTTGCCCGGCCGGATCACATCCACGACCCCGACACATTACCCACAATGCCTGCCTGGGTCACCTCTGCGCGCGCTGAAACCACTGAAGATGTTGTGTTTTTGTCGGGCGCGGCGCTAAGCCACCTGCATCTAGTGTTGGGACGCGAGGAGGTGCCCCAAGCCTTGTTGCGGGAGCGGCTGGCGCTGCGCGCCGCAGAGGTTTGTGTCGCGTTTTCCGGGCGACCGGAAAGGGCAGGGGAGCTGCGTGATGCGCTGCATCTGTTGCGTCCGGGCGATCTGCCTGGACCGGCGGGGGATACCTGCCTCGCCTGGCGGCGTGCGGTGGAGCGACCGGTGTCGCTCAAGGCGCTGTGCCCAGCCGAGCCGACCCTCGAGCAGGCCGCGATCGCAGCATGGCTCGATGCGGGGCAGGGCGCACCGGTAGCTCGTGCCGCGATGGTGCTGGAGACGGTCCTGACGGAAGCGCCGCGCGCTGACGTGCCGGCGTTTATCCTTGCCGACACGGCCCTCGCCCAAGCGCTTGGCTGGGAGCATCTTTTGCCGCTGCTCGCCACAGGCCTGAGACGCGCCGACCTGCGCAAGCAAGGCGATGACCTGCGCCTGGCCTGTCATCGCGCGCTAATCTCATCGGCGACCGAGGCGGTCAGGCAGGCCGCCGACCTCGCGCGTCGGGCCGCGCATCTGATGGCGGTCGCGCCGAAGCTGCGGGCCAAGGGCGCTGGCGACGCGGTTAAAATGTTTCTGACGCGTGATGCGGTCGCGCCGTCTGCCTTGCCGTTGCCGGATCGGGCGGCGCGTCGGCTCTGTGACCGGCTTGTCGATCTGGGCGCTATACGCGAGTTGACGGGCCGCGACATTTTCCGGCTCTACGGGGTCTAGCGATGGCAAAGCATCGCTCTGACCTCGAGCTTGACTGCGAGTTGCCCGACCTGCCGCCTGAGCTGCGCTGGCGCGAGTGGATGCGGCGGATCGAGGCGGTGCTCTTTGCATCGGCCTCGCCGGTGCCGCGCGAAGACCTTGCGCGCGTCGTGGGGCAGGGGGCCTCGGTCGATCTGCTGATCGAAGACCTCGCTGCCGACTTCGAGGGGCGGGCCTTCGAGATCGCCCAGGTCGCCGGCGGCTGGATGTTCCGGACGCGGGCTATCTACGCCCCTGCGATCCGCGCAGCTGCGGATATCGGGGATCAGCTACTCGATCTGAGAGAATTCGACGTCGCGGTCCTGGCCGCTATCGCCTACCACCAGCCGATCACGCGCGATGGGCTGAAGGATATCTTCGGCAAGGAGATCAGCCGTGACCTGATCGGGCGGCGGCATGCGCACGGCCTGATCGGGACCGGGCCACGGTCGCCTCGGCGCGGCGCACCCTACACTTTCGTCACGACCGAGCAGTTCCTTGTTGCATTTGATCTGGAGACTCTCGCGGATCTGCCAGAGCGGGAGCAGTTGGAGGACGCAGGTCTGGATGGCGGGTCATAGGAATGGTGGCGGGCTGGCGATCCCCGTATTGGCCAGACGGTGAGGCATGTCGTGGACATTTCGTAACGCTCCCAATCGTGACTTGTTGAGAGAACTCAGGCTTCGATCCTGAGCCCTCTGAACAGAGCTTCCCAAGGATCCCCATCCTCGGTCATCGCGCCCGGTTCCAGGTGCGCCATGTTCTCGTCGATGACTGCGTTGTGGTAGTTCTTGAGCCAGCTGTATTTGCGCCGCACCGTCGCATTGGGACAGTCGGCGAGACCGCTCTCCACCAACGTTTTGTGCCTACCCAGAAACTCGATCCAGCCGGCGTATTCGCCGTCGAGCTCGCTGAGACTGGCGCGAAGATAGTCGATGTAGTGGAGGCCTGACTCGTCCTGGCGCAGGAGGTTGTTCAGGTGACGCTCTTCATCCTCATAGGAATGTCCTTCCCGCCAGAGCGTTTGGTCCTGCCGGTGGCGTTCGATGACATCTTCATGGATCGCAATGCGCGGGAAGATGACCTCGCCTTCTTCCATGAAATAAGCCCGAACGAGGGCAGGCCCAAACACCGGACCACTGAAGTCGATGCCGAGATGCATAGGGCCGATCGTCATTGCGCCGCGCACCAATATGCCGTTCGCCACGCATTCGATCTGGATGTGCAGCAGATCGATGAGTTCCCAGACCAAAGGGCCGGCCTGGTACTGAGTTTCAATGGTTCTGGTTCTTACGATCGCGTCAGACACGATCTCTGCATGGACTTCGCTGATCATCCGCATCTCGTCGGAGCGGGTGGGTGGCGTGGCATCCCCTTCGGACACCCTGCGAAACATGGAAAGCAAGTGCCTGATCTCTGCACCGCTTCGCGTGTGCAGGAGGTTCCTGAAACCGAGGACATCAAAAAAGGTAACAAGGCATTCTTCGTAGTCGGGGTCGTTCTCGAAATCAGTCATCTCTGATCCATCTTCAGCCGAGGAGCTTCTCCAGCTCTTCCCCTTGGGCGGCATGCTTCTTGGGGTTTTCTGCTTTCAGCTTGTTCACGTTGATGAGCTTCCATCGGACCGCTGGAAGCTCGGCCGCCTGAGGGCGCTCGATCGCGTCGAAGTCGGGATTGCCTTCATGCAGGGTTCTCAGAAACCTCTTCGCGTCCTCATCCATGCGGGATTGGATGTCCGCGATCAGGCGGTCGCGCGTTGAGATCAATTCCGCAAGGTCGACGGCTTCCTTCGTCATGCCCTCGAATTCCCGAGCATAGGGCTGATTCTGATCGATCAGGTTTGGGTTCAGCAATTCGTGCGGCGGGCGTGGTGAACTCGCGACGTAGATCAGAAAAGTACGGAACAACGCGTCGGTAAACCCTTCGTTCTCGTAGAGCAGTTTAACGTCGTAGAGATCCCGCGGGTGCTGGCGATCTAGGGCCGCATGTAGCTTGCCGCCGAACAAATCTTCGAAGGAGACTATGTTCATCGTCGCGTATCCGAACTCTTCTTCGACGGCTTCGGAGACTTCACGTTGTTCCGGATCATGCACGACGCCCCGGGTAACGGGGGAGGTTTCGATCTTGATTTCGGCTGCGCCGAGGCGTGCGAGCGCACGCGTGGCGCCGCCGCCACCGCCGGCAATGCGCTGCGCTTTGGCGCCGGTGATGCCGCCTTCGATGGCAGCGGCAATCCGGTCCATCGTGTCGTTGATCTCAGCGAGGCTTTCGGCGCGGTCTTTGACAGGCAAATAGGTCAAATCGATATCGACCGAGAGGCGTGGAAGGTCGCGATAGAATAGGTTGATGGCCGTCCCGCCCTTGAGCGCAAATATCGCCTCCTTGGCGACATACGGGAGTATGCGCACGAGCAGGGCCACTTGGGCGGCATACTCTTCACGCGCCATGATAACGTTCCTTTCTTACAAACTCTTCGGGCACCATGATCCTGTAGCGCGGATGTATCTTGCCGCCTTTGACCAATGCGCGGTCGCCGCTACCGAGGTCGAACTCTTCCGGATCTAGTCGCTTGCGCCAGGCATGGTCGTGGCGGTCGGCGAACACGAAGAACAGACGTTTGACCTTGATCTTCTTGCAACTTCTGAGCAGTGACGAGAGGGTTCTCGGGCGCAAAGTCGTCAGGCTTTCGAACGCCATGTCGAGGTTGTGAAAGCTCTCCTGATCCGGCAACTCGTCCAGCGCCTCAAAGACCGCGCGTTCTGGGGAGGACATCACCAGTTTCCAGTCCCATGGCAGGGACGATGCTGTTTCTCCCTGATTATCTCGCGCGTCATCGACACCCAACTGCGGGTCGGAGAACAGCGATACGCTGCGTGTGCGGAGTTCGGCGTTGAGCGGCAGTTTTTCGAGCCAGTTGGGGATTTTTGAGCCGTAGAGCCAGACTGTGCTCTTGTCGCCGAGGGAGAGATAGTGCGCATAGCCTTGCAGGCCCAATGCCGTCGCTCCCCCGATATGGACAGGGTAGTGCATGATGTGCTGGAGCGAGAGCAGGCAGGTCTTCCAGTCGAGCGTGTTCGTAGTGGCGCTGCCTGGTGCCGGGCGGCGGAAGACGCCGCGGCCAAGGCGTTCCAGCCAGCCGCGTTGGACATAGGCGTAGGACGAACGCCGGCCTATGCCGTGGTGCTCAAGCCAGGCGGAGTCCACGAGGAACCCCGTGGGGACAGCCTCAAGAAGGCTCTTTAGTTTTTCGTGTTCTTGTCCACTCATGCGCGACACAATGATATTTTTCTAAAGAGGCCGCCACTTGTTTCTGTGATAACCTGTGAGATAGTCCGTCAAGGATCGACAAATTCTGGAATTTTTAAAGAGACTGGTGGTTGTCAGCTCTGAAGCTGACCAGCAAAGCAGGGCGTGGATGCCCTCGGAGGGCTGAGAAGACATCCGGCCATTCGGATCGAACAGTCAGAGCTATGTGCCCCTGTCGAAGCTGCTGCGCCAAACCAGAGTCAGGTTTCACTTTCGATTGTGGCGTTCTTTTGCCCATACAAACGTCGCACCGACGGCAGCATTGGCTTGCTGCACGCTGAACACTTCCGGTTCGAACGCGCCCGCCCATTGCTTTGTATCGCGATGTTCAGGGTGGTGTTTGTCGGTCAGCGCGTCGAGAAACTCTTCGTATGAGTAGGGCCCTCCACAGTCCTCTGGCGAGCACGCTCGCTCTCCGGCAACACAGGCGGGGAAGTCCAGATCTGGTCTTCCGGTTGGTTTGCTAATCTTCTCAACGGTGACGAGATGCCGCCAACCATCGCCGAAATCATAAGTATATGTGAACTGACTGCCTTTCTTGACCAGCTCTCCAAGAGCAAACTTCTTTTCGTCCTTCCGGCCATCGTTTGGGTCCCAGCTGTCGTCACGTTCGTCGCGGGCCTCGAACCTGTCTTCGCCAATCTCGAACTCATGCAGATGATAGTCCTGCCAAGGCATAGCGCCCTGGAGAACGGAATGCAGGATGTCCAAGCTGATGTCATTCGGCACGAGGATCCGGCGCCAGATCGGTGGTTTGATGCCAATAAGTTCGATCTTCAGCTCATTCAAAGTGTGTTCCGCCTGTCTCAATGGCCCTGCCGTTCAAGTAATTTTTGATTCTTAAGCTGAAGCATTCAAGGGGAACATTGGCCCCTCCTGCCCCTTGGTCAGGACCGCGCCCTACTAGGTCGGCTGCACGCAGCCGCCCTCCCCGAGCTGAAACGCCGCTTCTCCCTGCGACGTGCCGCTGGCAGTGCAGTCTCCTCCGGAGCCAGCCCGACCAGCCGTCGCATGGTCGTGGCAACGCTCCATCTCGGCCGTTCCGGTTGGGAGTGGGCAAAACTTGGGGGTGTCTGTGTATGTTGGTGGTTCGTTGAGAGGGGAAGTACCATGGACGTGCGGATTATTGTCGAGACAACCTTCGAGAATGGAACCACAAAGAGGCATTGTCTCGGCCGTCTATCCCGC
>NZ_JBIQWA010000018.1:0-35362 GCF_046591575.1 Marivita sp. S0852
GAAGCTTACCTGCGCGCCCTGATCGCCGTCCGGGCGGTAGGGGTCAATGGAGCCGCCGAACAAGGTGTATCTCGGGCCATGTGTCGGGGTCGGCATAGTCTTGGGTGATCAGACCGAAGAGGCTAACACTTGGGTCTGAGCCGAGGTCTTCAGACTTAACCTCTCCTGTTTGCAAGTTTAACCGGACGATTGCAGTTATCCTTGATGTCACTCCTTCGTCATGGCTAAATCCACGATTGTCACCATGAAATCCTAGGCCTGCAACACCAAAGTTGGACAATGGATGAAAAGAACGCACAAGAACTCGCAGTACACTCATCGGCGTTCGTCTCCATCTACAGCATCACAAACCAACGCAAAACGCTGCTCATTGCAGTCATACCGTGTGGTTAGATATCCTTTAGGAAGACTAGACTGCAGCCTACGGCTTTGACTCTCAGTCCAGTTGCCGCCCGGTATTTCGAAATGATGCGTAAGCACAGTAGGAATTTCTTCCCATTCTTCTCCATCTGGATGACGGTCCCCAGCACTTCCCACACCAATTTGTTTGATTCCTCCGTTCGTACCGGGATATTTCTGCGGGTTGGCTGATGCAAATCTGTAAACGTAAGTCCCGTCGCGTGGATACTGAATACGCACAATGGTAACCTGCGACGAGATCGTCAGCTCGTGGGTTCCGGTCGTAAGCTTGGTAAATTCATCGCCCTCCAGATCAACCGCCTCAGGCTGGATGATCACCACGCCCCCCTCCNTGACGATTGGTTCCTCCATGTAGATTGTGAAATCACTTTTCACGTCGTCCTCC
Source organism: Marivita sp. S0852 (assembly GCF_046591575.1). Taxonomy (NCBI): domain Bacteria; kingdom Pseudomonadati; phylum Pseudomonadota; class Alphaproteobacteria; order Rhodobacterales; family Roseobacteraceae; genus Marivita; species Marivita sp. S0852. The sequence goes on from NZ_JBIQWA010000018.1 coordinate 806, forward strand.
GTTCCGGTCCAAGACAGCGCGAAGCCGCCGATACCCACGAGCGCGATCAATGCAACGAATGCCCACCCTTTACGCATCAGTTCAGATCGATACGGCCTGCTGTGATCTTCACAGCTTCAGATTGATCGATATCGAGACGTCGGCCGTTCAATTCAATTCCGCCGTCGGCGCGAAACAGCAAGGATGCCGCCCCGCAACGGATCAGGATTTCCTCGTGCGCATCGATGACCTTCCGCTTTCCGATCACTTCCTTGAAGTTCCCGGTGACGGAAACCCGGTAATCCCGTCCGACATTCGTGATCTTCGTCTCACCGACACGCTCGGTTGCGCTGTGTTCCACATCGAGCCCCAGGGACATCCACTGCTTTGCCCAGCAGATCCTGCGGCACCAGATCGGGGGTCTTGGACCGGACAATGACCTGCCCCTCGAACAGCTCCGAGATCGCCTCCCGCAAGCTCAGCTTCTGCGCCAGAAGCACATCCGCGCCCAACGGGCTCTCGATCCGCAAGATCCGCTCGGCCTGAATGAAGTCAGCTTCGGCATTCATAAGGCAGGCTCCAGAACAACGCGCTATAATTTCAATGCAGCGACCATACAGCCTGCAACACACAAATCAGCTGTTCCGCGAAACCGGGCAAAGACTGGCAAGATACAGCCGACGGTGGCTCAAAAGCCGGAAGACCCCCAGCCAGGCTCCGGATCGCCCATTGTGTACGCTCTCAAAGCCGCCGCGGGCAGAACATGACCAAGCGAGCGGCATCCAAACCAGCAGGCGGACCCTCGCGCCAGGTGCTGTTGCAAAAAGCTGGCTGAGGTCAATTGAATGCTGGCTTGACGCGCATTTGCCGTCTGAAACTCTTCTTTATGGCGATCTGTTCGAGCTTCGCACCATGTAGCGACATCAGCCACGATATGACTGCGACATGCAGGTCATGCTGGACGATGATCGCACCCGGAGTGCTTACACTTTTTAGAGCAAATACTCACATTTATTACATAATTAACCTTATGAGATTTTATATATCGAGCAGGGCGCGCACCACTCGGAAGTGCAACTCCTATTAGAAAACAACATGTTATCTAACAGGACGTCATCGTACGATCAAATGTCTTGCAGATCTGTTGGGATCTTGTGATCCCTTCGAGACATGCGGTGGCTGAAAAGGAAGATGTCGTGACCAATGCTGTCCTTATCGTTGCTGCCGGACGGGGCAGTCGGATGATGCGGGAGACGCCCAAGCAGTATCTTAAGCTTGGCGAGCGGGCGGTGCTTGATCACACGATCCACGCCTTTCTTGCGCTGGATCGGATCGACAGCGTGCAGGTGGTGATCCATCCTGATGATGCACATCTCTACACAGCGGCCACATCCGCGATCACGGATTCCCGTCTGATGCCTCCGGTGACAGGTGGCGCGTCGCGGGCGGCGTCGGTGCGGCTGGGGCTGGAGGCGTTGCAGGATGCGCCGCCCACCCATGTGCTGATCCACGATGCCGCGCGGCCGCAATGTTCGGCCGATCTGATCCTCCGGGTGATTGACGCGTTGGCACAGACCGATGGGGCGTTTGCGGCTTTGCCGGTGGTGGATGCGCTTTGGCAGACGGACGGTTTTTTCGCCACAACCCCGGTTCCGCGTGACGGGCTTTGGCGGGCGCAAACCCCGCAGGGCTTTCGCTATGACGCCATCTTGGACGCGCATCGGACGGTGCACACAGAGGCTGCGGATGATGTCGAGATCGCCCGCCTGGCCGGGCTGACCGTGCAGGTGGTCGAGGGGGAAGAGGACAATTTCAAGATCACCCTGCCCCGCGATCTGGCGCGTGCGGAACAGGGTCTGAAACGCCGTCAGTTATAGCTTTTCTTTTGTGCGCCATACATGCCGGCATAAAGCCCGCCCTGCGCCATCAGATCGGCATGGGTGCCCTGTTCGACGATCTTTCCGGCATCCATCACATAGATCCAGTCAGCATGGGTGATGGCCGACAGCCGGTGCGCCACGATCAGCGTGGTCTTGCCCGCGGACAGCCGGTTGAGTGCCCGTTTGACGCGGTCCTCGGTCTTTTGATCCAGCGCCGATGTGGCCTCGTCCAGCAGCAGGATTGGGGAGGACCGCAAAAACGCCCGCGCGATGGCGATGCGCTGTTTTTGCCCGCCCGAAAGCTGGCTGCCTTTGGGGCCAAGCGGCTTGTCTCCGCGGTCATCCATCAGCCCGGCGATCTCGGCGGCTTCGGCGGCGGCGCGCACTTCGGCGTCGGTGGCATCGGGGCGCACGTAGCGGATATTGTCGGCAATCGAGCTGTTGAAGATCACGATGTCCTGCGCCACCACCGAAAAGGACGACCGCCACGCTTTGATCTTCAGATCGGTGATGGGTGTGTCGCCAATCCGCACCTGCCCGCCGGTCACGTCATACAGCCGGGTGAGCAGGCTGAGCACGGTGGTCTTGCCCGACCCGGTGGCGCCCACAATGGCGCTGACCTTGCCGCCGGGGAACGACATGTTCAGCCCCTCAAACAGCGGATCTTGCGGCGTATAGCCGAAAGACACATCCTGCAGCGTGATATCGGCTGAGGTGTCGAAATCGGTATGCGCGCCGGGTTTGTCAAAGATCGTCGGCGTTTCACGGTAGAGGCTGCGCACCCCGTCCAGGATGATCAGGTTCGCCTGCAGCTTGGCAAAGAACGACGCCAGCGACCGCGCCGGATCGAACACCAGAACAAGCCCCAGAAGATAGGCGATGATCCCCGCCCCATCGAGCCCGAAATCGCCTGACAGCACCATGTAGCCACCCCCGCCGATGACCAGCACATAGACCACCGCCGCCATCATATCGATCGCCGGCAGCACCAGCGCCTGCGCCGATTGCAGGCGGATCGACAGGTTGCGGATGTTCTTGGTCGAGGTCACAAGACGGTCCCGCTCCATCGGTTCCTGACCGGCGATTTTCACCGTGCGCATGCCCGATGACATCTCGTCGATGCCGGTCATATAGGCCCCAAGCGCGTTTTCCGCCTTGGCCTGAATGCCCTTGATCTTGGCCGACACGTGTTGAAGCAACAGCAGGATTGTCGGCAGGATGATCGCCGCCGACAAAAACAGCACCGGGGATTTGTAGATCAGATAGCCCGACACGATGATCACCGTGGCCGCATCTCGCAGCGCGTTCACGGTGGCCTGGCCGACAAAGGTGCTCAGCCCCTGGGACTGGTTGACCAGCCGCAGGATGATCTCGCCCGATTGGGTGCGTTCGAAAAACGCCAGGTCCAGCGTCATCAGATAATCAATCAGATCGCGCCGCATCTTCATCACCGCGTCGCTGGCCAGCCGCACCGACAGGCGCGGAATCAGATAGGAAATGATCGCCCGCGTGGTGAACAGGCCAAACACCACGGCACAGACCCGCACCAGATCGCCCATTGCGCCGCTTTCAAAGATCACCCGCAGCCCGTCTTCGGTGAGCGACAGGAACTGCTGATACACCAGCCCCTGAATGGTGATCATCCCCAGCACAACGAGCAGCCACGGGGCCTTGGATTTCAGGTAATTGTCCCAGAACCAGCGAATATTGGCGCGGTCCAGTTCAGAGAACATGGGCCGCTTTTCTTTTGGCTCTTTCGGGAGTTTGGGCTGGGCCATGCAGAGTTCCATCTGGGTCGTGAACCTGCCTCTAACGCGAAATGCAGACAAGGTCAGCCCCCACATGTGATTGCTTGCCATCATGGGCGGAGATCGCGAAACAGGAGGGGTCGTCAATTGAAATGGCCCTGCCCGATGTCCTTGCGCAAACGGATCGAGAAATCAGCCGCCTTCTCGGCGCTCCCTGGCACGCTGATCACCCGCTATCTGGCGCTGTGCGACCGCACCACACGCTGGCAGATCGAAGGTCTGGACGTGTTGCAGGCGGCGCTGGCCGATGGTCCGGTTCTGCTGATGATGTGGCACAGCCGCATGATGATGGGGGCCCGTCACTGGCCGGATACCCATGCCCCCGCCTCAAGCCTGCATCACCGGTCCCCTATGGGGCGGATCTCGGGGGTGATGCAGCGTCAGGAAGGCCTGACCCCGTTCGAGATGTCGCGCAACAAATCCAACCTTGTCGCCTCGCGTCAGATCCTCAAGCGCTTTCACAGCGGGATCAGCATCGTGATGACGGGCGATGGCCCGTCCGGCCCCGCACATCACCTGCAATCGGCACCGCTGGAATGGGCCTGCCGCCTGAACGCGCCGATCTTTGCCTACGCGTTTTCCACCACCCGCGGCAAACACCTGTCAACCTGGGATCGCATGCTCTTTCCCTATCCGTTCGGCCAGGGCGCACAGGTCTTTGCCCGTTATGACCCGGACACCCGGACCCCACTGCGGAGCATGGATCGCAAGACCCTGGGCCGGGCGCTGGAACAGTTCATGGATGACGCCACCTCCCGGGCCGATGCGTTGCTGGGGCTACCTGCCGGGGTGTAATCCGGAAAATTTCAGCCCCGCGCCGTGGAACCCTGACCGGAGCACACCGGTTTGGGCTATAAATGCCGCCTGATCTTACCAAATTCAGGGGGGTGAACATATCTTGGGCACTGCATCTATCCATCAACAGTGATTTTCCTCATTTTCGATCACATCTTTATGTGAGCGTTTGCCATCGGCGAAAACCTGCTATATAGTGGATCACTGAACACCCCTGTTTTCACTCGACGGGTGTGTTTCCCCGATGCTGCCAATTGAGGGTTAACCCATGCTTGCAGAGCTGCATAAATCGACGCCTGAAGAAGCCAAGGAACACCGTGCGACTTTGGGTCTGTGGCTGAAATCGCTGCGCGAGGCGGAAGGCCTGTCGCAGCGCGATCTCGCGGATCGTCTGTCACTGGATTACTACACCTTCATTTCGCAGCTGGAAAACGGTCGTGGCAAAATTCCCGCGCATCGCTATGCGGAATGGGCCGTGGCACTTGGACAAGAGCCGAAAAGCTTTGTTCGGGAACTGCTGCGCTATTATGAACCGCTGACCTATCAGATCCTGTTCGAAGACGCGGGCTGACGCACGATCCGGGCACCAGACCGGAGCGCCGATGCTGCGTATCTTTGCTGGATCGTTACGATAATCAGCGGTACAGTACGACACGACGAAGATTGATCGGGACGATCCCCCTATGGCGAAAATCCTTACCTTCCGGAATAAAGGCGATGCCCCCTCTGGGCAGGGCTTTCTGACCGACGAGACCCAGACCTTGTCGTTCCGGACAAGCGAGGATGGTGCGGTCAGTCTTGGAGATATCACTCAGACCGGTTTGCCCGCCGCGCTGTTTCCCGATCCCAAGAAAGACTGGAGCAATCAGGAACTGGCCAATCTGTTCCGTGTGCGCCAGCTGCTTGGTGCCGCCAATGTGCCGATCGAAACAGATCGGGGTGTCACAGACGAGGGTGATCCGTGGTTTGTGTTTTGCCATATGAACGGCGAGGTGTTCATTCATCTGTGCCGGATTGACGGCGTCTACATTCTGGACAGCCCCAATGTTCAACGCCCGCTGCGCGGTGCCGATTTTGACGAATTGATTGCGGATTTCACCAATCAGGCGATGCCCGCACAGATTTCTGACAAAGACACGGAACGCCGCGTGGTCCGGTTTGAGCGTGGCGGCAAGGTGCGTCTGCACCCGTCTGCCATGCTTGCCGCATTGATCTGGACCCTGTTCCTGGCCTCTGAAGAGCTGGTACTGCTGGCCCCAGAGGACAGCGACGCGGACACCGACCGGCTTTTGGATTTCGACGGCATGTTTGCCGTGAACAAGATCGAAGACACACCAGACAATCTGATCCTCGAAGACGACACGCTGGATTGGGACCAGATGGTCAAGGACGGCAGTGTCGACGCCGACACTCACGCGGCGGATCAGCAGATCCAGATGCGCGACACGCTCCATCAGCAGCAAGGCCTGACCGTTCAGAACAACGCCTTCACAATGGGTCTGAGCACCATAGCGATTGCAATGGGGTTCATGTCGGAAACGGTATTGCTCGACAATCAGCGCAAGGTCCTGGAAAACCTGAAAGAGCTGGGTTTTTCGGAATATGGATCAGACGCGCAGCAGGTCGCACAGCTTGATCTTCCCGACGATGCCGAGGGCGGTGCCCTTCTGTCGATGCTGGCCGAGTTTCTTGGTCTGGATCTGTCGCTCAATACAGAGCTTGCAGAGGCCGCGAACGTCAGATCAGAGGCCGCGGTTGCGGCAGAGGAATTGGCCAATCTGTCAAACGACATGGGCACAGACGAGGTCTTGGTTGCCGCCAAGGCGACGGCCCCTGTTGTTATCCGCGACAAGGGCGCGGACGCCGAAGCGGAATATACCGAGACACCGACCGAGCTGTCGCCAGATGTCGTGGACCCGCGTGACACCGCCGAGGGAGAAGGCGGTCTCAGAACCGAAGCGGTGCAGGATACGCTTTTGCAAACTCTGACAGAGGCGGTGCAGAACTGGTCGACGCTGGATGAAATCACAGTCGGTCATCTGACCTTCAAAACAAGCTCTGGCCTGTCGGAAGAAGACGCCTTTGCCCTGTTTGGCTGGATCGACACATCCTTGCCAGAGGCAAGCACCAATTATCGTGAGTTTGATTCCGTTGCATCGAAACTGATCGAGTTTCTGGAAGCAAAAGATGGCGACATCTATTTCCTCAAGAGCAACAATGGCGTGATCATGATTGATGTCAGCGCGCAGACCGGTGGCGAAACATCGACCATCCATTGGGAAGCCGAAGACGGGCGGACGATTTCATTTGTGGGGCTTCAGGCCGACTTTGAACAATTTGACATGATCGCCTGATCTTTTTGAGCATGTCGCGCAAAAGTGGGAACCGGTTTCGGGCTCCTTTAACGTGCGCAATCAAAAGCTTGGGACGTGGCGTGTGAACACGACACGTTCTACGGGCATTGTCACAGCAAAAGGCCGCCGCTTTATTCAAAGCGGCGGCCTTTTGAATGGGGCGTCCTGCGGAGGTATTGTCAGACGATATCTTGCCCAGGGCGCTTATTCTTCGATCATGCTTTTGCGCACCGCGTCCATCAGTGGTGACACGATAAAGTTCGCAACAGTGCGTTCGCCGGTCGTGATGATCACATCTGCGGGCATACCGGCGGTCAGGCGGTCCTTGATTTCAGCCGGGATATCGGCCTCGTCCACGATGACACGCGCCAGGAAGTAAGGCGGCTCATTCGGGTTGTCGGGTGTGATGACATCGCCAGAGACCGTTTCAACCGATCCCAGCATGATCGGTGTCAGTTTGGTTTTGAACGCGGTAAAGCGCACTTCGGTTGACAGGCCGGGGGCCACGTTGTCCTTGTCGATCGGCGACACGCGCGCATTGATGATCAGCTCTTCATCCTCGGGCACCAGCTCCATCAGGATATCGCCCGGACGGACCACAGATCCCACTGTGTGCACCTTGAGGTTCTGGATCGTGCCCGATCCCGGAGCACGGATTTCGGTGCGGTTCAGCACGTCTTCCGCCACCTTGCGGCGCTCTTGCAATTCGCTGATTTCAGCCCGGATCTGCTCCAGTTCGGTATTGGCCTTCTGGCGGTATTCCTGCGTCAATTGCAGGATCTGCAATTCGGTTTCGCCGATGCTGGCCCGCGCCTGCGCGATGTCCGAGATCACCTGACCCAGATTGGCCTCGATCTCGATCAGTTCGTCTTCACGCTGGCTTAGCACGTTGCCCTGGATAAGCCCCCGGCTTTCGCCGTCCCGCATGCGGTCCAGCATTTCGGTGTAATTGTCGATCCGGCGCTGAAAGGCGGATTTCTGCAATTCCAGGCCCTCGATCTGCACCTCGATCTGACCCGAACGCGCGCGCAGGATGTCTTCCTGTGATTTCAGGATCGACCGGCCTTCGCGAAACAGATCTTCCTGATCTTCGCGGACCGCCCCGACGATCTGGTTTTCGCCGGAAACAAGATCGGCCGGAAAGACGATGTCCTCCGCCAGCTTGCGCTCTGCCAGAAGCCGCGCCTCGATCATGCGGGCCACGTCCAGACGGGTGGACAGCACCCCAAGGTTGGAACGGGCCTCGACCGCGCTTAGACGCAACAGGATGTCGCCCTGTTCGACGGAATCCGCTTCCTTGACGCGGATTTCCTCGACAATTCCGCCTTCGAAATGCTGGACGACCCGGCGGTTCCCTTCCAGAGAGATTGTCGCGGGTGCCACCACGGCGCTGTCAAGCTTGGCCACGGCGGCCCAGCTTCCCAACACACCGAAGGTCAGGAAGATCAGGGCAAAGCCGGCAAGGGCCACGGGTTTCGGACTGGGCTTTTGCGCCATGTGTCAGCTCCTCAAGAGCGGTAAGTCAGTGTTGTTCAGGACAGGCCGGCGCTGTCTAGGCGCGCGGCGTGTCCGCCATGCTCACAACGGCCGGAGCCTCTGTCGGCGCCTCGGCCTTTTTCTTTTCTGCAGCTTCCTTGGCTTGGGCCTGCTGCTGCGCCTGTTGGGCAAAGATTTCACGGGTCGGGCCAAACTTCTCGATCTGGCCGTTCACCAGCATCAGGGTCTTGTCGGACAGTGCCAGCAGGTTGGCCTTGTGCGTGACCAGAACCACCGTCTTGCCGCGCTTTTTCATTTCCTGAATACAATTGGCCAACGCCTGTTCGCCATGGGCATCAAGGTTCGAATTGGGCTCATCCAGCACAATCAGGCTGGGTTCGCGGAACACCGCACGGGCCAGGCCGACACGCTGCCGCTGACCGCCCGAAAGACCGTTGCCACCGTCACCCACATCCGTGTCATACCCATCGCTCAGCGTGGCGATCATTTCATGCGCCCCCGACAGGGTGGCCGCCGCAATGACATCCTTGTCCGGCACATTGTCGATAAAGCGTGCGATATTCTCGGACACCGTGCCGCGGAACAGTTTCACATCCTGCGGCATATACCCCATAAAGCGGCCCAGCTGGTCACTGTCCCAATGGTGCAGCTCCACACCTTCGAGACGCACGGCACCGGATTGCGGTTGCATCGCGCCCACAAGATGGCGCACCAGCGTGGATTTGCCGGACCCGCTTGGCCCGATCACCGCCAACACCTCGCCCTGTGACACGTTAAAGGAAATGCCCTTCAGAATTGGCTTTTTTGAACCCGGTGCCGACGCGATCAGGTTTTGCACCACAAGGTTGCCCTTGGGCGCCGGAAGCTGCATCCGGTCTTCTTCGTCGCCGAGCACTTCAAAAATCTCTGTCAGACGCTTATGCGCCTGGCGCGCGGCCACGAATTGCTTCCACTGGCCCACGGCCTGTTCCACCGGTGCCAGGGCGCGGCCCATCACGATAGACGCCGCAATCATGATCCCCGGAGAGATCTGCTGCAGAATGGCCAGATAGGCCCCGGTGCCCAGAATGGCGATCTGCAGCGACATGCGCACGAATTTGGTCGACGCCATAATGGCCCCTGCCCGCCCCGACGCTTTGGCCTGGGCATCCAGAACCTCATCATGCTGCTTGAGCCAGCGATTGGTCAGCGGCTTTTCCATGCCAAGCGCGCGGATCACCTCGGCGTTCTGCACCGTGGTGTTCACGAAATGCGCCGCCCCCTGATTGGCGGTCCCGGCCTCTTGCAAAAGCCCACGGGTGGCAAATTCATTTGTCAGCGCAAGAATAAAGATGATCACCGCACCAGCAGTGGCCACCATGCCAAGCCAGGGATGGAAGGCAAAACACAGCGCCAGAAACAACGGCACCCAGGGCGCGTCAAAGAACGACAGAATCCCCTGCCCCGTCAGGAATTCGCGCACCCGGTCAACATCCTGCAAGGTGGCATGCGCGCCGGAATTCGGGGCCAGCAATTGTTTGCGCACCACGCGGTTGAAGGCCGGATTGGCCAGCATATCGTCAAACTGCAGCCCCGCCCGCACCAGCATTTTAGAGCGGATGAATTCCAGAAACCCATATGTGATCAACAAGGCCACGGCGATGGCCGAAATCATGATCAGGGTCAGTTCGTTCCGGCTTGCCAACACGCGGTCATAGACCTGCAACATGTAAAGCGGCCCGACAAACATCAGGAGGTTCGAGAAAAAGCTGAACACAACCGTGGCGAAGATGATCGCCTTGAACCGTCCATATGCTTTCTTGAGGGGTGACGTGGCTTTCATGGGCGCAAACGTCCTTTATATTTTATCAGGGCCGATACCTGTTTATGAACTCGGGGCCTGCCCGCCCGAACACCGTTTAATTGGCGCAATCCATACACCAGACAGGGTGATGATGCAATTGTACGCGCATCGTCACCCTGCCGGAACTGTATGAAAAAACCATGTGCGGATGCGTGGCATATGCGCCAGCCCCCGCCGACGCGGTTACGCGTCTTTCGGCAGCGCACCCTTAAGCGCCTGCGCATAGGCATTGCGCGCCGTCTGCGCAATCGCCAGCTCGCGCTTGAGCTCTTGTACCTTCTGATCACAATATTGCACGTTCAGCATATTGGTCTTGGCATCCTCCGGCAGAGTCTCGCTGTCATATTCCTTGCCGTCGATGGTGATCTTGGCCATGTCGGTCTCCTTTTGATGTGGACCCGTTTATGTCTTCGGCGCTCTTACCGAACTCTGGACCGTCCTGCAAAAAGAAATCCCGCCCGTGATTGGCTGTCCGAAGGGATGCCGTCTGAACATCCCGATCAAGCAAGCATAAAATCGCTCAACTGCGGCATGGTGGCTGCGGGTATACTGACGTCGAAGATCGTGTCATATCCCATGTCCTCAAGCGCCGCGACGGTCATGCCGGACATAAAATCGGCACTGCCCCCTATACCGGTCATCACTTCATTTGTGAATGTCGCCTCATCCCAATGGCCTCTCGCCGTCCCCGGCCCAAAATCAGTTTCAACAGGAACACCGGTCGCGGAATTTGCATCTGCAGTCGCGATAGCAACGAAAATCGCTTCATATGCCGCGATTGCATTTGGCCCAGTGAAGCGCAGGTCGGTCGTCCCTGAAAGCAGGCCAAGAAATTCTGCTTCCCAGATGGTGCCGAAACCGAGCGCGTGCAACATCTCATGCGCAACTGTGTCAACAAAAGTACCGTCTGCGACTTCTCGTGTCGCATCGGCGGTATCAAAACTCATACTGCCTTCCGATGGCAGCAAAGTACCTGGACGCAGGTCGTCTGGACCGGCAGAACCCACAACACCAAACGGGCCATCAATATCTTCCAACCGTGCAGTGATGCGGATGTCGTCAATCGCCCCCCGATCAGGCACGTCACCGGGAATCAAAGCGGAAAGATAATCGGCCGCAACCTCGAACGCTGTGCGCTGTCCGGCTGTGAACACACCATCGAACACCACTTCAATGTTGAAATTGGACACCACGCCATTGCCCCCCTGCCCCGAGATATAGATGTTTCCGGGTGCAACAGAGGTATCGAGCACGGTAACATTCGCCGAGGCCGCACCGTTGTCAAGCGACAGGGTCAGGGTCTCGGGTCCTTCGGTCAGCTGATCCGCAGCGATCTGAACCGCGATGCTCGCCGTTCCCCCTGCCCCAACTGTTGCTGTTCCGGCAAGCGGCCCTGTGATGTCAGCAGCACTGACGCCGGTGATGGTATAGGCCAGATCGGTTCCAGCGGCGACATTTGTGGTATTCAGAGTGAATGTCGTGGTTGCGCCTTCGTCGACAGTGATCGCATTCGGGGAAAGAGCATATGTAGGTCCGGATCCGCCAGTACCACCAGTATTGCCGGCGTTCGAAATAGAAGTGCCGAGGGTTACAGCGCTGCCCGCCTGCGGTGTGGTCGCGGTGATTGTGGCGATGCTTGCCGCATTGGTTGGATTGGCGATTGTAAAGCTGTTTGCCCCCGTCTGATTGAGCGTCACATTGCCATCGGTGAACTGAAGATCGATCGCTTGGTTAAGACCACCCGAAAACGTGGCATAGACAGAACCTCCCGAAGTCAAATTAAGCTGGCCAGTGACAGCATTGATTTGCAGCGTAGTATTAGCAGCCGTGCCCGCAACCTGAATGGTTTCGATATTGCCATCCAGAGTGGTCCCGATCGGGTTGCCTTGCAAAATTACGGTTTCGGAACCTCCAGCACGACCAGAAATGGTATCATTGGTATTGGTGCTGGACTGCGTGAAAGTATCATTCGCGGTAAGAAAGATGTTAGACATGTTTATACTCCAGACGCATTCGTCTTTTAATATGTTCCAATAATCTACGCACGCAAAATTGATATCGTACGCTTCGCTGAATCCCAAGATTAATTACAGCTCTTCTCAAAAATCTGATCACGTAAGAAACACTTAGCCACCTAGAATATAAAATCCTCAGACAGATTTAAGTGGTCCAAACTTATTCAAGAGCGCTTTAAATATACTGTCCAACTCAACGATCATAAGAAATGTGCCTTGAAAACGAATAGCCCCATCCAGAGCAACTCTCTTAATCAAACCACCATCAGTGATTTCAAAATCGGCAAACGCTCACTCTGGAACACGGTATATTGCTTTTGTATCTCGGCCAGTTGCGCCTCGGCGGTTTCAACCGCCGTACCATCCACCACAACGCGCTGTCCCTGCGCGATCAGCTTGCTGTCAGCCCCGCTGATGGCGGCGATGATATCGCCCGATCCGTCGCGGATGGTCAGTGAATTGCCGAAGCTGGAACAGGTGAAATCCGCGATCGGGCCGGGCAGGTCGATCCGGTCGACCGTGCTGGCAAGGGCGGCCCCCCTGACCCCGTCAAGAAACACCACCTGTTCGGCCCCCGCACTGCCAAAGACCAGCGCGCCGTCATTGGCGACAATATAGGTTTCATCGGTCAGAAAGATGCGCGGCATGGTCTGGAGCCTTTTGAAAAACCGGGAAGATTCGGAGGGAACACGAAGCGGACTATACCGCCGCGCCCTGCCCCGGCCTGTGTCTTATGACCCACCCAAAGATCGAAAGATGGCCTGATCTGTCGGCGGCCTCCGAACGTGAAAAGGGCCACCCGGAGGTGGCCCAATTCGGATTGCTCAGATCGCTGTGAGGCGATTAGGCGATGAAATCACCCGCATCAAGCGCACCGGTCAGACCGACAAGTTCGATCACCAACGCACCGGTGGCATCCCCTGTCGCTGTACCTTCAACTGCAACATATGTGCTGCCGTCATAAGTAAACTGGAGTGCTTCCAGACCAGAGTCATTCGCCGCGTCAGCCGCTGCAAAGGCCGCTGTGACCGCATCACCAAGAGTGGCCCCGGTTACAGCCGTCGACAGGACCTCAACAGTTACGGAGTTCACAAACTTGATCTCGTCCGCGCCACCAGCGAAGCCGGTGATCGTGTCTGTGTTTGTCGCGTCCGATTCCGCTGGAACCGTGTAAACAAACGTGTCGAGAGTACCACTTGCCGACATCTCATCGGCACCGGCACCGCCAGTGATCTCAAACACGACGCCACCGGTCGTCGCAATTGAGCTCGCAGTGATCGTAGACAGATCAATGGTATCATCATTTGCAGTACCGGAGATCGAAAGCGTGCTGTTCGCACTGCCGTCACCTGTAACAGTCAACGCCTCGCCAGAGATCTGGTCCGCTGCAACAGTTGCGTTCGCGACCAGATCAAGCGTTTCGACATTTGCGATGGTGACATTGACACTGGAAAGGTCAGCACTTGTATCAAGCTGCAACGTGTCGTCGTTGGCACCACCGTCAAATACGAGCGTGCCGCCTGTGGTAATGCTGGACACAAGAAGCGTGTCATCACCAGCGTCACCTTCAAACACGATCGTGCCAGCTGTAACGGTCGAGGCATCCACCTCGTCGACACCAGCACCGCCGGTGATCGCGGCTGTATTTGTTGCCGTGTTAATGGTGATCTCGGAGCCACCGGAACCTGCGGATGCTTCAAAATCGGCAGTTGTCAGTGTGGACACAAGCGTCAACTCACCTGTCAAAGCAGACGCATCAACCGCTGTCGCGTTTCCAGAGTCTGTGATTTCAACGTCGCCCATACCGGTGATTGCGACTTCACCGGTTGATGTCAAGGCCGTGACTACGACGTCACCTGCAACATCAATGGTTGTGTCAATCCCACCCACAGCCAAAGCTGCAAGCGTGGCATCCGCCGTGACATTGATGGTCGCCGAATTGGCAGTGTCAACTGTGAGGGATGTCTGATCATCGGCTGTCGACACGACAAGGTCTGTGTCTGTTGCGCTCAAGCCAGAAACAACCGTTGTGAAACCACTATCAGTTATTGCAACGGGGGCACCATCGACTTCATCGACGGTAACACCCGTCACGTTAACGTCGATGCTGTCAACGCTCCAATCCTCAACGTCCACGGTTGCAGCAGCATCAATCGCCGCCGTCAAAGTGCCAGATGTCTTGTCATTGACGATTTCATCACCTGCGAGGCCATCAGCAATTACTGTTTGATTACCTGTGCCATTAACAGTCAGTTCGGTAACCGCAGCTGCCGTGAGAGCGATTTCTGCATCTGCAGTGCCGGTGATTTCAGCTGTTGTTGCCGTATTAATCGTCAAACCGACATCGCCATTCACAATCACGGACGGGGTCTCAGTCGCCGCAGCGGTGATCGCGACCGTGTCTGCATCACCTGCATCGACGATGCTGTCTTCTACACCGGCGACTGTTAGACTTGTAACGTTGTCTCCGGCAGTGACATTGTTATCACCTGCATTGGTCACACCGGCCACACCGTTATAACCCAACTTGCTGGACCCGAGTGTGATTGTTGCGCCGGTGATATTTGTCGCATCCACGACGTTTAGTGCGCCTGCAATCTCGTCAATCTCAACATTGATGTTTTCGATGTTGGAGATGGTTGCCGCCTGGTTAAAGTCAGCGGTTGCAAGCATCACGTTGAGCGTGTCGTTGTCAGACGTCGATGAGTCTGCCACCGTGTCTGCAGCCTGCAAAGTGCCTGCGTCGCCTGTGAACGTGTCATTGCCTGCTGTACCGGCGAGCACGTCGTTACCTGTGGTCAGCTCATTGGTCGTGCCCGGACCACCGGGGCCGCCAGTGCCATCAGGCGCGTCGGATGTTGTGCCCGTGTCGATCTCGCTCGCCGCCGGTGTGATGGGGGCAGCTGCCGCCGGGGCCGACACGATCGTCTCGCCGCCCAGGGTCAGGGTTGTCGTCGCCGGATCGTAGGCCGCGTCGAGCGCGCCGTCCTGGAACACGATCTGCTTGTTGCCCGCCCCGGAGACCGTTGCGATCACGTTGCCGGAGGTGTCGGTGATCTGAAGCGTCTCACCCGCAGCGCGGAAGGTGTAATCGGCGATATTGCCGGACAGGTCGACCCGCTCGACATTTGCGGCAACCGAAACACCGGTCACGCCGGGAAAGATGTTGACTTGTTCGGTGCCTGCGGCACCCAGAATTTCCGCGCCGTCTGTTGCGGCGTTATAGTCTTCTGAATCTAGAAGTACGCGAGCCATGGAAGTGTATCCTTGTGTTCACCAGTGTTGGGATATGCCGCCCCCGGCAGAGGGGGCGGCACATTTCGTTGATATTCGTCTTAGACGATATCGAAGTTGCTCAGCGATGTCAGCGCGATTTCATCCGCGTTGGACAGACCGACGAAGTCAACCTCGATCGTGTTGCCTGCGTCCTGCCAGACCAACGTGATCTCACCATCCAGCAGCGCGGTGTCGACCAGGCTGATGTTGGAGGTGCCGGTGTCCGGGAAGTCCAGGTTGTCGTTGACGTAATCGAAGCCTGTGATGTCCACGTCGATGTTCTCGTTGGCAAAGATAAACGTCTCATCAACGGTGTTGTCGCCGGTCACAGCTGTGTCGGTGCCCGCCACGGGGACATTCGCACCACCACCGGGAGGGGGCGGCGGGGGCGGAGGCAGGACACCACCACCGTTCAGACCAGCCGCCAGAAGCGCATCGTAGGCGTTGGAGCCGACGAGGTTGCTTTCTGTCAGACCTGCAAGCGAGTCGCCGAAGTCCAGGCTGCCCAACAGGTTGGCCGAAACCGTACCGTTGTTGGTGCTGTCCGCATCTGTGGATGCATCGCCGTTCCAGGACAGTTCGAACACTTTGTACTCACCATCGTTGTCCGCATTCTCGACCATGAGGATCGATTTTGCAGCACCGTTGATCAGCTGATCGGTGTTCGCTGTTTCCGAATACTCGTCATCCGCGTTTGCGCCAGCGGCTGTCAGGCTACCGAAGCTGGAGTCACCGTCGAAGCCTGTGTAACCGCCACCGTTGTTGAACAGCTGCTCAACCACGCTTGCCGACAGAGCCTCAAACGTCTCGCCCGCGTCGTCGGTGTTGTCGAATGTGACAACAGAGACTTCGTTGGCCTGAACGTCTGCGGTGTTGGTGTCGAGTGTGACCGGGATCAGAACGTCAGAGTCGGAGCCAGCGGCTGCCGACAGGTTCTGCAGGCTTGTCAGGTAAGCGGAGAAGTCGAGGAAGTCGAGCCCACCGTCTACTGTCGCGCCAACACCGGATGTGGTGAAGTTCATCACCGTGTCGTCACCGAAGTTCGCACCTGTCAGAACGATTGTCTGGTTGCTTGCGCCATTCATGAGAGCGTTGTTGCTGCTCACTGTGAACGGGGTCACACCATCCGCGATTGCGTCTGTGGACAGAACGATCACGTCATCACCGGCACCGCCGTCAATGTCGTTGTCCTGCTCATAGATGCTTGCAGTACCTGCTGTGTGCAGGTTGTCGTCTGCCGAGTTGGCACCACCAGCAACACTCAGACCATCGTACCAAGCATTTGCAGTCGGGCTTGTCGTCAGGTTCGCACCCGGCGCCGTCGCCTGATAGCTTGCTGGTGTCGCGAAGGTCGCTGTCCCCCAGAGGTTGGTCAGGGTGAGGTCAGAGTTGCTGAACACCTGCTGTGCTTCGCTCAGAACAGCATTTGCATAGCTGTCTGTGTCGGCATCACGCTGATCGATATCGACCCGAAGATCAATCGCAGCAAAGTTGCCCGATGTCAGCGAGGCAACAACAACAGTGTTGTCGGCACCCATGGACGCCACAAGAAGCTTGCCCAGAACGTCGTCGTTGTTGATCGCGTCGATTACTGCGGCGTTCACGTCACGCTGGTCACCGTAGTATTCGTTGCCGTTGATCAGCGACTCGATTGTGGATGTTGCTTCGTAGCCATCGTCACCGGCAATCGCGCCTGCAGCTGCAACAGCCATGACGCCGCCACCCGCTGTCAGATCAGCAAGACCTGCACCGGAGAGAGTCACAGTAACGGTTGCGCCACCGACATAGGCCAACGATGTCTGAACACCTGGCAGATCATCTGGTGCAGAGCCACCAAGACCACCCGCCTGTGCATCTGCACGGACGTTGTCAAAGTTGAACGCCCAGACAGCATTCTGACCAACCGGGTTTGCGGCACCGTCTGTGTAGACTGTGTCGTTGCCTTCGCCGGCACGGATGTTGGCATTGCCGATATCCTGACCGAATGCGTCATCATCGATGGTGATTGTGTCGTTACCGGCACCTGTTTCGACCAGAACGTTGTCCAGAATTGCCTGGTTCAACTGCTCGTTCTGACCCAAGTCATCTTGCAGATTGAAGTCGATGAGAACGTTATCGTCACCACCGCCGGTGGAGATGTTCACGCTCGAACCAGCAAAGTCCAAAGCATCGCCATCAATCAACATGTCGATTGTGTCGTTGCCGCCACCTGTTGTCACGCTGTACGCCTGATCAACTTCATTGCCATCAAGCAACAGGCCAAGCTCAACGTCACCGCCACCTTGTGCTGTGATCGTGTCAGCATTGGTCACGCGACCGGCATTGTTTGCCGCATCCAGATCACCAAGCGTCAGATCGCCAAGGAACGCATCTGCGTTGATCAGCTCAAGATCGCCATTTTCGGCGTTGTCGACAAACGCGCCAGCAGCATCGACATTGTCGTTCTGATCAAAACCGTTGCGGACAGTCAGGCTGGCGAATGTTTCACCAGATGCGAACATGGCGTCGGTTGCGATGTAGACTTCACGCAGCTCGTCACCTGTCGAGGTGATTGTGCCAACGTTGGACGGCTTGGTCATGCCACCGTTCGGATCGTTGTCGCCAGCGCCCAGAACGTTGATGTTGATGACTTCGATGCCGTCAGCAATGCTGTCTTCGTTGGTGTTCTCGGACTTGCCGCCGATGACAACATCACCGCCTTCACCGCCGCGGCCTGCTTTGTGCAGATCGAGATCAACAGAGATCGGCTGGTCTTCAACTTCGTTTTCAGAGTTGAAACGACCGTAAACGTCGTACTCGCCAATCGGCTCTTCGATACGTGTAAAGCCGGTCGCTTCGACGCGAGTTCCGTCACCGGATGTCAGAACGATCGCAGGGATATCATCCGAGCGCGAGCCATCATCCAGGAAGGTGAAGTCTGTGACTGTCGGATCAAGCGTCAGGGTTGTGCCAGCAGGCAGAGTGCCATCAGCAATCAGCTCCTGAAGGCGAGGCTGGAGAGCGTTCACAAAGCCCTGGTGTGTGCCAGCAACGTTTGCCGCATCCGCGCTCAGGACAACGTCAACCGCATCTGCGCCTTCACCGATGGTGAAACGAATGCCGTCCACGTCGATGTTGTTCAGACGGTTCGGGTTGTTTGCGAGTTCCGCGTCTTCGTCCAGGAGGAAGTAGAAGATCTTGCCTTCGGCTTCCTGGCCAGACAGCAGATAGTCATTGTCGAACAGAGCTTCGAGGTCAGACGCATCGCCGTCTGTGTTGAAGTTGTCCGTGTGATCCATCGTGATGGTGATCTCGGAGGTGTTCCGTGCGGAACCGCCTGCGGTCAGCGTGGTCAGGTTTTCAATCTTCAGATCGCCGTCCGAGAAGAACGACCCGATCTCTTCATGATCTGTGATGTTTTTCGCATCAACAGTGATGAAGCCAGCGCCTTCAAAATCGTTATCACGCGCTTCGATATCGATTTCTTCAATATTTTTGAGGCGTGGCTGGATGTCTGTGGCACCAATGAGGTTGGTTCCAAGAAATTCGTTCGTCAGCTCTGCATACAGGCGGTCATTGCCTGCGCCACCGTCAAGACGGTCAGCAGAGGACAGCGAGTTGGAGATGCCGCCAGCAAACGGGTTCTGCTGGATGTAGCCCATGAACGCGTCATCATCGGCCGTGCCTGTCTCAACATCGGTGCCCGATGTCAGCAGGATTTCTTCACCAGGAACGCTTGGCGTGCCAAAGAATGAATCGATGGTGGATTTGGCTGCAACAACAGTCGCAGGAACGTCAGTCACACCTTCGATGATCGACTTGGCGCTGTTCTGAGCGGACGTGTCCGATGTGTAATCGATGCCAGCTGCGTCTGCAGAGTCGGTCCAGGTTGTGGAAACTTCGATCTTGTTGAGGATCGTTGTCAGGTCGTTGCCTTCGGCAGAGTTCTGCGCACCCTCGATGATCGACAGGATGATTTCACCAACGGACAGTGTGCCTGTGCCATCGATTGCAGAAATGAGCGCGTCGCTCCAGAAGTCCAGACCGGCCTGATCGGGCGCGCGGTTGAACAGGTTCAGATAAACCTCTGCGATAAAGCCTTCAGCTTCTGCTTCGGTCGGATCCTCCAGGAAAGGATAGGCAGCAAGTGTTTCCGGCTGCGTGGCAAAGTCCGTCGCGATGTCCGCGAGGCTCAGGTTCGGGTTGGCAACTGCGCTTTCCCAGAAATCTTCGCCAACCGGATCGGCAGCGCGGTCATAGTAACCGATATAAATCGCTGCGAGCTGCTGTTCAGCATTCAGCGTGCTTAGGTCGAGAGCCATAGCTTATCTTCCTCTTTAATTTCGGTGCCCGATTTATTCGGCCCCATAAACGATCGTTTGTTGTCCCCACCTTGAATCCGCCGAGATCTGGATTCACGATACACGTCACCCGGCAAAATACCGGCAGGGTTCAACTGGAAAGGCTTCTAACCCTTCGATTCCAGTTCAACAAGGGAAAATGTATAGCAAAACTCATACCCCTGTATAGTGTTTTATATACCCCCCTGCGAAACTTTACTAAATACCTGAAATTAAACGAATTCACATTTTTCAAGCACGGGGTTCGTGACCTTAAGGCAACAATGGGCGGCACGCCGGGGAAGGCCCGGTTGATGAGATGCAGGTCACCGCTCAGCGCCCGAAGCGCAGGCGGCAGTCGGTGCCGCTATCAGCCCTGTATTTACCCGGTTTTTACACTTATCCGATTACCAAAATTACCCGGTTTATATTTTTATCCGGTAATTCAAAAAACCGGATTTTATAACCTACCGGATAAATTAAAATATTGGATTTTTTAGATTACCCGGTTAATAGTTTAATCGGGTTAAATAAAAAGAGCAGGACCCCGCCATGCCAACCATCGTTGTCGCCTCTCCCAAGGGAGGGGCCGGAAAATCCACCACAGCCGTGCTTTTGAGCACCGAACTGGCGCATGAGGGCGTGCCGGTGACGATGCTTGACTGTGACCCGAACAGGTCTCTGACGCTGTGGGCCAGCCAATCCGATCTTCCCGGTAATATCACCGTGTTATCAGACATTTCCGAGGCTGATATCGTGCGCACCATCAAGGCGCATGACAGGGACGGCCAGATTGTTGTGGTCGATCTTGAAGGGGTCGCCTCCAGGCTGGTCTCGCGCGCCATCAGCCAGGCTGATCTGGTGCTCACGCCGATGCGCGCCACCACACTGGATGCCACCATCGGGGCGCGCGCCTTGCAATTGATCGCCGAGGAGGAAGAGGCGCTCGACCGGCAGATCCCGCATGCGGTGGTTTTTACCATGACCAAGGCGATCGTTTCGAAACAGCACAAAGGCATTGACGCATCCCTGCGCGAGCAGGGGGTCGACGTGATCGACCCGCCTCTGATGGAGCGGGCGGCGTTTTCCGGGCTTTTCGCCTTTGGCGGGGATCTGCATTCGATGCCCGTTCAGGGCAACATGCAGGGCGCGCGCGACAATGCCCGTGCCTTTGCGATGCAAGTCTATAAACGGCTGGCAGGAGAGGGGTGATCATGGCTGACAAAAATCCGTTCGGCATTTCCATCACCCCCGGCAAGCTGCGCTCCAAACCCAAGGACGCGAGCCCGAAAACCGTCGCCAAGACCGACGCCGCCGCCGAGAAACACGGCTTCACCGACCGCGCGCCAAAGAAACGTCGCGGCCGCAAGCCCAGCCCGCGCACAGGCCAGGTCCATGCCAAGGTGATGCCGGAAGTATCGCGCGAGATCGCGGCCGAAGCCAAATATCGCGGTGTGCAGCAGGGCGTTGTGATCGAAGAGGCCTGGGCGCTTTACAAGGCAGCGCAAGACGATTGACGCGGAATATCGCCGTAATAGGCCCAGATCATCTAGTGCTTGAACGATGCCCTCTTATGGGCGATGGCGGGTGCACCGCCCAGGATATCCATCCCGGAGGCCCAAGCGAGCAAGACCAAACCGATGACACCTGATGACCCGTCTTCAGCCGATGCACCGCCAGCCGCCCTTGTGAACCGTTTCACTCCGGGGGCAGGGGAGCGGATGTCCGTGCCAACCACACCCGCATCCGCAACAGGCCCATCAATGGGCCGCAAACGCAGGGGCGCTGTGCTGGCAAAACGCAAGAGCGGTGACACCGCACCGCCCCCCGCAGGACCACCTTCCGAAAGGAAACGCAAATTGACCCCTTTGAAACGTCTTGAGCGCTATGTCTCTGCACTCTTCAAGCTGGGCCGCACCGAAGGCATGGCAAAGAATGCCCGCAAGCGCATCACAGCCGCCGAGTTGCGAATGGATGCGATCGAAGGCGAGCTGGGCCGGTTCGGACATGACATCCGCGAGATCTGGGACCGGACCGATCAATTGGGCCAGGCGCTGGATGGTGTGCAGGAGACCTTTGAGGATGTGGACGCCCAAACCACCGCGCTTTCTGACCGCATCGACCAGCAGCAGGACATGATCGAGGCACAGGCCCGCGACATCCGCGCCGAAAGCGCGGCGGTTTTGCGTGCAACACAAGCCGAAACCGCCCTTCTGGCGCGTCTCTTCAGCGATTTGACCCGCCGGGTGGATCAGCTGGCGCAGCAGGCCGGCCCCCCCGCTGCGGACCCGTCAGCCCCGGCCAAGCCCATTTCGCTTCCATCCTCGGACGGGTTCGAGCTGTTCAAGGACAGCTTTTATCATCGGCTGGAAAACCGCTATCGCGGCACCGTCGAGGACATCACCAAACGACTGACGATCTATTTGCCCGATGTCGAGGCCGCCTATATCCGCACCGGGCGCAAACCGGCGATGGATATCGGCTGCGGGCGCGGCGAATGGCTGAGGCTGATGCAAGATAACGGGATTAACGCCTTTGGCGTCGATACCAACGCGGTGCAGATCGACGCCGCCCGGAACCAGGGGCTGGACGTGCGGCTGGGCGACGCGCTGCACGCCCTAGCCGAAATGGAGGATGCCAGCCTGTCGGTCCTGAGCGCGCATCATCTGGTGGAACATCTGCCCTTTGATGCGGTGGCCTGGATCACCCGCGAGGCCATGCGGGTGCTGGCCCCGGGCGGGATGCTTTTGTTCGAAACCCCGAACACCCGCAACGTGCTGGTCGGAGCGACCACCTTTCACACCGATCCCACGCATCTCAAACCGATGCCCGAACAGGTGTTGGGCGTGCTGTTTGAAACCGCAGGCTTTGATCCCGTGGACGTGCGTCATCTGCACCCGCATGAACGGTTCGATGAATTCCTGGCCAAGCCCGATTTCAACGATGAACTGGCCTCCCTGATGTTCGGCCCGCAAGACCTCGCGGTGCTTGGCACCCGCCCCAACAAGGACTGATCTTATGCGCATCGGCGTCTTACGCACTCAGGTCCCGTTTGTGACGGGCGGGGCAGAACGGCACGCGGCCAATCTGGTGCGTGAACTCAACCGGCACGGCCACGAGGCGGTGGAAATCACGCTGCCTTTCAAATGGTATCCCGGCGAGGTGCTGGCCGATCACATCCTGGCCGCGCGGATGCTGGATCTGTCGGAAGTGGAAGGCGTGCCGGTGGATATGGTGATCGGGCTCAAGTTCCCCGCCTATCTGGCCCCGCACCCCAACAAGCTTTACTGGATCATCCACCAGCACCGGCAGGCTTATGACCAGTGGGATCTGGGCAATTCCGACCTGCTGCAAGATCCTGATGGCGACGCCCTGCGCCAGCTGATCATGGCCGAGGACCGCGCCGCCTTTGCCGACACCCCGCATCCGATCTATGCCAATTCCGGCAATGTCGCCGCCAGGCTTGAAACACATCTCGGTGTCGCCTCAACGCCGCTCTACCACCCGCCGCCCAACGCCCACGCGATGCGGCAGGGGGCCTATGGCGATTACCTCTTTGCGCCGGGACGCATCAACCCGTCGAAACGGCTGGAACTGATCCTTCAGGGGCTGGCCACCACCAAATCCCGCATCCCGCTGGTGATTGCCGGTGTGGCGGAAAACCCGGCCTATCAGGACAAGCTGCATACACTGGCCAATGAGTTGGGTGTGGCGGACCGCGTCACCTGGCTGGGGGCGGTGGATGATGCCACGCTCCTGCGCAACTACGCCGAGGCCCGCGCGGTGGTGTTTGTGCCCCAGGACGAGGATTACGGCTACATCACGCTGGAAGCGATGCTGGCGGGCAAACCGGTCATCACCGTGGCCGATGCCGGCGGGCCGCTGGAGTTTATCAGCGATGGGGCCGAAGGCTGTGTCACCGACCCCAAACCGGCCGCCTTGGGCCGTGCGTTTGAACAGGTGATGGGCGATGCTGCCCAGGCCGAACGGATGGGGCAGGCGGGGCAGGCCCGCTACAAGGCCATGAACATCTCGTGGGATCACGTGGTCGAGACCCTCGCAGGCTCTGTGCATAGCCCGGTGGACCCGGTGCTACACCCGGACGGCGCAGGGGCCTCAGAGAGCCCCACAGCGCCGGACAGCCCGCCTGAGGACGCCCCGGAGCTGTCGGCGCAGGAGATCGCCCTGACCGCGCTGTCGGACGCCATAGCGCCGCCTGAGCCACCCGACGACCTGCCGTTTGAAAACATCGAAGCGGTGCTTGAGGCCTACGCCTTTGAGGAACTGCCCGGCCTCATGGGGCAGGACAAACCGCCCATCGACACCGGGCTGGCCAGCTATCTGGGCACCCACTGGACCCGCTTCATGACCACCCTGCGCCAGATCGAAGGGCTGGAGGTCACCCGCGCGCTGGATGTGGGGGTGTTTCCGCCACTGGTGTTTCAGGCGCTGATGGCCAACCGCTTTGCCGGGATCGCACAGGACGGGCTTTGGGAAGGGCCCAACCCCTACCATCAGACCATCCGCCCGCAGTCCGACACCCATCCCGCGTTCGATATCCGTCTGGAGGCCGCCAATTCCGAACGCGACCCGTGGCCCTATGACGACAACAGCTTCGATCTGGTCACCGGGATGGAGATCCTCGAACACCTCGCGCTCGATCCGTATTTTGTATTCTCGGAAGCCAACCGCGTGCTGAAACCCGGCGGGCACCTGCTGCTGACCACGCCAAACGTGACCAGCCATCGCGGCGTCTGGAAAATGCTCAACGGCATTGCCCCCTATTCCTTCGGCATCTTCGTGCCCTCGGGCGGCGTCTATGGCCGCCACAACCGCGAATACGCCCCCAATGAGCTGCCCGAACTGGGGCAGGCGGCGGGGTTCGAGACCGTGTCGCTGAAAACCATCGATGTCTATGACCGCAAGATCGATCCCGGCATCGCCGAACTGCTGGTGGCACGCGGCGATGACCTGAGCCTGCGCGGTGAGACGATCTTTTACCTCGCCCGCAAAGCGGACACTCCCAAGGGGGCACCGGGACGATTGTACCACGGCGATCCGGTCCGCATGTCCGGCGCGCTGACGCATACCGCAACCGAAAGCCAAACCGGCCTCACCCGCATCACCGTGGAAAACCACTCTCCGGCCTGGTGGTCCGTGGCGGGCGATGTCGCCACCTGCCTGCTGGCGGAATGGGTCGACGGGCAGGGCGATCTGCGCCACCAGCACCTGATGCAACCCATCACCGCGCCCATCGGCCCGCACAGCCACGCCGAGATCGCCCTGCGTCTTGACCCCGAAGGTACCGAGGGGCAGGGCATCCTGCGCCTGCATCTCTATCAGGCGGGGGTTGGCGTGATGACCGGATCAGGCCGCGCGCCCACGCTCAGCTTGCCCTGTTCGGAATCCGCCTTCCTGCACATGGTCAAAACCGTGCCCGGTGTCGGAGAGGGGGCATGAGGACAGGTGCCAAGCCAAAGGTCCATTGGGTGTCGCCCCTTCCCGATGCCCAGACCGACATCGCCCATTACACCCGCCGCATCCTGCCGGAACTGGCCGAAGCCTGTGATCTGACCCTCTGGACCGACGCGCGCGACTGGGACCTCAGTCTCGAACAGATCTGCCCGGTGCGTTCTCTTGATCCGGACCGTGTGCTGCCAAAGGACTTTGCCCGCGCCGGACGGGGCACCGGGGCCGATGCGATCTTTGTGCATATCGGCAATTCCTGGGTGTTTCATTCCGGCCTGCTGCGGCTTGTCCGGCGGATCCCGTCGATCATCGTGCTGCATGATCTGGCCATTCAGGAACTGTGCTTTGACGCCATGCACAACCGTCGTTTTCCCCGCGACGTGTATGAGGCCGACATCACCCGCTGGCATGGGGAGGCCGGTCTGAACGCTGTCCGCGACGTGTTTGACGGCAAGACAAAACCCATCGAGCTGTCAAAGACCTATCCGGGGTTCGAACTGACACTGGACCGCGCCGCTGCCGTGCTGGCCCACACACCTGCCGCCTTTGACGCGGCCTCTGCCACGGGCATTGCCCCAACCTACCATCTCGACCTGCCCTTCCGCCCCTCCGATGTGGTCGTGCCGGCCACACGCGCCGAGACCGGGCCGCTGAGATTTGTCCAGTTCGGCTATATCGGCCCCAACCGGCGGCTCGAACAGGTGCTTGAGGCGCTCTCCCCCCTGCGCCACGACATCGACTTTCGCTTCGATATCATGGGCAATGTCTGGGACCCGGCCTATCTGGCCAAACGGCTCGACACGCTGGGCCTGTCCGACCGCGTGCGCATTCACGGCTTTGTCCCGGAACCCGAGCTTGATGCCCGTCTGGCCGAGGCGCATCTTGTCTTCAACCTGCGCTATCCCACCATGGGCGAAGCCTCCGGCAGCCAGCTGCGCATCTGGAACGCGTCCGCTCCGGCGGTGGTCACTGATCTTGGCTGGTATGGCAGCCTGCCCGATGAGACCGTGTTCAAGATCCCATTGGAAGACGAGGCGAATGCCCTGCAGGACCTCGTGCGTCGTCTGCATGTTGACCGCAAAATCGGCGAAGCTGTGGGCGCGGCAGGCCGGCAACGGTTGCAAACACACCACACGCCCGCGCTTTACGCCGATGGCATCGTCCATGTGGCCAGGCAGTTCGCGACAGACGCCGCACAGGCGCTCAAAGCCCGCCGGGCACGGGATGTGCTCTCCAAAGGATCAGGCCGGCATCCGCTCTTCACCACCGCGCTTGAACGCCGTCTCTGACATGGGCCACCTCGTGCCTCCGGTTTTAAACCGGGCACGTCCCGATCCACACGCACCCACATCTCAGGCCTTTTGCACCCTCTCTCATCCAACGCTGTCGCCGGTCATTCGGGCAGGCTTCGGTGTTAATAAGTGTTAGACTCGTGTTACGCCTTCTTTGACCCGCCTTTTCCACAATGGTTTCAAAGCCTTGTCAGTATCCCCCGTGTGCAAAGTGGTGATTCTGCGTGTGTAAAGTGGTGATTCCCCGTGTGTAGAGTGGTGATTCCTTTTTTGACGAATCATCCCCGTTAAAAACCGCGCAATAACCCTTTGATGCGACTCGTGTTTTCGCGTCGAAGCGTGTGTGAAGTGTCGATACCCCCGTGTGTGAAGTGTCGTTTTCCGCTTGGCGTGTGTGAAATGTCGTTCTATGGTGCTGCGTGTGTGAAGTGTCGAAAGGACTGTTCCCCATGACAACAGCCACAACCGCCTATCCGCTGCTGCCGGACCGCCATCCGCAGGGGGACTTTTTCGTCTGTGACATCCTCGATGCCGCCCCCAAAGGCGACATGGGCTCAATGGAACACCCGATCTTCTCGCTGTCGACAAAACCCGACACACGGCCCCGGAAATACGAGCACAACGGGGCCACGATCGAAATCAAACCCTCGGTTGATGGCCTGGCCACCGTGCATGACCGCGACATCCTGATCTACTGCATCTCAAGCCTGATCAAAGGCATGAATGACGGCAAGGAACCGCAACAGGTGATCCGCTTTCAGGCCGCTGATCTGCTCAAGGCCACCAACCGCATGACCACCGGGCGCGGCTATAACCTGCTCAAGGCGGCGATGGAGCGGCTGGCCGGCACCCGCATCTCCACCAACATCACCACCGGCGGGCAGGAGATCTTTGAAACCTTCGGCCTCATCGAACGCGCCAAGATCGTGCGCGAAACCCGCGACGGGCGCATGCAGGAGGTCGAGGTCAAGCTGTCGGACTGGGTTTTCAACGCCATCCGCGCGCAGGAAGTCCTGACGCTCAGCCGCGAATATTTCCGCCTGCGCAAACCGCTCGAACGGCGCATCTATGAACTCGCGCGCAAACATTGTGGTCGGCAAAAGGAATGGCGCGTGTCCATGGCGGTGCTGCAGAAAAAATGCGGCTCAGGCTCCACCTTGCGCGAATTCCGCCGTCTGGTGATGACCATCGCCAAGGAAGACGCCGAATACAATCACATGCCCGATTACCAGATCCGCATCGACGACGAAAAAGACCACCTTCTGGTGCGCAGCCGCGGCACCGTGGGCACCGATCCCGCCGAGGCTGTGGACATCCCGCCGCTCGATCCGGACGTCTATGACATGGCCCGCGCCGCCGCCCCCGGCTGGGACGTGCATGTGATCGAAGCCGAATGGCGCGCCTGGGCCAGCACCATCCCCCGCAACCCGGAAATGGCCTTTCTGGGCTTTTGCAAGAAATGGTCCCAACACCGCGGCACGCCGTAAGGCGCATCAAAGGGCAAGCATGTCCGCGGGTGTGGCCGGGTGGATGCCCTGCTGTGCAAATTCCATCGAACGTCATGCGTGGTGCCGATATTGACGTTCGAGCCTTCGGAAAAGGAATGTGACCCCCGCCGTTTCTCCACCGGAACAAACCATTCCGGCGCGCGTTTCGTTTACGAACAATGACAGGAGAAACCATCATGAAACGTTTGATTGCCGCCGCGCTGGCATTGCCCCTTGCAGGTGCAGCCATTGCCCAGACCTCTCAATACACCGAAGTCGATGACATCGACGTGGTTGGTGCAAATGGCCAATTGGTCGGTGAAATTGAAACCATCCTGATCGATGGCTCCGGTATGCCTGCGGCCATGGTCGTGGAGGTAGACGATGGTTTTCTCGATATCGGCGATACCGAGGTCATCGTGCCAATGGACGCCCTAACCTGGGACAATGGCCGGTATACGACCACGATGACCTCCGAAGACATGGAAACCCTCCCGGTCTGGGATGACTGAGCCCAGCTTCATGTAAAGCTACCAGGAAAGCCGCAATAGCGGCTTTTCTCCCACGAAACAAATAGCATCTTTCTGAGCCATGAGAGCACCTTAGGATAGCCGGGCAAGGCCCGCTCCTCGACGAAGCACAACGCCGACTCGGATCACGACTCACACCTGCCCGCGCAGGAATTATTGGCGCAGTCGTGGTGGTTGGAGGAACGCTCGCCTATTATAATGCGCTCGAACAACAAGAGGCGATCAGGGAGATCATCATGCATAGATATCAGGAAGACGACGTCACTGACGAGCAATTTCGCGAGGTTTTTGGCGATAGAATAAACCCCGCTCATCTCAAGAAGTATTGGGAACTTTAATGTCTCTACCGCTTTTTACAACGTCTCGGGCCGGATTTGTTCTGATTGGCGCTTTCATTGGCGGCTTGTCGTTTGCGGTTGCGGGTTTCACCTTAGGACCCTTTTCGCTTGCGCATTGGATCGCGGGAATAGGGATCGTCCTTTTTGTCTATTGTGTCCTTCCGAAGGTCATATCCATCGATGACGTACAATAGGTTGCGACATCGCAGTTTAAGTGAGGCAATAATGCCCCAAGCCTATCGCCTCGGCGATCTCTGCACCGGCCATGACAGCCGCGAACCGACCGCTGCCACGATAAGCAGCGGCGATGTTTTCGTGAACGGCGCGGGCCTCGTGCGCGAGGGCGACGCGCTCGCGCCACATGGCTGCCATGACGACGACCCGGAGGCACGGGTGATTGCGGTCGGCTCCGGGTCGGTCTTTGTCAACGGCAAACCCGCCGCACGGTCGGGCGATCCGGTTTCATGTGGTGGCTTCGCTGCAGACGGGTCCGAGGATGTCTCGATCGGCGATTGATCCGCCCTGCGCAGAATCGTGGCAGGCCCCGAGGGGCAGGAGATCCACCCGGATGAGTATGGCCGCATCAAGCTGTGGGTCCCCTGGGACAGGCGCGCGGCAAAAGACGGCACCGACACCTGCTGGGGCGGCCAGGTCATCTCCCGCATCGGCATGGAGGTCATGGTCACCTACCTCGATGGCGACCCCGACAGACCCGTGGTGACAGGCGTGGTGCCGAACGAGCGGCAACGGGTGCCGTATGAGTTGCCCGCCAATAAGACGAGGTCAACGTTCCGAACGAATACGCATAAGTCAGACTATCACGGGTTCAATGAACTCAGCTTCGAGGATGAAAAAGACGAAGAACGGATTTATCTGCACGCTGAGCGCGATAACGAAATCCATGTGCAGAACAATCGGGCCAAGCGTGTCGATGTCAGCGAGGTTGAATCGATTGGAAACAGCAAATTCTCGGAGGTCGGAAAAGACTGCAACTTTCAGATCGGTGGGAATGCTGTTACGGCCATTGGCGTGGCTGACGTTCAGATCAACACGCCGAAACCCATGAAACCATTTGATGATGGCCCGCTCCGATTGGCCTATAGCGCGACAGTGGCGGGCCAACCCGACCCGACCCGAGGGCATTACAAGCTATTGGTCGCGCAATCTCGTACTGAGGAAATCGGCACGCAGTCGACGACGCGGATTGGGGATAGTGCGACAACGTCGATCGGCACCGGCTATACTCTAGACATCGGTGCCAAACAGTTGGTTTCTGTGGGTGCCAGTTCCTATGAAAGTGTCGCCAAGGGACGCTATATGCATGTGGGAACAGAAATTGATCTGCGGTGCGGTGCTGCACGCTTCATCATGCGGGCGAATGGCGAGATTGAACTGATCGGCACGAAGATCAAGGTGAACGGAACAACAATCTCCATGAATGCTGGCCGCATTGATTTGAATTGAGAAAATACGA
This sequence comes from Marivita sp. S0852, assembly GCF_046591575.1. NCBI lineage: Bacteria > Pseudomonadati > Pseudomonadota > Alphaproteobacteria > Rhodobacterales > Roseobacteraceae > Marivita > Marivita sp. S0852. Next base: position 31,162 of record NZ_JBIQWA010000018.1, read on the forward strand.
TGATACCAAAACAGGCTCTCATGCTACTTGTCGCCCTTTGTTTTGGGTCCCCTGATGCGGGTGCGCAGCAGTCGGCTGATGACGATGCAAGCTGCGATCCCAAGGGGGCGGGTTTGGCTGTTGGTGCTCCGCTGGAACTTCAAGCACTATTCGATATCGATTGCGCCAGGTCTCTGGTCACGGTACGCGGCGAGACGGGTGCTGCACTTGCCTCGGATCTCGGCTACCCGACGCTCCTGTTAGAGATGCGTCCCCACGATGAGGCAATAGCCTTTCTTCAAGCGGTTGCCGAACAAGGCGACCGCGGGTTTTTCGCCTTTGATCCATTGATTGCGGAACGTCTTCGAGAGGGCGGGGCCCCCGAAAACCTTCAGGCCTTCGTCGCTTCCGCGACACCAAGGTCGGAGGGTGCTGAGACGACGCCTGATATGATCGACGTCTTTTCGAACTCAGCCGCGAACGATGACCTGATCGCGTTGTGTCAGAGCGCGGATTGCGACGGAGAACCGACAATTTGTCCTGGCCTGCTGGCTCTGTCCGACAAACTCGCTCTGGCCGAGGGCCGCGTCTCGCTTAGGGAAACATTGCGGCTCTGCCCCCCGTCCTTTGAGTGGATCTTGGCACTGAGGCGCGCCGGTGTCGTGGATACGAGTTGCAGCTCAACGCTGCAGGTCAATTTGGCGATGGCGAATATCGATAAGCTGCAGGTGCCCTGTTTCGATCAAGGCACGGCGCTGGCCGACTTGCCCGCGCGAACGTCCAGCGATGCCATCCGCCTGTTGCGGCAGCGTCTCGTCGCCGGTGTCCCGATCGCTGCCGAAGACTTACAGATCGTGTCCAGCGTCCTACCCGAGGCCGCCAGGTATCTCGAGAACCTACAAGGCGCTGAGGAGTAATAAATGGTTGACATGACCCGTGAGGATCTGGACGCTTTCCTTTCCAAGACCGATTTTGACTTCTCTCAAGTGGCCGACTGGCAGGAATATCTGGCGGAACGCGCGGCTGGAGGTACTGGTCGAGACGCTGATGGCATTCAGTTGAGGGATATCAAAAACTATTCCGTGGGCGTCGCCACCGTGATCACCCGCAATTCGCCAGTGACCGCGCGGTTCTCGATCCGCACGTTCGCATCTGTATGGTTCAAACGGTCTGATAGGCCCAATTCTGGCGAGATTTGCAGAGTGCATTAACGATTGTCACGAGCTTTCTTGCGACAGCGGTTATGACCATCTTATGGGGTTTTCCAGCAGCGCGCAGGCGATCCGCGAAGGGCTTGAGAACCGGATTGTGGTGGCTGGCAACGAGTGCGGCCTGGAAGAGGACGTGGCGCAATAGCCTTCTGCCTCCGCCAATGGCATGTTTATGGATTGGCCTCACATGATAGTACCGTCCTAAACGCCGTGCCGTTGTCTCCGTCATTGTTCTGCCCCCGTGTTCTGCGCCGCTTTTGATCGCCGGGTGATATCGCCCCGGAACGGTAACAGGTTGCACGCCTTTGAGGCCAGCGGCCGGGTGATCGGCGGAATTTCGCAAGGTGCGGAAAGGCATATGTGACTCTGCGGCAGGACGATATACGATTTTCGCCAATGTGACACGTGTAGCGATTGATCCCCGGAGCCTGCCTTATGAATGCCGAAGCTGACTTCATTCAGGCCGAGCGGATCTTGCGGATTGAAAGCCCGTTGGGCGCGGATGTGTTGCTGGCGCAGAAGCTGAGCTTGCGGGAGGCGATCTCGGAGCTGTTCGAGGGGCAGGTCATTGTCCGGTCCAAGACCCCCGATCTGGTGCCGCAGGATCTGCTGGGCAAAGCAGTGGATGTCAGCATCGAGCTGGGCGGCGGCGAGCGGCGCAGTTGGAACGCCATTGTTACTGATCTGCGCGCAGGGCCGCGCCAGACGCGGGGCTTGCGGGAATACACGCTCACTTTGCGGCCCGATCTGTGGCTGCTAAGCCAGACCTCGGATTGCCGCATCTGGCTGGACAAATCCGCGCTCGACATTGCCGAAGAGCTGCTGGGCGAGCATGGCATTGCCGCCCCCGAGACGGCGGGCGTGGTCGAACCGGTGCCACCGCAGCACTATTCGGTGCAGTGGAACGAGACCGATCTGGACTACCTCACCCGCAGGCTTGAAGAGGACGGGCTCTTCTACTGGTGGACCCATAAGGCGGGCGCGCACCGGATGCACATCGCCAGCCATGCCGCGGGCTATGTCGGCGGCGAGGACGTGCGCTTTTCGCATGGCTCGACCGACCGCAACCACATCTCGCGGTTCGACACGACCTTCCGCTACATCCCCGGCGGCCACGCCGGGCGGGACTGGAACTTCACCACCCCAAGCACGGTGCCCGGCGGCGACACGCCCAGTGCGATCAGCCTGCCGAAGAACGGCCATTACGAACGCTACAGCTATCCGGCGCAGGCGGGGTACGGCCCCGGCAGCCGGGCGTCCGAGGGGATCGAGAACGCGGCGGTGGAGCGTGTCACGCGGCTCCGGATGCAGGTCCAGGAGGCCGAACACGCCCGTGTGGAGGGGGACAGCACGGTGCGCACCCTGGCCGCCGGCGCGCGCTTCACGCCTTATGACGTGGCCAACCCGGACAATCTGTTCGATCCGCATGTGATCCTGGCGATCCAGCACGAGTCCGTCGACACCAGCTACGAGAGCGTGGAAAATCAGCCCGAATATGCCAACCGCTTTCTGGCGCTGCCCGCCGATGTGCCCGCCACCCCACCAATGACCACCCCGCGCCCGCGCATCGACGGCACGCAGGTGGCGATCGTCGCGGGCCCCGAGGGCGAGGAGATCCACCCCGACGAATATGGCCGCATCAAGCTGTGGTTCCCCTGGGACCGGCGCGCGGCAAAAGACGGCACCGACACCTGCTGGGTGCGCGTGACGCAGAACTGGGCCGGAGCCGGCTGGGGCGGCCAGGTCATCCCCCGCATCGGCATGGAGGTCATGGTCACCTACCTCGACGGCGACCCCGACCGACCGGTGGTGACGGGCGTGGTGCCGAACGAGCGGCAGAAGGTGCCGTATGAGTTGCCCGCCAACAAGACCAAGACTGTGCTGCGGACCCAGACACACAAGCAAGAGAAGCGATATGCGTTCAACGAACTGACGTTCGAAGATGAGCGTGGGCGTGAAGAAGTGTTTCTTCGGGCCAGCCGCGATCTGACCGTGAAAGTAGACAATCACGCGACAAGTCGCGTCACTTGTAATTCAGTCGCGTCCATCGGTGGGTACCGACTTACCGAGGTCGAAAAATCGGATAGCGTCAATATCGGAACGAGCTTTGCGATGACGGTGGGAGACGGCGCAGGGGGAAGCATCATCGATGGCAAGGAACGGGACGATCCCTTCGGTTTGCGGCCAGCAGCCTATGCGATCGAGATGACCCCGCATGTTGGCGGCCGGGGCAGCTATTCCGTCTCGGCATCGGGTGCGATCCGTTTCGATACGGATGCGTCCCTGGGGCTTGATGTGGAACACAGCGCAACCGAGCGTGTCGGTGAGACGAAGATCACGAATGTCGGACGGGATTACCGGGTTTCCGTCACCGGGAACTTCAAGGAAGTGATCGGAAAGCGGAAGGTCATCGATGCGCACGAGGAAATCCTGATCCGTTGCGGGGCGGCATCCTTGCTGTTGCGCGCCGACGGCGGAATTNGGCAGCTACTCTGTGTCCGCGTCAGGTGTGATCCGCTTTGATACTGATGCGTCGTTTTCCGTCGACGTGGATAAATCGGCAAGCGAGCGTATAAGCGAGACAAAGATCGTCAACGTCGGACGCGACTATCGCGTTTCCGTGACCGGAAATTCCAAAGAAGTGGTTGGAAAGCGAAAAGTAATTGATGCGCACGAAGAAATTATGATTCGCTGTGGGAACGCATCGTTATTGCTTCGGGCCGACGGGTCGATCGAGATGAATGGCCGTCGCCTCGATATTGAACAGTCCGAGGCAATCGTCGCCAAGGCTGGAAAGATCGACCTGAACTGATGGGCAAGAGACTGGCATTTGTCGCGATGGTCGGGCTGGCAGGGATTGCCGGGCTGGCGTTCTCGCAAACTGGAACGGAGGACGAAGTGAAGAGCGATTTTACGATCTATATGGACGAGCCCATCGTCAGGGAGGGGGGCGTGGTGATCATCCAGCCCGAGGCGGTCGATCTGGAGGGCGATCAACTTGCCGAGCTTAC
>NZ_JBIQWA010000019.1:0-27655 GCF_046591575.1 Marivita sp. S0852
TTCTCGCAAACTGGAACGGAGGACGAAGTGAAGAGCGATTTTACGATCTATATGGACGAGCCCATCGTCAGGGAGGGGGGCGTGGTGATCATCCAGCCCGAGGCGGTCGATCTGGAGGGCGATCAACTTGCCGAGCTTACTTCCGGAACGAATAAGCTGACCATATCTTCCCAAGTCACGATTGTGCGCCTTCAATATCCACAAGACGGAACGTATGTTTACAGGTTTTATACAGCCAATCCTCAGAATTTTCCGGGTACGAACGGGCAAACTAGACAAATCGGTGTGGGTAGTTCTTGGGATTATCATCCTGACGACAGAGACCGAAGCGAAGAAATTCCTGCGTTTCTTACGCATCACTTTCAAATACCTGGTGGTAATTGGACTGAAGAGCAAAGTCGTGAGAGACAAGTTAATCTCCCGGGTGGGTTCTTAGAGTTCCGATATAATTGCGTTCGACAAAATTTTGCGTTGGTCTGTGATGCATCTGATGGAGATGAACGTAGATGAGCCTACTTCGATTTATCGTTCGCTCTTTTCACCCACTGTCGAACTTTGGAGTCGGTGGATTGGGATTTCACGGTGATAATCGCGGCTTCACTCATGAAGAGAAGGTGACTGAACTGGCCCCCCTTTCGACCGGACACTTGGGCATAACCATGGGGGCTTGGGGATATCCCTAAGCACGTGCTTATGTCTGACTATGAGATCATCACCGACGGCGGCCGCAGGCGCCGCTGGTCGTCATCCGAGAAGCTGCGGATTGTGGAGGAGGCGCTGGACGAGACCGCCAGCTTGTTGATGATGTATGCGAAGACGACACCGAACGCGCACGGCTGGTTTCACTTCTTGCCACCAGTCAAAATAATCATCTGCCGAAAGTTGTCTTTGAGCTCCTTAGTTCTCGCCTGGACCGCCTGAAAGACGAACTGGAAACTGCCGAGGACATGGATACGGTGTATGGTGTCTGGACTCAGCGCTTGGCAGGTGGTGCCATCCTGGCAAGCGTCGGCCTCGTTGCCACAAGCGTTGTCACGGGCGCAGTCATAGGCGGATGGGCCGCTCTCGCGGTAGGGGCCGCTCTCGCATCCGGAGGCGCAACATCCTATGGGCGTGATAGGCTCAAAAAACGAGCCAGAGCATCACGCCGCGCCGTTGAACAAACCGAACGCCTGATTGAAAGCGTCAAGGGCAATATGCCCAAAGATGAATGAAACTGGATTTTTGGCCCCTTAGTCGCTATATCTTGCCGTGAAGGAGATCGGAAATGCTCGAAGCTCTGACCACCGAAGCAATCCTGTCGCTCGCCACTGTTGGCGTGAGCGGCCTCGCGATCTGTGGAACGATCGTTGCATTGAAGGCAACTCAGCGAAAGCAAAGCCGAGTAGATGTGGACGCCATCGTGAAAACTGCTCCTTACCATAGGCTGCACAACGTCGTGCAAACCAACGGCGTCTAAGGATCGCGGTGAAATCACCGAAGAAGCGTGGAATGCCCTTTTCCGAGAGATGGCTCAGCAATGAAGGGATGGAGTTCTCTTTTTTATATCGGTGCGGCGCTTCAACTGGCTGTTATTTGCGCCGCCATGGTCGATCTTAGCCGAGGATCAGGCTTCGAAAGCTACAGCATAGAGATGGACGGCGCTACCTTTACGGGAGCTGTCCCTCTTTCACCGCAGATTCAGGAGCAGATCAGAACTGGAGTGGGCCAGTTCCAAAATCTTTGTTCTCTGCCGCAATCGCTGTCCTCAAGAGCTATGGACGCCGAGGATGCGCAAAGAGTGATTGGAACACTTCAGGACTTTGGGTTGATCGAAATTGTGCCTACACAGACCGGACTAACGATCTCAACCGGAGAATGGACAACTGGGTATTGGGACGCGCTTGTTAAAGCTGCAACGTTCCGCGAACATCTCTCCTGCGCTCCACCCTTTAGTCAAATGTATCTTTTGTTTTTTTTGTTTGCCACGGCTCTGATCCTCGCCGGTGAAATCATGATGCGGCGACAGCGGTGATACCCAATGAATCTTGCTTTGCGTGTAATCGTCCGGTCTGACTGCCTTGCACAGCGTGGTTGCAATCCTCATGATTTGGTGAACGCTTCTCCCCCAAAAAAGAGAGCGATTTTCCTTCGCGAATGAAGAATCCATAATCGTAATGAGATTTGCTTCTGCGTAAGCGGTCACGCGGCTTTGAAGTTCCAGGATAGGAGTTGCTGGATATCGCGTTGTTTGTGGCCCTGGGCAATGGCTTTGAGGACGCCGGTCAGGTAGGCGTGGGGCTCGATCTTGTTGAGTTTGCAGGTCTCGATCAGGGTGGCGCAGGTGGCCCAGTTTCTCGCGCCTTCGTCGTGGCCTGCGAAGAGTGCGTTCTTTCTGTTGAGCGCAATCGGACGGATTGTTCGCTCGACGGCATTCGAGTCCATCTCGATGCGGCCGTCCTCGAGGAAGAGGATCAGTCCGTCCCAGTATCTGGCGATGTATTTAAGTGCCTCACCGGTCGGGGATTTGGTGGAGACCTGGCCGCGTACGGCTGCGAGCCAGTCCTGCAAGGCGGCTACTTTTGGAGATGACGCGTCCTGCCGGGCGGCCAACCGTTCCTCTGACGACATCCCTCGGATGCGGCCTTCGATCCGGTAGAGGGCGGCGATCTGCTTGAGCCCGTCTTCGGCAATTGGTGCGACGCTGTTCACCGTGAGTTCGTAGAGCTTGCGCCGCGCATGAGCCCAGCAATAGGCAAGCCGAATGTCGCCGTCGTGACGGGCATCGCGGAGGCGATTGTAGCCCGTATATCCATCGACCTGCAGGATGCCCTCGAAGGGGCCGAGTATCTCGGACGCGTAGCGCCCAGATCGCCCCGGCGCATAGGTGAAGGCCACGGCCGGCGGCTCGGGACCTGCCCAAGCCCGATCATCCCGGGCCAAAGCCCAGAAGTATCCCGTTTTGGTTCTGTGAGCGATACCTGAACCGCGACTCCTATTAGAAAACAATGAGTTATCTAATAGGAGTCGCACTTCAGGGTAGCGCGCGCCTAGGTCAGCGTTTTTAACCCATAATGCGTTTTATGTAATTAATGTGGGGTGCGTGAAATCACGCACCTGTTTTGAACACCTATGGTGGTGCGTGCTCGCACGCACCCTACAGCTTGCTAAATCAGACACATGTAAATTGGCACCTACATCTGTCGAGACGGCACATGGTTATAAAAACGGGTCGTCCACCACACCGACCACCTGGATCAGGAATTCACCGTCTGCATCTGTACCGAGGGCCGTTGCATAGTATTCGTCGGCTGCAGCACGAGCTGCTAAAATACTGCTCTCAGTACCATTAAAAAGCTCCATGACCTCTGTGGCATTACCCAGATCGCTCATGCCGAGAATGGCGCTGAAATAGAGGCCGATGTCAGTTTTCTGATCCAGATAGGCACGATCGGCGACCTGTTGGTCAATGAAGTCCTGTGTGGCATCTGCCGGGGGGGCTGCGCGCGCACCTTCCAAGATGGCCAGAACAAACTCCCCTTGGCTGACACGGCCATCGGCCAAGACACTTGTCCAGAACTCAAACCCTTCAGAGTCTGATGTACGGCCCAAGACATTGTCATAGACGGCCGATACAAAGGCTTCGGGAGTGGCACTGTCGGGAAAGATCAACTGTGCTTCGACCGATGTTGCAAAGAATGATGCAATATCACCAAGAGATGTGCCAGTTGCAAAGGCGTTTGCCCAAAACATCAATCCTTCGGCGTCCGGTGCTCGGTTGAAATAGGCAATATACATTTCGGCAAAGGACGTGAATTGCGCTTGTGTCAGATCGGCAATATCGTCAAACCGACTCAGGTCAAAGTCCTGATCAGGAAAAGAAAGCCGTTCAATACTACTGAGCTGATCAGTCCCCTCATCGCCGCTCCGGGCAATCACCGATATATCTGGGCCAAGCTGTAGCGTGTAGGTGCTTCGATTTTCATCAAATTGAGCCGTATCGATCCCCTCATTGCCAAGTAGTGTGTCATCACCCTCACCACCTTTGAGTGTATCATTGCGCAAGGATCCATCAATCAGGTCATCGCCGCGTCCGCCGTCAATGCTGTCATTTCCCTGCCCCACACCGGCGTTCTGGCCTTCGCCCAAGATGATCGTGTCATCACCAGTCGTGCCTTGCAGGCTCACACCAAGTTCAGCTGGGTCAATGTTGAAGGCGACAAAGCCCGTGTCATTGCCACCGCCTATATCGGCCAGATAGAGAAAGAGGTCTGTCGACGCGACCGGCTGCGTGAGTGTGAATGTCACGCTGCCGCCTTCCCCCAAAGACAAGCCAGCGCTAGTCAAACTTATCCGTACATCCTGGTCTTGTGCCTCTAACACGTCAAGCGTGGCCTCTAATGGCGAATATCTATTGTCCTCCGTTGTGCCAAACAGGTTCGGGCGGTCCCAACGGGGGTCTGTGGGATTTCTTGAAAAGCCCGGGGTGAAAACAACCCCGTTTACAAAATCGAATACATCTACAGTTTGTCCATTTTCCGCCAGTTCACTGACCGCTGTCGGACTGATGGTATCGACGCTGGACAGCGCAATGTAATCAAGGTCAAACCCTGATGCAGCCCCATCTCCCCCTGAAATGATCTGGTCGTCGAATATGGTAATTGAGGTGATAAAGCTGATCCCGATATCCGAGAGGTCTACTTTGTAAACACCATCATCACGAAAATCGCCGATATTACTGAGAGAGAAAGTTTGAATTTCTTCATCCATTTCCAGAATCTCCAAAACCTTAAATTACTTCGCACACAGTCTGTTAACGTTATTATAGAAAAATTCAACAAAGCTTTGTGGCTGGCGTGCACCGCTTCGAGCGCAGGTCTTCAGAGAGTGCTCACGGGCCAAAACGGTGGATTCTGACCACCCTGCCCTGCTCTCCTGAAATCAATGACTTAAAGTGTCACAAACCCTGGGCAAAACCCCTGAGGTTATGACACGTTTTTCCCCGGTATCTATGAACGCGGAAAATACCCAAGCCGCGCCGCATACGGTGTGGCACCTTCGCCAGCCGCTCGATCTCTGACGGAGCGCCTGCCCTCGTGCAAAAATCACGAATTATGCACGCCCCAGCCGCCTCTTTGATATCAAGCACTTACGGCGCGCATAAGTTGCGTGCAAAATAGACTACTCTTCCACGCCGGAAACTCCCCCCACCCTGCGCAGTATGATAACGGCCGATGGTAAGGGTGGGTTACGTAAAGAGCAGAAACAACGCTGATGGCACCAGTATAACCTAACGGCTTGTTATTCCCACAAACTAACGCTTGGATGAAATTCTAAAACAATAGGTGCTCTATGGCTGACGAATGTCCAAAATGCGGTGGACAGGGTTGGAAAAGTGCGAAGCTTGTCGTTCTCGAAGGTACGACAAAAACCGAAGGCACTTTACAAGGAGAAATCGTAGAAAAAGGCACCTTCCATGGCGGCGGCGTACGGGACTTCTTGCTATCCGACAGATGGTTCAGCTACGAAAGCCCACTCTCAGCAGAATTCTCATCGACGACAACCTCGGTACTGGTAGATGAAATCAAGGCTCTGATGGTCACAGAAGGAGCCAAGCGGCCAATGCCGCCCACACCTTCTCAACCATCGGACTTGAACATGCCCAAAGAGCCAACCAAGCTCTCACGGGATCGGGGCAATTTCTTTGCTATTAACCCAGAAAAAGTAAAAAAGCCAGTTGCACCCAACCCACCAGATAACCCCACTGAAGACATTGAAGAGTTTGAAAGCAGGTCTTGGGGGCAGAATTTTGAGAACTGGGCTTTGCGGGCTTTTATTCTTAATGCCATTATCTTTAGCATAGCCATCTATCTTTTTCCCGGCATCATGTCACCTGCAATAGAATATATTGCGTTACTTTTTGGAATTGTTCCATCAACTCATTCGTTCTCAGACGATATTAACCTGAGCTTCTACTTACATATACCCATCCTTTCAGATTGGCTTCAACAGCTCCAACTTAGCGATAGCGTTACTAAAGGTGTTGCATCAATAATTTTTTTAATTCTATTTCTAATATCGCGGTCAATCGGCAAATTACCTTTTGTTTCCGGAATTGAGAAAAGCCGACGCAAAAAATACGATGCGAAACTTAGATCATTAGAAGAAACATACGCTAAAAGTCTTGAGAAACATGAGATCGAAATGCGAGCTTACAGAGATAAGTTATCTCAATGGAATGCTGATATTGCACAATTCCAAGCTGAAAAATCTGCATACAGTCAACAGTTAACCGCTTATGAAAATGAGATGAAATTAAAAAACGCTGATTTCCAACGTCGCATGGAAGACTATGAAGCCGAAGTTGCAGAGGTACGCTCATTTAGAAGCGAACTTTGGGATCGTGCTCGCATGTGTACTCGCTGCGGCACTGTTTATTTAGGCACGAGACAACAAAATTAAAACTTTCTAAGACCACTCCGGGATACCTCCATAACTGCTCTGAGCTCACCTCGATGTAACGCTACTTCGAGGACCCCCACACGAAGAAATACCTCCGTCGATGCCCGAATTTCAGGAGTTCGAGCATAGTGCAGGGGATGAACGACTTTACCGAAGCCGATTTATCGCAGCGTGCAGATTTCTTGATTTCTGCACGCACTTCAGACCGCTACAAACGTGACGACTCTAAACTGGACCTGTCACGTTTCAGTGTCGCTCCAAGTGCTAGTTTATGCTCCGCGCTACTTTCAACGCAAAACTCGTTATTTCGTCGCTGGCTTCGCGATTGTAACGCCTTTGGTGATTCGTAGTGAATAGGTAAGTGTAAAGAAATTTTGGAATTAGATTTTCCACGTCAGAGGTCTCGCCACCACCTATAAGGAAAGACATTGCACAATAGTAAAAGTTACCGTTCTGTGCGCCGGATGATGAGTATTGAAAAAATACAAATGCATCTGCATCCGGCGTCTGATCTGGACTCCAATAATTGGGCGGCCTACTTACAAAACTTCAGTTGAGAAACCTTCTTTCTCGAGAGCCTCCTGAGTGTCCTCAACGATACTTCGTTGAGTCCAAGTACATTTTCTATCCACTCCTCCAGGAGGATAGGAAATGACTATTTTTGTTTCAGCTTCTGCAGAAACAGGCGCAATTGAAACCGATAGTATTAAAAGAAACAAAATGATTTTTTTCATAGTACTAACATATCTCTCTTTGAGTAATTGTTGATGGATGAACTGGCCCCCCTTTCGACCGGACACTTGGGCATAACCATGGAGGCTTGGGGATATCCCTAAGCACGTGCTTATGTCTGACTATGAGATCATCACCGACGGCGGCCGCAGGTGCCGCTGGTCGTCATCCGAGAAGCTGCGGATTGTGGAGGAGACGCTGGGCGAGACCGCCAGCATTTCCGCCGTTGCGCGCCGCAATGGCGTCGCGCCGAACTTGCTGTATCGTTGGCGGCGTCTGATGCTGGAGGGAGGGGCCGTGGCCGTGTCTGGGGACGATGACGTCACAAGCAATCGCGCCGTCCGGCAGATGGAAGACCGCATCCGCGAGCTGGAGCGCCAACTCGGGCGCAAGACGCTGGAAGTCGAGATCCTGAAGGAAGCGCTCGACAAGTCACGCTCAAAAAAACTGACGTGGCATGTGCAGTCGCAGCCGAAGGACGGTTCCCAATGAGCGTCGTAGCCGAGACCCTGGGCGTTTCCAGATCGAACCTGCACGCCCGCGTGACGGGAAGCGCGAAGCCGCGTCGGCGCTACCATAAAGCGCAAGATGCGGCGGTGGTGCCGCTGATCACCAAGCTCGTGGCAGCGCGACCGACCTATGGCTATCGCCGCATAACGGCCATCCTGAACCGGCAATTACGGGCGCAAGACGCAGCGCCTGTTAATCACAAACGCGTCTACCGGATCATGCAGGCCCAGAATTTGCTCTTGGCGCGGCCATACACCGAGCGAACCGACCGCGCCCACAACGGCAAGGTCGTGACGCTACGCTCAAACCTGCGCTGGTGCAGTGATGGCTTCGAGTTCACTTGCTGGAACGGCGACATCGTGCGCGGGGCCTTCATCATCGACGCCCATGACCGCGAGATCATCTCCTGGTGCGCCGTCGTGAACGCAGGCATCAGCGGATCGGACGTGCGCGACATGATGCTGGCAGCGGTGGAAGCGCGGTTCGGTGGCCACCGCGCGCCGCACCAGGTCGAGATGCTCAGTGACAATGGCTCGCTCTACATCGCCAAGGACACCCGCATCTTCGCCCGCTAGCTCGGCCTCAAGCCCTGCTTCACTCCGGTGAAGAGCCCGCAGAGCAATAGTGTATCGCTCGCCATTGTCCTCGGACCAATGGCGGACAATGGCTCGCCCTTCGTCAACACGCTGAAGCGGGATTACGTGAACATCACGCCGCTGCCAGTCGCCGCCACCGTCCTTGGATTGATCGCCGGGTGGTTCGAGGACTATAACGACAATCACCCGCATTCAGGGTTGAAGATGCGCTCACCACGCGAGTTTATCGCAGCTCAAACCGCAACCGCCTGAGTGTCCGGTGAAACGGGGGCAAGATCAATGGAAGGTATCCTGCCTCTTAAAATACACTCAGCTGGGTCGGTATTTTAAGACTTATCAAGTGACTTCTTTGAAGAGGGTGCGGAATGCTGGTAAACCTGCCAATGCTCTTTGTTCACTGTTGTTTACCCTCCTGATCAGACCAGCCTTGGCTGATCACTCGGCGACCGCGCTGCGTAACTCGCGCGCGTGGGAAGTTTCTTGATCTCCTCTCCGGTCGCCTGGTCGGCAACGGCCAGATCGAACTGCGCCTGGAGATTGATCCAGAATTGCGCATCGGTGCCGAACCAGTGCCCAAAACGCAGGGCGGTGTCACCTGTGATGGCACGCTTGCCGCTGATGATCTGCGAGACGCGGTTTGCGGGCACGTCGATCTGACGGGCGAATTCTGTGAGCGTGATGCCAAGCTCTTCGAGCTCGTCCTTGAGGATCACACCGGGATGTACTGCACGTTTGAACATGGGGTTCCTCCTTTCCTCTAGTGGTAGTCCGCGATTTCAACATCTGATGGTCCTGGGTCGGTGTCAGGCCAGGTGAAACAGATACGCCATTGCTGATTGATGCGGATGGAATACTGCCCTGCCCTGTTACCACGAAGCGCTTCGAGCCTGTTGCTGCGCAACGCGCGAAGATCACCGAGAGACGTGGCCGCGTTGAGAATAGCCAGCCTGCGCTCTGCCTGATCGGCAAAGCCCTGGACGGTTTTCACCAACGCCCCGTTTGCAAACTCCTCGGTCTTTTTGTCTCTGTAACTCAGGATCATTATTGCTTACCAAGATAGCGACATTGACGCGATACGTCAAGCGTCACGATCCGCACAGCCTTTTTCTAAGCTTTTTGCCCCGGTACCTGCCTTACACCCCGGAGGGGTCGAAGGGATGTCCAATAAACCGCATGATTGTATGCAACGCGCATTTTATGGGAGCCTGATCTTGAAGATGAAAGTTGATCTGCTTTCGGAGCCGTCCCTTGCTTGAGCCCGAAAAAAGAACAGCAAGGTTCCCGTTTCAAGGGCGCGGTACGCGGGAGCGGAGCCACGCGCAGAAGCGAAGCTTCGACCATGGCGAGCACCCACCCCTTGAAACGGGGTTCTTGATGGTCTTAGGGCTCGATCAAAGCAAGGGTGGCGCTTCTGACAAGCGGTTCTGCTTTAGCGCTGGATCCCGCGTGATTTGTCCCGCCCAAGATCGGGCGCGCGATCCTGTTGGCGCATGCGATCCCGCATCTGATTGATCACCGGCACCGCCTGCAGGACCGATTGTATGCGAAGCTGCGCCTGCTGCCGTTCAGCGGAGGGTTTCCGAGCAAGCCCCGGATCGGCCTCAAGGCCCTTGGCGACCGTCTCATGACCTCGTCCGTAGCGTTCCGCCAATGCCTGCTGAAACCGGCCCACCTCCTGCATCGACGCCCTGTCGCTCAAAAGCAAACGCGCCGCCGCGTCCCTGGTCGGACCTGACGGGGCCTTCTGCAACTCGGCCACCTGCTGCAAGACCTGTCCAGCCTCAGACGAGAGATCGGGCAAAGGCCGGGTCATTGCCTGCCGCCACTGATCATGCTGCTCCGCAATACGCGCCTCAATCTTGCGCAGTGCCTCGGTGACGGTCTCGATCTGACGCGCCATCACTTGCGCCTGCTCAAGAGCGGATCGCCGCTCGGCATTTGCGATCCCGAGGCGCGTGCGCCCGCGCAGATCCCCGAACGTCTCCGGTCTCCGCTCGACCTCTGAGACAAGCTGATGTTGGTCCCCGGTTTCCGCGTAGCGCGCAACCATCTGGTCCACAGCCCGGTCTGGGTCAATATAGATGCGGCCCGCGATGTCGCGCGCTGTCGCCAAACTGGGCCGCGCCGACAGATCAACACCCGCGCGGGTCCGAAGCGCCTTTGAGTCGAGCGGGGCAATGTCTGGACTGGCCTCGATCAGCGGGTTTTCGAGCGGCATGTTTGCTCTCGCTTTCTCGGGTCCGGTCGGGCGGACACACCCTTGATCCAGGTCCGGCGGTTGTGCGCGCAGAGGCCCAGCTGGGCGGCTCTTGCCAGTCTCCGAAGCACCGACACCCCTGCCCTGCTCCATCACGTGCCCATTCTCCAGCGGATGCTCCATTGGCGGTTTGCTTAAGCCGTCGAAGGCGGTGGCCAGTTTATCGAAACGCTTGCGCAGATAGTGCAGGTTCGCCTTCACGAAATCCGTCAGCACCCGTGTCGTCGGGAAGCCGCGCCGCTCGGCAAAGCCGCGCACGATATCCTGGTAGTCGACCCGGTCACGATAGAGCGCGGTCGAGTCCTGTAGCCGGTCGCGGGTCATCATCTCGGTCAGCTCTCGCTCGCTGCGTAGAGCGAGACCTCGTCCCGGTGCCGCGTCAGTGCGACATAGGAGAGCTGCGCATCCATCGTCGGCGACAGGTAGACGAAGGCGCGGTCGACCGTGTTGCCCTGCTCCTTGTGGATCGTGCGCGCATAGCCGTAGTCGACATGGTTGTACTCGTTGGCCCGCAGCGTGATCGGATCAACGTGCCCGTAGACACGCACCTCAAGCCCGTTGCGCGCGGAGGCGACCACTTCGCCGGTCGATCCGTTGAACACCCCAAGGCTGCGTTCGTTCTTCAGAAAGAGGATGCGGTCGCCGGTCGCAAAAGGTTTTTCACCGCGCTCGGAGGCGAAGGGCTGATCCTCGCCAAGCCCACCCACGGCCTTCAGCCGTTCCCGCGCCTCGGCGTTGAGCGCGATCACGTCCGTGTTGCGATGTGCCATGATGGTGACGTCAGCCGCCGCCTGATGATAGGGCAACCAGTCCGCGATGAGCGCCGCCCGCGCGTCTTCGTCGCTCTCCGACCAGGCAAGGACGTCCCGCTCAAGATAGGCCGCGATACCCTCTTCGGCCCGGCCCGACCCGAAGGCGATCGCCGCCTCCCGCATCCAGAGTTCGCGCTGCCGCACCACGCTGTCGAGCTCGGCATAGCCCGTCACATCGACGAAGGCGCGGAAGGCGGCACCGGCCTGGATCGGCTGCAACTGCCGCGCATCCCCGAGCACGATCATGCGCGCACCGGCCTCGTTCAACGTCCGCGTGATGCTCTCCATCTGACGTGACGAAACCATCCCGGCCTCGTCCATGACGAAGACGGTCTTGGCGTCCGGCAGCATGTCGCCCTTCGCCCATTGGTACTCCCAGGACGCCAGCGTCCGGCTCTCGACGCCAGCCTCGACACGCAGATTGTCGGCCGCGATCCCAGCCAGAGCGCCACCGACAACCGTGTAGCCTTGGCGCTCCAGGGCCATTCGCGTGGCGTCGATCGCCGTCGACTTGCCGGCTCCGGCATAGCCCACCAAAGCCGCCGCGCCCCGGTCACCCGTGAGGTGTCGCGCGACCATCTTCTGCTGGTCGGTGAGATCGAACCCGCGTTTCTCCGTGAACTGCGCGAAGGCCGCATCAAGCTCTGTCGCATCGATGATCGGTCCCGATCTCTGCGCCAGAGCTTGGATGTTTTGGACCATTCGATGCTCCAGCTCGACCATGGTCTGAGTTGAAAAAAGCGGCTCCGTCGTCTCCTCACCGGTGAACGGATCGAAGGCGGGGGCCGCCACCGGCACCAGCTCTTCATGCGCCCCAACGTGGTAGAAAAGCGCCTGAAACTCGGCCGTCGAACAGTCTGTCCGGTGGATCTCACGCGCAATATCATGACGGGTGAAGACCGCCTTCTGTGTTGTGATCTTCTTCAGGACCAGCGACGGGTCCTCTGCATAGCGCAGGTAGTTTTCCCGCGCGGCGCGTTTCGCATTGGTCATCAACTCGGACGGTTCACCCCGGGCATCCATGTTGTCCGCCGCCACCCCCCGATGCTTTGACGGGATCGCATTGATCCCCAGATCCTCGAAGGAGCGATGGTCGACCCGGATGTCATGGCCATGCTTGGCAAGGTGATGGTTCTGAACCTCCGCCCAGCCCTCGCGCATCTCGCGCAGACGTTCCATCCCGCCGGTGAACTGTTCGTAGCGGATCTTGCCGTCCGACCCGCGTAGCACCTCCCCATCCTCGTCCAAGAGCGGCACGCGCTTCGCGCCAAACCCGTCCTCGGTCAGCGGCCGCAACGCCGTCATCACATGCACATGCGGATTGTCTTCCATGTCATGATAGGCCCAGTCCGCGACGATGCCGCGCGCCGACAGCTCGCGTGCCACGAAGTCCCGGACCAGTTCGACGTTCTGGTCCGTGGTCAACTCGACCGGCAGCGCCAGGACGAACTCGCGCATCAGCTGCGCATCCTTGCGGCTCTCATGTGCCTCGACCGCGTTCCAGAAATACGCACTGGTCTCTGCCGTCGTGTGGTCTGCTGCGAACCCTGCCAGCCAGTCCGGTGCCTCCTTTGGTAGTGCAAACTCCGAATGCGCATTGCCGCCTTTCCGGGAGTAGTCGATCTCCTCGGCAGTCTCCTGGCGTTCCATCTTGGCGCAATGCCGGTAGGCGGCCGCGGCGACAGCCGACCGCCCGCCCCCCTTCCCCACGATCTGCGCCGAGAGATGATAGATCGCCATCCCGCCTTCCCCTTTCCGGCCCTGGGGTCATCGTCGCATTGCTATCGGGCCAAAGTGCTGGCGCGGTTGATGCGCCATGCATGTCGCCTGCGACGTATAAGTGCGCCGTTGTTCCTTTTTCATACCGTAGATATATCACTATATCAATCGCTATATACTGCTTTATAATGAGTGTGTGAGATGTGCGCGGATCATGGCACGCATCTTCGGGCATGACAGTTAAGACAGAAGATCACCGCATGGCCCACGACCTGGACGACGCGCTTGCGCGAGACCTTCTACAAAGACATGGCAATTGCCCGGCAGGACAACATCACCGCGCCGGACGAGAAGCGGTTCCGGGGTCCGGTTGAGCGAGACGAAGAGAACGGCATTGAACGCGGACAAGACGCCTGGCTGGGAGCAAGGTCAGAACTTGAACTTGTGAGGTTTGCTGCCCGTCGGTTTGATCACCTTACCGTCTGAATCAAGCCGCATCGCGACGTTCGTGTCGACGGAAAACCGGCCGTTGAGGTTGTGGCGATGCAGGAACCCGGCGGCGGCAAAGCGCGAGCGCCAGCGTTGGACGGTCGTCCAATGCGTGCCGATCCGCTCGGCACTGTCGTCCTGCCGTCCGATATAGCCATCGTCCTGAATGTCCATGCAGATATCCGCGAGAACCCGGCAGGGCAGGTTCTCTCTCGACTTCTTGTAATGGTCTTTGACCTGGCGGAAGAGGTCGATATTGACACCCAATTCGCCAGGTTTCAGGTCATCACGCTGCGGCGCACCTTCGAAAAATCTTACGTGGTGGGCGTCGAACAATGTCTCGTGGTCAAGCAAGTCGCACCCGTGCCGTTTGCATCTTTATCCCCAGCCCCCCGACGCGCCTCTCCTCTTTTCCAGCCGAAATACGCGTTCCTTCGACAAAGGACTAACGGATTTCAAATAGGGTGTCATCTGCTGCCCGCAGTCCCTATCGCGATACCTATCCATTGAAATCGACCCTGGCATGGATCGTCGGGCGTTCGTTCACCCTGCCCTCCTCCGTCACAGATCGACGGCACCTGCCGTCATGTGATCAGAGTACAGGCTGACACCGCCCTGCCCCCATTCCAAAAACAAAAAGCCAGCCGGATTCTGCTCCGGCTGGCTTTTTCGATGCCCCTCGGAAGGGCCAGTTCGGGTTTGCGACTTATACCGTAAAGGGGTCCTCCAGGACGCCCACAAGCGGCATGAGGAAGTCGCCGTTCACCGGATCCATCGCTTCCGTGTAAAGACGCTCGACCTCATTGACGGCAGCAGACAGGCTGTCTGCGCTGCCATCGAACAACGCCATGACCTGCGCCGCGTCATCGGCATCGGACATGCCGCGATGCACGGCGAACAAGGCACCCAGATCGGTCTTCTGTTCGAGATATTGCCGATCGGCGGTCTGTTGGTCGATGAGCGCCTGATCGGTTCCGGCCGGAAGCGGCTCTTTCACGCCTTCGAGAACCTTGAGGATCATCTCTCCGCGGGTGATCTCTCCATCGTTCAGCCCGCCGGCCCAGAAATTCAGGCCGTCTACATCAGCTGCCCGACCAAGGACGTTTGCATAAACGTCAGAGACAAATTCGAAATTGTTGCTGTCTGCCGGATAGGTCTCAAGCATCTCAGGCTGCGTCGAGAACTGCAGTGCAATATCTTCCAACGACAGACCATTCGCATGTGCCGTGCCCCAGAAGGCCAGACCCGCAGCATCCGGTGCCCGGTTGAAATAGGCGATATACATCTCGACAAAGCTTTCGAGCGCGTCGGCATCGAGCTGTGTATGGCCGCCAAAGTCGCGCAAATCCACCGGACGGCCAAAGACGGCCAACTCTGTTCCGAAGTCGATCAGCTCCACATTATCAAGCGTGATGGTTCCAAGCCCATCCGCCGTGCGGTCGGTCACCGTGACAGTATCCACACCAAGTGTCAGCGTGTAATCTGTTGGCACACCACCAAAGACGGCTGTGTCCACACCCTCCAGACCATCGATGCGTCCGATGCCTGCCGTTGCGACAAGGGCTGCGTCATCCTCTGGGGTGCCTTCAAGCACACCTGTCGCACTTGGGCCGCTGTCCGGTCCGGCATCCGGGTCCGGCACAGGCGGCTCCGGGTCGCTGACCACGGTTTCCAACGTTCCCTTGCCGTCGACAAAGCTCAACTCAACGCTGAGCGATGCGCTGCGATCTGCCTCTGTGATGGCATAGGTCTCACGTGTTGCGCCCGGAATTGGCTCTCCGTCCCGCAGCCATTGAAACGACGCATTGGCAGGATCGAACCCGTCGCGGTCAAACACCGCATCGGTCCGTGCCCAAAGCTCTGCGCCCTCAACCGGAAAGCCCATGATGATCAGCTTGCCGATCGGCACGGAATTCACATGCTCCGCTGGCGGCTCCGGAATGTTTGGCACCTCTGGCTCTTCAGGAACTTCCGGCTCGACCGGGACCTCGGGCTCAACTGGCGGGGTGCCGCCCCCTGTATCCGGGGGGTCAACCGGTGCGCCACCGGGGACCGTGGGCTCCGGGTCGCTGACGACAACCTCAAGGGTGCCGCCATTGTCATAGTAACTCCATTGCACGCTGATCTGGGAGCCCTGATCCGCCGACGTCACATCGTAGAATTGTGCCGTCGCCCCGGGGATCGGCTCTCCATCGCGCAACCATTGAAACGACGCGGATGCGTAATTGATGCCATCGGCATCCTGCACCGCATTTGGACGCGCTGTCAGTGTCTCTCCGACCAGCGCATCACCCAGAATGCCCAGTGGACCATCAGGTGCGGAATTGTTGGGGTTGGCGGGGCTGGGGTTTTGACCGCCACCGCCAGGGGTCGGATCGGGCGTACCGCTCCCTCCGGTGGGTGGTAGATCCGCAGGCACAGGCGGCCGCGGATCGCTTGTGACGCTTTCGGAATTTCCGCGGTTGTCCGTATAGCTGTAGCGGACGCTCAGCTCGGCACCAATGTCATTGGTCGATACATTGTAAAACTGGCTATTGGCCCCCGGGATGGGCTCTCCGTCGCGCAACCACTGGAAGGATGCGGTTGCATAATTGATGCCATCGGCATCCTGGATTGCATTGGGACGCGCCGTCAGCGTTTCACCGATCAGCGCATCTCCCAGGATCCCCATGGGGCCGGCTGGACTAGAATTGCTCACGTTCATGTCTCCTAAGGAGTTATGTTGTTAGGCCCGAGACAGCGAAGCCACCGAAACCAAAATTGTCGCGCAAGGGAGGGAAGCCAATTTTGCGTGCTTTCTGCTCACTGCTCATTCCGGAACGGTCTTTGCCGCCATTCATATTAAAAGTTCTGGTATCATCAAACCGCATATTTTCAAGCAAAACCCTCAAGGCGTTCGGCGAAATCGTGCGCAGATCTGATGAGTTTCGCATATGTCCAAGACTGCCTTTGCTTTCCAAAACCGCTCTCTTGGGCGGCATTACAGACGCCAATGCGTTAAGGATCTGTGAACATCCCGTGCGATCGGCATGTGCAGGTACACCCACGTCCTTTCTGCGCGGGTCGTCGAAAACAGGCGCTGTCATCCCTCCCGCAGTCAGAGCGTTTCCAAGTGCGGTTTCAGAAGGCCATGACCTTAGCCAGACAGTTTGGCACAATGATGGTGCCAATAAGGAATTTTTCCTGTCACGGTCATGCGTGAACGCGCCACGCCCATGACGGCACATGCCAAGATGGACCTTGCACGTCGCTTGCCGTAACACCGCGACCCAGGGCCAGAAGATCAGGACAGCTGGGATATATGACTCAGATTTTCTTCGATGTCAGCGACATCGTCACCTATATCCGCGCGCATCGTTCCGTCAGCGGCATTCAACGCGCGGCGGTGCGGATCATTGCACAGGCTGTCCGGCTGCGCGGGCGCGATGTGTTTCTGGGCTTTCATCACCCCGGCCGCCGCACCTATCTGTGTTGTCCGGCCATCGACGTGCTGGACGCGCTTGATGCGTTTGACATCGAAGCGCTGGCTGCGGCTCTGGACCTTCGGGCGCTGAAGGCCCGGATTCCAGAGCAGTTTCTTGAACGCTACCGGGGCCAACCGTACAAACAAACCGTACATATCGCCCGGATGCGGCTGGCCGGCTGGCGCGGCAAATCGCGATATTTTGACAAGCGCGGTCTGGATTTCGGGCTGTGGCAACGGCTCTACCGGCCCCGCAAAGCCCTCAAACCGGTGTCCCTGCGCCCGTTCACACAAGTGGCCAGACCCGGCGACAGACTGTGCGGTCTGGGGGCCATCTGGGGGCGGGGCAAAGTCGAAACCGTGTTTCGCAGCGCCCATGATCGCGGTGTCCGAGTGTTTCTGCTGGTGCATGATCTGATCCCGATGAAACTGCCCGAACTGGCAGATCCCCGCGCGGCCCGCAGCTATCACCGATGGCTGGTGGGGTCCGCCGATTATGTGACGGGATACCTTGCCAATTCCCAGGCAACGGCAGCGGATCTCAGGGAGTTCCTGCATGATCAAGGGCTTGACGGTACGGTGCATGTCACCCCTCTGGCACAGGCCGGGGTTGGACCTGACGCGGACAGCCCCTCTGCCCTGAACCCGAAAGTCCACGAGGCGATGACAGTGCCGTATGCGCTGTGCGTTGGCACGATTGAGCCACGCAAGAACCTCTGGCGGCTGGCGCAGGTCTGGGTGCGGCTGGCGCGGCGCCACGATATCGAGCTGCCCCGGCTGGTGCTGGCCGGCAAGCGGGGGTGGCTGACCGACGGGTTTCTGACGATGCTGGAGCGCACCGGGGGGTTTGGCGGCTGGGTGATCTGGCTGGAGGCCCCTACCGATGCCGAACTTGGGCATCTTTACCGGCAGTGCCAGTTTACCGCGACGGTGAGCCTTTACGAAGGCTGGGGGTTGCCGATTGGCGAGGGGCTGAGCTACGGCAAGACCGGGATTGTGTCGCAGACCTCCTCCATGCCCGAGGTGGGCGGCGATCTGGTGGAATATTGCGATCCGGTCTCCATGCACAGCATTGAAAATGCACTCAAATCGCTGCTGGATGCCGATCACCGCCAAGGGCTGGAGGCGCGGATTGCCAAAGCCCGTTTGCGCAGCTGGGACGATGTGGGGCGCGATGTGCTGGCGGCGCTGGAGGATTAGCCCGGGCTGGGGAGCGCGCAATTTGTTCCGAAAACCGGAGCCCACTTTTTGGATTGCGCAGATCGGAACATGTTTCGCGCGCGAAACATTGGGGCCGATCCGGACCTATTAACACTTTGTTAAAACGGGATGATTTGTACAAAACAGGTCTCTCAACCGTACAGATGACACTGTGCTATTCGCCCGTGTCGAGCCCCCGCGTCATCGCATCGACCAAGGCATCCACTTCGGCGGCCAGCATGTCGCGGGGAACGCCAACGAACCGCCCGTGGATGGACAGCTGCACAACGCCATGAACCGCCGCGAACACGGTTTGTGCCCGCAGACGAAGCTGGTCCGGCAAAAGGTCCGGGCGCAGCTGTGATAACGGTTCGATAATTTCCGCGATCAGCACGGGATATTCGGCACGGTGCCATTCAGGCACGTCTGTGCCTTCGGGCAAACGATGGCTGAAGATCGCGGACCAGGTTGTGGTGTTTTCCAGGGCAAAGCCCACATAGGCCGCTGCCAAAGCATGCATCGTCTGTTTCGGAGAAGCATCTTTTGGCAGAGCATCATGCAATGCCACCCCCAAACGCGACAAGGTGCATGAATTGACCCGCATGATCAGTTCGTCCAGATCCGCGACAACCGTATAGATCGCACCTAACGCACACCCGGCCTGTGCGGTCACGTCGCGCGCTTTGAGGTTCGCCAACCCCTTTTCCGAAATGATCTCTTCGGCCGCGTCAATCATGCGATTGCGCAGATCCTCTTTCTTTTGGGCGCGTTTATTGTCCACGGGGTGCCTCCAGACTGTTTCCTGAACAATGTTCATAATAATTCTTGAACAGCGTTCATTTTTCGGTATAACGAATTTATGAACAGCGTTCAAATAGCGATGGAAAGAAAAATGTTCAAACAGCTTTTTACACTTGTGCGCGGCACATCCGTTGATGCCTCCCAAGCTTTTCTTGATGCAAACGCGGTTGCCCTCCTGCGCCAGCAGATGCGTGACGCGGCCGAAGGCGTGGCACGATCACGCAAGGCTGTGGCGGTCGTCATGGCTTATGCCGAAAAGGAAAAGCGCCGCCTGACCAGCATCGAGGCCAAGATCACAGAACTGGAAACCCGCGCGCTTGATGCTTTGTCGAAGGACCGGGATGATCTGGCTCAGGACGCAGCGCAGGCCATCGCAGAGCTCGAAGCCGAACGCGACGCGACCTGCAAGACGATCGAAACCTATGATCGGGAAATCGCCGTCCTGCGCCGCGATCTGAAAAACAGCGAAGCCCAGCTTGCAGAGCTCAAGCGCGGACAGCGGTTGGCGGAAGCCACGGCAAAAACCCAGCATGTCCGGGGCTCCGCCCCCGCGCTGAACCGCAACGATCTGTCCGATGCCGCAGCAACCCTCAAACGCCTGCAGGAACGCCAGACCCATGCAGACGACACGATGGTCGCGATGGCCGAACTGTCGCTGGCGGAAAACGCAGATGCCGTAAACGATCGGCTGGCCGAGGCGGGCATGGGCAGCGCCAAACGCAGCACGGCAGATGATGTTCTTGCGCGCCTCAAAAACGCCCGGTCGTAACACAGCTGGCGTCCAAATCGCCTCTCAAACAGAAACACTCCCACCCCATTCAAAGGATCTTACCATGAGTAACTATGTTCAAAAACCGTCCCAAGCCTGGACCCTGTTCACCTACGCGCAATTTGCCATTGCAGCGGTCATGATGGCAGGCGGGATCTGGTTCCTCGAAGCCAGCTTCTCGGCCAAGGGGTTTTACGCGATGGCGGCCCTGATGCTGGTCAGCTCGACCGCCGGGATCACCAAGTCGATCCGCGATGCAGAAGAAAGCGACCGCATCTACAACAAGCTTGAAGATGCCCGCACCGAGCGCCTTTTGGCCGAAGTGTCCAGCTCTGACGCTGCATGATCTTGCGGGCCGTCATGTGACCCGCACTGCGGCCCGATCCCCTTTGCCTTTGCAGGATTTCAACCATGTATAACAGTGACATCGCCCCATCGCGCATATCGTGGACACGCCTGACCGGACATCTTGGATTTGCTCTCCTGACCCTCGCCTTTGCCGCCTGGAGCTGGGTCGCGCTGTCTGTCCATCTGGCTGGAAGCGCATTGGCAATCGCACAGGCCGGTGTCGCGGTCGCGGTCCTTGCCGCGCTTGTCATGCGCGTCCGGGCCCGCCGGTGGGGATGGGGGCTCCTTGGTGTTATCGCCGCCACTGTCCTGGGCTGGTACGCCACGATCACCCCGCAAAGCGATCTTGACTGGGCATCCGACGTCGCCCGCTCAATGACCGCCGAACAGGAGGGGGACATCGTCACGCTGCACGATGTGCGGGATTTCGACTGGCATGGCGTGTCCGAGGCCGATGAGCGCTGGATCACGCGGACCGTCGATCTGTCACAGCTGCACAGCGTGGACATGCTGACCTCAGTCTGGGACAGCCCGAATATCGCGCATCTTCTGGTCAGCTTTGGCTTTGCCGATGGGCAGCGCATCGTGTTTTCTGTCGAAACCCGCAAAGAGGCACATGAAAGCTTTAACGTCACCGGTGGCTTTTTCCGCCAGTTCGAATTGGTGCTTTTGGCCACAACAGAAGAAGACGCGATCAAGCTGCGCACCAATCACCGCCAGGAAGACGTGCGTCTCTACCCCGTCAACCTCAACGAACAGCAGCGCCGTGACCTGTTTCAGTCTTTCATCGCCCTGGGCAATGACCTGGCCGAAACACCGCGGTTCTACAACACGCTGACCGCGAATTGCACCACGACCGTCTACAAGCTGGCACAGGTGATCAAACCGGGACTGACACTGGATTGGCGGCTGGTCGCCTCGGGTCATCTGCCGGCCTATGTCGACACGATGGGCGGGTTTGCCGACCCCATGCCCATCAAGGACCGCATGACCCGCTCCGCGATCACCGACCGGGTCAAACATTACGACGGCCCGCTCTATTCACACGTGATCCGGGGCACCGTGCTGCCGTAAAGCCGGGCGATGGATTTCCCCGTATTTGAGGTGGTTAAAGCGGCAACATCTGTCGATCACCGCACCTGACACAGAGGCTGCGGGACAGCGACCGGCGGGGGACTCTGGGCCAGAGGCCGGGTGATCGGCGGAATTTCGCAAGCTGCGGAAAGGCATATGTGACTCTGCGGCAGACCGAGTTCGATCTTGAAACGCGGTTCCGGACCCGTGCTGCCAGCGGCGATCCCGAGGAGG
The DNA here is from genome assembly GCF_046591575.1 of Marivita sp. S0852. Taxonomy (NCBI): domain Bacteria; kingdom Pseudomonadati; phylum Pseudomonadota; class Alphaproteobacteria; order Rhodobacterales; family Roseobacteraceae; genus Marivita; species Marivita sp. S0852. Next base: position 21,446 of record NZ_JBIQWA010000019.1, read on the forward strand.
GGCTGCGCCTGCTGGATCGGCTCGACCAAGAAGATACGGGCCGTTCATGAGCGATGTCGAAGCAATTCTGGACGCGCGCGCCAAAGATCTCCGCGCCATCGACGACATGATCCTCGGCGATGCCATCGGGGTGGCGCAGGCTTCCGACCATCTGCGTGGCCTTCGACACGCGCCGTTTTGAGGCCGCCGCAGCTCTGGGTTACGGTGATATCGCATCGGCGTTCATCTTCCTGCAACGCACCTTGGGCGGCTTGCAAATGGCCGAACATCGCAAACACGCGTTGATCTCGGATATCGCGGAACACACGGGTCAAACCTATGAAGATGTGGAGCCGCAGGTAACGGCTCGGTTGGAGACCTCGAAACCGAAGCCCGCTTGACGGGTCAAATCCCGGTGAAAATACCGGGTCAGTTCTCAGTGACAATCAACAGCCTTTGGCTAGACAAGCGTCTCGGATGTGGCACGTAGAATATCTGTTTCCACATTTGTTCTTTCCCATAGTCCCGTCACCACTTGCCGCGCAAACCTGAAAACTGTTCTTGGCCAAATCAATCGCCAATATGCTAATCTCTGACATGGATGCCTCCCTCTCTTTGGTTCATATGAAATCACTTTGGCACACTCGATGCCTTTGGGTGGAGGCATCCACCGCATCAGTTCAGGGCGCTTAAGCAATAATTTAAAGAATGAAATTCATTCCGGCTTTCGCCTTCACTTAACATCCGGATGAGCAATTCTTTCCCAGTTCCCGTTTTCGAGTCGATAGATCGTTTTCTGACCAACAGCCCAAAGCACCTTTCCAACGGCAGAAAGTGACTGAACATCGCGCGGTGCTTCGGCCAAGCGTTCGGGACGACCACCCTCTTCACATCGAAAGAGTCCGCGCGGTTGCGATACGCTCGCGATCCAACACGCGTTTTCATACCACGCGAGGGACGAAAACTGTGTCAGTTCGTTTCCAGTCGATCTGTCTTCGAAACCACGCTCCCGGTTGCCGACCAAAATCGTTCCTCCCTTTCCGCAGGCCCATATGGTGCCGTTCGGTGCCTGCATGAGATCTGAAATGCTTTGAATTTTCGGAACAGGAACATCAGCAAAGCCCATCGCTGAATGATGGCGCAGGATACCTGCCCCGTTGGCGGTTGCGCCGGCGACATATAGATCATCAACGCTTGTTCCAGTCGCTGCAAAAAGCAAAACCGATGATTTGAACGGGTTCGCCATGCTTTGCACCCATTCCAAGAACCTGGGATCGGTCGGTGGAGGAGCAGTCTCAAATGACCGTGCCACTTCGGCAGCGCGTTCCGGCCCGCTACCAGCGATTGCGTCCCAATTCCCGACCTTCGATCGAATGAAGACCTGACCGTTTTCTCCGCAAGCAACAAGTTGGGAATCAACGGCCGTGATCCTGTGCAAGCGCCCGCCTTGCGCAACTCCGACACCTGTTATCGTTTCCGTAAAAGGGCCGCGAGCGGTATTATGATAGACTTCGCCCTGCGAAGAGAGACAGCAGAAATAGCGAGTGGCTTCGTCGGGTTGAAACAGGGTGATGGATTGTACATCCATGGACAGGTCGTCAAAGAACCACCCGTCTGCGCCAAGACGGTGGTCATAGCGGTATATTCTCGTATCCGGGTCGAAAGGATCAGATCTTTCATGAACAGCCGAGACAAGAAGCACGTCTTCGGACCCGGCAGCGGCGCGAGTGAATTGGATCATGTAATCCTCATGGGTTTCCAAGTTGAACCGGTCAAGATGGCGGATGACGGGGTTGCCTGTCGCAAAGACCTGATCGGCGAAGCTTGCGCGTTTACTCTTCGATCAGCGTGCTATGGCCAATTGTGCGCACCGGCTCGCTGTGACCGTAAGGGCCACGCCCACCCTCCTTGGGATCTACGTAGCGCATAAGCGTGAACGGTCCCAATTGTGCGAGAAAGCCCATGTATTCAACCAACCCGCCTATCGAGAAATCGTCTGGTTCTCCTGCGCCACCCAAACGCACATGCGGGGCCATGGTGTAGACCTGATCTTCGGTGATCGGTCCCAGACGCGCGCGGAGTTCATCGAAAACAGGTCCACCCGACTCGTCGCCCAACCAGCCCTCGTCGCGGATAGCACGGGTTGCAACGCCCGAGGCGACTGCGTGATCGTCGTTAAAGAGATGTTTCCCATCGATTTCCTGAACTGTGATATCCGTGGTCGTGACCTTGCCCCAGTGCATATTGAGATTGACCAGTTTAAGCTTCGGGTGCCAGCCGATCACGCCACCGAACGCGTCTCGTAGATAGATGACGATATCAGCCGAAGCGAATTCCGGATCATCGGCAAACAGTGTTTGCAGCATCGGCTCGAACGGGCGCGGGTCGCACAGCCAAAAAAGACCATCACGCCACGAACCCCAGCCATGGGCGTGCCAAAACCGGATCAGTTCGTCGGGCACGCGCCCGCGATACGCCTCAAACACCGCAGCATCCGGCTGTCTGACGCCTTCGGTTTGAGGCGGCCCAATATCTCTCAGCACTCGCCCAAAAGGCGGCGTCCAGTCTCCTTCGGTTCCGTCTTGCGGCATCGTTTTTCCCCGTTGCACGCTCCCTGTCAGCGCAACAATCCACTGAAGTCTTGTTCAAGAAGTTCCGGAGGAACATAAATCCAATCCCATGTCTGGCCGTCCCATCGGCAGACACCGTGCTTATGATCAAAATAGAACATAATGTCGCCCACCGCCTGAACCTTCATGGGTGCGGGCGTATCGCGATTACGAAACGGGTCATTCAATTTGGGTTTGAGCAGGATCATCCGGTGCCCGTCAAATTGATAAAGTCCGGTTCCCCACACAGCAATCATGTCGCCTTTGAACTGGGTGATGGAATGGATCGTCTCGGTGTCGCCATGAAAATCAAGCCTTCGGAACCCGTCTTGCGGTGTGCCTGTCAAGACAAGTCCATCAACCCCCGTGATCCAGACCTTGTCGTCTGGAGCAACGTAGATATCACGGATATGAATATCCGGAGGCACATCAAGAGCCTTAAATGCACCGTCGATATAGTGATAGAGGCGTGTGATCGGATCTTTGTCGGAAGATTCCGCACGCCGCAGCGCCATCAGTTCGCCAAGCTCTTCCGCCGTCATATCCGCTCTTATGCGGGGGTCCTGCATCAGCGTGCCTTTCGGGCCAGATGGCCGCTGACTGCTGCTTAGCAGCAGAGACCCATCGGAAAGGAATGCTGCCTTGTCTCCGAAATCCTCGCTGCCGTAGCCTTCCAATTTGATCTCCCCTGCCGAAAGGGTCGACCAATCGCCACGACCGTTCCGAACATACATCTGTCGGGACCGGCCCGTCACAACCTGTTGCTGGTCCCGAACGACAAGCGAATAGACGGCCCCTAGACCCGTCGCGTCATCGCTCAACGCACTCGCACCGGGAATCTTGGACCGCTCAAACTGTCCGTCATGGATGAGGTAGACATCTCCCTCGTCTGACAAGGCAACGTCTGTCACTACGGTTTCCGCTTTTGCTGCAAGAAACCCCAGATCGTAGATATCCCTCTGAACATCCACACGCTGCCAAGGTTGGGTTTGCGTTCCGTCATAACTTAGAATCGCTGTGAACGGATCGTCATAGTCCAGTTCACCAACAGCAACCACAAACCGCTCTGGCGACCATGCGTGGGCTTTTCTGAAGCTGAAAGTGTTTCCCCACATAACACCGCAGAGGCTATCAGCCTTCCGGGATGTCGTAAATTCTGGTTTCAACCTCTGGCAGATCACCGCCCGCACGCTGAGAGATGCTCCTGAAATCTGATCGCATCGCGCGATGAAAAGACGGTCTATCGCGTCGCCACCAGACCGCAGTAGCCTCTTTGAATTGTTCTCGCCGAATTTGCGGACAGGCTACCAGATATGGTGCTTATGATGGAGTCGCCAGATCCGATACTCTTGTCTCAAGACTTGCTCCATTGGATCAAGTCTTGGCAAAGCGAAAGCCCTCAAGCCGTAGGCACTTGCGGCGAGCGACATAAAGAACATCCGACGTGTCATTCCTGTGGCCCGACTAGCCTTTTCGGAACAAGAGTGCCGAACCCGCCTTCGCCGGTTTCCGGTTTTTCGTAGTCGTAAAGCGTCGGTTTTTGTAGGGATGCGAGGAAGACGAGGTGTTCCACAATGGGCAGCTTTTGCAAGTTCTCCACCGGGTACCTCTGCGCCATGCTGTAGGCGGGTACGAAGCCATAGATCTCTCCACGTGCGAGAGGGCCGAGGTTTTTCAACGCCCAGGGGAAAATCTGAGTCCCGTCCTCGTCGGTCCAGTCAAGGCGATGCGCGCCACTCCGTATCTTGCGAAAAATCACCATGAATTCGGAATTCGGCTTACCAGTCGCACTATTGATGGATTGATCCCGCCAAATCACAGTTCCGAAAGGTAAATCTACCGTCATTGTTCGACCGTCACCAAGATACACAACAATCATGCCAAGCGCATTGTATCCAATAGGAATAAGATCCGACGGGTGAAATTCAGGATCACCTGTGAACACCTCTTCAATGACAGCGTGAAGCTGTTCCGGGTTACAAGTCCAGAACTGCCCCTCCGAGAATGCGCCCCAGCCATACTCACGCCAAAACTGGAGCAGCCTGTCGGGCAATCTCTCTTGCCACTTAGTCAATTCGAGCTCCGATGGGTAAGAGGCATCAGTGATCGGACCGTATTTTTGCAAGGTGTCATCGATCCATTCTTGCTCTGTAGGTGCCGCCATTAGTGTTGTCCTCCTGCTCCGACTGGTGTTCCCGCTTGCCCGGGCACACTCGGACAAATTTCCAGATAAACCTGCACCGAAGGGCAGTTGTTGCGCTGTTGCTCGCGAGCGTGGTTGGCCAGTCTCTGAGACCGCGCACCCTGCCACTGCGACCCCATTGAACTGTTTTCGTTGAAGCCGCCGATCCGGTTTTCCAATGGAATGCTCGGGTTCGAAACGGACGAATAGGCCCCTCCGGCTATCATATCCGGATTGTGAAGCGCGGCAACCGTCGCCATATGCGCATCCAGTTCCGCCTCTGCGTCGAGGCCGTACAACTCTTCATAAGTATCTTCCAAAGAATCCCGATATTCTTCTCGCGTCCTCGCCTGCAATGGTTCCGATAAACGCCTCATCCCTTTCGGATCAGCGAGATAAGCACCACGATTGCCCAACATCTCCGTTGGCGTCATCCCGTTCAGCGCCGCTTCCTGCAATTTCATCTGCCGCCGAAACTCCTCGCGATCAACGGTCTTGCTGACTGGCATGAAACAGATCGTTTCGAATGAGCATCTTGGCCTTTCGTCTTCGTCCTCATCCACCCGCACGTTTGATTCTTCCGGGATCGGTGTCGGCCTGACTTCCGTATCCTCATCGACCTCGGTCTGCGTTTCCGGTTCCCGATTGAGGCGCCCTTCCGCTTCCAGTTGGCGCAGCCTCTCTTACATCTCGTCCCTGATCTCTCCGGGTTCCCGTGGCGTTGGTGCCGCGCGCGAACGGCTGGCGCCATCACGCAGGATCTCTTGGGCCTCATCGCTGAGGGACGGATTGCGCGATACTCTATCAAGCTCATCTGCAAGACCGCGCTGACGATCCGCCGGAAAACTCAAGAGACGATCAAGTATGAACCCCGGTAAAGACCGCCGAATAAATTGACCGAACCACCCTCTTCGTTGTTGCCGTGGGGGCCGGTCGTTCGGATCGGGATCGCGTCCGCTAGGTGAAGGTGGAGGTGAGTCCGGCTGTGTTTCGGGCGGCGGGGTTTCGGGTGCTGGTGATGGCGCGAACGCGCTGCCAGTTCCAGCATCCGTCACGGTTCCGGTTGCGGCTTGGGCGACCTGGTATTCAGCACCTTCAATAAAGCTTGACCGGCTCAGCACCAACGACCCCCGCAACGGATCGTCATCGACCGGGGCCGCATAGACCCCCATATCCCGTACGAAATAAGCCTCGCCTTGGGTGTTGCGGTTGTTCATGTGGAAGCGGTCGAGGTGGCGGATGACGGGGCTGCCTATCGCAAAGACCTGATCGGCAAAGCTTGCGCGTTTACTCCTCGATAAGCGTGCTATGGCCGATTGTGCGCACTGTCTCCACATGGCCGTACGGGCCGCGTCCGCCGTCCTTGGGGTCAATATACCGCGTGCGGGTGAACGGGCCGAGTTGCACCAGAAACCCCAGATATTCGACCAGACCACCGAT
>NZ_JBIQWA010000002.1:0-458239 GCF_046591575.1 Marivita sp. S0852
CATCTTGCACACGCTGCGATGCAGGTCGCGATAGGTGATATGCTTGGCGGCCTCGTCAGGATTGTCAGGCTCGAAAATGATCGCGGTCTGATCGCCGCGCGTCGCCAGATGCCGGTCAATACAATTGGCCGCGACATTCAGCGTGCCATCGGCAAACCAGTTGATCTTGACCTGCCCCAGGGTGAAATCAACATCCGACACCTGGCTCGGGGCCTTGATCCAGTCCAGCCGTTGCGCCTGCTCGGCCCAAAACCCGTCAGGATCAGACACCGACCGCGCATACATCTCCTCATACCCCGCCGCATCAATATGCGCCGACTTCACAAGATCAGACGATGGTGGGTAGGTCATATCGTTCATTTTAGCCTCCTCCGCTTTGACCAAAAGAAAAACCGCTCTCGCCAGTTATGCAAGAGCGGCTATCGTCGCATAGTGCTGGTGCCCCGACGTTTAGATGGCGAGGTATTCTGCGCGGAGTGAATCGTTTTCCAGCACTTCTTCGGCGCTGCCGTCGAAAACGATCGATCCTGTGTCGAGAATAATCGCGCGATCCGCCAGTTGCAGCGCGCGGACAGCATTTTGTTCGACAAGGATCGTGGTCATACCCTGTTCCTTGATCAGACGCAGGGTTTTTTCGATTTCGTCGACAATCACCGGAGCAAGGCCTTCGTAAGGTTCGTCCAGCAAAAGTACCTTGAGATCACGTGCAAGGGCGCGGGCGATGGACAACATCTGCTGTTCGCCGCCGGACAATGTCACGCCTTCCTGTTTGCGCCGTTCGCCGAGACGCGGAAAAAGATCATAAAGACGCTCGATCGACCAGCCAATGGGCGGCGCGATCTGGGCAAGTTGCAGGTTTTCTTCAACCGTGAGACCGGGAATGATGCAGCGGTCTTCTGGCACGAGGCCAAGGCCAACACCGGATGCCTCGTAAGAGGTCATGTTGTGCAGCGGTTTGTGGTCCAACCAGATTTCGCCGTGATTAACCTGGGGTTCATCCATACGTGCGATAGATCGCAGAGTGGTCGTTTTCCCGGCACCGTTACGGCCCAGCAGTGCAAGGATTTCGCCTTCGTGAACATTAAAGGAGATACCCTGGACGATATAACTTTCGCCATAATAGCTGTGCATGTCCCAAACAGACAGAAAAGCCGGGGCTGTTTCGGCCATGTTGCGGTTCTTTGAAAAATCGGGTCTGACGTTCATTTTGTGATCCTCGCGAGGGGAGGGGTGGCGGACAGGCCGGCACCGAATGGGTTAAGCGGCTTCGCCGAGATAGGCTTCTTTGACCTTGGGGTGGCCCTTAATGTTTTCGGGGGTGTCTTCCACAAGTGGCGTGCCTTGAGCCAGCACAGTGATCCGTTCGGCCAGGGAAAAGACGACATGCATGTCATGTTCGATGATCGCGATGGTGATGTCGCGCTTTTCCTTGATCTCTTTCAGCAGGTCGATCGTGTTGTTCGTATCGGCCCGTGCCATACCCGCGGTCGGCTCATCAAGCAGCAGAAGCTTGGGGTTTTGAACAAGACACATCGCCATTTCGAGCCGCCGTTTGTCACCGCGTGACATGGATGCGGAATGCATGTTGCGTTTATCAAGCATGTTGACGTCTTCCAGCATCTGTTCGGCCTGTTCGCGCAGTTCGGCCTCGGACGTGACGGTGCGGATGCCATGCAGTGCGAACGACCCGTCGCGTTTGGCAAAGCACGGGATCAGCATGTTTTCCATGACCGTCAGATCCCCGAAAATCTCCGGGGTCTGAAACACGCGGCTGATGCCCATCTGGTTGATTTCGAAGGGCGTGCGCCCCAGGACTGATTGCCCGTCAAACATGACCGATCCGGTGTCGGGGATCAATTTGCCGACCAGGCAGTTCAGCAAGGTTGATTTACCCGCCCCATTTGGCCCGATGATCGCGTGAACGGTGTTTTCGGCAACGCTTAGGTTCACATCCCCGAGCGCCTGCAGGCCACCGAACCGCTTGTTGACGTCTTTGACTTCAAGCATTCCCATCTCAAAATCTCCTTATTCTGCGGGTTCAGTGGTGGCCGATTTCGGGTCTTCTGCTTTTTTCTTGCGAAACAGCGCTGCGATTTTCTGACCGCCCTGGACAAGCCCACCGGGCAGAAAGATCACAACCAGCATGAAGATAATGCCAAGCGTCAGATGCCACCCTTTGCCGATAAACGGGTAAACCATCGTTACAACAAGGTTTTCGAGCCCATCCGGCAGGAAGGCAAACCAACTATGCAGAATGTCTGAATTGATCTTGGAAATGATGTTTTCCATATATTTGATCGCGCCTGCGCCCAAAACCGGCCCGATCAATGTGCCCACACCGCCCAGAATGGTCATCAGAACGACCTCGCCCGAGGCGGTCCAGAACATGCGTTCGGGTCCGGCGAGCGGATCCATCGCCGCCATAAGGCCACCAGCAAGACCGGCATACATGCCAGATATAACAAAGGCCGCCAGCATATAGGGTTTGGGGTTCATGCCGGTATAGCTCAGCCGTTGCTGATTGGATTTGATCGATCGCAGGATCATGCCAAAGGGCGAACGGAAAATGCGGATCGAGAGGTAAAATGCGATCAGCATGATTGCCGCGCTGAAATAATAGCCGGCTGAGAACGTGAACACCCAATCGCCGACAGTCAGTTCGGTGGCACTGCGCATCTCAAGCCCGAACAGGCTGGGGACCGGGATGTTGCCCTCGGCCGTTGTCTGAGCGCCAAAGATGCGCGGGTCGGATTGCGTGAGTTGCAAACCCGTTTCACCGCCGGTCAAGCCCTTTTGCAAAAGGCCTTGCTGATCGGGGCCGTCCATATCCGTGGCCAGCACGGAATAGGCCAAGGCATAAGACATCATGGCGAAGGCGAGGGTCAGGATCGAAAAGTAGATACCCGAACGACGCAGGCTGACATATCCGATCAAGACAGCAAACAGTCCGGACATCACAATGGACAGCGCCAATGCGGGCAAGACGTTCATGCCAAACAGCTTGAACATCCACATCGCTGCATATGATCCGATCCCCAGAAACGCGGCGTGGCCGAATGACAGATACCCAGTAAGGCCAAACAGAATGTTAAAGCCTATGGCGAAAATCCCGAAGATGACGAAGCGCTGCATCAGATCGGGATAGCCCGCGTTGAACTGTGCCCAGCCAGAGCTTTCCGGAAAAGGATTGAGGAGGAAGGGGGCAAAGACCACCAATGCGACCACCAGCAAAAGCAGCGATCCGTCTTTTTTGTTCAGTCCAAGCATGGATTAATCCTCCATTACGCCTTTGCGCCCCATCAGACCGCGTGGACGGGTCAGAAGGATCACAATGGCGACGAGATAGATGATGATTTGATTCAAGCCGGGAAGAATTTCGAGAACTTCACGCATAGAGGCAAAGCTTTCGAGGATACCCAAAAGGAAACCGGCCAACACCGCACCGGGAAGCGATCCCATGCCGCCAACCACCACAACCACAAAGGACAGCACAAGAAAGTCCATGCCCATATGGTAACTTGGTGAGGTAATCGGTGCGTACATCACCCCGGCCAGCCCCGCGACCGCCGCCGCCAACCCGAACATGATGGTAAATCGCTTGTCGATGTTGATGCCCAGCAAGCCCACGGTTTCGCGGTCTGCCATACCTGCGCGCACGACCATGCCAAAGGTGGTGAACTGCAGAAAGGCAAACACGGCACCGATGATCAGCGCGGCAAAGGCAAAGTAAACAAGACGCCAATAGGGATAGATGATGGTTCCGGGTTCAAACCCGATCAACGCACCGAAATCGAACGATCCGATAAAGGCTTGTGGCGCAGGTGTCGGGATCGGGTTCGCGCCGTAATAGTATTTGATGATCTCTTGCAAAACGATGGCAAGGCCAAAGGTGACCAGGATCTGGTCGGCATGGGGGCGCTTGTAAAAATGTTTGATCAACCCGCGTTCCATGATCACGCCAATCGCGATCATGACCGGGATGGCCAGCAGAATCGACAGCGGCACGGCCCAGTCAATGATCGTGGCCCCGGCACTTTCGCCGAAGATGCTGTAAATATACGGCACATCCCGGGTCGCCTGATTGCCAAGGAAATCAACCTCTCCGGGGATCTCGACCTCGTGGCTGATGCTGATAATGCGCGACAGGGTCACAGCGCAAAACGCACCGATCATGAACAACGCGCCATGCGCAAAGTTCACCACGCCCAGCGTGCCAAAAATAAGTGTCAGGCCCAGCGCGATGAGCGCATAGGCAGAGCCCTTGTCGAGCCCGTTCAGAATTTGCAGAATTATGGCGTCCATTGCCCCACCCTTTGCGGTCCTAAGTGTGGAAGTGCTGACAGCCCGGAACAGCAGCGGGTTTTGTCAGAAATGGGGCAGGCCGTTTGGCCCACCCCCAAGAACAGCGGCTTACGCGCCGTTGTTGCACGAACCCAGCTGACCGCCCGCGAATTGCGGGTGATCGGGGGCATAGGTGACCTGATCCACCGGTGTGACTTCGACGATTTCCAGAAGGTCAAACTCGGAGGACGGGTTTTCTTTACCCTTCACAACCAGCACGTCTTTGAAGCACTGGTGATCGTCGCCACGATAGAGGGTTGGGCCATTGCCCATGCCGTCGAACTCGAAGTCCTTGAGCGCTTCGCCCACTGCGCATGGTGCGAACGACCCTGCGCGTTCGACCGCGTCTGCATAAAGCAGCGCCTGAACGTAGCAAGTGTGCGCCGCCTGCGAGGGCGGGAAGCCGTACTTCGTGCCAAAGGACTGAACGAACGCCTTGGAGCCTTCGTCCTGCAAAGACCAGTGCCAGTTGGTTGAGCCGAAGATGCCCTTGACGTTGGCACCCGCACCTTTCGCCATCAGGCGCGAATAGAGCGGAACGACGATTTCAAAGTTCTTGCCATTGACCACACGGTCCCGCAGGCCGAATTGCACCGCGTTGGTGAGCGAGTTCACCATGTTGCCGCCATAGTGGTTCAGGACCAGAACGTCAGCGTCCGATTGCAGAACCGGCGTGATGTAGGACGAGAAATCGGTCTGTGTCAGCGGTGTCAGGACGGTGCCGACGGTCTCCCATCCCATGGCCTCGGTCGAAGAGCGCACGGCTTCTTCTGTGGTGTAGCCCCAATTGTAATCCGCCGTCAGGTGGTACGCTTTACGATCCGCGCCGTAGTTGGCCTCTAGCACCGGGGCAAGCGCCGCACCGGACATGTAAGAGTTGAAGAAGTGGCGGAAACCATTAGCTTTCTTGTCTTTGCCGGTGGTGTCGTTTGAATGGGTCAGACCCGCCATAAAGATGATGCCGGCCTCTTGGCAGAGCGCTTGAACGGCCACGGCCACCCCCGAGGACGAGCCGCCCGTAATCATCACAGCGCCGTCTTTTTCGATCATCGACTTTGCCGATGCGCGCGCCGCGTCAGATTTGGTCTGCGTGTCGCCGGTGACGAATTCGACCTTCTTGCCAAGGATGCCGTTACCTTGAAGCGCCTTTGAGGAGAAGGTGTTCAGCATACCGCCGTCGCCTTCGCCGTTCAGATGTTCGACGGCCAGTTCGTAGGCGCGCAATTCATCCGCGCCTTCGTCGGCATAGGGGCCGGACTGGGGCACGTTAAAGCCCAACGTGACGGTGGAACCGGTGGGTGCGTTTGTAAAGCCGCTGTCTTGTGCCGACAGATATGTCGGGACCGCGAGGCTCGCACCGGCAACGGCGCCGGTCTTGAGCACGCCACGGCGTGTCAGGTTGCCTTTGGACATATAATCCTCCCAATGTCTTATAAGGGTCTGGCAGCACTCCTCCGGCTACCAATACCGCACCAATGTGCAAAGCGATTATCCGCCATGCGTGGAAAACATAGCAATAAGCGCTTTGCGCAAAACGATTTTTCTGTCAAAAAATGCACACTGCGTTGCAGAAATCTGTAAAGTTATTTTTCTGCAGCGCGGAAAGGGATTGATTCATCACAGGATTTACAAATGCCCCGCGACACTCTGACAGGCAGCCGGATTCGCGAACGGCGCATCATGGCGGGGATGAAGCAGTCCGAATTGGCCAAGCGTGCCGAAATATCGCCCTCGTATTTGAATCTCATCGAACACAATCGGCGAAGAATCGGCGGAAAACTGCTGGTCGATATTGCCCACGCATTAGAGGTCGAACCCGCATCTTTGACCGAAGGTGCCGAGACCGCGCTTTTGGCAACATTGCGCGAGGCGGCCTCTGATACGGACCTGCCCGCCGAAGAGCTGTCTCGGGTCGAGGAATTCGCGGGCCGCTTTCCGGGCTGGGCCGAGCTTTTGGCAAATAATCAGCGCAGGGTGGAGACGCTGCAAAGAAGCGTCGAGGCGCTGACCGATCGTTTGACGCATGACCCCCATCTTGCCGCGTCTTTGCACGAGATGCTGTCCACCGTAACCGCGATCCGGTCCGCCGCGTCCATTCTGGCCGAACCCGGAGATATCGAACCCGAATGGCAGCGTCGGTTTAACCGCAATATCTATGAAGACAGCGCGCGCCTTGCGGAAACTAGCCGCAGTCTAGCGCAATATCTGGAAGAGGCGGATACCGGCGTTTCAGAGACAAACGCACCGCAGGACGAAATTGATGCCGTGTTTCAGCGGGTCGGCTTTCATTTGCCCGAGCTGGAAGGCGCCGTTGCAGATGTAGACGAGGTGACAGATCAGATTGGCGCGGGGATCTCGCAATCCGCCCGCTGGCTTTTGCACCGGGCGCTGATGCGCTATCGCGAGGACGCCGAGCGGCTTCCGCTTGAGGCGTGTCTGGCTGTTCTCCCGAACATCGCCGCAGATCCGCTACAGCTGGCCGAGCATTTCGACGTCGATATTCCCACCGCCATGCGCCGTCTTGCGCAGATGCCTGACGGGGTTTTGCCGGAACCTGTTGGTCTGGCGATCTGCGATGGTTCCGGTGTGACGACATTTCGCAAACCGCTGCCTGAATTTCCGCTTCCGCGACTGGGAACGGGGTGTTCTTTGTGGCCGCTTTATCGGGCCCTCGCGCGCCCAATGATGGTGCAGTCCGAATTGCTTGAACAATCCACCCGCACGGCATCGCGTCACCGGGCCATTGCACTTGCACAGCCAACGCAGCGGCCAAAACTGAACGAGGATGCGCATTTCGAAAGTCACATGCTGATCATCCCCGAAGCCAAGCGCGACACCTCCGAGCCGGTGCGGCCCGTTGGATTGACCTGCCGGATCTGTCCGCGCGGTTCATGCGTGGCGCGGCGCGAGCCGTCGATCCTTGTTGTGTCAGACGCGCAGAGTTTTTGACACACGGCGCTTTCTTCGTATTAGTCTGTAAAGGTCGGGCAAACAAAAACAAATCAAGCGATTGCCCGCTGCACCGGGAGGGGGCGCATGTCAAAACAGGTTTTGCTGATCGAAGATGAGCCGAATATCATAGAAGCCATCAGCTTTATTCTATCCCGCGACGGGTGGTCAGTGAAAACCCACTCGAACGGGGCAGACGCGGTTGACATGGTCCGGCAGCGGCAGCCGGATGTCCTGATCCTTGATGTGATGCTGCCGGGCAAAAGCGGCTATGATATTCTGCGCGAATTGCGCAACGATCCCAGCCAGTCGCATGTGCCGGTGCTGATGCTGACCGCCCGGGGGCAAACCAAGGATCGCGAAATTGCGGAACGGGCCGGGTGCGACGCGTTTATGACCAAACCCTTTTCCAACGCCGATATGTTGGAGACCGTGAGAACCCTGGCTGCGAAATGACTGATCCTTCCGACATATCCGGTGCGTCCCCCGTGTTTCACGAAACAAAGACCTATCGGCGTCGCCGGATCATGGACGCGGCGCGTATGGCACCGCTGCTGGCGCTGCTTTTGTGGGGCATTCCGCTTTTGTGGCCGCAAACCGGTGACGACCGGGTCAGCAGTGGCTCGGCCTTGATCTATATCTTTTCCGTATGGGCCGGTGTGATATTCGTGACATGGGTCTTGTCGCGGGTGTTGGGCACCTCCATTGATCCGCCAACGGACCCCGACAGATGAGCACGCTCGACCTTTTGCTGGTGGTGTGCATCGGCTATGTGCTTTTTCTGTTTTCGGTGGCGTTCGCTGCCGACCGCATGGCGATGCAGGGGCACAAATCCTGGTTGCGGTCACCCTTGGTCTATACGCTGTCGCTGTCGATCTATTGCACGGCATGGACGTTTTACGGGGCCGTTGGATCGGCCGCGCGCAACGGGTTCGAATATCTGACGATTTATCTTGGGCCGACCCTCGTCATGGTCAGTTGGTGGTGGCTGCTGCGGAAATTGGTGCGCATCGGCCGCACGCAAAAAATCACCTCGATCGCTGATCTGATTTCGTCGCGATATGGCAAATCAAGCTGGCTGGCGGCCGGTGTCACGATCCTCGCAGTGATCGGCACGACACCTTATATCGCCTTGCAGCTGCAATCCGTGACCCTGTCTTTTTCGGTCTTTGCCGAAGAGGCCGAGGGCGTCACGCCGGACAGTCAGGGCAATCTGGCGCTTTGGTTGTCGCTGGGCCTGGCCCTGTTTACGGTCCTGTTCGGCACCCGCAATCTGGACGCCAAAGAACGCCATGACGGGGTGGTCATGGCCATTGCCATCGAAGCGATTGTCAAGCTCGTTGCGCTCTTGTCTGTCGGCATTTTTGTGGTCTGGGGCATTTCCGGCGGTGTGTCCGAAGCTTTGTCGCGCATTGATGCTTCTGAATTGAACCAATGGCAGATGGACCGGGGGCGCTGGACCGGTCTGATCTTTCTGTCCGCTGCGGCGTTGCTGTGCCTGCCGCGCACCTTTCAGGTGCTGGTGGTTGAAAACAACGACGAAAGCCACTTGCGCACGGCAAGCTGGGCGTTCCCCCTTTATATGGCGTTGATGAGCCTTTTCGTGGTGCCCATCGCCGTTGTCGGCCTTGATTTGATGCCGGAAGGATCAAACCCGGATCTGTTTGTCCTGACCATTCCTCTGGCCTTTGGCGAAGACGGGCTGGCCATGCTGTCGTTTCTTGGCGGGTTCAGTTCTGCCACATCCATGGTTGTGGTTGCCGCGATTGCGCTGTCGACCATGGTGTCGAACCACATCGTCATGCCGATCTGGCTGAAGCTCGTGCCAAGCGGGGCCAGCGTATCGGGCGACGTGCGATATACGGTGTTGCTATCGCGCAGAATATCCATCGTGGCGGTTGTCATGCTGGGATATTTTTATTTCCGCATGTCCAGCAGCGGCGAAGCGCTTGCCGCGATTGGTCTGGTTGCGTTTTGCGGGCTGGCCCAGGTGCTTCCGGCGATGCTTGGCGGGATGTTCTGGCGCGGGGCCACCCGGTTGGGGGCCTATGCGGGCCTGACGGTGGGTTTCGCGATATGGCTTTATACCTTGTACCTTCCCAGCTTTGGCGCGGGCACGGTGCTTCCGTCTTCGGTTATTGAAAACGGATTGTTTGGTGTCGCATGGCTCAAGCCCAATGCCCTGTTCGGAATCACTGGTCTGGATCAGCTGATGCATGCGCTGTTCTGGAGCATGGCGCTGAACGTGATCGCATTTGTGTCGGTGTCTTTGGTTACCTTTCCATCCCCTCTGGAGCGGCTACAGGCAGCGCAGTTCGTCAATATTTTCGAACATTCCACCAACGCACGAAGCCGCACAGGCGGCGGTGCCGAGGCCGAGGATTTGATGATCATGGCCCAGCGTATTCTTGGGGCCGAAGAAGCCCAGACGTTGTTTTCCGAATACGCCGCGAAACAGGGCGCGCGGGGCAATTTGCCTGATCCGACTTCAGATTTCCTGGAGGTGCTGGAACGCGAGCTTGGCAGTTCGGTCGGAGCGGCAACCGCCCATGCGATGGTGGGCCAGATCACCGGTGGCATGACCGTATCGGTCGAAGATCTGATGGCGGTGGCGGATGAAACGGCCCAGATGCTGGAATACTCGGCCCGGCTGAAGGCCCAGTCCGAAGAGTTGAGCCGCACCGCACTGGAGCTGCGCAACGCCAACCAGAAACTGACCCGTCTGTCGATCCAGAAAGACGCGTTTCTGAGCCAGATCAGCCACGAGCTGCGCACCCCGATGACCTCTATCCGGGCATTTTCAGAGATCTTGCGCGATACCGATGAAATGGAGCCAAAGGACCAATCCCGCTATGCCTCCATTATCCATGACGAGGCTCAGCGACTGACGCGGCTGCTGGATGATCTGCTGGATCTGAGCGTTGTCGAAAACGGGCAGGTGAACCTCAATATCCGGCAAGGCACGCTCAAGGATGCGCTGGACCGCGCCGTGTCGTCGGCGGGCATTGGCGAGGACGGGGTCAAGCTTGATATCGAACGCGATGTCACGCAAGAGGATATTGTGCTGTCCACCGATCTGGATCGGCTCAGCCAGGTCTTCATCAACCTTATCGCAAATGCGCGCAAATATTGTGATGCTGATCGCCCGCGCCTTGCGATCCGTGTACGGCAGGACGCTGACAGTATTTCAATTGATTTTCAGGACAATGGCAGCGGAATTTCATCCGAAGCCGCAGATATGATTTTCGAAAAATTCTACCGCGTGAGTGATCAAAAGGCGGGGGGTGCAGGGCTTGGGCTTGCCATTTGCCGTCAGGTTATGACCCGTCTCGGAGGCGCGGTGGATTATATTCCGACAGCAACCGGCACCACGTTTCGGGTGGTGTTGCCGCATCGGGTGGCCATGGCGGCGCAATAAAGTGTCAGACGCGGTGTTGCTAAGCCCTTGGTAACCAATTTCGGCAATAACTCTGATACGAGGCTGAGACGGGGATCACGCGCGACCATGGTGGATGACAGGGCAGACACGGTTCTTGAACGCAAAGCACATGCGCAACGCAAGGCGCTGGGCGTTGGCGCGGTGTCTGTGCCACGCGCTTTGGCCCGTGCCCTGTCGATCGCCGCGGATGCGCTTTGGGGGCTGGGGCTGACCTGTGACCTGGCGAACCATGATACGGGAACTGCAGAGCGGACGTTTCGGCAGCTGTCGGATGACCAGCTTCTGATCCTTCTCGAAAACGAGGCGGGCGCGCGGGGGCTTGTCGCGCTTGATCGGTCGGTGCTGACCGGGATCATTGAAATTCAAACCCTTGGCAAACTGACCCGCTTTCCCCTGGATGACCGTGATTTCACGCCCACCGATGC
This sequence comes from Marivita sp. S0852, assembly GCF_046591575.1. Lineage (NCBI taxonomy): Bacteria > Pseudomonadati > Pseudomonadota > Alphaproteobacteria > Rhodobacterales > Roseobacteraceae > Marivita > Marivita sp. S0852. Next base: position 11,155 of record NZ_JBIQWA010000002.1, read on the forward strand.
CGCAATGGTGGCGCCCCTGCTGGATGCCGCCTTGCCGCGTTTTGCCTCAATGCTGTCTTTGCAGGCGGAAATGGCGCATTTGCACGGATTTGAATTCGGCGCGTTGGTCGATGATATTCAAACGGCGGGTCTGACGCTAGAGGCGGATGCGTTTCAATATCTGGTGTATGACATCGGTCTTGAGGACGCCACGCGAAGCGGCCGGGTGGTTTTCTGCTTTCCAGAACCCGAAAAAACCGAGCAGGCGCAAAAGGATGACCCTGAAGCGGGCAAGTACGAATCCGTGCTGCAACTGGTTCCGGCCCGCATGCAAGCGGTGTTGACCCGCATCCATATTCCATTGGCAAAAGCGCAGGCCCTGCGACCGGGCGATGTGCTTCATATTTCGCCAAACGCGATCACGGCGGCCACGCTTGTGGTCGAGGGCGGGCATGTGGCGGCGCATGGCAAGATGGGGCAGATGAACGGCTTTCGCGCCATTCGCATCGGCGGACAAGAGGATCAAACCTGCCTGGCTGCGCCCACCCCACCGTTAGAGGGGCAGGACATGATCGACCAAACCCTGACACCGCCCGACCCGGAGGTTTTCGTTCCGGCAGACGAGCCAACACAGTCTGCATCAACTGCGCTGGAGGTGCCGTCTGATCTGATGACTCCGCTGGCACCCTAGCGCTGTGCGGCGGCAGCCGCGTCAAGCGTGGGGCGCAAGGCGCGTAGATCGTACCCGGCCCGACCTACGGCATCCAATATGGCGTCCGCGTCCTGTTGCCCCGCCTGAGACAGCGCCCAGATGATCGAGCACCGCGTCCCGGATGCGCAATAGGCCAGGACCGGTCCGTCAGATTCCTTCACCAAAGCCGCCTGCTGCGCGATGCGGTCCGGCGTCATTGTGTGATGTGTGATCGGCAGAACCTCAAACCGCAGACCTGCCGCCTCGATCGCGTGACGTATGGTTTCAGCCTGATGAGAGGCGGGCACTTCCTCGTCCGGGCGATTGCAAATCACCGTTGTGATGCCGGCGTCTTTGATCGCCTCGGCGTCCTCTGGACTGATCTGCGGCGAAACGTGATAGCGGTTTGTGATCTGGCGAATATCCATAAATGTCTCCTACTGCGCGTGTGCGGGCCTGTCCAGACGTGCAAGGGTCAGTGCCATGGTCGATGCCCCGGTTTGCGCCAAAGTGTACCGCGCAAAGTTGAATGAATTTCAAGCAGAATAAAGGTGGCTTGAATCCTGAGCCAGTCGCCGCGTAGGAGAGGCCATGAGCAGGCCAAACTTTCACCGATACGCCATTTTCCACGTTCCCACCGGAGCGCTGGGCGATTTTGGGGCGGCGTGGCTCGGATGGGATTGCCGGACCGGAAAGCCGCGCGCTGGGCCACCGTCGCAGCCATGGACGCACAGCGCGCAGCGTTATGGGTTTCACGCAACGCTGAAAGCGCCCTTTCGATTGGCCGAGGCGCGCAGCCCGTCTCAACTTGACGCCGCAGCACGGGCATTTGCGCAGCGATCTGCACCTGTGTGTCTTGGCCCGCTAAAGCAAACCTGGCTGGGCCGGTTTCTTGCACTGGTTCCATCACTACCATGTCAGGGCGTCAGTGATCTGGCGGCACGTTGCGTAACCGATTTCGATGACTTCAGAGCGCCGCAAAAACCACAGGATATTGCGAAATATGCCGGTCGCAGCTTATCGGCGGACCTGCGGGACAACCTGACGCGATGGGGGTATCCCTATATTTTTAATGCGTTCCGGTTCCATATGACATTGACGGATCGGGTGCCCAAATCGGACCGGCCAAAGATTGAAGCGGCGCTCTGCGCACCGGAGTTCCTGAGCCGGCCCTATGTGGTGGACCACATATCATTGGTAGGCGAAGACATAGGCGGTATGTTTCACGAGATCACCACCTATCCGCTGGCCGCCGCGCCGGACGGGTCCGCCAGGTAACGCAGCACATCGTTCTTTCCGATCATCCCAATCGGAGCGCCGTTTTCGATCACCGTCACGTCATGGTCGCAGCTCACGAGCGTGGTCATCACCTCTTGCACGCGGGCATCGGCGTCAACCTGATCCGGACCGGTCTTTGTTGTGCCCGCGCGCATCACATCCCGCGCACGCAGCACCCCAAGTGGATTCATGTGTTTCACAAAATCCGCGACGTAATCATTTGACGGATCACGGAAAATATCCTGCGGAATGCCGCATTGCACGATACGGCCACCATCCATTATGGCAATGCGATTGCCGATCTTGAACGCTTCATCAAGGTCATGGCTCACAAAGATAATGGTGCGCTGAAGCCGGGTTTGCAGTTCAAGCAACTCGTCCTGCAGCTTGGTGCGGATCAGCGGATCAAGCGCAGAGAAGGGTTCGTCCATCAACAAAATAGGCGCATCCGTGGCAAATGCCCGGGCCAGCCCGACGCGCTGTTGCATGCCCCCTGACAGCTCTGACACCTTGCGATCGGCCCAATCGGACAGCCCCACCAAAGCCAGTTGTTCGTCGACCCGGTCTTTACGTTCCGCTTTCGATTGGCCGCCTAACTCCAGCCCCAGCCCAACATTTTCGCGAACAGACCGCCATGGCAAAAGGCCAAATTGCTGAAATACCATCGCGACATGCCGCAGTCGCACCTGCCGCAGCACATCGGGGCTGGCATGGGTGACATCAACCATTTTTGTGCCATCATGCACGCGCACGCTGCCCCGCACGACCGGGTTCAACCCATTCACCGCCCGCAACAGGGTTGATTTGCCAGACCCCGACAAGCCCATCAAAACAAGGATCTCGCCCTCGGTCACCTGCAAAGAACAATCATGCACGCCCAACACCTGACCGGTATCGCGTTGAATGTCGGCGCGGCTTTGGCCAGCGTCCATCAAGGGCAATGCGGCCTCTGGCGTGTCACCAAAGACAATGGAGACAGCATCGAATTCCACGCGGGGGGCGGTCATCCTTTGCGCTCCATCCGCAGCATTCGGTCCAGCATGATGGCCACCACCACAATCACAAAGCCGCTTTCAAATCCGCGCGCGGTGTTCACCTGATTGAGCGCCCGCACAACAGGCACGCCCAACCCGTCCGCGCCCACAAGAGCCGCAATCACCACCATCGACAGCGACAGCATGATGGTCTGGTTCAGGCCGGTCATGATTTGCGGCAAAGCCGAGGGCAGTTCGACCTTCCACAACAACTGTGATCTGGTAGAGCCAAACGCCTGCGCGGCTTCGATCAGGGGCAGGGGCGTCGAGCTTATCCCAAGATGGGTCAGGCGGATCGGCGCGGGAAGCACAAAAATCACCGTGGCGATCAGACCGGGCACCATGCCGATGCCGAAAAACACAATCGCCGGAATAAGATAGACGAAGGTCGGCAAAGTTTGCATCAGGTCAAGCACCGGGCGCATCCAGACATAAAGTTTGGGTCTGTGGGCCACGGCGATTCCAATAGGCACGCCAAGCCCCATGCACACCACACAGGCAGACAAAACCAACGTCAGGCTTTCTGTTGTTTCTTCCCAATAGCCTTGGTTGATGATGAATAAAAACCCCAAAGCCACGAACAAAGCGACTTTCCAGCTGCGTTGCAGGGCATAGGTCAGCGCGACAAACAGCGCCACAATGATCAATGGATGCGGGGTTTGCAGCAGCCACAAAAAACCGTCGATCATCGCTTCCAGCGTATCGGCCAACGCGTCAAAGAAAAACGCGCCGTTGCTTTCAAGCCAGTCAAAGCCGTCTCCGGCGATTTGTCCCACCGGAATCTTGTTGTCGGTCAGCCAATCCATGTGTCTCCCCAAAACGATTAGAACGCAGGCACGCAGGCGACCGGGGCCGCCCGCGGTTTCGATCATGGAGCAAAATTACTCCAGCGCCGCTTTCACAGCTGCCACTGCGTCGCCGCCGTCTTTGGTCGTCACGCCGTCAAGCCATCCCGCAAACGCGTCCGGATTGTTTTTGAGCCACGCTTCGGCGGCATCGCGCGGGTCTTCTCCGTCGTTCAGGATCGCCCCCATGATTTCGTTTTCCATCGCCAGGGTGAATTCAAGATTGTTCAGCAATGCGCCGACATTGGCACATTCTGCCACATATCCGGCCCGCGTGTTGGTAAACACGGTTGCGCCGCCAAGGTTGGGCCCGAACCAATCATCTCCGCCCTCAAGATAGGTGAGGTCGAAATTCGCGTTCATCGGGTGGGGTTCCCAGCCCAGAAACACAATCGGCTCGTCCCGATCACTGGCGCGATCCACCTGTGCCAGCATCCCCTGTTCCGAGCTTTCCACAACTTCGAAACCGTCCAGATCAAAGGCGTTTGCCGCAATCATGTCGATGATCAGGCGATTGCCGTCATTGCCCGGCTCGATCCCGTAGATCTCGCCGTCAAGCGCGTCGCGATGTGTGGCGATGTCGGCAAAGGACGTGATACCCAGATCCGCCCCGGCCTTGTTCACGGCAAGGGTGTATTTCGCCCCTTCCAGGTTGGCGCGCACGATGTCGACAGTGCCCGCTTCGCGGTAGGGGGCGATGTCGGCTTCCATGGTTGGCATCCAATTGCCAAGAAAAACATCCACATCACCTTCGGCCAGGGCAGTATAGGTCACGGGTACGGACAGCAATTTGATATCGGTGTCATAGCCAAGCGCGTCCAGAACAACGGTGGTCGCGGCTGTGGTTGCTGTGATGTCGGTCCAGCCAACATCCGAAAACGTGACAGAATCGCAATTGGCGATGGCAGAGCTTGCTGCGCAAATCGCGAGTGCAGAAAGTGAGGTTTTAAGCATGGTGAGCGGTCTCCCTGAATTAAACCGGTTTTTTGTTGATTGACGAGTCAATTAAAAACGCCATAGGCTCCGCCCGTCAACCAAAGGGGTCAAACGTGCCGAAACTCGGGATGGAGCCTATACGCCGCGCGGCGCTGGTGAAAGCAACGATTGACGAGATCGGTCAGGCGGGGTCACTGGATGTGACCGTGGCCCAGATCGCGCGCCGTGCGGGAATGTCATCGGCGCTGGCGCATCACTATTTTGGTGGCAAAGATCAGATCTTTCTGGCCGCCATGCGCCACACCCTTAGCCTTTATGGTGCTGAAGTGCGCGGCGCCTTGGCCATGGCGCGGGGTCCGCGGGCGCGCACCGAAGCGATTATCCGCGCCGGATTCAGCAGCGCGAATTTTCGCGCCGAAGTGGTGTCAGCCTGGCTAAACTTTTACGTGTTGGCCCAATCCGACGATCAGGCGCGGCGCTTGCTGTCTGTCTATCAGAGCAGATTGCATTCCAATCTTGTTTATAACCTGAAACCTCTGATCGGACCCCGTTCTGGCGAAGCGGCCCTGCGTATCGCGGGGCTGATTGACGGGCTGTACCTGCGCGAAGCGCTGAAGCGGGACATTCCCTCTGGCGAAGACGCCACCCGGCAGGTGCTGACCCTGCTGGACCATGAACTCAGATCCTTTGGCAAAGACAGCGAAACATGACTTATCCCACACAACCCAACGCCAGCCATTTCATCAACGGACGTTATGTCGATGACACAGCGGGCACGCCCATTCCGGTCATTTATCCGGCCACCGGTGCCCAGATCGCGACGGTTCATGCGGCGACGCCCGCGATTGTCGAACAGGCCGTTGCATCCGCGCATGCCGCGCAGAACGCCTGGGCCGCGCTGAGCGGCACTGAACGCGGACGCGTCCTGCGGCGCGCGGCCGACATGATGCGCGAGCGCAATCATGACCTTTCGGTGCTTGAAACCTTTGACACCGGCAAACCCTATCAAGAGACCAGTGTCGCAGACGCCACCAGCGGTGCCGACGCGCTTGAGTATTTCGGCGGACTGGCCGGCAGCCTGACCGGTGAACATATCCAGTTGGGCGAGGACTGGGTCTATACCCGCCGCGAGGCGCTGGGCGTTTGTGTGGGCATCGGGGCGTGGAATTACCCAACCCAGATCGCCTGCTGGAAAGCCGCACCAGCCTTGGCTTGTGGCAACGCGATGGTGTTCAAACCGTCCGAGACAACACCGCTATGCGCCTTGAAAGTCGCCGAGATCCTGCATGAGGCCGGGCTGCCTGCGGGGATATTCAACGTGGTTCAGGGCCTGGGCGAGGTCGGGGCATCCCTGGTGTCTGATCCGCGTGTTGCCAAAGTGTCGCTGACCGGTTCCGTTCCGACCGGTAAGGCGGTTTACGCCGCCGCTGCCGCCCAAATGAAGCATGTCACAATGGAACTGGGTGGCAAGTCGCCGCTGCTGATCTTTGATGACGCCGATCTGGATAACGCCGTGGGTGGGGCAATTCTGGGAAATTTCTACTCCTCTGGTCAGGTGTGTTCGAACGGGACACGGGTATTTGTGCAGAAAGGTATTAAGGAAGCCTTTCTTTCACGACTGAAAGAACGGCTTGCCACGGCGGTCATCGGCGATCCACTGGACGAGGCGACCAGCTTTGGCCCGATGGTCAGTGAACGCCAGATGAACATCGTGCTGGGCTATATCGACACAGGCAAAGCGGAAGGCGCGCGGCTTGTCATGGGCGGTGAACGTCTTGATCGCGAAGGGTTTTTCCTCCAGCCCACGGTCTTTGCCGACGTCACCGACGACATGGCGATCGCCCGCGAAGAGATCTTTGGCCCGGTGATGGCGGTGCTTGATTTCGACACCGAAGACGAAGCCATCGCGCGCGCCAATGCCACCGAATACGGGCTATCCGCCGGTGTCTTTACCTCTGATCTGTCACGCGGGCACCGGGTGATTGCCCAGCTTGAGGCGGGATCGTGTTTTATCAATTCCTACAATGACGCCCCGGTCGAAGCCCCTTTTGGCGGCACCAAGATGTCCGGTGTTGGTCGCGAGAATTCGAAAGATGCGATCAACAATTACAGCGCGTTGAAATCCGTCTATGTGCGCATGGGCGATGTGGAGGCTCCATTCTGATGACCCATCCCGATGACATACAGGCGGGCATGAAGCCTGTCGATATTGTGAAATGGGTCGCCACCGCGATCCAGCTGGTCGGTTATGGCTTGACCGGTTTGAACGTAGTGCCGTGGAACGTGTTCGCGTTCTTCATCGGCATTTTCCTGTGGTTCGCTGTGGGTGTGATGTGGAAGGACCGGGCCATCATGGTGGTTCATGTCGGGGCCTTCATTTCCCTGCTCGTCGGATATTTAAACGCTTGATATGATTGCAGATTACGTTATTGTCGGCGCTGGCTCTGCCGGGTGCGCCATGGCTTACCGGCTGTCCGAAGCGGGGCGGTCGGTGATTGTTATCGAGCATGGCGGCACCGATGCGGGGCCGTTCATCCAAATGCCCGGCGCGCTAAGTTTTCCGATGAATATGACCCGGTATGACTGGGGCTATCAGACCGAACCGGAACCGCATCTGAACAACCGTCGGCTGGCCTGTCCGCGCGGCAAGGTGATTGGTGGGTCGTCGTCCATCAACGGAATGATCTACGTGCGCGGGCATGCCAAGGATTACGACCATTGGCGCGACCAAGGGGCAACCGGGTGGGGCTACGCGGATGTTTTGCCGTATTTCCAAAGGCTTGAAGATTGGCATGATGGCGGCCACGGGGGCGATCCGTCCTGGCGGGGAACGGGTGGTCCGCTGCATGTCACGCGCGGGGCGCGGGACAATCCGCTGACCAACGCCTTTGTCGAAGCGGGCGGTCAGGCCGGGTATGGCATCACTGGCGATTACAACGGGTATCGCCAGGAAGGGGTTGGTCCGTTTGACATGACGGTGTGGAACGGGGCGCGGTGGTCGGCGGCGAAGGCCTATTTGAAACCCGCGTTGCGGCGCGAAAACTGCACGCTTGTACGGGGGTTTGCGCGCAAGGTTGTGATTGCCGAGGGGCGTGCAACGGGGGTTGAAATCGCGCGGTCTGGCGGGGTGGAAACCATACAGGCGCGGGCCGAAGTCATCCTTGCGGCCTCGGCGATCAATTCACCGAAATTGCTGATGCTGTCGGGGATTGGTCCGGGTAAGCATCTGAAAGATAACGGAATTGAGGTTATTGCAGACCGTGCAGGTGTTGGCCAGAACCTGCAGGATCATCTTGAGGTTTATGTGCAGGCGGCGGCGTCTCAGCCGGTGAGCTTGTTCAAATACTGGAACCTGCTTGGCAAAGCCTATGTCGGGGCGCGGTGGCTGTTGACCAAGACCGGGCCGGGGGCGTCGAACCAGTTTGAGAGCTGTGGATTCCTGCGGTCGCGGGCGGGGATCGAATACCCTGATTTGCAGATTCACTTTCTGCCGATTGCCGTGCGCTATGACGGAAAAGTGGCTGCCGAAGGGCACGGGTTTCAGGCCCATGTCGGGCCGATGCGGTCTTTGTCGCGGGGGGAAATCACGCTGAGGTCGGCAGATCCGAATGACGATCCGCGGATTTTCTTCAATTACATGAGCCACGAGGACGATTGGACCGATTTCCGCCAAGGTATTAGATTGGTTCGGGAAATTTACGCTCAGGACGCGTTCAGCCCGTATTACAAACATGAAATCCAGCCCGGCGATGACGTGCAAAGCGATGCCGCACTGGATGCGTTTATCCGCGATCATGCCGAAAGCGCTTATCATCCTTGCGGGACGGCAAAGATGGGGGCGCGGGATGATCCGATGGCGGTTGTTGATCCGGAAACACGGGTGATCGGTGTGGATGGGTTGCGTGTTGCGGACAGTTCGATCTTTCCGCGGATCACCAATGGCAATCTGAACGGGCCGTCGATCCTTGTGGGGGAAAAGGCGTCGGATCACATTCTTGGAAAGCCGCCGTTACCCATGGGTAACCTTGAGCCGTGGATTCATCCCGAATGGCAGACCAAACAACGGTGAACGGTACGAATGGGACGGTCGCATCGTACGGTGTCGATTGTAACGGAGCACTGGGTGGTTGTTTGGGAAAAGTGAACGAAAACGGCGTTTGGTTCGTTTTAATCAAACAATAGCCGCGACACCGTCAAAGCCCGGAACCTGGTCATCAGCCAACGATCGCGCGGTACGTGGCCTTGCGCCGGTCGGGCGGGACGGACGAGGCGTATTGGCCTGTTCCCTTTTGGCCGCGTGGCCTATCTAAGACGCATGACCGAGTCGCTTTCTGACATGATTGCCTGCCCCAAATGCGATGTGTTGCATCACATTCCGCATGTCGAAATCGGGGCGCAGGCGCGGTGTGTGCGTTGCGATACGGTTTTGATGGCACCGCGGCAGGGCGCGATGACGCAGATTGTGATGTTGGCGCTGACCGCGCTGATCCTGATGGTGGGCGCGGTGTTTTTTCCCTTTCTTGAATTGCACACGCATGGGTTGGGGCACAAAAGCTCGGTTTTTGATGCGATTTTGTCGTTTTCGAGTGGGCTGATGCTGCCGTTGTCCTTTGCGGTGGCGGCATTGATCGTGGTGTTGCCTGTGACCCGGTTGATCGCCTTGATTTACGTGTTTGCGCCGATGGCGCTGGGCTGGGCTCCGGCGGCGAGGGCGCGGGCGGTGTTTCGGTTGGCGGAAACCATCCGGCCCTGGGCGATGGCCGAGATTTTCATTATCGGGGTGGCGGTGGCTTTGGTGAAAGTTGCGGGACTGGCGCAGGTGACGTTGGGGCCAGCCTTTTGGGCGTTTGTGGGATTGGTGATTGTCACGGTTCTGAAAGACAGTTTCATGTGTCGGGTGACGGTATGGCAAACGCTGAGCGCACGCAGCCTGTCCTGACGGCCCGTGCGGCCGGGTTGGTGGGCTGCTCTGGATGCGGCCGTGTCTATGCGCGTGGCACAGAGGCCTGCGCCTTGTGCGGAACGTCCCTGCACAGCCGTGATCGTGCCAGCCTGCAAAAGGTATGGGCCTGGCTGTTTGCCGGGCTGGTTGTCTATATCCCGGCCAATATCTATCCGATGCTGCGCACATCGACCTTTGGCAACACGGTGGAAAGCACCATTATCGGCGGTGTGTTTGATCTGATGGATCATGGGGCTTATGGCGTCGCGTTGATTGTGTTTGTGGCGTCGGTGGTGATCCCGATCAGCAAATTCATCTCGATTGCCTATCTGGCGATCCGGGTGCAGCGGGGATTGCCGGGGACGGCCACGCATTTCCATCTTTACGAGGTGGTCGAGTTCATTGGCCGGTGGTCGATGATCGACGTGTTTGTGGTGGCGATCCTGTCGGCACTGGTGCAGCTGGATTTTGTCGTGTCGATCAATCCCGGCATCGCTGCGGTCAGCTTTGCGCTTTCGGTTGCATTCACCATGATTTCCGCCAATAGCTTCGACCCGAGACTGATCTGGGACAGCCGAGAAGGAAAACGGGTTTGAGCGAGCCTACCGCCTCTGAAATGAAGGTCACACCGCCGCGCAAATCGTTTTGGCGCAACCTGTCGATTGTCTGGCTGGTGCCGGTTCTGGCATTGGTGGTGTCGCTGGGCATTGCGTGGCAGAATTTTGCCAATCGCGGCACGCTGATCCAGATCTCGTTTGGCAATGCGTCTGGTGTTGTCGCGGGTGAGACGACGATCCGCTATCGCGATGTGGTGGTGGGGCAGGTGGAAAACGTGCAGTTCACCGAAGATCTGGGCCGGGTGATTGTCAGCGCCCGTGTCGATAACGATGTGGTGCCATTCATGGATGCCGATGCGGCATTCTGGGTGGTGCGCGCCGAAGTGTCGGCAAGCGGGATTTCTGGCCTGTCTACGGTGTTGTCGGGTGTTTACATCGAAGGGGCCTGGGACAATGTGCCAGGAGAGGAAACGCGCAATTTCATCGGGGCGGATACGCCACCTTTGACGCAGCCGGGCCGACCGGGCCGCCGGATCACGCTGGCCACGGATGATGGCACGACGATTTCCTATGGCTCGCCGGTGCTGTATCGCGGTGTTCAGGTGGGTCGGCTTGAGACGCCGCGCCTGTCTGCTGACGGGCGCAATGTGCTGGTGGATGCGTTTATCGATTCCCCGCATGATGCGCGGTTGAGCCAGGCGACACGGTTCTGGGATACCTCGGGTTTTGAGGTGTCCTTTGGCGCGGCCGGGTTTTCAGTGGATTTCGACAGCATTTCGTCGCTTCTGTCCGGAGGGGTCGAGTTTGATAACCTGTATGACGATGGCGAAGACATCGGCGCGGGGTATGTCTTTACGCTTTACGAAGATGAAGAGGAAGCACGGCGCAACCGGTTGGTGCGCGGACCGGCGCAGGGCGTGGCGTTTTCCATTCTGTTTGATGAATCCGTCGATGGTTTGGAAGCCGGGGATGATGTGACCTATCAGGGGCTTGATGTCGGCATCGTGACCGAGCTTCGGTCGCGCATTGTCGAGACGCCGTTTGGCCCCGAATTGTCCCTGTTGGTGAATGTCGCCATCGACCCGCTGCGTATGGGCCTGCCGCCCGAGACGACCCCCGAGGAAACGGTGGAGTTCTTCCGCTTTGCGGTGGCGACCGGTCTGCGCGCGCGACTGGCGACCGAAAGCCTGCTGAGCAGTGATTTGCGGGTGGAATTGGTTGTGCTGGACGATGCGCAGATCGACAATCTGGCCGAGATCGAGGGCGAGGCCCCGCGATTGCCGAGCATCGAGTCCAACCTGTCGGACTTTACCGCGACCGCCGAAGGTGTGTTGGAGCGGATCAATGCGTTGCCCATCGAAGAGGTGATGGAGCAGGCGATCAGCCTTATGGATGCGGTGGAAACGCTAGCGCGGAGCGATGATTTGCAGCGTGTGCCGGGGGCGGCTGTGGCGCTGTTGGATGACACAAGAACGCTGGTCGGGAGCGATGCGGTTCAGTCCATTCCGGCGGTTTTGACGGCGGCGATTGAGGATGTGCGCGCGATCATTGCGGATCTGGAAGAGCAAGGCGCTGTGGCGGCGTTGGGCCGTGCGCTGCGCAATCTGGATCGCGCGATGGCCGATATTTCGGTGGCGTCACAGGATGCCCCGGCCTTGACGCAGAACCTGCGCGAGATCACCGAGACCGATATTCCAAAGCTTTTGACCGAGCTTGAAGCGGTGGCAACCACGGCCAATGCGCTTGAGCTGCAGGCCTTGGTGGACAGTGCCACGGGGACGTTAAGGCGGGTGGATGCGCTGATCGGCAGTGACGAGACGATGGATTTGCCGGGAACGCTGAACGATGCGCTGACAGAGATGCGTTTGGCCCTGGCCGAGCTGCGCGATGGCGGTGTTGTGGAAAACCTGAACGCGACGCTGCAATCGGCGTCGGACGCGGCCGGGTCGGTGGCGGCCTCGGTTGAAGATTTGCCGCAACTGACCGCCCGGTTGGAGCGTTTGGTTGCCGAGACCGAAGCCGTGGTGGCGTCATATGGCGCGCGCTCTGACTTCAATTCGCAGACATTGTCGGCCTTGCGCGAGGTGCAGAACGCCGCGAAGTCGATTTCGGAATTGGCCCGCGCCATTGAGCGCAGCCCAAATTCGCTGATATTCGGGCGCTGAGAGGGACGAGTGAGTATGATTTTGCTGAACTGGCGCGCAATCGGAGTTGCCCTGGCTTTGCCCTTGGCCGCATGTGGATCGGGCGAAAGTGCCCGGTATCTGATCGACGCACCGGTGGCGGCGGTGGCGACTCAGACACGGGTTGCGGTGCGCACGGTTGAATTGCGCGACGTGACTTTGCCCAGCCATGCATCGGGCAGTGACATTCTGGTGCGCGTTGAAACCGGTGCCCTCATGCCGCTGGGCGATGCGGTCTGGGCGGACGATCCAGAGCGTGCGGTGACCGGGACGCTGGCCCAGCTGTTGGACGAAAAAAGCACTGCAACCGTCGCCGCCGAACCTTGGCCGCTTTTTGATGGTCCCTCCGCGCGGCTGGATGTGCGGATCGACAAGATGCTGGCCAGTGCCAGCGGCGTGTTTGAAATCACAGGGCAGGCCGCCATCAGTGCGGTGGAGGGACGCCCGCGTGAGCGGGTTGAACGGTTTGCCATTGTGGTGCCGCTGGCAGAGCTGACGGCACCTGCGGTGACAGATGCGCAGGGCCGGGCGCTTGCCGGGTTGGCGGACGAGCTTGTCGGGTTGATGCGTTAAGCCCGATGCCGTTTTCGCCCACGTCACTGACGGACTTGCTGGATCACGGCTTTGATACGGTGATCGACGTGCGCAGCCCGGCGGAATTTGCCGAGGATCATGTACCGGGCGCTGTCAATCTGCCGGTTCTGGACAATGACGAGCGGGCCCGCGTTGGCACGATGTATACGCAAATGAGCCCGTTTGATGCCCGCAAGCTGGGGGCCGCTTTGGTGGTTCGCAATGCGGCGGCGCATATCGAGGGCCCTTTGTCGGATCGGGATGGAAGCTGGCGGCCTCTGGTTTATTGCTGGCGTGGTGGCCAGCGGTCGGGCACCTTTGCATGGCTGTTGTCAGAGATCGGCTGGCGGTCTGATATGATCGGGGGCGGGTACAAGACCTATCGGCGCATGGTTGTCGACATGCTGCACCGGGGGGCGTTGCCGCACAGGTTTGTGCAATTGGGCGGCTATACCGGGACGGCAAAAACCGCGTTATTGCCTTTGCTTGCTGCGCGTGGCGTTCAGGTGATTGATCTGGAAGGTCTGGCCAATCATCGCGGATCTCTTTTGGGAGGGATGGGTCCGCAACCGTCGCAAAAGGCGTTCGAGACGGCCTTGGCGCGGCGATTGTGCCGGTTGGACCCCACGCGACCGGTGCTTGTTGAGGCCGAAAGCAGCAAGATCGGCGATCTGTTGATCCCGCCAAGCCTTTGGTCGGCGATGAAACACGCGCCCTGGGTTGAAATCGTGGCCCCGCTTGAGGCGCGGACCGAGTACCTGATGCGGGCCTATGATGACATTTTGTCAGACAGCGACCGGTTGCGCCGCAAGCTTGCCCCGTTGAAGGCGCATCGCGGAGAGGCTCTTGTGTCTGAATGGATCAGATTGAGCGCGGCCGGCGACACGCGGAAATTGACGCGGTCGCTGATGGAGGATCATTATGATCTTGCCTATGCCAAGTCGATGAGAGCGCTGGCCCCCAATGTATTCAGGCAAATTACGGCGGCGGGGCTACACGCGGCAGACCTTTCGGATGTGGCTGCAAGGGTGGAGGCCGCGCTTCAGGATATGCCGACGTGACCTGCGGGTCCGTCATGCAAATGCCCGATCCTCGTGGCCTGTGCATAGCCTGACTGGCGAAGATCGTTTACGATTTCTTGGCATTTTTCGTGTGGAATGACGGCAAGCAGACCTCCACTGGTTTGCGGGTCAAACAACAACCTTGTGTGCGGGGTATCGGGAATGTGATCAAAGCCAAGCCGGTTGCTTGGGTAAAGGGAAGAGTGTTCACCACGCCGGGACAGACTGACGGCCCCGTTGAGCAAGGGAATTTTGTCAAGCTCCAGCGTTGCTGACAGATACGCGTTGGCGCAGATGGTCTGTAGATGTCCGGCAAGGCCAAAGCCGGTGACATCGGTCATGGCAAAAGCATGTGTGCGCAGGATGCGTGACGCACGCCCCTGTCCGTGTTGCATGGCAAGTAGCGCATCTGCGACATCCGATCCGGATGCACGCTGTGCCATTGCAGCGGCCATGATGACACCGGTGCCGATGGGTTTGGTCAGGACCAGGTCTGCACCTGCACGCGCTCCGTTCAGGGTGATGGGGGGCGTATCACATAATCCGGTCAGCGCCAGGCCGATGGTGAGTTCGTCACCGAGTGTGCTATGGCCGCCGACAATGTCGGCGCCTGCGTCTTTCAGAACCGCCTCGACCGTGGTGAGGATCTCTGACATCGTGCGGCGGGCAAGCCGGTCGGCCAACCGGGGCAGAGTGATAGACAGGGTGGCCGCCTGCGGATTGGCCCCCATGGCCCAGATATCGCCAAGTGCATGATGGGTTGCGATGCGGGCCATGACGGCAGGGTCCGCCCAAAAGCTGCGCAGGTGATCGGTGGTGAACACCTGTCTGGCGTCGCCCGTCAGCAAAAGCGCCGCGTCATCGCCGGGCAGCGGCTGGATGTCACTGCGTTGCGGCGGGGCGAGCGCGGCAAGCGCCTGTGACAGCGCATCGCGTCCCAGCTTGGCCCCGCATCCTCCGCAAAGCGGCTTTGGGCCAAGCGCCTTGGCCATGCCTGTCGCGCGGGGATAGGGCAAAGGTGATGTGGGCATTTTGGGCAGATTTTCGAATTGCGCCATGAATTTACGGTCAATGCGATCTTTCCAGCGCCAGACCCAAGGCCCCGAGAAGGTCAGGCCGAACCGATCGCCAAGCGCGGATTTTTCGCCAAGCGAGATAAGCTTTAGGTAATCTTTTTGTGGCAAATAGGGTTTCAGCGGACCATTCGAGAGGCGGGAGGTCAGATTATGAAATAAAACCGGTGCCTGACGCACCGCATAGACCCCGGCCTTGGGCCTGGGATCATGGGCCATATAGGCGCAATCGCCAACTGCAAAAACACGCGGGTCACTGGTGCGCAGCCTGTCATCGACCGTCAGAAAACCGTCATGTGTGTCAAGACCGGTCTCGGCCAACCAGGGGTAGGGGCGGGCACCGGCCGCCCCGGTGATGAAATCGGCCTCAATGATGCGGTTATCAGCCAGATGAACGGCACCTTCGCCAAGATGCGTGATGTTTGCATTTTCAAGCAGAGCCACGCCCTGGGCAAGCAGTGAACTGCGCAGGTGAGAGGCGCTTTTGTCGGGCAGGGCAGACAGGACAAAATCCGTGTCGATCAGGTGAATCCTTGCCGACCGGTTGCGCGTGCGAAGGGCGTGGGACATGGCCATTGCGAGTTCGGCACCAGCCACGCCACCCCCGATGATGGCGATTTGCGCCGGGCCGTCACCCCGGCAATATGCATCCCATTTGGCCGCAAACGGACCAAGGGGTTTGGCAGGAACCGCGTGATCCTGAAATCCCGGCAGGGCCGGCATATCGGATGTGATCCCCACATCCACCGACGCCACATCGAAGCCTATATCGGGGTGGGTTTCGATCCGGATGGTTTGCGACGGTAGGTCCATGCCAGTGACCGCGCCGATGATCAGGCGGGCATTTGCCGCCTGGGCGAGTTTGACAAGGTCGATGTCAAGCTGTTGCCGGGAATAATGCCCGGCGACAAAGCCAGGCAGCATCCCGGAATAGGGTGCCATAGGGCCGGGGTTGATCACGGTCAGCCTGACACCGGGAAGCGGTTTCATCACCCATTTGCGCAGGACCAGCGCATGGGTGTGCCCGCCTCCGATGAGGACGAGGTCTTGGGTCAGGGGCAAGGGGGTCTGGTGCATATTGTGTTCTTTCGTGTTGGCACCGGGCTTAGCACGCCGGCCCAGGCGACCCAAGGCGAAGGGGCAGCGCAGTGCGGTCCGGGGACGGTGACGTGCCTTGGGTGGCACCGCTTGGTGCGAGAAAGGGGAGGAGACTGGGTTCAAGGCAGGCGCTGTTGGTTGTGGATGTGACACGCGCTGTGAGAGTTTTGGCGTGACAAACCGAAGGCGGAGGGCGCTGGCCGGGACAGGGTTTCTTGGCATGTCGGCCTGTTGCGGGTGCTTTGGACAGAGGAGATCAGGCATGCCCTGCCACTTGCTGTTTGAGCGCGGATTGTCCAGAACACCAAGAGGAATTGGGAGGGCATACCATGGGTGACACGCGCGCCAATAAACGGTTTCGGTCGCAGGAGTGGTTTGACAACCCGAACAATCCGGGGATGACGGCGCTTTATCTTGAACGCTATCAAAATCAGAGCTTTACCAAAGGTGAGCTGCAGGCCGATAAGCCAATCATCGGGATCGCCAATACCGGTTCTGATCTGGTGCCATGCAACAAGATCCACGTGTTTTTGATGGACCGGATCAAAGCTGGTATCCGCGATGGCGGGGGGATTCCGATGGAATTCCCGGTTCACCCGATTCAAGAGACCGGCAAGCGCCCGACGGCGGGGTTGGATCGCAATCTTGCGTATCTAAGCCTGGTGGAAGTGTTGCACGGCTACCCGATTGACGGGGTGGTGTTGACCACGGGCTGTGACAAGACCACCCCGGCGCAGCTGATGGGGGCTGCAACGGTGGATATTCCGGCGATCGTGCTGAATGGCGGGCCGATGCTGGATGGGTGGTACAAAGGCAAACGGGCCGGATCGGGCACCACAATCTGGGAAGGGCGGCGTCTGATGGCGCGCGGCGAGATTGATTACGCCGAGTTCATGGAGCTGGCCTGTGCATCGTCACCATCGCTGGGGCATTGCAACACGATGGGCACGGCAAGCACGATGAACGCAATGGCCGAAGCGCTGGGCATGACCCTGCCCGGTGCGTCTGCTATTCCGGCCCCGTTCCGGGAGCGGATGGCAATGGCCTATGAGACCGGCAAGCGCTGTGTCGGGATGGTTCTGGAGGATCTCAAACCGTCGGATATTCTGACCCGCGCGGCGTTTGAGAACGCGATCGTTGTCAATGGCGCGATTGGCGGGTCCACCAATGCACCGCCGCATTTGCAGGCGATTGCCCGTCATGCAGGGGTTGTGTTGGACGTGACCGACTGGGAACGCATCGGGTTTGACGTGCCGCTTATGGTCAATATGCAGCCGGCCGGAGACTATCTGGGCGAGAGTTTTTATCGCGCGGGCGGCGTGCCTGCGGTGATGGGGGAATTGCGCAAGGCCGGGCGTTTGCACGAGGGCGTGATGACCGCGTCTGGGCACAGCATGGGTACGGTGCTGGCTGCGTGGGAAAGTCTTGATACGGATGTGATTACAACCCATGATGCGCCGCTGCGGGCGCAAGCCGGGTTCAAGGTGCTGTCTGGCAATCTGTTTGACAGCGCCTTGATGAAAACCTCGGTGATTTCAGAGGATTTCAAGACGCGGTTTTTGTCATCGCCGGGGCGGGAGAACGTGCTGGACGCGCGGGCCATCGTGTTTGAGGGGCCGGAGGATTACCATGACCGGATCAATGACCCGGAGCTGGCGATTGACGAGACGTGTATGCTGTTCATCCGGAATGTCGGATGTGTGGGGTATCCGGGATCGGCAGAAGTGGTGAATATGCAGCCACCCGATGCGCTGGTTCAGGATGGGTTGCGCCATTTGCCCACGGTTGGCGATGGGCGGCAATCGGGAACGTCGGAAAGCCCGTCGATCCTGAATGCATCTCCGGAAGCGGTGGTTGGCGGTGGGTTGGCCTATTTGCAGACCGGGGATCGGGTGCGGCTGGATCTGAACGCGTCGACGTTGAACGCGCTTGTCGATCCCGAAGAATGGGCCGCGCGGAAAGCTGCCTGGACCCCGCCGCAGAGTGTGAGCCAGACCCCGTGGCAAGAGATTTACCGTCAACATGTGGGGCAATTGGCGCAAGGTGGATGTCTGGAACTTGCAACGGCGTATCAGCGCATTGCCAGGCATCTGCCGCGGGACAATCATTGATGCGGGGCAGCGCCGTTCGCGTCTGATCGTGGATTAAGTATGAAAAACAAATGTGTAAGGGCCGCTTTATGACGCAGTCGATCATCATCACCGGGGCCGGGAGCGGTATTGGCAAGGCCTGTGCCTTGGCCTTTCTGGAGGCCGGGTGGCAAGTTGGATTGGTGGGACGGCGGGCTGCACCGCTTGAGGCCATTGCCGCAGAGCATACGGGCGCGTTGGCGTTGCCCTGTGATGTGACCGATGCGGCGGCTGTGGAGGCGGCGTTTGATCTTGGGCTTTCGGCCTGGGGGCGAATTGATGCCGTGTTCAACAATGCCGGACTGGCGGTTGTGGGCGCAACGATTGACGAGATTGCCGTGGAGGATTGGAAACACTGCCTGGATGTGAATGTCACAGGCAGTTTTCTGTGCGCCCGCGCGGCTTTTGCGCGGATGCGGACGCAAGATCCGCAAGGCGGGCGGATTATCAATAACGGGTCGGTTTCTGCGCATGTGCCGCGCTGGGGTTCGGCACCATATACCGCATCAAAACATGCCATTACCGGGCTGACACGGTCTTTGTCGCTGGATGGGCGGGCCTATAATATAGCCTGTGGACAGATCGATATTGGCAATGCAGAGACCGAGATCGTGGCCAATCTGCGCCAGCAGGCCGAGGCGGCGGGCGAAGTGTTTGATCCGGTGATGGATGTGGCGCATGTGGCATCATCGGTGTTGCATATGGCGTCGTTGCCGTTGGATGCGAATGTGCAATTCATGACGGTGATGGCGACCACCATGCCGTATATCGGCCGCGGATGACGGGGTGGGGTGCGGTCTTAAGGGCCGGGGCGCTTTTCGGACGCCCAGGTGACCGTGGCTTGCATGCCCTGATGGCTGCCCGGTTTTGCCGTACATAGCGACAGCGCAGTGTCGGTTGGGTCATATCCCAGCACCTGCATCGGGTCATCGTGGAACATGGGATGGACCCCGCGATAGGTAAAGTGACCGGGAGATCGTTGGCTGTAAGCGACGGCATGAGACAGCATCAGCGTGGCTTGCAGCGGGCCATGTACCACCAGTCCGGGGTAGTTTTCAACATCTTTGGCGTAGGACAGATCGTAATGGATGCGATGCGCGTTGAAGGTCACGGCGGAGTAGCGGAAGAGCCGGGTGATCGGCATCGGTTCGGATTTTGTGAAAACCGGGGTTGCGGGAACGGGTTTCGGGACCGGCGGTGCATAGGCGGGCGGGATGTCGACATAGGCGATGGTGTGGCGTTCTGACAGCGCGTGGATGTCGGACTGATATATCTCATGCGCCACCGTCACAAAAACCATGCGGCTGGATTTGCGTTCAATGGCGGTGACGGTGGATATCTGGGTCAGCGGTGCGCCGATGTGTAAAGGGGCGTGAAAGGTCAGCTCTCCTCCGGCCCACATGCGACGGGGGTGGGGCACCGGAGGCAGGAAATCGCCGCGATGCTGGTGTCCGTCATCGGCCAGATCAGACATCGGGACGGTTGGCGCAAAGGCGGCCCAGTGCCACAGATGCGGGGCAATATCACCGTTTTCTGGTGGCTCGTCTTTGGGTGTGCCGAGTGTTGCGTGCAGCATGGCCGCAAGCTGTTGGGTGATCTGACCAGGGGTCGACCGGGGTTTGCCGATCCATGCGGCGTAGTCTGTGGTCATGTCTGCAACCTTTGGGAATTGGTTTTTGCTGTGACTTAACGGTTATTTAGCGGTTTGTGGGTGAAAATGCACAGAGTGTCGCAGCGTCTGCACATGTTTCTGTGTCGAAAACTAAACTGATCGGTTTATATACCGACCAACTCATCTTCGGCGCCTGATGCGATTCAGGGCTTTTTTTATTTGTTTTGATCCTGACAGGAGTTTGAACATGCTGCGCTTTTTCGCCTTACTGTGCATGATGCTGATGCCCGTGCTGGGCAGTGCACAAGAGGTGCGGCTGGCCAAGATCATTGAAGTGCACCCGGTGAACGGTGACATCACACGACAGTTTTTCGGGCATGTGGTCGCCAAGGAAACGGTGGATCTGGCGTTTCAGGTTGGGGGTCAGATCGTTGAGCTGCCTTTGATCGAAGGCGACCGGATCGCCAAGGGCACGATGGTGGCACAGCTGGATCTTGAGCCTTTTCAGTTGGCGTTGGATCAGGCGCGGGTGCAGCGGGAACAGGCAGGGCGGACATTGGAGCGACTGCAGAAACTGCAGGGCAGCACGGTCAGTCAGGTCAGTGTGGATGATGCGGATACGGCGGTGAAACTGGCGGATATCGCGGTGCGCAATGCCCAGCGGTCGTTGAACAACGCGACGTTGCTGGCTCCGTTCGATGCCCTGGTGGCGACGCGCAATGTGGCGAATTATTCAACGATTGCAGCAGGTACGCCGATTGCGCGTTTGCATGACATGTCTGATCTACGGATCGAGATCGAGGTGCCGGAACTGTTGTTTCAGATTGCGGGGCGCGACCCGGATGTCACGCTTTGGGCGCAGTTTCCAACATCGGATCAGCGCTATGCGGTGACGCCACGGGAATTTAATGCCGAAACTTCGCAGATCGGGCAAACCTTTGGTATCACTTTGGGCATGGCCCCGCCGGACGACATTGTGGTGTTGCCCGGCTCTTCCGTCACCGTTTATGCAAAACTTGGTACGCGGGGCCGTACGATCACAATTCCCAGATCCGCCGTCACAACCGCCAATGACGGCACGACGCAGGTTCTGATTTTTGAACCGGTCGGCGCGGATGAGGGAACCGTGCGGCGTCATCCGGTAGAGATTGAAGCCGATGCCTATGGCAAGGTGCGCGTGATCGCGGGGCTTGAGCCGGGGCAAGAAATTGTGGCCAGCGGGGCCAGCCAATTGAGTGACGGGGACCGTGTCAAACGGTTCACCGGATTCACGAACTGAGGGGCGGAATATGAACATCGCGCGCGCCTCAATTGACCGGCCGGTCGTGACGTGGATCATCATCCTGGGCGCATTGCTTGGCGGGATCTGGGGGTTTTTCAATCTGGGACGTCTGGAAGACCCGGCGTTTACCATCAAGACGGCTGTTGTCATCACCGAATACCCGGGCGCGGAGGCCCAGCAAGTGGCGCGGGAGGTGTCCGAGCCGCTGGAATCCGAGATCCAGAAGATGTCGGAGGTCAAGCAGGTTCGCTCTATGAATCAGCCGGGGCTGTCATGGATCACCGTCGATATGAAAGACCAGTATGACGGGTCCGAACTGCCCGAAGTGTGGACCAAACTGCGCAACCGGGTGAATGCCGCGCGATTGCCCACCGGGGCCGAGCGGCCGTTTGTGAATGACGGGTTCGGCGACGTTTACGGGATTTACTATGCAGTGACGGCTGCCGGGTTCTCGGATGCCGAGATCAACAATCTTGCGACCTTTCTCAGGCGAGAGCTTTTGACGGTGTCGGGGGTGGCCGATGTCATCCTGTCGGGCGTGCCGAACGAGGTGATTTATGTGGAGCCGAACCTGGTTCTGAGCACAAATCTGAACATTCCGCCCATTGCCGTGC
This sequence comes from Marivita sp. S0852, assembly GCF_046591575.1. Taxonomy (NCBI): domain Bacteria; kingdom Pseudomonadati; phylum Pseudomonadota; class Alphaproteobacteria; order Rhodobacterales; family Roseobacteraceae; genus Marivita; species Marivita sp. S0852. The sequence continues at coordinate 33,042 of NZ_JBIQWA010000002.1, forward strand.
AAAGAGCCTTGGCCGATGCCAATTCAGTTGTGGATGGCGGGTCATTGCAAAGCGTTGAAGGGCGCACGCTGATTCAGGGTCCGGAGGGCAATGATACGGTGCAGGATATTGCTGGGCTGACCGTAGGAGTTGATGGCGAGATTCTGAATCTGTTCGATTTCGCCTCTGTCACGCGGTCGCGCGAGGCGACGCCGGAACTGATCGTGCGGCACAATGGCGTAGAGGCGTTTACGCTTGGGGTTGCCGGGATCGGATCAGAGAATATCGTGGATGTTGGCAAGCGCGTGGATGCCAGGCTGTCCGAGCTTGCGCCGCAAATCCCGGTGGGTGTCGATTTGCAGCCCATTTACCAGCAGCATGTTGTGGTCGAGGAAGCGTCGAACGCGTTTCTGGTCAATCTGGCCATGTCGGTGTCGATCGTGGTGATTGTTCTGGCCCTGTTCATGGGCTGGCGTGCGGCGCTGGTGGTGGGGTCGACCCTGTTGCTGACGGTGGTGGGCACCTTGTTCTTCATGTCGATCTTTTCAATCGAGATGGAACGGATTTCGCTGGGCGCGCTGATCATCGCGATGGGCATGTTGGTGGATAACGCCATCGTGGTGGCCGAGGGCATGCAGATCGCCATGCGACGGGGCAAAAGCTCTCGGGAGGCGGCGGATGAGGCGGCGAGCAAGACACAAATCCCGTTGCTGGGCGCAACGGTGATCGGGATCATGGCGTTTGCCGGGATTGGTCTGAGCCCGGACGCGACGGGCGAATTCCTGTTCTCGCTTTTTGCGGTGATCGCAATATCGCTTTTGCTGTCATGGGTGCTGGCGCTGACCGCGACGCCGCTTTTGGGGCATTATTTCTTTCGACGGGGGGCCTGCGGCGATGATGATGCCTATGGCGGCCTGATGTTCCGGGTGTACGCTCGGACTCTGCGCGCGGCGTTGCGGGCGTGGTGGGCGGTGATCATCGGTTTGATCGGCATCACCGTGGTCTGCATGATGATGTTTGGCCAGATCAAGCAGCAGTTCTTTCCGGACAGCAACACGCCGCTTTTCTTTGTGCATTACAAGCTGGATCAAGGCGCGTCGATCCACGAAACCTCTCGGGACGTGGCGGTTCTTGAGGATTGGTTGGCAGAGCGCGATGACGTTGTGTCCTCTACGGCTTTTGTCGGGCAGGGTGCGGATCGTTTCATGTTGACCTATCAGGCAGAAGACCCGAACCCGAGTTATGGTCATATTATTGTCCGCACCCAATCCATCACCGATATCGCCCCGCTGATTGCCGATATCGAGGCGTTTGCCGCAACGCATGTTCCGCAAGGGGAATTCCGGGCAAAGCGGCTGGCGTTTGGTCCGGGCGGCGGTGATCCCATTCAGGCCCGGTTTTCCGGTTCGGACCCCGAGGTCCTTCGGGATCTGGCGGATCAGGCGATGGCGCGGTTGTTGGAGGCGTCGGATAACATTGTGGCCCCGCGCATTGACTGGCGCGAGCAGGAACAGGTTTTGCGCCCCATCTATGCCACCGATCGCGCGCAAGAGGCCGGGATTACGCGGGATGACATCACAATGACGCTGCGCTTTGCCACGGAAGGCATTGATGCGGGGGTGTATCGCGAAGGCGAACGGCAAATCCCCATCGTGCTGCGTGCGGCACCGGATGCGGGGCTCGCGCTGACGGATCACGTTGTTTATTCGCAAAATGCCCAGAGCTTTCTGCCATTCGAACAGGTCACTGATGGTCTGGTCTTTGATTCCCAGAACACCCTGTTGATGCGGCGCGACCGGCTTTTGACGATCACGGTGGGGGCTGACATCGTCAAGGGGTTGACGGCTGCCCAAGTTCAGGCCGAGGTGCAGGAGGCGATTGACACGATGCCCCTTCCAGACGGGTACAAGATGGAGTGGGGTGGGGAGCTTGAAAGCTCGTCTGACGCGCAGGAAAGCCTGGGGCGGCAATTGCCGCTGAGCGGGATCATCATGGTGCTGATTTCGGTGTTGTTGTTCAATGCGTTGCGTCAGCCGTTGATCATCTGGCTGTTGGTGCCGATGTCGGTCAACGGGGTCAGCCTTGCGTTGCTTGGTGTGGGTGCGCCGTTTACGTTTACCGCGTTGCTGGGGCTTTTGTCGCTCTCGGGGATGTTGATCAAGAACGGGATCGTTCTGGTGGAAGAGATCGACATTGTGCGCGCCGAGAAGCCGCAGCAAGCTTTGGTGGATTCTATTGTAGAGGCATCAACGTCGCGTTTGCGTCCGGTGATCCTTGCCTCTGCGACCACCATTCTGGGTATGTTGCCGCTGGTGTGGGACGCGTTCTTTCGGTCGATGGCCATCACCATCATGGGCGGTCTGGCATTTGCATCTATCCTTACTTTGGTTGCCGCACCGGTGTTTTACTACACGTTTTTCATGCGCAGTACCGGATCACGGCGGGCCGCGGTGCCAGCTTGATCGGTGTGGAGACGTGCACAACGGCCAGTCCGATAGAGGCTTCTCCGTGTTGGGATAGTCCGGGATCAGCCGTTGCCGGATCGTGAGCCAAGCCTCGTTTTTGGCCCCGCCGTCAGCCGCCAAAAGCGGGTGACCCGGGGCGCTTTACGGCGATGGGGCATGTGCCGCGCGTTGTGATGCCTGATGGGATGCATGTCATCGGTATGAGACGGTCGCTGGCCAACCAAGGCACGATCGGTGTCGGAAAGACGCTGATGGCGGCGCATGGTAAGACGGCGGCGGATTTGCACAGCTGTGGCACGGCCAAAGACGTGCGGGACGCAGCGGGCAGGTGGTCCGAGCCGTGCACAAGTTTTGTGCACGGGGTCCCGTAGTCGGGGGCGCAGGGCATTTTTTCTTGACAGACTCTTGAAGCGCGTCTGATAAACCAATGTACGATTGGTTCGGATGGTTCGGTTTTGACCTGAGTGGAGCTGCGTGTGGGCGAAGGGGAGACCCGGATAAAGGCGACAGGCCATGCGGCGCATGGGGCGGCTTTATGCGTTCTGTCAGACTTGCGATTGGGGTTCAAAGGGCAATCTGCGGATGTGGTTGACGGTGTCACCCTATCGGTTCGCCCCGGCGAAGTGCTGTGCGTTGTCGGCGAATCCGGTTGCGGAAAAAGCGTGACCGCGATGGCGCTCATGGGGCTTTTGCCAGAAGGATCAACGCGAATTTCTTCGGGAAATCTGAGGATTGGGCAAGACAGCTTTGATCTGACGCAACGCACCCTTCCCGCCGAGATGCGCGGCAACCGTGTTGCGATGATTTTTCAGGAGCCGATGACATCACTGAATCCGGCGTTCAAAATCGGCGATCAGATTGCCGAGGCGGTGTTGCAGCACAAGGGTGGGTCGCGCAGCGATGCGTTGGCGCGGGCAGAAGAGATGCTGACCCGCGTGGGGATTGCCAACCCGCGACAGCGCCTGTCTGAATATCCGCACCAATTGTCCGGTGGTATGCGCCAGCGTGTGATGATTGCCATGGCACTGGCCAATGACCCGCAGCTTTTGATCGCGGACGAGCCGACCACCGCGCTGGATGTGACGATCCAGGCGCAGATTCTGGATCTGATCCGCAACCTGCGGGACGAGACCGGCATGGGCACCATCATGATCACCCATGATCTGGGTGTGGTGGCCGAAATCGCCGACAGTGTTGCGGTGATGTATGGCGGGCAAGTGGTGGAACAGGGGGCGGTGCAAGAGGTTTTCAGCAATCCACAGCACCCGTATACAATCGGTTTGATGAGCGCGATGCCGCGTCTGGACAAGCCGGGCGGGCGGCTGGCGATTGTGCCCGGCACAGTGCCGACCATCGCCAATATGCCCGAAGGCTGCCGGTTTCGCACGCGCTGCGCCTTTGCCACGCCGGTCTGTGCAGGCCGTCCTGAGCTGGCAGAGATCGTGCCGGAGCATTGCGTGGCCTGTCATTATGCGCCGTTGGAAGAGAATGTGGCGGTGTCTGCATGACGCGGGATGTGCTTTTGAAAGCGGTTGACGTGGTCAAGCATTTTGGCGGCGGCGGGTGGTTGTCGAAATCGGCTGTTGTGCAGGCGGTCGACCGGGTGTCGCTTGATATTCGGCGGGGCGAAACCTTTGCCATTGTTGGTGAGAGCGGATGCGGGAAATCCACGCTGGCGCGGGTGTTGATGCGGCTTTTGTCGCCGACATCCGGCACGGTGACGTTTGATGGGCGCGATATCAGCGCTGTCAAAGGGCACGCGCTGACCGTTTTGCGCGGCGAGATGCAGTTTATCTTTCAAGACCCGTTTTCATCGCTCAATCCGCGGATGACGGTTGGCAAGCTGGTGGGCGAACCGCTTGAGGTGCATGCCCCCGATCTGGACAAAGCGGCGCGGCAGGCCAGGGTCGCAGAGCTTTTGCGGCAGGTGGGATTGCGGGCGGAACATGCAGATCGCTATCCGCATGAATTCAGCGGTGGACAGCGGCAGCGGATCGGCATCGCGCGGGCGCTGGCATCGGGACCAAAGCTGATCATCGGGGATGAGCCGGTGTCGGCGTTGGACGTATCGGTGCAGGCGCAGGTGATCAATCTGTTGGGCGACCTGTCGCGCGATCTTGGGCTGACGCTTGTGATTATTGCGCATGATCTTGGCGTCATCCGCCATATGAGCGACCGGGTTGCGGTGATGTATCTGGGCCGGATTGTCGAAATGGGCCCGACCGAAGATGTTTATACAACGCCGCGCCATCCGTACACACAGGCGCTTTTGGCGTCGATTCCGTCGATGGGCGGGCCACAAGTCGATCACGAGGCGATTGTTCTGGGCGAAATGCCCAGCCCGACCGCGCCGCCGCCGGGATGCCGGTTTCACACCCGCTGTCCGTTTGCACAGGCGCGCTGCAAGACCGACACACCGGTGCTGGCGGAAACCGATCGCGGCGGACATCAGGTGGCCTGTCATTTCTGGGACAGCATCACCGTCGATGCGCCGCCTTCGATCGACCTGTTTCACTCAAAAGCCGCCAAGGCCCGGTTCGCGCTTTATCGCGCTGCGGCCGAAGGCGGGACGCTCAAACATAATAAAAATCAACCGACAGAGAGGACCTGACAAATGTCACATCTGAAAACTGCCATGATCACGGCCCTGATCGGCGCGACGGCGCTGACGGCAAGCCCTGTTTTGGCCAAGGACCTGCGTATCGCGTTGCAATCGGACGCCGATGTTTTGGACCCGGATCAATCCCGCACCTTTGTCGGGCGCATCGTTTACGCCTCGTTATGCGACAAGCTGGTGGATATCACGCCCGATCTTGAGATCATCCCGCAATTGGCAACCTCGTGGACCACATCCGAAGATGGGGCCTCGATCACCATGCAGCTGCGCGAAGGCGTTGTGTTTCACGACGGCACACCGTTCAATGCCGAAGCGGTTGCAGCGAATATTGAGCGATCCCAGACACTTGATGAGAGCCGGCGCAAGTCAGAGCTAAAGTCGATCACATCAACCGAGGTGACCGGAGACTACGAGATCGTGCTGAACCTTGCCGGGCCGGATGCCACTTTGATGGCACAGCTGGCGGACCGTGCCGGGATGATGATGTCACCGACAGCGGCGGCCGAAGCGGGCGCGGATTTTGGTTTGAACCCGGTATGCTCGGGCGCGTTCAGCTTTACCGAAAGGGTCGCGCAGGACAAGATTGTCCTGACCAAGTTTGACGATTACTGGAACGCGGATGCGATCCATTTCGACAGCGTGACGTTCCTGCCCATTCCGGACACCACGGTGCGGCTTGCCAATCTGCAGTCGGGCGACATTGACATGCTTGAACGTCTGGCGGCGACCGATCTGACGCAGGCGCGGGCGGATGACAGTATTGTGGTCGATAGCGCGGTGTCGCTGGGCTATCAGGGGATTACGTTCAACATCAACAACGGGGAAAAGGGCGACAATCCCTGGGGCAATGACAAACGTCTGCGACAGGCGCTCAGCCATGCGATCGACCGCGAGGCATTGAACCAGGTGGTGTTCGAAGGGGCCTTTGCGCCGGGCAATCAGCCGTTCCCGTCCACATCGCCCTGGTACAATCAGGATTTCCCGGTTCCGGCGCGCGACGTGGACAAGGCCAAAAGCCTGTTGGCCGAGGCTGGCTTTCCCGACGGGTTGGAGCTTGAGGTGCAGGTGCCCAATTCGACCGAGCCGCTGGCCGTGATGCAGGTTGTGCAGGCAATGGCAGCCGAGGCCGGGATTGACATCAAGCTGACGTCAAAAGAATTCGCGACGCTGCTGTCGGATCAATCAGCGGGGGATTACACCGCGAGCCAGATCGGCTGGTCCGGTCGGGTCGATCCGGATGGCAACAATCACCAGTTTGTCACAACCGATGGCGGGATCAACGATTCCAAGTTCTCGGATGCGCGAATGGACGAGTTGATGAACGCCGCGCGGGTCGCCGACAGCACCGAAGAGCGCAAGGCGCTTTATGACGAAGCGATCGGCATCATGATGGATGAGCTGAACCGCGTGTTCCTGTATCACGTGACCTGGATCTGGGCCTATAACAGCGCCTTGACCGGCTTTACCCCGTATCCTGATGGCATGATCCGTCTTGAGAACGTGACCTGGGAAGAGTGATCTTTCCCGTCCGCGCCGCCGGTTTGTGTGGCGCGGGCGCTTTGATGTCTGGGTTTTGACATGCTTGTCTTTCTGCTGCGCCGCATCCTGATTGCGATACCGACGATTGTGATCATTTCGATCATGGTGTTCGGGCTGCAACAGCTGTTGCCGGGCGATCCGCTTTTGATTTTGGCAGGCGAGGAGCGCGACCCGGAGGTGCTTGAGGCATTGCGCGAAAAATACCGTCTGAATGATCCAATCCCGGTGCAATATCTGGCCTGGGTCAGCAATGCGCTGCAGGGTGATCTGGGGATTTCGCTGCGCACCAACCAGCCGGTCACGGAATTGATGGCGGAAAAGCTGCCGGTGACACTTCAGCTTGCGGTCATGTCGATGATCTTTGCGCTGGTGATCGGTGTTCCGGCCGGTATTCTGTCGGCTGTCAAAAAGGGAACGGCGACCGATTATGTGGCAAATGTGGTTGCGTTGTCGGGCCTGTCGATCCCGAATTTCTGGCTGGGCATCATGTTGATCCTGCTGGTGTCGGTGAAATGGCAATTGCTGCCGGCATCGGGCTATGTGCCCCTGTCCGAAGATTTCTGGCAATCCATTCGCACCATGCTGATGCCTGCGTTTGTGCTGGGCACCGCGCTTGCCGCGACGCTGATGCGGCACACGCGGTCGTCGATGATTGGTGTGTTGAGCGCGGATTATGTGCGCACCGCGCGGGCCAAGGGGCTGAAAGAGCGGGTGGTGATCCTGAAACACGCGCTGCGCAATGCGCTGACGCCGATTGTGACGCTGTCGGCGCTGCTGTTTGGTGAACTGGTTGCGGGGGCGGTGTTGACCGAGCAGATTTTTACCATTCCCGGCTTTGGCAAGCTGGTGGTCGATGCGGTGTTCAACCGCGATTACGCTGTGGTGCAGGGGATCGTTCTGGTGACCGCTGTCGGCTTTATCTTTATGAACATCTTTGCCGATGCCATGTATTACGTGCTGAACCCACGTTTGAGGGGGCAGTGACATGACAGATGCTGTGACCCCGGCCGCCGCAGACCCGGTGCTGGCCGCAAAAACGGAAAATCGCGTCTGGAAGAAATTCCGCAGCCACAAAAGTGCCATGGTGGGCGGAGTTCTGGTCTTGTTTTTTGTTCTGATGGCGGTGCTTGCCCCGGTTTTGCCGATCCCTGAACCGGCAGCGACAGATTGGGGCGCGGTGCGCAAGGCGCCCAGTTGGGATCATTGGATGGGCACGGACGAGATCGGGCGCGATGTGATGTCCCGGCTGATCTGGGGCGCGCAGGCGTCGCTGCTGGCGGGCGTTGTGTCGGTTGGGATTGCGGTGTTGTTTGGTGTGCCGCTGGGCATCATTGCCGGGTATTTCGGCGGCTGGACCGATGCGGTGATTTCGCGCTGCACCGAGGCGCTTCTGGCGGTGCCGTTCCTGATCCTGGCCATTGCGCTGGCCGCGTTTCTAAGCCCGTCACTGACCAATGCGATGATTGCCATCGGGATCTCGGCAACGCCGATCTTTATCCGGCTGACACGCGGGCAGGTGATCAACATCAAATCCGAAGATTACGTTGACAGCGCCCGCGCCATCGGATTGCCGACGCGCAAGATCCTGACCCGCTATATCTTTCCCAATGTGTTGCCGCCGATCCTTGTGCAGGCCACACTGACCATCGCAACGGCAATCATTGCCGAAGCGTCCCTGTCTTTCCTTGGTCTTGGCCAACAGCCCCCTGCGCCCAGCTGGGGGTCGATGCTGAACACCGCGAAGAACTTTCTCAACCAGGCCCCCTGGATGGCGATGTGGCCGGGGCTGTCGATCTTTTTCGTGGTTCTGGGTTTCAACCTTTTGGGCGACGGGCTGCGCGATGCGCTTGATCCGCGCGAACATTGATCCGGAGACGTTATGTCAGATTTCACCACCCGTCCTGAAATTCGCGGCACCTTTGGCGTGGCCACGTCAACCCATTGGATTGCCTCTGCGGTTGGCATGAGCATTCTTGAAAAGGGCGGGAACGCCTTTGACGCGGCTGTGGCCACCGCGCTGACCTTGCAGGTGGTCGAGCCACATCTGAACGGGCCAGCCGGGGACATGCCCGCGATTTTCTATTCGGCTGACACAGGCCGGGTCGAGGTTTTATGTGCGCAAGGCGTGGCACCCGAGGCGGCCACCATCGCGCATTACACCGAACAGGGACTGACGCTGATACCGGGTTCGGGGCTTTTGGCGACGGTGGTTCCGGGGGCGTTTGATGGCTGGATGCTGATGCTGCGCGATCATGGCACGATGACGCTGCGCGACGTGATGCAGCCGGCCATAGAGTATGCGCGGGATGGCCATCCGGTGTTGCCGCGCGTGGCAAACACCATCGCCGAGCTGGCGGATTTCTTTGCCGAGGAATGGCCGACATCGGCGGCGGTCTGGACACCAGAGGGCAAAGCCCCAGCGCCGAATGCGCTGTTCCGCAACCCTGACCTGGCTGACACATATGACCGTCTGGCGTCTTCGCCCGGCGACACGCGGGAGGCACAGATTGATGCCGCGCGGCTTGCGTGGCGGGACGGGTTCGTGGCGGATGCGATCTTTGACTATCTCAAAGACGCGCATGTGATGGATGTGTCGGACCGCAAACATTCCTCGGTTTTGGCCCGGTCTGACATGGTCGATTGGCGCGCCACTTATGAAGAGCCGTTGTCCTACAGCTATCACGGCTGGACGGTGCACAAGACACAGGCGTGGTCGCAAGGGCCGGTGATGCTTCAGGCTTTGGCGATCCTGAAGGGGTTTGATCTGGGCGCAATGGACCCGAACGGGGCCGAATTTGTGCACACGGTGATCGAGGCGATGAAGCTCGCTTATGCGGACCGCGAGGCGTATTACGGCGACCCGGATTTCAGCGAGATCCCGATGGAGCATTTGCTGAGCGAGGACTACGCGGCAGAGCGGCGCAAGCTGATCGGAGCGAAGGCGTCGCGCGACCAGCGACCCGGGCGTGTGCCGGGGTTTGAGCATCAGGCCAAGGCCTATATCGACCGCGCCGCGCGGGATTTCGATGTGGGCGATGTGGCGGCACAGGAACCGACCATGTCGCACCTGACGGAACGGCGCGGCGATACGGTGCATCTGGATATCATTGACCGCTGGGGCAATATGGTGGCCGCCACGCCGTCGGGTGGATGGTTGCAGAGCAATCCGGTGATCCCCGGTCTGGGCTTTCCGCTGAATTCTCGGGCGCAGATGTTCTGGCTTGAGGATGGATTGCCGACCTCACTGGCCCCCAAGCGCCGCCCGCGCACGACGCTGACGCCATCGCTTGCAGAGAAAGACGGCGTGCAGCTTGTCTTTGGGACGCCGGGTGGAGATCAGCAGGATCAGTGGCAGCTGATCTGGTTCTTGCGGTTTGTGCATTTCGGCATGGGGTTGCAGGAATGTATGGACCAGCCGTTGTTCCATTCGATGCATTTTCAGGGATCGTTCTTCCCACGCGAGGTGAAACCCGGAGAGATGATGATCGAACCCAATGTCGGAGACGCGGTGATCGCCGATCTGCGCGCGCGGGGGCATGTCGTGACTGTGGCCGAACCCTGGACGGTGGGCCGTCTGACCGCGGCGCTGCGCGAACCGGACGGGATGTTGCGCGCGGCGGCGACGCCGCGGTTGATGCAGGCATATGCGGTGGGGCGTTAGAATGACATATTCTTTGATTGCCAAAGACAGCGATGGCAGCATTGGTCTGATCGTGGCCAGCAAGTTTTTTGCCTGCGGTGCCGCCGTTCCTTACGTATCGCAGAGCGTCGCAGTGGCCAGTCAGGCGTTTTGCAATCCGGTCTGGGGCACCGAAGGGCGCGCGCGTCTGATGGATGGGGAACGGGCGGATGACGTTCTGGCCGATCTGGTGGCCCGTGATGATGGCCGTGCCATCCGGCAGGCGCATATGATGGACAGATCAGGCCATTTCGCGGCTCACACAGGGGCGGATTGTGTGGAGTGGGCCGGGCATCTGATCCGCGATGATCATTCCGTCGCGGGCAATATGCTGGCAGGGCCGCGTGTGATCGAGGCCACGTCCGACGCTTATGCCACGCACGCTGACCTGCCTTTTGCCGAGCGTCTGATCAAGGCCATGCGGGCCGGAGAAGCCGAGGGCGGTGACAAGCGCGGTCGGCAGGCGGCGGGGTTGGTGATCCATTCCGGTCAGGCGCATCCCTGGCTGGATTTGCGCGCCGATGATCACGCCGATCCGCTTGGAGAATTGTCGCGTCTGTGGGCCGTCGCGCAGGAACGGTATGTGCATTTCGCCAAGGGTATGCCGACCGCCGAACGGTTTTCCGGCTATCCCACCCGCGCAGGGATCGACGCCGACATCGCCGCTGCCGAGGCGCGGCGCAAGGCCGAAGGCCGCCCCAGTCAGTCAAATGCGGTCGAGTTTGAGTGATGCACGGGTTTGTCAGACACAGATCCAGGCACCAGCCGATTGGAGTTGTGCGGCCATGAATGTGATGTCGTCCAAAGCGGTGACGGGTCAGGTTCGGGACAAACTTCTCGAGCTAATCACATCGGGGGATTTGAGCGCCGACGGCAAACTGCCGACGGAACGCGCCCTTGCGGATCGCTTCGGGGTGGGCCGGCGGTTTGTGCGGCAGGCGCTGGATGCGCTTGAGGCCGAAGGTCTGGTCTGGCGCAAGCAAGGCAAGGGCACGTTTGCGGGCCAGCCCTCTGATCCGATGGGCGATCTGGCGGCGAAAATCACCGGTGAAACCAATGCGCTTGAGGTGATGGAAGCCCGTCTATGCATCGAACCGGAACTGGCGGCGCTGTGTGCCAAGCGCATGTTGCCGGAAGAGGTTGCGCGTTTGCGGATGCTGGCGCAGCGTCAGCTGGAAGCCAGCGATGCGCAGGCCATTGAGCTGTGGGACGGGTCACTGCACCGGCTAATTGCGCAATGCGCGCGCAACCGGCCTTTGCTGACGGCGTTTTCCCTGCTCGACACGATCCGGTCAAACCGCGATTGGGTGGCGATCCGCGCGAAGGGGCGGGACGGGGCATCTTTGGAAGTCACCCATAACGAACATCTGGCCATCATCGACGCAATTGCCGCGCGGCATGACGGGGCGGCGCGCACCGCGATGCGGGATCATCTTGTCACCCGGTTCGATGCGCTGCGTGGAGAGATCGAAGCCTCGGCCAGCGACCGCGATGATGCCTTTTTCGCGACCCGGCGTTCGACCTGATCGTTTGCGGCATCGGACCAAAGGTTAGGTTCGCAAAGCAAAAGTGGATGTGACATCTGACACTGCGAAAGGTGGACCCATAGCGGGGTGTCTGGTCGGATCAGAGCCGCTCTGGCCGCGAATCGCCGCATCGCTGAGGGTGCCCAGATCGCTGTCCTTGCGGGGATTTGCTGAAAAACCCGGCCCTTATGAGCCTAGAACCGCTTAATTTGGCTGAACTTTCTGCCAATCACGCAAACGCGACGGTTTCCGTAACCGGCTGTCCTGCGTATACTCATCCCTCAGAACACTGGTAAACGTCGTGTTCGTCCAAGGGGATGCGAGACTATGATACGCTCGGAATTGATTCAGAAGATTGCCGATGACAACCCGCATTTGTATCAACGCGATGTTGAGCGCATTGTGAATACAATTTTTGAAGAGATTATCAACGCGATGGCCCGTGGTGACCGTGTTGAGCTTCGTGGGTTTGGCGCGTTTTCTGTCAAAAAGCGCGATGCGCGTGTGGGTCGGAATCCACGCACAGGTGAAGCGGTTGAGGTTGAAGAAAAGCACGTTCCGTTCTTTAAGACCGGTAAGTTGCTTCGAGACAGATTGAACGGAAAGTAAAACTGATGCGATACATTCGCTATGCGTTTCTTGCGGTGCTGGCCATCGCTTTGGTGTCTGTGGCACTGGCCAATCGCGAGATGGTCATGCTGCAACTTTTGCCTTCGGGGCTGTCGGACATGGTGGGGATGAACCGGTCGATTGAACTGCCGTTGTTCATCGTGATCTTTGGCGGCATCGTGGCCGGTTTGCTGATCGGGTTTGTGTGGGAATGGCTGCGCGAACACAAGCACCGCGCCGAAGCCGCGCAAAAGCGGGCGGAGGTCAAAAAGCTTGAACGTGAACTGCGCCGGACCAAGGCAGAGCGTGACAAGGACAAGGACGAGGTTCTTGCACTTCTGGACGAGGCCAGCTGAGCCGGTCTGATGTCTTTGGGAATTCGCACAAAAATCTGCGGGCTGACCCGGCCCGAGGATGTCACCGCTGTTGCGCAGGCAGGAGCGGCGTATTGCGGCTTTGTTTTTTTTCCCAAAAGCCCGCGCAATCTGTCGATCGGTGACGCGCGGGATCTGGCGATTGACGTGCCGGTGGGCATTGCCAAGGTTGCTTTGGTGGTGAATGCGGATGACGCATTTTTGGACGCGATCACCGATGCGGTGCCGTTGGACATGCTGCAATTGCACGGATCTGAAAGCCCGGACCGGGTGTCAGAGGTGCGGGCGCGATATGGTCTGCCGGTGATGAAAGCCGTTGGCGTGGCCGATGCCGATGATGTGGCGTCACTGGACCTTTATGCAAAGGTTGCAGATCAGTTGTTGGTGGATGCAAAACCGCCCAAAAACGCGACCTTGCCCGGTGGCAATGGCATTTCATTTGACTGGCGGTTGATCTCTGCGCGGCGGTGGTCGGTGCCGTGGATGCTGGCGGGCGGATTGACGCCAGACACGGTGGGCGAAGCGATTGCGCTGACCAATGCCAAACAGGTGGATGTGTCGTCCGGCGTTGAAAGCGCGCCGGGGATCAAGGACGCCGATCTGATCGCTCGTTTTGTCGCAGCCACCAACGTGCCGCGCGTCGCTTAGCCGGGCGCGCGCTTGCGGGATCAGGTGTCTGCGCCAATTGCGGCACTGACCGTCTCAAAGCCATCGCGCTTGAGCACCGCCTCCAGACCGTTTGCGATCTCAGGCACAAGGCTGAGGCCCTGATAGGTGAGGGCAGAGTAAAGCTGCACCGCCGTCGCGCCCGCGCGGATTTTGGTATAGGCGTCTTTGGCGGATGCAATTCCGCCCACGCCAATGATCGGAAGCTTGCCGTTTGTTTCGCGGTAAAGCCGGGACAGCACGCGCGTCGATTTTTCGAACAAGGGGGCCCCGGACAACCCGCCCTTTTCCGGCGCGGATGCAGAGGTCAGACCGTGCCGGTCGAGCGTTGTGTTGGTGGCAATCAGGCCATCAATACCGGACGCCAGCGCCACATCCGCCACATCGGCAATTTCCGCATCCGACAGATCCGGGGCGATTTTGAGGAACACCGGCACCGGTGTTTCCAGCGCCTGCCGGGTGGTCATCACGCCGTCAAGAAGCGCCGACAGCGCATCCTTACCTTGCAGGTCGCGCAGCTTTTCGGTGTTTGGCGAACTGACATTGACGGTGGCGAAATCAATATGCGGACCACAGGTGGACAGGACCGTGGCAAAATCCTCGGCGCGATTTTCGCTGTCCTTGTTGGCCCCCAGGTTCAGGCCGATCACCGCGTCGCGGGGGCGGTTTTTGAGGCGGGTGGCAATCGCGTCCATCCCGTCATTGTTGAACCCGAACCGGTTGATCACGGCGCGGTCCTGGCTCAAGCGGAACAATCGGGGCTTTGGGTTGCCCGGTTGCGGACGGGGTGTGGCGGCACCGACCTCAAGAAAGCCGAAACCCGCGCGGGACAGCGGGCGCAGCGCGGTTGCGTTTTTGTCGAAGCCGGCGGCAAGCCCAACCGGATTGGGCAGGGTCAGACCGGCAAGCGACGTGCGCAAGCGCGGGCTTGTCATCGTTCCGGTGGTTGGGGCCAGCCCCAGTTGAAGGGCGCGCAAGGCCAGCCCATGGGCGGTTTCCGGGTCCAGCTTGTGCAGCAGGCGCAGACCGATACGCTCGACCGTGCTCATGCCAGATCGTCCGGAAAGACGTGGCCTGCATCGGTCAGGACAAGCGGTTTGACCCAGGCGATGTCTGCGTGCCGCAAAGGCGCGTAAAGATGCGGAAACAGCGCCCCGCCACGGGACGGCTCCCAGCGCAGATCACCGGACAGCGTACTGTCGTCGAAGGCCAGAAGCATCACATTGTCTTCACCGGCAAAGTGTTTGGCCGCGGTTTCGCGCACCTGGTCGGCGGTTGAAAAGTGAATGTAGCCATCGGCCACATCTATCGGAGCCCCCTGGGTTTCACCCTGGCTTTGCAAGGCGGCCCATTCATCGGCGCGAAGGAGTTTGTAAATCATCATGACGTCCTGTTGCCGTGTCGATGGGGCAGGGTCAAGCCACCCACCTGCGCAGGGGGGGCCAGGGCGGCCCGCGTTTGCCGCTGTGGCGACGGATCTGACGCAACTGCGGCTTTGACTCTCTGCAACAGAGGGATCACGATCAAAGCATAAAAAATCGACCGACAGAGAGGATGTCCATGATGACATATAGATTACTCACAAGCGCCGCTGCTTTGGCGATCAGTGCAGGGGTGGCACATGCCGATTATTCGTTGACCATCTTGCACACCAACGATTTCCACGCGCGGTTTGAACCGATCAGCAAATACGACTCGGGCTGTTCAGCCGAAGACAACACCGCCGGAGAATGTTTCGGCGGATCGGCGCGTCTGATGACGGCGATCAGTGATGCCAAAGCCCGAAGCAACAACCACATCCTTGTGGATGGCGGCGACCAGTTTCAGGGCACGCTGTTTTACACCTATTACAAAGGCAAACTGGCGGCCGAGATGATGAACCAGATGGGCTATACCGCGATGACGGTTGGCAATCACGAATTTGATGACGGGCCGGAAGTGCTGCGCGGATTTGTCGATGCGGTTGAATTTCCGGTCCTGATGTCAAATGCCGACATTTCGGGCGAGCCTTTGCTGAGTGATGCCATTCAGAAATCCGTGGTGATCGAACAAGGGGGCGAACGGATCGGTCTGATCGGTCTGACGCCGCAGGATACGGATGAATTGGCGTCTCCGGGGCCAAACGTGATTTTCACCGACCCGGTCGAGGCGGTGCAGGGCGAAGTGGATCGGCTGACCGAGGACGGTGTCAACAAGATCATCGTGCTGAGCCATTCGGGTTATGGCACCGATATTCGCGTCGCGGAGAACACAACAGGCGTTGATGTGATCGTCGGGGGCCATTCCAACACGCTGTTGGGTGATATGGACAGCGCGGCTGGGCCGTACCCAACCATGGTCGGCAATACGGCGATTGTGCAGGCCTATGCCTATGGAAAATTCCTGGGCGAGCTGAATGTCACGTTTGATGACGCGGGCAATCTGACCGAAGCGGCAGGCGCGCCGATCATCATGGATGCGGCTGTGGCCGAGGATGATGCGACCAAGGCGCGGATCACCGAAGCGGCGGCGCCGCTTGAGGAAATCCGCAACCGGGTTGTGGCCTCGGCTGCCGAAGCGATCGAAGGCAATCGCGATGTGTGCCGGGTGATGGAATGCTCCATGGGCAATCTTGTGGCAGATGCAATGCTGGCCCGCGTGGCCGATCAGGGCATTTCCATCGCCATCGCCAATAGCGGTGGGTTGCGTGCCTCGATTGATGCGGGCGATGTGACCATGGGCGAGGTGCTGACCGTGCTGCCGTTCCAGAACACGTTGTCAACCTTTCAGATCACCGGCGAAACGCTTGTCGCGGCACTTGAGAACGGTGTCAGTCAGGTTGAGGACGGGGCCGGTCGCTTCCCTCAGGTTGCGGGAATGAGCTTTGCCGTGGATCTGACACAAGAGCCGGGACGCCGGGTTTCGGACGTGATGATCGGCGGCGCGCCGGTTGAGATGGACAAGGTCTATGGCGCTGTGTCGAACAATTATGTGCGCAATGGTGGCGACGGGTATGCGATGCTGCGGGATGCGCAAAATGCGTATGATTTCGGGCCGGATCTTGCCGATGTGACGGCAGAATATCTGGCCGAAAACGCACCTTATCAGCCTTATACGGATGGGCGCATCACAATCAATCGCTAACCGCTGAACGGGTCGGGCCCTGGGGTCCGGCCTGATTTGCCCGTGTGTGGACCCATGTGTGGACGATTTTCCCTGACATTGCCGTCCGATGCGATGGCGCAGCTGTTTCAAGCGGTGCCTGCCAACGCGTTGCCGGAGGGTCCCAATTATAACATCTGTCCGACAAATCAGGTGCATGCGGTCCATCTTGTCGATGGCACACGGCGTTTGGTTTCCATGCGTTGGGGGTTCCTGCCGCAGTGGTACAAAACCGAAAATGGCGGCCCCTTGCTGATCAACGCACGCGCCGAAACGATTGCAGACAAGCCAGCCTTCAAATCGGCCTGCCGCACCCGGCGCTGCCTGATCCCGGCCTCCGGGTTCTACGAATGGACCAAGGACGAAAAGGGCAACCGTTTGCCCTGGTATACCTATCCGACGCAGGGGCCGATCCTGGCCTTTGCCGGGATATGGCAGGATTGGGAACGGGACGGGGTGGCGCACCGCACATGTGCGATTGTCACAACGGCGGCGGGTGACAAGATGTCCGCGCTGCATCATCGTCAACCGGTGACGCTTGACCCCGATCAATGGCCGCTTTGGCTGGGCGAGGCCGGGCATGGCGCGGCCCGGCTGATGACGGCGGCACCGGACCGCACATTGGCGCTTTATCGGGTCGATCCCAAGGTCAATTCCAATCGCGCGACAGGCGCAGATCTGATTGAGCCATTGATCCCCTGACAAGGGTTTCGTGCGACGCGCGATGGCGCTACATCCGTCCCGAGCAATCAGGAGGCCGCAATGCGTTCCGCACATATAGAACAGACCATCACCGCCCTGCGCACGCTTTTGGGGGATCGCCTGTCAACCGGATCTTCGGTGCTGGATCAGCACAGCCATGACGAAGCGTATACCAGCCCGATGCGTCCCGACGCGGTGGCCTTTCCCGAAACCACGCAAGAGGTGTCGGCGATCCTGCGTCTGTGCAACGAAAACTCATGCCCCGTGGTGCCTTACGGCATCGGATCATCGTTGGAAGGGCATATCGTTCCGGTTCAGGGCGGCATTACCATTGACACCAGCCGCATGAACAAAGTGCTGGAAATCCACGAAAGCGATCTGGATGCGGTGGTCGAGCCGGGTGTCACCCGCACCCAGCTGAACGAGGCCCTGCGCGCAACCGGGCTTATGTTCACCGTTGATCCCGGTGCGGATGCCACGCTGGGCGGCATGGCCGCGACACGGGCTTCTGGCACCAATACCGTGCGCTATGGCACGATGGCGGATAATGTGCTGGCGATGGAAGTGGTGCTGCCTGATGGGCAAATCCTTCATACCGGAAGCCGCGCGCGGAAATCTTCGACAGGGTATGATCTGACGCATCTTTTCGTCGGATCAGAGGGCACTCTGGGCATCATCACCAAGCTGACGGTCAGGCTATATGGTCAACCAGAGCATATCGCGGCGGCAACCTGCGCCTTTCCCAATATCGAAAGCGCGGTTGATACCGTCATTCTTGCCATTCAGATGGGTTTGCCGCTGGCGCGGATTGAGCTGCTGGACGAGATGCAGATGAAAGGCATGAATATCTACAATCCCGATATGGTCTTGCCGGAAATCCCGCATCTTTTCCTTGAATTTCACGGTACCGAGGCGGGCGTTGCGGAACAGGTCGAAAGCTTTGCCGCGCTGGTCGAGGAAAATGGCGGATCGGACTTTGCCTGGGCCAGCAAAACCGAGGACCGCACCCGTCTGTGGAAGGCCCGCCACGAGGCCTATTACGCGGGCAAGGCGCTGCGCAAAGGGGCCGAAAGCGTGGTCACGGATTGTTGCGTTCCGATCTCGGCGCTGGCGGCGTGCATTGCCAAAACAAAGGAAATCGTCGCGGCATCCGGCCTGATCGCGCCATTGGTGGGCCATGTGGGGGACGGCAATTTCCATCTTCTTATTCTGATTGAACCCAACAACACAGACGAGATGGCCCGCGCCAGGGATCTGGCGGAACAGGTGAACATGCTGGCGCTGGAGTTTGGTGGAACGGTCAGCGGGGAACATGGTGTCGGGCTGGGCAAGCGCAAATATCTGGCGCAGGAACATGGCCCGGCCTATGCGCTGATGAACACGCTGAAACGCACGATTGATCCCAACAACATCATGAATCCCGGCAAGCTGGTGACGCTGAACTAGGCGGGGGCAGATCATAGACCGCCGGTGCAGGCACCCGGCAGGGCCGCCTTTGCTGCGCGTTTGCCCGCCGATACGGGATCAGCCTTTCACCGCCCCTGCGGTCAGGCCGGACACGATCTGGCGCTGGAAAAACATGATCAGCAAAAACAGAGGGGCGGTTGTTGACACAACGGCGGCCACCGCAAACATGACGTTGCCTTTGGTCTGGGTGGTGCCCAGGAAAGACGCGATTTTGGGGATCATGGTCTGGTTCTGCTTGTCCAGGATCATCGCGGTCACCGCAAAATCGTTATAGGCCAGCAGAAACGAAAACAGCCCCGTTGTGATCACCCCCGGCCACATCACGGGGATGATGACATAGCGAAACGCCTGAAAGCGGGTACAGCCATCCACCATCGCGCTTTCGTCCAGATCCTGGGGGATATTCTTGAAAAACGAATGTAGCATCCAAAGCGTAAAGGGCTGGTTGATTGCCACCAACACGATGACCGCGGTGGGCAGATAGCCCCATACGTTCCATTCAAAGAAGACCGGCAGATACCCCGACACCAAAGTGATCGGCGGCATCGCGCGAAAGATCAGCGCAACCAGCAGGAACCAGAACGCGTAGCGATAGGTCGAACGGGCCAGAGCGTATCCGCCCAATGTGCCGAAGGTCAGCGAAATGGTCACAACGAAAAGACACACCAGCATCGAATTCAATGCCGCGCGCCAGAATTCTTCCTGCACCCAGGCCCCGCGATAGCCCTGGGTGGTAAAGGCATCACCGGTTTCGGTTGTGGTCAGTTCGCCGGTCAGGGCATTGGTCCAGTCCGCCAGTGAAAAGAAATCGCCTTCAACCTTGAACGATCCCCAGAGCGTCCAGAAAAAGGGAAAGGCAGCGGCCAGCAACCATATCACAAGGATCGCCAGCAGAAGGATGTTCAATGCGAGGGGCCGTTTTTGCGCCTGGCTTGCCATGTCCGAACTCCTCTATGCCTTACCGTAAGCGCGATAGGTCCGGATGAGGACCGGCGACAACAGGATGGCGACACCCAGAATGGTCAGCACGGATGTCGCCGCGGCCGAACTAAGCTGTTGGGTTTCACCGCCCAGATCGTTGTAGATCGCCCAGCTGAGAGAGGTCGCATGGGCGCTGGCGTTGAAGCTCACGATCGGTTCGAACACCCGGAAATTATCCATCAGTTGGATCAGCGCAATAAATGTGGTCAGTGGCAGCAGATGTGGAATGATCACATGCCGGATTTGTTGCCAGCGGCTTGCTCCGTCGATGCGCGCGGCCTCAAGCGTGTCGGTGTTCACCGTTTGCAGCCCGGCATAGTAGATGATGAAGGCAAATGGCGCAGAGGACCAGACGCCATAGACCATCAGCATAATCCACATCAGCCCGGTATCTGCCTTGACCGACAGCGATGGATCATCCGCAAGCCATCGCAGCGCGGTGCCAAGGATGCCGCGCGCATCCACCATCCAGAACAGGATCAACGCGCCCACAAGCGGGGTCACAATCATGGGCAGAAGCGAGAAAAAGATCATCGGCCCCCGCAAGGACCGGGCCGCCGCATTCACCGCGACGGCAATCACAAAGCCAAAGATCACCGTCAGCGGAGTGACCACAAATGTATAGGTCAGCGTGAAGCCAAGCGCCTTGTAAAATGGCAGGTTCATCAGATTGCCAAGAAAATCCCGCAAGCCGGTGCTTTGGTCCCAGATCAGGCCGATTTCGCCGACCGCAAGATGGTTGCGGTCTTTGTAAATTTCCAGCCCCGCGAATTGGCCCAATGGCTGTTCGGCGCGCAGGGCAGCGGTGGCGTCCTGGTCAATGGCGGTGGCGGTGGTGCAGCCGAACGGCCCGCAGTTTTCAACCTCGATGATGACCTGCTCATGCGCCACATGGAAGGATTGCAAAACCACGGACACGATCGGGAAAAAGATGAACAACAGCATCGCAATGGCAGACGGTAGAACGAACCAGAAAAATGCGGTGTGTTTCATCGAAATACCTATGCGTGCGCAGTTGGTCGGATGAGCAAGGCGCGCAGAGGCAGCAATCTGTCTCTGCGCGGTGCGGGCTTAGTTCACAAAGCCCTTTTCGCGGGCAGCAGCCATATAGGCGGCTTCAATGTCGGACAGCGCCTGTTCTGCGCTTTCCTTGCCCTGCAGGAAATCGGCGATGTTGTCGCCAAGAGCGGTGTGCAGCAACCCGTGATGCGGCAGCATCGGGTAGGGTGTTGTGCCCATCGAGATCGCCTGGAACACACCCTGGTTCACCGGGGCGGGTTCATAGCCTTCGATCATCCAGACCGCCTGACCCATGGTGGTGTCATCCAGAATGGCCGGGCTGATGGCGTGTGCCATGGCTTTGAACGTCGCTTCGGCATCGGCATCGCTGATGTTTTTGGCCACGGTCCAGCCATCCCACCAAAGGGTCGAGGCGGGCCGGTCCCCGCCGGCCACCGTCATCGGGCCTGCAACAGCGGTGTTTTCGTAAACCTGTGGTGCCGAGCCTTCGCTGTCCATCAACACGCCGGTCCGTGACCCCCACATGTTCATCAGGGCGACGTTGCCAGCTTCCCATTCGGCGCTGGTTGCATTGGAATCGTGGGTCAGAAAATCGGGGTTCATATAGTCACTGAGCGATTTGAGCATTTCCAGCGTTGCCACACCCGCCGAATTGTTGATCGAGACATTCGCAGTGCCCGGTTCGTAGAATTCTCCGCCGTGACCCAGATACATGTTCACAAATTCCTGCGCGAGGTTCCAACCCGCAGCGTAGGGGCCACCCAGCGGATTTTCGAGGATACCTTCCGCGCGGATTTTCTCGGCCGCTGCCAGCATCTCTTCGTAGGTTTTCGGTGGTTCGACACCGATTTGTTCAAGAATGTCAGCACGGTACACAAGGTGCTGCGCATTTGCCATAAAGGCCACAGCCATGACCTGACCATTGATGGTGATCAGCTGATTTGTCGGAATGTTCTGACCGTGGGCGGCAATAAGATCATCCAGCGGGCGGATGACATCTTCGTTGATCAGCGCCACAATCGATGAATTGGCCACGATGGCGGTTGTGTATTCAGCCGGATTGCCCTGCATGCCGGGCAGGTTGATGGTCTGGTGATCCGCCGTCAGATTGGCCTCTGCGCTGGTCAGACCCTCGCAGGATTGTGCGGCTGCCGCGACGGTCTGGATCGCGGGGAATTCATTGCCGATGATGCTGAGACGGCCATCGGTGATGCCGCAATCGGCGGCCAAGGATGTTGTCGCACTGGCGGCAACAAGGAAAGATCCCGCCATCAGGATGTTCTTAAGCGTCATGTTGGTCTCCCTGTGTGTTTGGGTGCGCCTTGCAAGCCCGCACCGCACTGTCCCGGTTTGTTCGGGAATATCTTGTGTCGTCACGCGTCAACCCGTGCCCCGCTTTGGGTGTCAAAGACATGACAAATCCTAGCAGGCACACGGATTGACACCATGTCGTCTATTTCGGCTCTGAATGTCTTGTCGGCTTTCACCGCAATAAGGGCAGGACCAATGCGCACCGAAATCATGGTCGCATCGCCCAACAGCTCAAGCGTATAGATCGGTGCCGTGATCTGGCCATCGCCATTTTCGGCAAGGGTGGCATCTTCGGCCCGAAAGCCCAAAGTCACGGAACCATCCGGGGCGCTCAGGCCCGAAACGCGGGTGTTTTCCGTCTCGAACACCCCGCCGCGTATCTGGCCATCAATCAGGTTCATCGCCGGGTTGCCGATGAAACTGGCAACAAAGGCATTTGCCGGGCGGTCGTAAATTTCGGTCGGGCTGCCCACCTGTTGGACAATGCCCTTTTTCATCACCACAACACGATCCGCGAGCGTCATGGCTTCGATCTGATCGTGGGTCACATAGATCGTTGTGACAGCCAGTTCATGGCTCAAATTCTTGATCTGCGCCCGTGTGCTGACCCGCAATTTCGCATCCAGGTTTGACAGGGGTTCGTCCATCAAAAAGACATTGGGTTCGCGGACAATGGCACGGGCCAGGGCCACGCGTTGGCGTTGACCTCCGGACAATTCCGCCGGCTTGCGGTGCAGAAAGTCGTCCAGTTCAACCATCGCCGAGGCGCGGCGGACCTTTTCGTCATGTGTGGCGCTGTCCACGCCGCGCACCCGCAAGGGAAAGCGGATGTTTTCATAGACATTCATATTCGGGTAAAGCGCGTAGGACTGGAACACCATGGCCACATCGCGGTCTTTGGGATCGAGGGTGTTGATCACCTTGCCATCAATCGCGATTTCGCCGTCGGTGATGTCTTCCAATCCCGCGATCATCCGCATGGTTGTGGTCTTGCCACATCCGGACGGGCCAAGCAGCACCAGAAATTCCTTGTCGGCGATTGTCAGGTTGAAGTTGTCCACCCCAACAAAAGAGCCCCAACGTTTGTTCACGTTCCTGAGCTGGATTTCTGCCATGCTTGCCCCTTCTGAAACGCGCATTTCATGCGTTAGGCCTATGTAGCAAGCCACAGGCCTATCGGTTTGGCAAGAATTCTTTGCAAACGTGTGCAAAAAATTTAGCTTTCGCATCCGCAATGGTTCGTGTGCTGCCAAATGGCCGTTTGGCCGTGTCGGATTGTACGATTTTATGTGACGGACGCAGCGTCATAGAGCAGTGTCGTAGCGTCGTTCTGGTCTGCTGTGATCTATTGTCGGCTAAACACCACCAGCAACGACGTACCGCGCATCCACTGCGCGATTTTGGGAGGGACAGCCATGACGTTTGCGAGTTACGAGGACCGCAATGCTATCGAAAATGAAATGCCGTGGGCCAGCCGCGATTTGCCAGCCACGCTCTATGGCCAGCTGAGCAAAACGGCGGCGGCCTTCCCCGATCGCCCGGCGGTGAGCTACCAGCTGTTGTCCGGACCCAAGGACAAAGCCGAGACGCTGACCTGGGCAGAGCTTTTGGCCAAAACGGTGCAGGCGGCGAATCTTTTCCGGAGTTTGGGTATCGGGGAAGAGGATGTTGTCGCCTACGTCCTGCCCAACACAAACGAAACCATCCTGTCGCTGCTGGGCGGGGCCATTGCGGGTATCGTGAACCCGATCAATCCGCTGCTTGAGCCCGAGCAGATCGCGTCGATCCTGCGCGAGACACAGGCCAAGGTGGTGGTCACGCTGAAAGCCTTTCCAAAGACCGATGTGCCGCAAAAGGTTGCCGAGGCCTGCCGCCACGCGCCCAAAGTGCACACCGTTCTTGAGGTTGATCTGAACCGGTATCTGACACCGCCGAAATCATGGATCGTGCCTTTGGTGCGTCCCAAGAACCCCGGCAATCACCACGCCGATGTGCTTGATTTCAAGACCGAGCTTGCCAAGCAGAAGACAACGCTGGATTTTGCCGACAGCACGGGTGACCGGGTGGCAGCATATTTTCACACCGGCGGGACAACCGGGATGCCCAAGGTTGCGCAGCATCGGTATTCGGGGCTGATCTATAACGGATGGCTGGGTCACAGATTGCTGTTTACCGAAAATGACAGCATCATGTGTCCCTTGCCGTTGTTCCATGTGTTCGCCTGTCATGTGATCCTGATGGCGTCGGTCGTTTCGGGGGCGCATACGGTGTTCCCGACCCCCCAGGGATATCGGGGCGACGGTGTGTTCGACAATTTCTGGAAGCTGTGCGAACGCTGGAAAACCACCTTTGTCATCACGGTGCCCACGGCCATGTCTGCGATGATGCAGCGCCCTGTGGATGCCGATATCTCGACCATCAAGACCGCGTTTTCGGGGTCATCTCCGTTGCCGCTTGAGTTGTTCAACCGGTTCGAGACGGCTTGTGGTGTGCGTGTTGTCGAAGGCTATGGCCTGACCGAGGCGACCTGTCTGGTATCCTGCAATCCGCCGGAGGGGGAAAAGAAAGTCGGTTCTGTGGGTATTCCGTTTCCCTACACGGATGTGAAAATCCTTGCCGAAAAGGACGGTGAGGTGACGGCCTGTGACGTGGACGAAATCGGCGAAATCTGCGTGGCCAATCCCGGCGTCTATGTTGGGCATACCTATACGGAAGAGGCCAAGAATGCCGATCTGTTCCACTTTGGAACACATCTGCGCACCGGTGATCTGGGGCGGCTGGATGCAGATGGGTATCTTTGGATCACCGGCCGGGCGAAAGATCTGATCATCCGGGGTGGGCACAATATTGATCCCGCTGAAATCGAGGATGCCTTGCTGGCCCATTCCGCGGTGGCCTTCGCCGGAGCCATCGGTCAGCCCGACGCCCATGCCGGAGAGTTGCCCTGTGCGTTTGTCGAACTGGTCGAGGGGGCAGAGGTGACCGAGCAAGAGCTGATCGCGCATTGCAAGATCCATGTGCATGAACGGGCTGCCCAGCCCAAACACATGACAATTCTTGACGAGCTGCCGAAAACCGCCGTGGGCAAGATTTTCAAACCCGATTTGCGCAAACACGCCATTGCCCGCGTGTTCAACGCAGCGTTGGACGATGCGGATCTGTCCGCGCGGGTTGTGTCGGTGATTGATGACAAAAAACGTGGTCTGGTGGCGCAGGTGCATCTGAACGATGACACGCCAGAAGCGGTTGGTCACGTGCTGGGCAATTTTGCCAATCGCTGGGAAGAGGCGGCGTGAGGCCGGTTTCGGATCGGCTTTGCCGATCCGACCCGCGCGCCTTTGGCGCGCGATTGCATATTGATAAAAAGAAGAAGAGCGCCGCGCGCCCTTGAGGTGGGCCGCTGAGCCTGTGCACGTATCCGGGCGGTCAAGGAGAGCGGGGGTCGATGCAGGTGACGGGCAGCGCCAGCGCCTGTTCCAGCGAATGGGCGATCTGCAACAGACGGGCCTCGCCGCGTGGCGGCCCAATCAGTTGCACGCCGACTGGCATGCCCGAAGGGGTGAAGCCAACCGGCAAGGACAAAGCCGGTAATCCTGTCACCGTTGCCAGAAAGGCGAATTGCAACCAGTCGATATAGTCCCGCATGGCGCGGCCTGCGACCTCTGAGGGGTATTCGATTTCGACCGGCAGCGGGGCCAGTCCATTGACCGGGCAGGCCAGCACGTCGAAGGTTTCAAAAAACGTGACCATGCGTGCATAGAGGGCCGCGCGATCCCGTTCTGCGCGGGCATAATCGGCAAATGTCATCGCCTCTGCATCGGCCAGGTTGCCTTTGATCGTGTCCTTGTAGTGCCGGGAGACGTCTGGTGGTGTGGCCTGATAACTGCCCAGAAACGACAGACAGCGCAGCGCGCGGAAGGTTTCGTCCAGTCGGGGCAGATCGGGGCAGTGGTCATCGACAGATAGGCCCGGACGCTCCAGCCCGCCCAAGGCGGCCCGCAGCACGGTGTCAATCTCGGGTGTGACGGCGGCAAATCCGTTCAGGTCGGGGGTATAGGCGATCCGGATTGCGCCCGCGTCGCGTTGTGCGGTTTCAAAATAGGGGGCGTCCGGTGCCGGAAACGAGATTGGCCAAGTTTGATCGTAGCCAGCCATCGCATCCAGAAACAGCGCACAATCCAGAACATCCCGCGCCATCGGGCCGTCAACGCCGCCTGTGGTAAATGCCAGTGAGGCCGAGCTGCCGCCCGCGATTCCCGGAGAGGGGCGCAACCCCACGATACCGCAGTAATTTGCCGGGCTGCGCAGGCTGCCGCCAAAATCCGATCCGTGACTGAGCCAGAGCGTACCGGTGGCCAGCGAAACAGCCGCCCCGCCTGATGATCCGGCCGCGTTCAGCGCCGTGTTCCACGGATTTCGGGTGGCCCCGAACACCGTGTTGAACGTGTTGGCCCCAGCCCCAATTTCGGGTGTGTTGGTTTTGCCAAGCACAACGCCGCCGCTTTGTTCCAGCCGGGTGACCAGAGGGTCGGATGTGGTTGGGATGTGGTCGGCATAGCCTTGGGTGCCAAACGTGGTGCGCACGTCTTTCACCTCTGTCAGATCCTTGATCCCGATCGGCAATCCGGCCAATGGCGTGTCGGGGGCAACCTGCGCATGTCGCGCCCGCTCCGGGCAGCGTGTGACAACGGCATTGACCGCAGGTTCGACCTGATCCATGCGCGCAAGGCTGGCCGAGATCAGCTCGTCTGTGGACACCTCGCCGTTGCGCAACAACGCAATGATATCGCGCGCCGGTTTCGCGCACAAATCGGGGCCTGAGAACTGTGTGTCAGGACGCATATGTCACCTATTGTCATTTCAGTTGGCAGACTGGCCCAAACGCAGCTGCGACACTAGGGTGTTTGGCTAGGTTTTGCAGAACATGTCGTGCAGTAGTGCAATCATACGCTCTGTGTCAGTGTTGCTGAGGCTGTAATAGATGGTTTTGCCTTCGCGGCGCGTTTTCACCAGCTCTTCCTCTCTGAGGCGCGACAGCATCTGGCTGACGGCGGCCTGACGGATGCCCAAAAGCGTTTCCAGCTCCCCGACAGAGCGTTCGCCGGAGGCCAGATGACACAGGATCGTCAAACGGCCCTCATGTGCCAGTGTTTTCAAATAGATGGCGGCGTTTTCGGCGTTTTTGGCCATATCCTGCGCGGTGGCAGGTGCAAGAGCTGTATCAGACATACATCTTATCCTGGTGACATGACGCGGCATATAGCACCATTCTGTGCGATGTATCAAAGCAATAGCGCGTGTGTCGCTAATCTGTGACCGGCGGAGCGCCGCCGACAAACCGATTGCCCTCCTGATAGTTGCAGGGTGTTTCCTGCATTTGCAGGTGCAACCCGTCGCCGGTGTAGGGATGTTCGCGGGCCAAATCTTCGTTCACGTCGATGCCAAGGCCCGGTGTGTCCGACAGCGCGACATACCCGTTTTCGACGCGGATGGTGTTGCCGATCAGATCGCGGTGAAAGGCGGTGTCGATGGTTTCAGCCAGCAGCAGATTGGGGATTGACGTGCCAAACTGCAGGTTTGCGGCCCATTCGATCGGTCCGGCATAAAGATGGGGGGCTATTTCGGCGTTGAAGGCCTCAGCCATGCCAGCAAGCTTTTTCATCTCCCAGATGCCCCCTGCACGGCCCAGAGCCGGTTGCAGGATCTTTGCCCCGCCGGTGCGCAGAAGCGTGGCAAACTCGGCTTTTGTGGTCAGGCGTTCTCCTGTGGCAATGGGTATGCGCACGGCCCGGGCAACCTCGGCGAATTCCAGCAGGTTGTCGGGGGGGATGGGTTCTTCGTACCAAAGCGGCAGATAGGGCTCGATCGCCTGTCCCAGCCGGATGGCCCCGGATGTGGTAAACTGGCCGTGTGTGCCAAAAAGCAGATCGGCCTTGTTGCCCACAGCCGCACGGATGGCCGCACACATGTCGACGGACAGGGCGATGTCGGTCAGGGCAGGCTGGTGCCCGCCATGAAGGGTGTAGGGGCCCGCCGGATCAAACTTTAGCGCGGTATAGCCCTGGCGGACATAGTCGCGGGCGGCGTCGGCCTGGGCGTCGGGATCGGTCCAGAAGCTGTCCATGTCGTGATGGGGCAGGGGATACAGATAGGTATAGGCCCGGATCTTTGGCGTCATGCGTCCGCCCAGCAAGGCATAGACCGGACGGTTGCGCGCCTTGCCAAGGATATCCCAGCACGCAATCTCCAGCCCGGAAAAGGCGCCCATGACGGTCAGATCCGGCCGTTGGGTGAAACCCGACGAATAGACCCGGCGGAACATCAGTTCGATGTTTTCGGGCGTTTCGCCTTTCATGTGGCGGTCAAACACATCCTCGATCACCGCCCGCATCGCGGTTGGGCCAACCGATGATGCATAACATTCCCCCCAGCCAACCAGCCCGGTATCCGTACTGACTTTGACCAGAATCCAATAGCGCCCGCCCCAACCGGGGGCTGGCGGCGCGGTGACGATGATCTCAACAGCGTGCAGTTTCATATGGTCTTTCCGACAGGGGCATCAGACGAATGTGGCAGGGCCGGGTTAAAACAGGATGACATTGCGCTTTGATCCACCGGCTTTGGTGTCGGCAATCGCGTCATTGATCTGGTCCAATGTGAACCGGCCCGATATCAGCTCGTCCAGTTTAAGCCGCCCCTGCCGGTAAAGGTCAGCCAGCCAGGGGATATCGCGCTGGATCACAACATCGCCCATTTTTGAGCCGATCATGCCTTGCCCCATATAAGCCAGCACCACCGGTTCATAGGCGGCCATCGCCCCGGAATGGGGCATGCCGATCATGATCATGCGGCCGCCCCAACCCAGATAGCGCGGTGCGTCATTATAGGCGGGGATCGCGCCCACGGTGACCGCAACAAGATCCGCACCGCGCCCCAGAATGGACAGAGCCTGTTTCCAGGGGGCTGTACCGGTGGCCAAGACGCCATCCGTGGCCCCAAAGGACAGCGCCGTGTCCAGTTTGTCCTGGGTTATATCGACCGCGACGATGCGTCGTGCGCCGGCCAGACGTGCACCCTGAATGGCGTTGAGCCCAACGCCGCCAGCCCCGATCACCACGACATCTTCGCCGGGGCGTAATTTGCCTGCATTGACCACAGCACCAACCCCGGTGATGACCCCGCAGGCCATCAGCGCAACCGCTTCGGCCGGGATGTCATCGGGCATCGACACCACCTGGCTTTGATCCACGATGACCCGCTCGGCAAAGGCACCACAGTTCATGGCTTGGGTCACCGGCGTGCCATCGGCGCGCGACAGCGGCGACGGTTGATCGACCGCGCCGTCGCAGACGGTTGGTTTGCCGCTGGCGCAATTGGCGCAGGTTCCGCAGGCTTTGATCAGGGTGACGACAACGCGTTGGCCGATCGTCAGTCCTGTGACACCCGCCCCAAGCGCCGACACGCGCCCGGCCGCTTCGTGTCCGTAGACCGCAGGCAGCGCACCGCCCCAGGCACCTTCCGCGAAATGGATATCGGAATGGCAAATCGCCACAGCGTCCAGCGTGACTTCGATTTCACCGTCGCGCGGCGCGGCCAGATCAAGCTCTTCGATCACCAATGGCGCGGCGAACTCGGTGCAGACGGCGGCTTTGATACGGGTCATGGGTGGCTCCTTGTGCAGGGGTTGCGGCACCGTGGGGTGCGCGCAATCAGAGCGCAAGCCGGAAGTCGACGACAACGCATCAAGCCGCGACACCCCGGCGGTTTGGAAAACAGAACACAAATAACGCGACCGCAATCAAGCCAAGCGACAGCAGAAATGGCGCACCCGGAAAATAGACCGGTGCCTCCGACCGGGTGAAGGTCGCGAACACATAGGTCATCAGCATTGGAGAAACGATCATCGCCATGGCCCCGACGGATGTCAGCGCGCCTTGCAATTCGCCTTGCCGCCGGTCCCCCACGGTGCGCGACATGATCCCTTGCAGCGCCGGTGTGATGACGGCACCCAACGCGGTCAGGGGCGTCAGGAACAGAGCCACCGTGCCAGAGGTGATAAATGCCAGCGCGCCGAATGCGGCAATATCGAAAACCAGCCCGTAGATGACAGTGCCACGTTCGCCCAACCGGTGCAGGATAACCCGGATCAACCCGCCCTGAACCACCGCCATCATGATGCCAAACATGCCAAGCGACAAACCGATCATGCCCGCATTCCAGCCAAACCGCGCCTGCGCGAAATAGGCCCAGACCGCAGGATATACGAAAAACGCAACCTGATAGAGAAAGAACACCGCAAATAGACGACTTAGCCCGGGCAATGTGCCAAGCGTTTTGAACGCTCCGAACGGATTGGCCCGCCGCCAGTCAAACGGACGCCGGATCTTGTCCGTCACGGTTTCCGTCAGGACGAAATACCCCAGAAGGGCATTGGCACCCGCCAGTGCCGCCGCCGCCCAAAACGGTGCCCGCGTGCCCCATTCGCCCAAGACTCCGCCCATCAAGGGACCGATCACAAAGCCCAATCCAAAGGCCGCGCCGACCAGACCGAAATTCTGGGCTTTCTTTTCCGCTGTTGAAATATCCGCCATATACGCGGTTGCGGTGGCCTGTGTGGCTGCGGTGATCCCGCCAATCACTCGGCCAAGAAACAAAAGCCAGATGCTGCCCGCCAGCGCCATAACCACATAATCGGCGGCCATGACCGCCAGAGTGATCAGCAAAACCGGCCGTCGGCCATAGCGGTCCGACAGATTGCCCATCAACGGGCCGAACAGGAATTGCATAACGGCAAACACGGTGGTGAGCACGCCCCCCCACAGCGCCGCATGGGCCAGATCACCGCCGGTGATGTCGCGGATCAAGTCTGGCATCACCGGAATGATCAACCCGATACCCATCGCATCGATCATAACGCTGACAAGGATAAAAACGACGGGCAGGCGCATGCGCGGGGCTTTCAATGGTCAGGCGGATGCGCCAATAGCGGGCAGGCTACACCTGTCAGGGCAGGCGTCAATGCGCCTGCGCGGCGATGAAGTCTGACAGAGCCCGTGCAAAATTGTCCGGGTCTTCGACACAGGGCAGGTGCCCGGCCTTGCGGATCAGATGAAACCGCGACCCCGGAACAAGATCGACCGTTTCCTTGACCAGATCCGCAGGCGTGGAGCCGTCTTCGGACCCGGCAATGCCAAGCGTCGGCAACCGCAGGCCAGCCGTCATGGTTAAAAAATCCGTCCCTGCTATCGCATGTGAACAGCCGATATAACCATCTGCCGGGGTGCGCGTGAGCATGTTGCGCCATGCGTGATACTCTTCGGTCTGGCGAAAGGGGGGCGAAAACCATCGCTGCAGGATCGAGTCCGCCAAAGCCTCGATGCCGCCCTGTTCAACCCCGGCAATCCGCTCGGCCCAGATATCACGGGTGCCGATCCTGGTTGCTGTGTTGGACAGCACCAAGGTGCGCACCAGATCAAGGCGCTTGGCCGCCAGCCCCTGCGCAATCATTCCGCCAATCGACAGACCGACAAAAACCGCATCGCGGATCGCAAGATGATCCATCAACCGCTCCGCGTCACGCACCAGCGCGCCCATGGTATAGGGGGGGGGTGGGCATTCCGACAATCCGTGGCCGCGTGTGTCATAGCGGATGTATTTCAGCCCGCGTATCGGCAATCTTGCGATCACCTTGTCCCAAAGGCGCAAATCGGTGCCGAGGGAATTGGAAAACACAACCGGCGCGCCATCCGGATCACCATCTATCCGGTAGTGCAGCCGGATGTCTCCCAAATTCGCAATATACATACGCCGTCCTTTGTATTGGTGTTTCTTTGGGCAAAAAATACCTCGGGGGAGGCCGTAGGCCGGGGGCAGCGCCCCCTGACACGGTTGGCAGATGCACGCTTATCGCTCAAACGCGCGAACATGAGGTCGCCCCTTACCCCTCTCCGAAACGCTCCAGCGCGGCTGTGAACACCGCGCGGTCGACATTTCCACCCGAGATCGTGACAATGACCGTGTCGGCCTCAAAGGCGTCCGGGTGGTAAAGCGCCGCCGCAAGCGCCACCGCGCCGCCCGGTTCAGCCACCAGTTTCAACCGTGAGAACGCCTGTGCCATCGCTTTCTGGGCCTCGCTTTCAGACACCACGAGACCGGGGCCGCAGAGGCGTTTCATGATTGGAAAGGTAAGATCTCCGGGCTGCTGCGTGACAATGGCGTCGCACAATCCGCCGGACGCGGTGGCGTTGCGTTCGATCCGGCCCGAAGCCAGCGAGCGCGCCACGTCATCATAATTTTCCGGCTCGGCCGGGCGCACCTGCATGTCGGGGGCCTTGGCCTGCAGCGCCAGCGCAATTCCCGATGTCAGACCGCCCCCGCCGCAGCACACAATCACCTCGGCGTGGGTCACACCCCGCGTGGCCGCCTGTGCGGCGATTTCCAGACCGCAGGTGCCCTGACCGGCAATGACGTCCGGGTCGTCAAACGGTTTGATCAACGTCAGCCCGCGCTTTTGCGACAGCGTGGCCCCGATCGCATCGCGATTTTCCGATGCCCTGTCATAAAGGATCACCTCGGCCCCCAAGGCGCGGGTGTTGTCGATTTTCAAACGCGGCGCATCCGATGGCATGATGATCACCGCGCTGACACCGAATGCTCGTGCTGCCAGCGCCACACCCTGAGCATGGTTGCCAGAGGAAAATGCGATAACTCCGCGTGCGCGCTGTGCATCGGGCAATGCCGATAGGGCCGACCGCGCGCCACGATACTTGAAGCTTCCGGTGTGTTGCAGACATTCGGCTTTGACCAGCACCCGCCGTCCGGCGATCTTGTCCAGAAACGGCGATGACAAAAGGGGCGTCACCCGCGCGTGCCCTTCAAGCCGTTGCGCGGCCGCTTCGATTTTGGTGATGTCCATCAGGTCCTCAGCATATCCAGCCACCGGCGCAAGGCATCGAGGCTTTCCCGTTCGTCCAGAAACGGAATATGCCCGCGATCGGGGATGTCAACGGCGATCATATCGGGACGGCGGGCTTTCATCTTGTCGACGGTTGCGCGTGCCAGAAGGTCGGAATTGGCACCGCGCAGACAGGCCAAAGGCATGCCGGACAAGGCATCGAACAAAGGCCACAGATCCGGTTCGGGCTGAGCGCCATTGGCAAGAACCGCGTCGCGCAGTTTCGGATCATAGGTCAGGGTCAGACCGGTTTCGGTTTGGTGAAACAGTCGGTGTGCCTCGTCCAGCCATCGTGATTTCGGCACATTGGCAAAGCCCGTCATCAGCCGTTCGCGC
The DNA here is from genome assembly GCF_046591575.1 of Marivita sp. S0852. Lineage (NCBI taxonomy): Bacteria > Pseudomonadati > Pseudomonadota > Alphaproteobacteria > Rhodobacterales > Roseobacteraceae > Marivita > Marivita sp. S0852. The sequence continues at coordinate 66,408 of NZ_JBIQWA010000002.1, forward strand.
GCAGCCGCCACCTCTTCATGGGTGGTCAGGGTCGGGGGGCGGCCAAGGTAGTCTTTGATCACATCCAGGCCCTGCGGATCAATTTCCGGCCCGATGTCATTCAGCGCGACACCCAAAAGCCGGGATTTCGCGGTGGCGGCCAGCATCATGGCCACCAGCCCGCCACGCGAGGTTCCCAAGATGGCGACCTGGTCCAGCCCTAGGTGATCCACCAGTTCAACCGCGTCGCGGGCCTCGACAGGTATCTGGTAGGTCGATGGGTCCGCCCAGTCGGATTTGCCCCGCCCGCGATAGTCAAGCGTGATCAGGCGCACGTCCCGCAGGTGAGGGGCAACAAAATCAAAATCGCGCCCGTCGCGGGTCAGCCCGGCAAGGCACAGGACAGGCAGCCCGGTTCCGGTATCGGTGTAATGCAGGGATATCCCGTCCGAGGTTGTGAAACTGGGCATCAGGCAATCTCCGGAATGGTCGAAAGGTCTGGCAAAATGTGTTTTGGCGTGTGCGACAGGCGATCAACCGGGGCGCGTGCGCGGTTCACCCAAACGGTTTCAAACCCGTATCCGGTTGCCCCGGCGGCGTCCCAGCCGTTGGATGATACAAACAGCACGTCGTCTTTGGCACATCCAAACCGCGCGCCGACCATGTCGTACACGGCTGCAGCCGGTTTGAAGAGGCCAACCTCTTCGACAGACAGAACCGCATCCAGAAAGTCGGCGATCCCGGCACTGTCGACCGCACCGTCCAGCATGTCGGTGCTGCCATTTGACAGGATCGCACAGGTCTTGCCCGCAGCCTTGAGACGGGCCAGCATCATCGGCACATCGCGATAGGCGGGCAGTTCCCAATACAGTGCCAACAGACGTTCGCGCAGTTCCGGGTCGTCCAGTTGGGCTTTTTCCATCGCCCAATCCAGCCCGTCTTTGGTGACATCCCAGAACGGGATATACGCGCCGGTGATCGTGCGCAGCCAGGTGTATTGAAGCTGTTTCTGCCGCCAATCTTCGGCCAGCTGCGGCCACACGGCCTTGAGCGCGGCGCGCCCCGGTTCATCGGCGGCCACACGTGCGGCGGCCGCGACATCAAACAAGGTGCCGTAGGCATCAAAGACAAAGACCTGTGCCACGATTTCCCCTCACCCGACACTTTTGATCAAAGTGGCAGATCGGGTCGATTGAGAAAAGTGTTCTTTCACGCACGATGCGACGCAGCTCAGAAATCAGCCGAGGTCCACATCACCCGGTCGCCATTGACGCGCAGTGGGATCACCGGCCGGTACACACATTGAAAGGATCGGGGGCGATAGTCACAGACCAGCGTATCGCTCGCATCCTTGATGAACAGATACGCGCCGTTTTCGTGCTTCCAGGCAACGCCCCCATAGCTGGCGATTGTCATCGCTGTGATGTGATTGTTGGATGACCAGAAGCTGTAATCATCGGTGCCATAGATGCCGCCGCGCACTGCTTCGGGTTCGTCCTGTTTCGCCTCCGCGACCAGACCCGCCGTATGGTCGTCGATCAGAGCTTTCACAAAGCCGGTCGCTATGGAAGGCACAGCCAGAACCCAACCCGCGCAGGCCCCTGCGGCACCGACACCGTATATAAAGGCATCGGCCGCATCTGGTCCGGTTCCGGTAACGGCCCAAACGACCGGCTGCACAGCAAGACCGGCAACCCCACCGCGGGACAGCCCACCCGCCATGCTGAGCTTGCCATTTATCGCATATTCAACGGAAAAGGCGGCAACGGTCACCGCGGCGTTGGTGGCAGAATTATCTCCTGGCATGTCAATTCCTTGTGATCATGGCCCGTGCCACCACGGCTTGAAAAATTTGACTGGCCGCAAAGTGGCGGGCGGTTGAATAAAGGAAGGCAACAATAAAAATAAAAAGTTGCGCCGCTCAGATAGTGTCATGCATGGTTTGATTCGCGCAAGAAATCTTGCAACGCCTCCCCATGGGGGAGTGCGCCCAGGGCAAAGATCGGACCCGCCAGACACAACAAACCCCCGAAAGCGCAAGGCCTCGGGGGTTGTAAACTTCATAGCGTGTTGGAAAATCTGCTTAGAGCATACCTTCGCGCTGTGCCTTTTTACGCGCCAGTTTGCGCGCACGGCGGATCGCTTCGGCTTTCTCGCGGGCTTTTTTCTCCGATGGTTTTTCGAAGTGCTGACGCAGCTTCATTTCACGGAAAACGCCTTCACGTTGCAGCTTTTTCTTCAGAGCGCGGAGCGCCTGATCTACGTTGTTGTCACGAACACTAACCTGCATGTGGTTTTCACCACCTTTCTAAGTTGGATTTGCAAGGAGTTGCAGGAACGCGCTGGTTATCAAGTTGCGCCCGGTTTGTCCAGCCTGATCTAACGGGTTTTACAGCGGGCCAGACCCGTCCGATGCGGCCATATTATGTGCAGCGGTGATCGGGTTGGCCGGATAGATAAAGATGGCCAGTGACAGCAAGGCAAAGATACATTCATACACTTCCCAACGCCGCGATTCCCCCAGAAGCGGAATAATCAGCGTCACCGCCAATGCAAAGCCCGCATGATGCAGGCGAGGGACCGGGATGATCATCTTTCGGGTCAGCGTCTGAACCCATCCCACACGCGGCCAGAGCAATGGCAGAACGATCAGATAGCTAAGGATGATGTAGCTGAGGACCGGGCCGAAAATGAGTTCATCAAGTTTCACGTCGCCGATCACCAGATTATGGAAGGTGAATTCCTGCTGATCATTGTTTTGTCTAAAGTATTCCGGGCTTTCAAACCCAAGAATACGCTGTCCCCAAGAGATTTCCTCGCCACCTGCCCAGATATACGCAACCCCGTAGAGCACTCCCAGCGCCAGAGCGCCGGTCGGGATGTGTTTGCGCGCTCTGAACGCCCGATACCAAAGAACGCCCCCCGCCAGCGCCAAGCCGATCGCTGTTGTGTCTTCAATCAGCGAATCCTCAGCGCCGAAATAGTCAAAGAATATCTCTCGCGAGATGGCAGAGACAATAAAGGCGGAGATCAGGATCGTTGCGGCGCATGTCAGCAGCCAAAAGTCAAAGGAATGTCGCTGCACGTCTTGTCTCGCGAATTGGGTATTGGCGGCGGTGTATCAGCGACAGGACGTGGATTTCCAGATCAAACCCACAGCGTTTTAAGCCCGGCCCGAGTGACGTGGCTGGATCTGAACCGGGGGCTTGTCAGGATTTGCGCCGATTTCGGGCTCTTCCTGTTGGCGTTTGGCGGGGCATCGCACTAGGTTGGTCTGTAGCAACCCCGCAACCGATCTATCGGAGGCCACTTATGACACAGACACCCGACGAGACCGCCAGCGACGCCGGAAGCCAACTGCTGGACGCCGCGTTGATGCACGTGCCCTTTGACGGATGGTCAGACACCGCGTTTCGGGCCGCAATCGAGGATACCGGAATTGCCCCGGCAGTGGCGCGCGGCCTGTTTCCGCGCGGTGCCATTGACCTTGCTGCGGCCTTTCACCGGCGGGGCGATGACGCAATGGTCACCGCCTTGCAGCAGCACGATCTGTCAACGATGCGCTTTCGCGACCAGGTCACGCTTGCGGTCCGATTGCGGCTTGAGGCGGTCGAGGACAAGGAAGCGGTCCGGCGCGGTGCGACCTTGTTTGCGCTGCCGATGCATGCCGCCGAGGGCGCGCGTCTGGTCTGGGGCACGGCAGATCGCATCTGGACCGCGCTGGGCGACACCTCGCGCGATATCAATTGGTACACCAAACGCGCGACCCTGTCGGGGGTTTATTCGTCAACCGTGCTGTATTGGCTGGGCGACGATTCGCTTGAACATCAAGCAACCTGGGCGTTTCTGGATCGCCGGATCGGCGACGTGATGCAGATCGAAAAGACCAAGGCACAGCTGCGCAAGGCTCCGGGGCTGAGCAGTGTTCTCAAACGGGCGGATTCGCTGTTGTCGCGGGTCAAGGCACCGAAATCGAAACACAGCAACTTGCCCGGCGGCTGGACGGTTCCGCGCTGATGGGATCATCGCAGGGCTTCGGCCACCGGGTTTAGCGGATGGGAGCCAGCAAGGCATCTGTCGCGCGGCAATCCCTGATGACATCGACACCGCATGGCACCGGGTCCAGTGATCTGGACAAACAGATACGCGCTTCCTGAATGCGCCCGGCTTTGCAGGTGATGGTGATCATGTCGCGCGTGAGCTGCGGGTTTGCCTTGATGAACGCCTCTTCAACCACGGCTGCGGGCAAAGTGACCGGTTGGTCCAGTTTCCGGAACACATCCGGGCGCGTGATCATGTCATAGGCTTGCCGCGAGGTGGCGTAATAGTCGGTCGCCGACAGACCGGAACACACGCCATGCTTGTTCCACTGATGCCAGGCCAGACCGGGCGTGCCCATGATATCGGCCATGCCCCGCGTCATTGCGCGCGACGGGTTGCGATGGGTGGTCGGACAGTAGGACGGCCAGCCGCGATCATATTGGGGCCAAAGCCCGTGCATCATCCAGCCGAAATCTGCATCCTCGGAACATTGCGGTGACTGGCGCGCGTCGCCCTCGATGGCGCACCATGTCGGTGACCAACTAAGCGATAGCACATAATAGTCAAACGCGCCGGATTGTTCCCCTTTGGCCACGGCCACAGTGGCCCAAACTGCTGTCACCAGACCAATGATCCACGCCTGCATTTTCTCTTTCCTCTTTGCTCTTGCGCGATTATAAGCGCGCCAAGTTCCCTGACAATGGAAACCGGTCCCGGCACCTCTGGGGCCTCTCGGACAGCCTCCGAGAGATCAAGAAAGCTTTGCGTAAGGAGACGCGAGATGGGCAAACCGATTATGGCCAAAGCCACTGCCGTCTGGCTGGTGGACAACACAACACTGACCTTCAAGCAGATCGCCGATTTCACCGGTATGCACGAGCTTGAAGTGCAGGGCATCGCAGACGGAGATGTGGCCGCAGGTGTCAAAGGGTTTGACCCCATCGCCAACAATCAGTTGGATGCCGAAGAGATCAAAAAGGGTGAGAACAATCCGCTGCATGCCCTGAAGCTCAAGATCTATGCCGCCGCGCAAGGCGAAGAGAAACGCCGTGGTCCGCGCTACACGCCGCTGTCAAAACGTCAGGACCGTCCGGCGTCGATTCTGTGGCTGGTCAAGTTTCACCCCGAACTGAGCGACGGCCAGATTTCGAAACTGGTGGGCACCACCAAACCGACCATTCAGGCGATCCGCGAGCGCACCCATTGGAACATCAACAATATCCAGCCGATTGACCCGGTCGCATTGGGGCTGTGCAAACAATCCGAACTGGATGCCGCCGTCGCCAAAGCCGCGAAAAAGCAGGAAGCGGTGATGACTGATGACGAGCGCCGCAAATTGGTGTCGACGGAGCAGAGCCTTGATATGGACACCGAACCACGTTTGCCAAGCGCAATCGAAGGTTTGGAGACCTTTAGCCTGACCACGCCGGACGAGGATGAAACCAAGACAAGCGAAGAAGATTACACGGACGCGGACAGCTTTTTCAACTTGCCGGACAGCGATGTCGAGGACGAGGACGAAGAGGATGCCAGCGACAAGTGATCGCGGTTTCCGAACAAAAAACCCGGCCCCGTTTAACGGTGCCGGGTTTTTTTTGTGCGACGAGGCTATGATCAGCCGGATTTTTTCATCTCTTTCGGACCGCCGGTCGACACATCGGTGCCCATATAGGGCAGGCCGCTGTCTTTCCATGCCACAAAGCCGCCGGCCATATGTGCGATGCGGTCCGCGCCGGCCTTCAACACCTGTTCGGCCACTTTGGCCGACCGCACACCCGAGCCGCAGTGAAACACGATCTGCTTGCTGTTCTGATCGGGCATGTGATCGGCCTGAAAGGATTGCATCGGTGCCAACAACGCTCCGGTGATCCGTTCCAGCGCGAATTCCTGAGGCGTGCGCACGTCGATCAAGATGATTTCGTTTTTTGCAAACGCCTTGGCCACTTCGTCCGGTGTCCAGTTTTCAAGTGTTCCATTGTCGGTCTGTTCGATGTCCATCCGTGTCCTCCTAAAAGCGGTTCAATGGGATTTTCAGATAGCTGCGCCCATCCGCTTCGGCCTTTGGCGCACGTCCGGCACGCAGGTTCATTTGAAGCACATGCAGCATACGGTCCGGCAAGGCCAGCGACCTGTCACGCCCCTCGCGTTGCGCGATATAGGCGTCTTTGGTCACACCGCCGCCGATATGAATATTTTGTCGCCGTTGTTCGGCCACGGTCGATTCCCAGGTGGGGGCCGGTCGCGTGTCCGTTCCATAATCATGGCCGACGAACAGCCGGGTTTGATCAGGCAGATCAAGAATGGCCTGCAAGGACGCCCAAAGATCTTCGGCGGTTCCACCGGGAAAGTCGGCGCGCGACGTGCCTGCGTCGGGTTGCATAAACGTGTCATGCACGAAAGCCGCATCATCGCCAACGATATAGGTGATCGACCCCAACGTGTGACCCGGCGACAGCATCACCCGCACGGGCAGGGTGCCGATCTTGAAGCTGTCGCCATCGGCAAACAGGTGATCGAACGCCGCTTTCGGATCGAACGCGTCCGGCAGGTGATAAAAATCGCGCCACAGCTTTGCGATCTGTTGTATTTTCTCTCCGATCGCATTCGGCTTGCCCAGCCTGTCTTTCAGATAGGCCGATGCCATCAGGTGATCTGCGTGCGGGTGCGTGTCGAGAATCCACTCGATCTCGGCCCCTTCGCTTTCGGCAAATCGTAAAATGGCGTCAACACTGTCGGTTTTGGTCGATGCGCTTTCGGGATCAAAGGTCAGCACCGTGTCAATCAGCGCGGCTTTGCGCGTGTTCGGGTCGACCACAAGGTACTGAATGCTGCCGGTGTCCGCGTCGTAAAAACCGGTGACCTCGGCCGATCCGCTTCCGGTTGACTGGCTGGTGCGTGATACTGTCATGGTATGCCCTCCGATGTTATGTCCGAAACGGCTGTGGCACTGACATGTTCCATTTTTTGAAGATGTTTTTTCAAACAGTTTTGCGCGCATTCAAGGCAGCGGTGATCGTGCCTTCATCCAGATAATCCAGTTCCCCGCCAATCGGGACACCCTGGGCCAGAGATGTGAGCGTCACGCGGCCTTCCAGATGGTCGGCGATGTAATGAGCTGTTGTCTGACCGTCGATAGTGGCGTTCAAGGCAAGGATCACTTCGGTCACCTCTTCGCTTTCAACGCGGCTTTGCAGTTTCGGGATACGCAGCTCTTCCGGCCCGATTGCATCCAGCGCGGACAGCGTACCGCCCAGCACATGATACCGCCCCTTGAACACGCCAGACCGCTCGATGGCCCACAGGTCCGAGACATCCTCGACCACGCAAAGCAGACCGTTGTTGCGTTGATTGTCCTGACAGATCTCGCAAATGTCCTGCGTTCCGATATTGCCACAATTTAGGCATTCGCGTGCATCGCGTGCCACACGGGTCATCAACTCGGCCAGAGGGCCCAGCAACAGCGACCGTTTCCGGATCATCTGCAGCACTGCCCGCCGGGCGGATCTTGGACCCAGCCCCGGCAGTCGCGCCATCATGGCGATCAACGCTTCTATGTCATTGTCGTCGCGCATCAGCCGCGTGTGATCCTGTCGGTCAAAACGGCAGGTTCATTCCGGGGGGCAAACCCAGACCCTCGGTCAGCTTGGACATCTCTTCCTGGGATTTGTCCTGCGCTTTTTGCTGTGCGTCCTTGATCGCGGCCAGGATCAGGTCTTCGACCACTTCCTTGTCATCGCCGTTAAAGATCGACGGGTCGATATCAAGGGCCGTCAATTCGCCCTTGGCGGTCGAGGTCGCCTTGACCAGACCGGCCCCGGATTCCCCCACAACCGTAATCGACGCCAGGTCTTCCTGCATCTGGGCCATCTTGCCCTGCATCTCCTGTGCGGCCTTCATCATCTTGGCCATGTCACCCATCTGGCCCAAACCCTTAAACATCTGTCGTTCTCCGCTTGTCAGCGCTCCCAGGTGGGGGCGCGGTGTAAAAGATCATCCCAACACATATTGCAGCGATGATGCCAATGAACAAGGCAGGACACCCGATACAGCCTTCGGTCAAGTACCGGGCCGGGCAGGGCTGACAGGATCAGTCCTCCTCGAACGGGTCCCATTCATCTTCCACTTCGGGCAAAGCGTCTGCTTCGGCCTCGGCTGCGATCTGGTCCTGTGTGCGGACCTCTTCGATTGTCGCACCGGGAAAGGCGTCCAGAACCGCTTTCACAAGCGGATGCTCTGCCGCCTCGGCCTTGATTGCGACAAGTGCAGCATCCTTGCGCTCGGCAATTGTTTCGGCGTCCGAATCGTTGACGACCGACACGCCCCAACGATTGCCGGTCCAGCGCTGCAACGCGCTGCCAAGCCGCGCGGCAAGATCGGCAGGTGCATTGTTCGTTGGCGTAAATTCAATGCGGCCCGGTTGATAGGCCGCCAACCGAACACAGCCCTCGACCTCGACCAACAGCTTCACATCGCGGTTCGCGCGGATCAGGTCGACCACATGCTCAAAGGTGGGAAATCGCGCCAGCGCCTGATCTGCGGCAAGCGCCACCGCGGCACCGCCATGGGACGCATGGGGGCCCGATTGCGGTGCATGGGTCGCGGCAGGGGTGCCAAGAGCCGTGGCCCCGTGCGACCCACCGGCCTGTGGTCCACCACCCGCAGGCGGCTGGGGTGGGGGCGGCGCGTCTTGCAAGCGTTTCACCAGATCCTCTGGGCTGGGCAATTCGGACACATGGGTCATTCGGATGATCGCCATTTCGGCGGCCATCATCGCGTTCGGGGCCTGGGCCACCTCGTCCAGCGCCTTGAGCAGCATCTGCCAAAGCCGGGTCAGAGGGCGCATGCCGAGGGCTGCCGCAAAATCCTGCCCACGCTGGCGTTCGTCGGGGCCGATGGTGGGGTCTTCGGCGGCCTCGGGCGTGATTTTGACAACTGAAATCCAATGCGTGATTTCGGCCAGATCCCGCAACACCGCCATCGGATCAGCGCCATCTGCGTATTGGGCGGACAATTCGGTCAACGCGCCTGCCGCGTCGCCTTTCATCACCAGATCAAACAGATCCAGAACGCGCCCGCGATCGGCCAGACCCAGCATCGCCCGGACCTGATCCGCCCCGGTTTCCCCCGCGCCATGGCTGATCGCCTGATCCAGAAGCGATGTCGCATCGCGGGCCGAGCCTTCGGCGGCGCGGGTGATCAACGCCAATGCATCATCGGTGATGTCGGCCCCTTCGGAAGTGGCGATCCGGCGCAGCATTTGAAGCATCATCTCGGGTTCGATCCGGCGCAGATCGAACCGCTGACAGCGCGACAGAACGGTCACCGGAACCTTGCGGATTTCCGTGGTGGCAAAGATGAATTTCACATGCTCGGGCGGCTCTTCCAATGTCTTCAACAACGCGTTGAACGCGCTGGTGGACAGCATGTGAACCTCGTCGATGATGTAGATCTTGTAGCGGGCAGAGGCCGCGCGGTAATGCACCGAATCGATGATTTCGCGAATGTCGCCCACACCGGTGCGCGACGCGGCGTCCATCTCCATCACATCGACATGACGCCCTTCCATGATCGCCACACAATGTTCGCATTGGCCGCACGGTTCGGTGGTTGGCCCGCCCGCGCCATCGGTGCCGATACAGTTCAGACCCTTTGCAATGATCCGTGCGGTGGTGGTTTTGCCAATCCCGCGAATGCCGGTCATCACAAAGGCCTGCGCAATGCGATCTGCCTCAAACGCGTTTTTGAGTGTGCGCACCATCGCCTCCTGGCCGACAAGATCGGCAAAGGTTTCCGGGCGATACTTGCGGGCAAGCACCTGATAGGGTGTGTCGGACATGGGTGTTCTTTCCTCGGCTTGGCGCTCAGGCTACCTGATCCGGGGGAGGATTCACAACAACCAAAGAATGACCCCCGTCGCCGAAGTGCCGATTCCGAAAGCAATCGTGATCACGGTGATATAATCACGGGATTGCCCGTTCGCGTCATGCGTGCTGAGCGAGTCTTTCGTGCGCTTGGCTTGCCGCCATGCCGACACAAAGATCAAAAGCGCCGCGACGATAAAAACGGTGGCCACCACCTTGGGCACCCAGGTTGGCTCGTACGGGCGAAACAGCGCCCTGAGGCCAAGCGCGATGGCAACAGAGGCCATGCCGGTGCGCAGCCAGCCTGCGAACGTGCGTTCATTGGCCAGAACCGTCCGGTCCTCGGCCCAGTCGGTGCGGTTTTCGGCGTATTCAGTGCGGTCTTTGGCCAGTCCGGTCTTGTCGCTCATGCGTTGACGCTACTGCCGGAGGGGCCGGTGACCAATATCGAAAATGTCACCACGCAAGAAAAAGGCCACCGCGACGGGTGGCCTTTTGAAAACGATCGGTGAAAAACGATCAGCGCTTGGAGAACTGGAAGCTCCGGCGCGCCTTGCGCTTACCGTATTTCTTGCGTTCCACAACGCGGCTGTCGCGAGTGAGGAAGCCTGCCGCCTTGAGCGCGCCGCGCAGCGACGGATCGTACAGCTGCAGCGCTTTGGAGATGCCGTGCTTGACCGCACCGGCCTGACCGGACAGACCACCGCCCTTGACGGTTGCCATAACGTCGAACTGGTCGGCAACACCGGCCACGTCGAACGGTTGACGCAGGATCATCTGCAGAACCGGACGCGCAAAGTAAACGTTCATGTCTTTGCCGTTCACGTTGACCTTGCCGGAACCCGGCTTGATCCAGACGCGGGCAACCGCGTCTTTCCGCTTGCCGGTGGCGTAAGAGCGACCAAGATCGTCGCGCTGTGGCTCTGCCGGGGTTTCTGCAACTTCCGGAGCCGCGTCAACGCCAGCAACCGTGTTCAGGTCTTCCAAAGAAGTGATTTGCTCAGCCATTATTTCGCCGTCCGTGTGTTCTTGGAGTTCATGGACTTCACATCCAGCACTTCGGGGCTTTGCGCCTCGTGGGGATGCTCGGCTCCGGCATAGACACGCAGGTTTGTCATGATCTTGCGCGAAAGGCGGTTGCCCGGCAGCATACGCTGAACCGCTTTGGTCACAACGCGCTCTGGATGGGCACCTTCCAGGATCTGCTGCTTGGTACGGGACTTGATGCCGCCCGGATATCCGGTGTGCCAGTAGAAATGTTCCTGACGCTTGTTGCCGGTCAACTGGATCTTGTCCGCGTTGATCACGATAACATTGTCACCGGTGTCCATATGCGGGGTGAAGGTCGCCTTGTGCTTGCCGCGCAGGCGTGTGGCAACGATCGACGCAAGACGGCCAAGCACGACGCCTTCGGCGTCGATGATGATCCATTTCTTGTCGATATCTGCCGGTGTTGCAGAATAGGTTTTCATCTTGGGAGTACCCTGACGTTTGATTGGTGAATCAGGGCCAGATCCGCCCCGAGCGTTCGATGGGCGGGTTATAAGGATTGCATTTCCACAGTCAAGCGCGGTTCGGGGCGAAAAATCACATCAAATCAATACTTTGAAAATAAGGTAATATGTTACCCCATCACGTGACGCTATTTTGCCGCGCCGCCCAGATCAAGCTTGCGATAGACCAGATAGGGGTCAAGCTCTGGCGCGTTGGCGTTGCCGTTATAGCGCTGTGTCTCGCCAAAGCCGAGCCGGTCATACAGCGCCAGCATAGAGCTGTTGCCGCGTACGGTATCGGCAAGGATGGTTGTGGCGCCCATGTCCCTGGCCTTTTCGATCCGCATCTCGATCAGACGGCGTCCCAGACCCAGACCGCGGGCCAGATCGCGGACATAGAGACGCTTCAGCTCGGCCCGGTTTGAATCGATCATCCGGATGAAACCACAGCCCAGCAAATAGCCGGATTTGTCCCGCGCGAACACGATGTCCCCGTTTGGCGGCAGAAAGTCGTCCAGAGAGGCAAGGTTTGCCGCCACCTCTTTTTCGATCGAAAATCGCGGCCCGCCGACATTCATCAGGCGTTCCTGGATCTGACCGTAATATTCCGTCAAAATATCTGACAACTCGGCAAGGTCAGGCTTGGCCTGAGCAAAGGAAAAGGTGATGTCTAGCTGCATTCAGGGCTTTCACAGGTGAGTCGCTCGCACAGGTTACCGTCCGATCCATAGGCGAGCGACTATTTTTTGATCATTCCGGGGAAAAATCAGACACTTATCTGCTCTGGCGGGTGCTCTAAAAGATTGCGCAGCTTATGGAGCGCCTGTTCGAACCGGTCCAACGGGATCTGCGCATTCACAGCAATCCGCACCGCGTGGGGCGCGTGTGCCTCGCGACCGACGAAATCCTCTGCGGGTTTGATTTTGATGTCCTGCGCCTCGGCGGCCTGACAAAAGGCGGATGCACGCCAGCCGACGGGCAGGGGCAGCCAAAAGAACGGAACGTCCTCGCGCCAGCCCAGATCGTGATGCCCCAGAATATTCACCGCAGTGCGGATATATGGCCGCATATAGGCCACCACATCCTGCGCCAGACGGTCCCCTTTGGGATGGGTGAACAGCAAGGTGGCCAGATCGGCCAGCGGCATGGCCAATCCGAAAAAACCGTATTCCGCAGACCGCCGCAAGCTTGCGCCCTGGCCGTGCGGTGAAATCGCAAACCCGATGCGCAGCGACGGAGTGATGGTTTTGGAAATCGACGAAACGTACCAGCCGCGGTCCTTTGCCAACATCCGGTATGACGGCGCGCGCGTGGCACCCATCCGGTAGCAATCATCCTCAAGGATCTGAAAATCACACCGCCGTGCCACCTCGACAATCGCATTCCGACGCTGAACCGGGGTGGAGTGGCATGTCGGATTGTGCACTTCCGGACTGGTACACAGCACTTGCGCCGCGTGCAGGCGGGCGAGGCGTTCCAGCTCTTCTGGAATCAGGCCATGTTCATCCATCGGCACGGACACCACAGTGGCGCGCAGCAAATCGGCGGCCCGACGAAACCCGGGATAGGCAAGCTCTTCGACCAGAATGACCGGTGCAGGCCCGCGCAGAACGCTTTGCAGAATGAGCAAGATGCCGTTTTGCCCGCCATGGCTCAGAACCACGTCATCCGGGTCCAGCGGGCCAAGCGGCGTGCCGTTCAGCCAGCGGACAACGGCGGCGCGTGCAGGCGCGAATGCGGCCCTGTTAGGGTAGTGCATCAATCCAGAGGGCGGGTCTTTGGCGATCTGGATCATCAGATCCCGGACCAGCCGTGCCTGTCCGACATTGGGCAGCGCAGGCGACATCAGGTTGAAATCCTTGAAGTTTCCGTTGGTGCCATGCGGCACTGCGTCAACCTCGATTGGCAGCGCATCGTCATCGACCACAGGGGTCGCCACAAATGTGCCGCGCCCGACCTCGGCCACCACTTCGCCCGCATCCGTCAGAATTGTATAGGCCCGCGCCACCGTGCCCGGTGTGATCGACAGCGACCACGCCAGTTCACGCACAGGCGGCAAACGATCCCCCGGACCAAGGTTCCCGCTGCGAATGGATTTGCGGATCGCATCGACGACACGTTGATATTTTGGGCCGGTCCCGCTGGTGGGCAGTGTGATCTCTGACGGTTCGACTTTGTTCAGAATTGTATCGGGCACAATCTTTTCCTAGCGGCGGCGTATGTAGCAATGTATCTCAAATTGTATTGCTAATGTCTACCTAAATGCCAAAAATTCAAGATTGTGTCGATACAATATAGGAGCGCCACCATGACACACGCCACACAATCCGCCCATCTTGCCTATCTTGGCGATCAGACCTCGCTGACACCAGCAGCCACGGTCGCGGTCCGTGTCGCGGTGGTTTTGACACAATGGACCGAACGCCGCCGCACGCGTCGCCACCTTGGTCAGTTGGATGATCATCTTCTTCGGGACGTTGGATTGGATCGGTTGGCCGCCCAAAGGGAGGCCGACCGCAAGTTCTGGCAGGTGTAATCCCTGCGCTTGTCAGAGCGCTGACTGGGGTGCAAAGACCGGCTTTGCGCCCCTTTTTTTGTTGCACGTCCGCGGCGGACCCCCTAGCGTTTTGGCGGCAGGGAATAGGTCAGCGTCGCGCGCGCCACGGGCTCTGGCTGGCCATCGGAATACAGCAAGACATCTGTCACGCTAAGTGCTTTGCCAAGTTTCAGAACCCGCGCATGAGCCAGCACGTCGGCACCCGCTGCCGGTTTGCGCATAAAATCAATCGAACAATTTGTGGTGACGGCCAGCGCCTCTTTGCCGACCCGCGCCATTGTGGCAACATAGGCTGCCACATCCGCCAGCCCGAACATGGCCGGCCCCGATACAGTGCCGCCGGGGCGCAGATGCTGTTCGGAGGTATGCAAACGCATGACCAGCAGTGTCTCGTCCAGGCGGTCGATCCCGAACATGCCTTTGACCTGTGGAAAGACCTCATTCAGAAATACTGCCATTTCCTCTGCCGGTACTTTGATCGCCATGCTTTCCTCCTCTGGGTTCAGCGGCTAGAGTTGCCTCAAGTCACTGGGAGAACAAGATGAAAATCCTGGAACGTCGCGACACGGACGCGATATGCCATTTGCAGCTAAACGCGCCTGACCGGTTGAATGCGTTGTCGGATGAAATGCTTGCCGCGCTGCAAGAACAATTGGACGCGCTGCACTCTGACAGCTCTATTCGTGTGGTTGTTCTGTCCGGAGCGGGCAAGGCGTTTTGCGCCGGGCATGATCTAAAGCAAATGACCGCCGGTCGGCAGGCCGAGGATGGGGGCAAGGCTTATTTCAAAGACCTGTTTGACCGCTGCGCGCGCGTGATGACCGGTGTTCAAAACCTGCCGCAACCGGTGATCGCACAGGTGCATGGCATAGCAACCGCCGCCGGATGCCAATTGGTCGCGTCCTGCGATATGGCGGTGGCGGCAGAGGGCACGCGGTTCGGGGTCAATGGCGTCAATATCGGGTTGTTCTGTTCGACACCGATGGTGGCCTTGTCCCGCAACATCCCGCGCAAACAGGCCTTCGAGATGCTGGTGACGGGCCAATTCGTGGATGCCCATCACGCCGAGGCGCTGGGCCTGATCAACAAGGTCGTTGCCGAAAACCAATTGTCCGAAGAAACAGATGCGTTGGCGCGGCTGGTGGCCAGCAAGCTGGGCGCGGCCGTGAAAATCGGAAAACATGCCTTTTATGATCAGGCAGAAATGTCCTTGCAGGATGCCTACGCATATACCGGCGATGTCATGGTGGAAAACATGATGAACCGTGACACCGAAGAAGGCATCGCCGCCTTTCTGGAAAAGCGTCCTCCAGACTGGACGCAGTGAATTTTGCACATGCGGCTTCCCTTGCGCGCTGGCATGTCCGTGGGGCTGTTGGGGGGATCGTTCGATCCCACCCATCAGGGCCATGTCCACCTGACCCGCATGGCCCTGACCCGCTTTGCGCTGGATCGGGTTGTCTGGCTGGTATCGCCCGGAAACCCATTAAAATCGCGGGGTCCGGCATCGCTGGAGGATCGCATGGATCGGGCGAAAGCGTTGATGAAAGATCCGCGTGTCCTGATCAGCGATTATGAATCCCGGATCGGCACGCGTTACACGGCGGAAACGCTGTCCTCGTTACAAACGTCCTTTGCCGGAGTGCGTTTTGTCTGGTTAATGGGGGCTGACAATCTGCATCAGTTTCACCGCTGGGATCGCTGGCAACAGATCTTTCAGTCTGTCCCGATCGGGGTGTTGGCGCGTCCCGGCTGGCGTCAATCTGCGCTGCATTCCCGGGCGGCCCGTCAGTTTCGCCAATACCGGCTTTCGGGGCGGGCGTCGCATCTTCTCGCACAGATGCCGCCGCCCGCATGGTGTTTCGTCAATATGCCGATGGTCCCCGTCAGTTCGACCGATATCCGCAAACAAGGCGCATGGCGCAGCTGACGGATATGCGGCAACCGGCACCGGGTATCACCGCCTTTTGATAAGGCACGACAGCCGCTTGAATGCGCGGGGAGCATAAGGTTAGATCACGTCTATGACACGAGGTATTTCACGACGTACTGTCCTGGCAGGACTGGCGGCTAGTGGGCTGGGGCAAGCCGCGCTGGCGCAATCTGCCTTGGCGCCATTGGCCTCGTTGCGCCCGATGGCCCGCGATGGCGGGTTGCTCAAATCCTATCAGCCGCCCCTCTCTGATCTGGTCGCGCAATCCGGTCTGGCTGGCAAAGTCAGCGTGCAGGTCGCGGATGTCAAAACCGGGCTTGTTCTGGAATCGCACAACCCGTTGCGGGCCTTGCCTCCGGCCAGCGTCGCCAAAGCGCTGACCGCCTGTTACGCGCTGGATGTGCTGGGGCCGGGGTTTCATTTTGAAACCCGTATTCTTGCAACCGGCCCGATCACCGATGGACGGCTGAACGGCGATCTTATTCTTGCGGGGGGCGGGGACCCGACGCTGAACACCGATGCGGTGGCGGCCCTGACACAACGTCTGCGCGAAGAGATTGGCCTGACCGAGGTGACCGGGCGGTTCCTGATTTGGGCGGGTGCTCTGCCGCAGCTTCGCCAGATTGACGCCGAACAGCCTGACCAGGTGGGCTACAATCCCGGATTGTCCGGTCTGAACCTGAACTTCAACCGCGTGCATTTTGAATGGAAGCGCGGCGGCAACGGCTACAGCGTGGCGATGGATGCGCGGTCCGCCAGCCTGCGCCCGGCTGTCCGCACCGCCCGGATGCAGATCGAGCCACGCAAATACCCGATCTACACCTATGCAGATGGTGGCAGCCACGACAATTGGACGGTGGCCCGCGCTGCGTTGGGCCAGAACGGATCCCGATGGCTGCCGGTGCGCAAACCTGCCTTATACACAGGCGAGGTGTTTCAGATTCTGGCCCGCTCGAACGGTATTGTCCTCAAAGCGCCGGAACCGATTGAGGTGCTTCCCGCAAATACCACAGAGATCATCACCCATCAAAGCGCCCCCTTGCGGATCATCCTGCGGGATATGTTGAAATATTCGACCAATGTCACCGCCGAATGTATCGGATTGACCGCCACAAACACGCGCGTTGGCCCGGTCACGTCGCTCAGGGCGTCTGCCGAGGCGATGAATGACTGGGCGAGGACCACGCTGGATATGTCGTCAGTGGAGCTTGAGGATCATTCGGGGCTTGGCGACGACAGCCGTGTGTCGGCGCGTGATATGGTCAAGGCGCTGATTGCGGCGCGCAAGGCCGTCGGGATCAAGCCGCTTTTGAAGGCGCATCCCCTGCGAAGCGAAGATCGCACCATTATCAAAGATCACCCGGTCAAGGTTCACGCAAAAACCGGCACATTGAATTTCGTCAGCGGATTGGGAGGCTTTGTCGATCTGCCCGATGGCACAGAGCTGGCCTTTGCCTATTTCTCGGCCGATCTGCCGCGCCGCGATGCTCTAAGCCGGGAAGAACGCGAACGCCCCCCCGGTGGGCGCACCTACAGCACACGCGCCCGCAAGCTTCAGCAGCGCATGCTGGCGCGTTGGGGTATTGTGTATAGCGGCTAGGATCAGCTGCCAGTTCTAGAGTTTCATATGCCGCGCGCGCGATCCACGTTCGATGGCGGCGGCATGAAGGCGGTCAAGGTTCAGCTCGTAGCGGATTTCTTCCAAAAGCCGCAGCTCTGTTTCCTTCAACGTTCCGTCCGCCGCGGCCACATCGCATGCCAGCGCATAGGCGGTTTCAAACAACCGGTCCGGCAGATTGTCGCGGATCAGACCGAACAGTGCATCCAGCCCGTCTTCCTGTTCAAAAAGCTCGAACACCAGGGCGGACATCATCGGAATATGCGATTCGTCGTATTCGGCAAACACTGGCAAATTGTTCACAGCCGAGTTGATTTTGACCAATTCCGCAGTGCGGATTCGCTCGTCCGAGGCCGATACCGCGATCATCAACGCAACCAGACAATCCTGTGGGCTAAGCGGGCGGGGTATCGTATCTGGCACAATGATGGCTTTCTGAACGGGAAACAGGACAAACCCAACTTATTGACCCGCCCGCGCCCCCGCAATAGGGAGAACGCCTTAAACCCCGCCATTCCCGGCGATTGTCCAAATCGGAGAACCTGAGCAATGTCTGATCTGCGCGAAGCTGCAATGACCTCAAAGGCCTGGCCCTTTGAAGAGGCGCGCCGGTTGCTCAAACGCTACGAGAAAGCGCCACCGGAAAAGGGCTATGTCCTGTTCGAAACGGGCTACGGGCCAAGCGGTTTGCCGCATATCGGCACCTTCGGCGAAGTCGCGCGCACCACGATGGTGCGGCGCGCTTTTGAAGTGATCTCGGATATCCCGACCAAGCTGATCTGCTTTTCCGACGATCTTGATGGCATGCGCAAAATCCCGGGCAATGTCCCCAACCCCGAGATGCTGGAAGAGCATTTGCAGCGCCCTTTGACGGACGTGCCGGACCCGTTCGGCACACATGACAGCTTTGGCGCGCACAACAATGCGATGCTCAACCGCTTTCTGGACACGTTCGGGTTCGAATATGAATTCATCTCATCCACCGAATTCTACCGCTCGGGCCGCTTTGACGAGGTGCTGTTGCGCGCCGCCGAACGGTATGACGATGTGATGGCCGTCATGCTCAAATCCCTGCGCGATGAACGGCGCGAGACCTATTCGATCTTCCTGCCGATCCATCCCGACACAGGCCGCGTGCTCTACGTGCCGATGAAGAACGTCGACGCGGCCAAGGGCGAGGTGACGTTCGACGACGAGGACGGGCGCGAGATCACGCTGCCGGTCACAGGCGGGAACGTCAAACTTCAGTGGAAGCCCGATTTCGGCGCGCGCTGGGCGGCGTTGGATGTGGACTTTGAGATGTACGGCAAGGACCACAGCACCAACACGCCGATCTACGACCGCATCTGCGAAATCCTGGGCGGGCGCAAGCCCGAGCATTTCACCTATGAGCTGTTCCTCGATGCGAACGGTCAGAAAATCTCGAAGACCACCGGCAATGGCGTGTCCATTGACGAATGGCTGACCTATGCCAGCACGGAATCCTTGTCGTATTTCATGTATCTCAAGCCCAAAACGGCGAAGCGGATGCATTTTGATGTGATCCCGAAGGCGGTCGATGAATACCACCAGCAACTGCGCGCCTTCCCGACGCAGGACGCCAAGGCGCAGGCGAACAATCCGGTGTGGCACATTCATTCCGGCGATGTGCCTGAATCGAAAATGGTCGTGCCGTTCTCGATGCTGCTGAACCTCGCCAGCGCTGCCGGGGCCGAGGACAAGGACGCGATGTGGGGCTTTATCAAGCGCTATGCGCCCGAGGCTTCACCGGAAACGCATCCTGACCTCGATCAGGCGGCGGGCTTTGCGGTGAAGTATTACGAAGACTTCGTGAAGCCCACCAAAACCTACCGCGCGCCCAACGATCAGGAACGCGCGGCGATGGAAGACCTTGCCGCCCGGCTTGAGGCGCATGACGGTGCGACCGACGACGAGACGTTGCAAACGCTGGTCTTTGCGGTGGGCAAAGACCACGGCTTCGATCCGCTCCGCGATTGGTTCAAGGCGCTTTACGAGGTTCTGCTGGGCCAATCCCAAGGCCCACGCTTTGGCGGCTTCATCGCCCTTTACGGCGTGCCGGAAACGGTGGGGCTGATCCGCAAAGGCCTGGCGGGCGAGCTTCGCTAACGGGCCGGTTTTGCCAGCTTCCCTTCCTGCGCTACTTTAGAGAAAAGCACAGGAAGGGTTTTTATGGGCACCCAAATCACCGGACTTATCTTGGCCATGACATTGGCCAGCACGCTTTGGGCACAAGAGGTTTTGTCGCCTGATCCCGAGATCGAACAAACGATTCAACGCCAGATTGACGCGTTTCTCCAGGATGATTTTGAAACCGCCTTTACCTTTGCCAGCCCCAATATCCGCAATATGTTCCGCACACCGGAAAATTTCGGTCGTATGGTTCAACAGGGATACCCGATGGTCTGGCGCCCCGAGGATGTGCAATTCGGAGCGCTGCGGAACATTGCGGGCGCGCTGTATCAGACTGTGATCCTGAAAGACGCGGCTGGCGATCTGCATTATCTGGACTACCGGATGGACCAGATTGACGGCGTATGGCGCATTTCGGGTGTGCAAATCCTGCAGGCCCCAAAGGTGTCGGCCTAAAGCCGCATCTGGAAGCGGGTCAGTCCAAATCCTCTGGGCCAAGGATATAGGCCTTGCCAAACCCACCGTTCAAATGCGCCCCAAGCGGGGTGAACTGAACAAGGGCGAAATCCGCGAACCCGATATACAGCTTTGCTTTCGGCTGCTTTGTCAGAAAGGCCTGCGCCAATCGGGCATGCGACACATCGGTGTGACGGACGAAAGACGCTTTTGCCTGCAGGCTCAACCGGGGATGGGTCAATGGGTCGCCTTTGGGCCCCGGTTCTCCGATCAGCAGGGAGCAAACCGGAATTTTCTGCAGTGCAGCACTGTGATGGCTCAAGTCAGAGATCAGGCTCAGCGGCAAGCGATCCGGTCCCTCGACCAGCGCAATCCGACTGACCATCGGCGCGCCCGTGTCTGGGTCAATGAACGAAAGCGCCGCAAACCGTGCGTCCTGCAGAATGCTGCGCACCATGTCGCGGGCTGCGTCGTCAAGCGGGCGAATAGGTGATTTCATCGCATCAAACCTTTGCTCAATTCCGGGTGTGGCAATTTTTATGCTGCAGCTGCACAATAACCACCGTACCCTCCGGTCGAATCGGGGGATGACCATATGACCGGACATGTCATTACTGTAGCACAGCAAAAAGGCGGCTCTGGCAAGACGACGGTGTCGGCCAATCTAGCCACTGGCTTTTTGCGTCAGGGCAAACGCGTGGCGCTGGTGGATATTGATCCGCAAGGCAGTCTGGGCCGGTGGTTCATGACCCGGATTGATGGCGAAACCGGTCCGGTAGACCATCTTGAATTTGCCACATCTTCGGCCTGGGGCATCACCTATGAGGTGCGCAAACTGTCTGACAGTCATGACATCGTCATCATCGACACCCCGCCCAAGGCCGACAGCGATCTGCGTCCGGCGTTGCGGGTGGCCGATCTGGTTGTGGTGCCTGTCAGCGTCAGCCATGTGGACCTGTGGGCCACCGAAGGTGTGCTTGATCTGGCGCGCCGTGAAGGCAAAGAGGCGTTGGTGGTGCTGAACCGCGCCCGCAAAAACACCCGCCTTGGCACCGAGGTGTCAGAGGCCGCCGAAAAGCTGCAGGCGCGTATTGCCGACGCGCAATTGGCCAATCGGGTGATCTATGCCGAGGCCTTGGGGCAGGGGCGCGGTGCCGCCGAGGGCCGCAAGACACCCGCGCAAGCCGAAGTGGACGCGCTGACCTCAGAGGTGGCAGAGGTGTTGGCAAACAGGTAGAGCCTGTGCACCAACATCCGGAGTCCGCCTTATGACCGACCTTGCCGCCCTCAAAGACGTGATCCGCGCGGATGGTGTAGCCCGCGGTCAGACCGTTTCAAAGCTTGGCTATTTCTGTGCGCCGTTCCGCCCTGCCACCGGCCCGTTTTCGGACAAGGTGATCAAGGTCTATCGCGGTCTGCGCGATCCGGAGGCGCTCGACCGGCTTGGGCAATGTCATGAAGATTATGTGAAGGCCCTGAACCAGGCGGGTGTGGCGCTTCCGACAACTGAATTTCACCTCCTTGATATCGACGCGGTGCGCATCCCGGTCATCGTTCAGCAAGCGCTTCCTGCCGAATCGATGATGCGCCCGCAGATGATGTCGGCAAGTCGTGACCAAACACTTAAGATGATGGAGGCGGCGGGCGATGTCATTGCCACGTTCTGGAACAACGCCGATCAGTTCGAGACCCGGATCGGCTTTCATCCGTCGATCCGCAATTTCGCCTATCTGGAGGGCGAGGCGCTTTTCTTTGATACATTTCCGCCCCTGATCCACTACAGCCGCGCCGAGATGGGCAAGATGTTGCTGTTGTTTTCCGACAAAGCGCTGATGCGCTGGGTTGGGCCGCTGCTGCAAAACAAAGTCACCGCAATTCAGGATGAATGGTATTCGGCCCCGGAAACGCTTGTCGGGCTGGTCGGCTCTGCCTGTCGCCTGCGCCCCGGGGACGCGGATGCATACCTTGACTGGGGGCGGGATTTCACCGCCCGGCGCATGCCACGTTGGGCAGATGAGGCCTTGCCAAACCTGCAACACCCGCCGCGCCTGCCGGGATATTGGACAGGGTTCCGCAAACTTCTGGGCCTGCAAGGGGAACCGAACGTCCGGTAACACCGCGCAATCACCGCCAAAGCCGATCTGATGCGGATCAAGGCCAACACCATCTGGCCGCGCTATGATGCCTATATCAGCGAATAGGAGGGGTCTGATGTATTCGAATATCCTTGTTCCCATTGCACTCGACAACGAAGATGACCGCACGGCACATGCGATCTCGGTGGCGAAAAAGCTGGCCGATGACGGTGCGCGGATCACGCTTTTGCATGTGGTCGAATCCGTGCCAAGCTATGCAATTTCCTATATTTCATCAGACATTCTGGACGCCACGCGCACAGGTATCGAAAAAGAGATGGAGCGTCTGGCCGCCGATGCCGGGGCTGTGGCCAAGGTGATCGAAGGCCATTCCGGACGGTCGATTCTGGACTATGCCGAAGAGCACGGCCCCGACCTGATCGTCATCGCGTCGCACCGTCCGGGGATGCAGACGTTGCTTCTTGGGTCGACGGCCACGCATGTTGTGCGCCATGCACGATGCGCGGTTCACGTGCTGCGGTAATACGGCAGGCCTCTGACGCTCTGACGGCTTTACTTGTCCGCCGCCCCCATGCCACATCTGCGGGTGAACAAAGACGGAGCCCCGCGCATGGATATTGACGATCTGGCCCGCCGCATCTTGTCCGGTGAACGCCGCGCTTTGGCCCGGGCCATCACCCTTGCGGAAAGCGGGCGGTCCGATCATCGCCAGCAGGCCATTCAGCTGCTGGATCGGTTGCGCGGTCATGGTCGGCAGGCCCTGCGTATTGGCCTGTCGGGCACACCCGGTGTGGGCAAATCAACCTTCATCGAATCCTTCGGTCTGATGCTGACGGGGCAGGGGCTCAAGGTGGCGGTTCTTGCGGTTGATCCCAGTTCGGCGCGCTCTGGAGGGTCGATTTTGGGGGACAAGACCCGGATGGAACATCTGGCCCGCGATCGCAACGCGTTTATCCGGCCCTCTCCGTCGCAATCCCATCTGGGCGGTGTCGCCCGGCGCACCCGCGAGGCCATCGACCTGTGCGAAGCTGCGGGATTTGATGTGGTCCTGATCGAAACCGTCGGGGTGGGCCAGTCGGAAACCGTGGTCGCCGAAATGTCTGACCTGTTTTTGTTGCTGTTGGCCCCGGCGGGTGGGGATGAACTGCAAGGTGTCAAACGCGGCATCATGGAAATGGCGGATATCATCCTGGTCAACAAGGCCGACGGAGAGCTGAAATCGGCAGCCATGCGCACCTGTGCGGATTATGCCGGCGCGCTGCGTCTGCTGCGCAAACGCCCGCAAGACCCAAAGGGCTTTCCCAAAGCGATGACGGTTTCGGCGCTTGAGGAACAGGGGTTGGAAACGGCGTGGACCGAGATGCAATCGCTTGCAGAGTGGCGGCGCGACAACAGCCATTTCGATGCCCGCCGCGCTGCGCAATCGCGTTACTGGTTCGAAGCCGAATTGCGTCAGGCCATTCTGGCACGGCTTGAACGGGAGCCGATCAAGGGGATGGTCGACGCGCTTGGGCTGCAGGTTGAAAACGGTGAGCAAACGCCGGGTCAGGCCGCAGAACGCGTGCTGGCGCAGCTTGAGGGGCGGGGCCCCATACCGTGAGTTTTCTCCGCCTCGACGCCTATGATGCAACGATCAGATGGCTGGATCTTGGGGCAGGGGATCCGATCTTGTTCTTGCCCGGCCTGAGCATGCCGGTCTGCGCCACATTCGCCGCTGTCGCCGCAGATCCCGCCTTGCACGGGCGACGGTGCATTCTGCTTGATTATCTGGGCTCCGGACAATCTGACACGCCCTGCGATTTTGAATATTCGCTGGGGTGCCATGTCGATACGGTGATTGCGGTGCTGGATCATTTGGGCATCTCTGGCATTGATGTGGTGGGTCACAGCATGGGCGGCACTGTCGGCATCTGCCTGGCCCTGTCCCATCCGCACCGGGTGCGGCGGCTGATTGTTGGCGAAGCCAATGTCGATCCCGGCGGAGGTCTGATGTCTCTGCGGATCACTGAAGCGGGTGAGGACGTGTTTTTGGCGTCCGGGCACCGCGCATTGTTGGCGGATCTACGCGGCAAGGCGCGGTTGGGGTCTGCTGGCGCGGACCGTCTTGCCGCCGCGTGGCAGACCGCCGATCCCCGTGGTCTGTACCGCAATGCCCGCGCATTGGTGGACTTGCCGAAAGATTTCTTTGATCGCTTTGCCGCATTAGAGATGCCGAAAGCCTTTTTCCTGGGCGAAAAAAGCCTGCGCTGGGGCACCACGCCAGACACACCCGCACCAGAGCGTTTGCGATCCAATGGAATCACGCCGCTGATTATCCCCAAGGCCGGGCACAGCATGATGCTGGATAATCCTTCTGAATTTATGGGCATGCTGCGATCTGCATTGACTACCGCGTCATAGATGCTGGGCCTCACAATGCTGTCCTTTTCAACGTCGGTGAAAAGGGGGCTCTGCCCCCGGCCTTCGGCCTCCCCCGAGATATTTGATAAACAGAGACCTTGGCACCGTGCACCCCCTGCACAGCGGCAGGGGGCGTCTCCGTTTACGGCCATCGGCGTCTCCGCCTGTACCGCAGGCCCATCTAAGCGCAGCCAGGTAAACACTTGCTTAAATCTCTGTTTCAAAAATATCTTGGGGTGAATGTCGCCAAAGGCGACAGAGGGGCAACGCCAATTGTCTGTCGAGTTCTCTGTCGGGCATCGGGTCATTCGTATTTCCCGCGCTGGCCACTTGACGCCTTTCGTGCATGCCTCTAAGGACAGCCAACGAGATTCCGGGCGCTGCCAGGTGGTGCCCTTTGCTATTGGCGGACGGTTTGAGTGTCCGGCTGTGATAAAACGAGGATGAACCCATGTCGCGTGTGTGCGAACTGACCGGTAAGGGCCCAATGACTGGCAACAATGTCAGCCATGCCAACAACAAGACACGTCGGCGTTTCCTGCCGAACCTGAATGACGTGACGCTGCAGTCCGAAACACTGGGCCGCGGCATCAAGATGCGGATTTCTGCACATGCGCTGCGCAGCGTTGACCATCGCGGCGGGCTAGATAAATTCTTGGCCAAAGCCAAGGACACAGAGCTGTCGGCAAACGCGCTCAAGGTGAAAAAAGAAATCGCAAAGGCGCAGACGGCACAAGCCTGAATCGCTTTTGAACCGATGTAAAACAGCCTCGTTCGGGTTTGCCGGGCGGGGCTGTTTCCTTTTGCCACGTTGTCTGCGACTGCAGTGCGTTTAGGACGGCGACATGCGGACTGTGATACGCCAGACAACTCTGTGTGTGCTGCTGCTGGTGATTGGATTTGCCAGTGTTCAGCTGGCTGCGGCGCGCGGTCAGGCTCCCGCTGTTGGGACAATGGTGATCTGCACCGGCACAGGTCCGATCCATATTCTTGTTGACGAAAACGGAGACCCGACCGGTGCGGTTATGGTGTGTCCGGATTACGCTTTGGCGTTTTTTGCCGATATCACGGGCAGCACACCCCAGGCAAAGCGCGTCGATCTTTTGACGTCCCTTTGGACCAGCCGGACGCGGGCGCGCGCCGCTGAACAGGAGGCTCCGTCCTCCCATGCACGGGGGCCGCCAATTTCTGTTTGATGCACCAAATTTCACGTATTTCAGACAGAAAGACACCAAGATGTTCAAAACCACGATTCTCTCTGCAGCAGCAGCCCTGTTGCTGGCTGTTCCGGCTTTTGCGGAAATAGAAATCCACGATCAATACGCCCGCGCGGCGACGCCCACCTCGAAAACCGGGGCGGCGTTTATGATGATCCGGAACACGGGCGATGAGGCAGACCGCCTGATCGGCGCAGACAGCGACGCCGCAGCGCGGGTCGAACTGCACACCCATCTGGAAGATGCCAATGGTGTGATGCGGATGATCCATGTCGAAGACGGGTTCGAGCTTCCCGTGGATGGGGAAATCGCAATGGTACGCGGTGGCAAACACGTCATGCTGATTGGGTTGACCAATGCGCTCAACCATGGCGATTCGATTTCAGTGACCTTGAGTTTCGAGAAAGCCGGCGATGTTGTGGTTGATATTCCGGTCGATCTTGAGCGTCAGGATCACGGCACCATGATGAACCACGGCTCAGACGGCTGACCATGTTGGGCGGGGGAAACCCCGCCTTACGCTTGGCTCAACAGCCGACCCACCCATTGCGGCACTGTTTCACTGGCTGGTCCTGTGATCTGGTCCTGGAACGCGTATGACATATCGCTGTCTTTCAGGTTCAACTCGACAGTGGCGGCCCCGGCCGACAGCGCCTCTTGCACGAAACCCGCCGCCGGATATACCTGCCCGGATGTTCCAATGGCTGCGAACAGGTCACAGTTTTGCAGCGCGGACAGGATGTCTTGCATGTGGTAGGGCATTTCGCCGAACCAGACGATGTCAGGCCGCGCGGTATGCGCGCCGCAGGCCGGGCAGGTGTCCTCGACCGACAGGTCAGCAGGAGAGTCCCATCGGTGCGCACAGGCGGCGCATAAGGCGCGCATCAGTGCGCCGTGCATGTGAACCGCACGTGATCCCGATTTTTCGTGCAGGTCATCGACATTTTGCGTCACCAGCAACAGATCATAGGGCCATTTCTGCTGAAGCTCTGTCAGGGCATGATGGGCTGCGTTTGGCATGGCGTGCAAAGCCTGTTTGCGCCGTGCGTTGTAAAAGCGATGCACGCGGGCAGGATTGCGGGCAAACGCTTCGGGTGTGGCCACCTCTTCGATCCGGTGTTGTGCCCAAAGGCCATTTTCGTCGCGAAACGTGCTTAACCCGCTTTCGGCGGAAATGCCTGCTCCGGTCAGGATCACGATGTTTCCGGTTTTGGTCATGTCGGGCCTTTCCTCTGGCCTGCGGGTTGGGTTAGGTGCGCTATGACGTATCGTATCCTCTTTGTCTGTCTCGGCAATATTTGCCGGTCTCCCACCGCCGAAGCGGTCACCCGCGCAAAGGCAAAAGCGCTTGGGATTGATCTGACGCTGGACAGTGCCGGAACAGAGGGGTGGCATCAAGGCAAACCGCCTTACGGCCCGATGTCAGACGTGGCCAAGGCAGCCGGATATGACATGTCCACCCTGCGCGCGCGTCAGGTGACGCCTGCGGACAGGTCTGAGTTTGATCTGATTATCGCGATGGATGCGCAAAACCAAAGGGATCTGGCGCATCTTGAGGTGCCAGTGGCGCGGTTCACCGATTACGCCCCACACACTGGCGCGGAATATGTGCCCGATCCGTATTACACCCGCGATTTTGAAGGCGCGCTGGCGCTTATCGAAACCTGTGCCGATGGTTTGTTGACGACGCTTGCCGATAAACCGCGTTAAGTATTGTAAATTTCGCGCGCCACATACCATGAGACCGGCAGCGCCAGAACCGCGCCGATGCCCGCTGCGACCAATATTGGAACAAGTGTGCCATATCCGGCTGTCAGCACCGCAATCACGCCGATGCCCGCCAGTGATGTGCCAATAAGAGAATACAAAATACTTGCAAGACGCAGCATTTCTGCCTCCAAACGTTGTCATTGACAGAGGTATTTCACAGCCGGGATTCTGTGACTTTGACCGGGATCAAGTCGCCGACTGAATACGGGGCTGCTGTGTTTTCAGCGCATTACACGCGGTTTCCAGCTCAAGAAAGCTGTTGCGATTGTGGCACCAGGGCGGCGGGCCTTCCTGGCCTTGCTTTTGCCAATCCACGCAATAGCCTGGGCATTTGCACGACCCGCAGGCCAGCAACGTGGCCCGCAATTCGTGAAACACAAGCGGCGCTTCCTCTTCGGTTGGTGCAAGCGACAGATGCGTCAGCATCCGTTCATGGGCCGATAATCGTGCGTCGAATGTTTCGCGCATATTGTCCAGTAAGTCTGACACGTTCTCCTCCTGATTGTAGCCAAAACTTCATGGGTCGATGTCGGGATTTTTGAAATGGTAACTTTGCCCTGTGACATATGTCCAATTTCATGGGCAGATTTCAGCCGATCGCAGGCCCCCCCTTGTGCTGGCCAGACCCCAATTCATGGGCCCATACAGCGCTTGCACAACGCGGCTTCGGGTACGGCTGTCAGCCGCTCGTCCGAAATTGTGTCGCCGCATTTCGGGCAGATCCCGTATTCGCCATCTTCGATGCGCTGGAGCGCGGCATCTATCTTGCGCAGCTCGTCCAGTTCAACATTGCCCAACGCCTCAAGCACCTCGTCGCCCTGGCGTTCAGAGGCACGATCCTCCCAATCCTTTGGCGGGGTTTCGTCAAGGCTTTGTTCGATATCTTTCAAATCGCCGGTGATTTCGGCCCGACGTTTCAGAAGCGTCTGTTTTTGAACGGCAATATCCATGTCGCGTCTCCTTGGCGTGATAGAAGAGTGCCATGGCTTAAGAAAAATACGTTGATTTAGGTCAAAGCACCGATGCCGCGCGGCCAAAATGGGGTGCCGGACTGATCCGGGCCGCAACAGAAAAACCGCGGCCACATTGCGGAGTGCGGCCCGGCCCGTTCAAGGTATTGCGCTGTAATTGTCATCAGAATCGACGTTTTGAATGCGCGACGACACCACAGTCGCGCACAAAAGCGGAAACAGACTCTAAAGGTCAAACGTCGTCAGCTATCCATTTTCAGCGCCGAAATGAACGCCTCTTGCGGGATATCGACCCGACCGAATTGGCGCATCTTCTTCTTGCCCGCCTTCTGCTTTTCCAGCAGCTTTTTCTTTCGGGTCGCATCGCCGCCATAGCACTTGGCCGTCACGTCCTTGCGCAGCGCGGCTAGTGTTTCGCGCGCAATGACCTTGCCGCCAATCGCCGCCTGAATCGGGATCTTGAACATATGGCGCGGGATCAGATCCTTGAGTTTCTCGCACATCGCGCGGCCGCGCATCTCGGCCCGGTCGCGGTGGACCATGGTTGACAGCGCATCGACCGGTTCGTCGTTCACAAGGATCTGCATTTTGACAAGGTTGTCCTCGCGGTAGCCCGACATCTGATAGTCGAACGACGCATAGCCTTTGGTCACCGATTTCAGACGGTCGTAGAAATCGAACACCACTTCGTTCAGGGGCAGGTCATAGACCACCAGCGCGCGGCTGCCAACATAGGTCAGGTCAAGCTGTTCGCCGCGACGGTCCTGACACAGCTTGAGCACGTCGCCAAGATAGTCATCGGGCACAAGGATCGACGCCTTGATGCGTGGCTCTTCGATGTGGTCAATGGTGGACGGATCGGGCATGTCGGCCGGGTTGTGCAGTTCCTGCATCTCGCCATCTTTGGTGTAGACGTGATAAATCACCGATGGCGCGGTGGTGATCAGGTCGATATCATATTCACGTTCCAGCCGGTCGCGGATGACTTCAAGGTGCAACAAGCCAAGGAACCCGCACCGGAACCCAAAGCCAAGCGCGGCAGAGGTTTCCATCTCGGACGTGAAGGACGCATCGTTCAGGGCCAGCTTTTCGATAGCCCCGCGCATGTCTTCGAAATCATTTGCATCCACCGGGAACAGACCACAGAACACCACCGGGATCGACGGCTTAAAGCCGGGCAGGGGTGTCTCTACGCCCTTTTTCTCTGTTGTGATCGTGTCACCGACGCGGGTGTCGCGCACCTGTTTGATCTGCGCGGTGATATAGCCGATCTCTCCGGGGCCCAGCTCTTTGACCTCTTGCATCGCCGGACGGTAGACGCCGATGCGGTCGATGTCATAGGTGCCGCCGGTTTTCATCATCTTGATGCGCTGGCCCTTTTTCAGCACGCCGTCGATGACGCGCACAATCACCACCACCCCCAGATAGGGATCATATTTACTGTCCACCAGCATCGCCTTAAGCGGCGCGTCCGCATCGCCCTCGTGCGGCTGAGGCAGGCGTTTGACAATTGCCTCCAGCACCGCCGGGATGCCGATGCCCGTCTTGGCCGATATTTCCAACGCGTCAGACGCATCAATGCCGATCACGTCCTCGATCTGTTCTTTGACCCGGTCGGGTTCGGACGCGGGCAGGTCGATCTTGTTCAAAACCGGAACGATCTCGTGATCTGCATCAATCGCGGTGTAAACATTGGCCAAAGTCTGCGCCTCGACGCCCTGCGTGGCGTCCACCACCAGCAGTGACCCTTCGACCGCGCGCATAGAGCGGCTGACTTCATAAGCGAAATCGACATGTCCGGGTGTGTCGATCAGGTTGAGGATGTAAACCTCGCCATCCTCGGCCTTGTATTCGATCCGGACGGTGTTGGCCTTGATCGTGATCCCCCGCTCGCGTTCGATATCCATCGAATCAAGCAGCTGCTCTTTCATCTCGCGATCGGCGACCGTGTTGGTGGATTGGATCAACCGGTCGGCAAGGGTGGATTTCCCGTGGTCGATATGCGCCACGATCGAGAAATTGCGGATGCGAGAAAGCTCTGTCATGCGCCGGATATGATGCGGTTTTGGGGTCCGGTCAAGATGGTGTGATGGTTGTGCGCCGATTGACAAATGGTGATTTGAAAACGCGGGCCTGTTCAGGCATGATCAAACCGAGGGCAGCCGCGCATCACACGGGCACCAGACCCATGGCGCGAAACGACCAAAAATGGGCAGGCAAGATGAAAGTTTTGGTAGCATTGGCAGTGGCGGCGCTTGTCGCGGGGTGCGGTGGAAACCGGTTTGATCGCGGCGACGGCGGACAAGTCACACGTCTGTCCAGCGGTCCGATCAGCCGCGCGTGTATGTCGTCAGACCGGCGGGCGCGCAATGCGCAGCTGTGTGGATGTATCCAGACCGTGGCCAATCAAACCCTGACGCGCAGCGACCAACGCAAGACCGTGCGGTTTTTCCGCGACCCGCAGCGGGCGCAGGATATCAAAATGTCCCAAACGGCAGCCGACGATGCCTTCTGGGACCGCTACAAAGCGTTTTCCGCACGCTCTGAACGATCCTGCCGAGGCTATTGACCATAATCCAGAAACGCGCGCACAGAGGCTTCGAATTCCCTTGGCTTTTCGGCATGAAGCCAATGCCCGGCCCCCGGAATCTTTGCAAACCGTGCTTTAGGAAACAGCGTTCTGATGGTGGGTCGGCTGTCTGACGTGACATACTCGGACTGCGCCCCCGACAAAAAAAGCGTCGGCCCGTCGAACTGGCCTGTCACATCCGGAAACCCAAGGATATTCGGCATTTCCGCGGCCAGCACCTCCAGGTTCAGCTTCCAGCGTTTTGCCTTCAAATCCAAAGACTGAGTGAAAAACGCCTGTAGCGTGGGGTCGTCCACATGCCGCGCAAGCTGTGCTGATGCGTCGGACCGTTTCTCGACCAATGACAGATCAACGTCGCGCATGGCGTTGATAAAGGGCATTTGCGAATGTCCGTAGGTCACCGGAGCAATGTCAGCGACCAGCAACCGGTTGACCAGATCAGGCCGCCGCAGCGCCAGCACCATTGCCGCCTTGCCCCCCATCGAATGCCCAACCACATCCATCGGGGCCCCCTGTGCGTCGATCACCCGCGCAAGATCATCGGCCATGGCGTCATAGCTGTGCCGGTCGGACCAAAAACTGTCGCCGTGATTGCGCATATCGACCGCAGTGACCGGGCCACGATCAGACAGGCGTTTGGCGATCACCCCCCAGTTGCGGCCCGAGCCAAAAAGCCCGTGGACAATCAAAACAGGTGTGGCGGTTCCGTCAGAGGGGTGTTTAAGCGTGTTCAGCATCCGTGTTACATACGGGCGCATCATAGGCTTGAGCAAGATGGTGCAGAGGCTTAGGACACACAAATGGATCGGACCAACAGCATAGAGGCTCAGGTCAGCACCCTGCGGGATCTGCTGGCCCGTCAGGTTGGCGCGCGGCGTGGCTCTTTGGCCAAGCGGCTCGCGACGGCTGGACGCCTGCTGCCGGCTGGTGTGCGCAATGATATCGCCGCAGTTGCCGATGCCGAACACATGGCCGAACACCCCAAGATCAGACGGCGGCTTGATCCGGGGGCCACGCAGGCCGCCTGTGACCGCGCCGCGACGTTCTTGCGGGCAATTGACGTCAAGGATCGCCGCAAGGGGCTTGTTTTGTCGATCTTGGGAAGTGTGGCGTTCAACATTCTGGCGGTGGTCACGCTTTTGATCATTGTCCTGCGTTGGCGCGGACTTGTGTGACAGCGTTGACCCAGCCCCATGCCACCCTAGGTGGCGAGATCATGAAAACAGCACTTATTATTGGCGCAAGCGGCGGCATCGGGTCAGCCCTATGCGCGGCCCTGTCGCAAAAAGGCGTCGACGTCACCACCCTTTCGCGCACGGACGATGGCTTGGATGTCACGGACGAGACCAGCGTGGCGTCGGCACTGCAGTCCTTGAACGGACCGTTTGACCTGATCTTTGTTGCGACAGGGGCCTTGGAGATCAACGGCGCAGCACCCGAAAAAACCATCAAATCGGTCACGGCGGACGCGCTGGTCGATCAGTTTATGCTCAACACGGTTGGACCCTCGCTGGTTCTGAAACATGCCGTTCGGCTATTGCCGCGCAAGGGGCGGTCGGTGTTTGCCGCCTTGTCGGCGCGGGTCGGGTCGATTGGCGACAATCGGCTTGGCGGATGGTACAGCTATCGCACCTCCAAGGCCGCTTTGAACCAGATGGTCCACAGTGCCGCTATAGAACTGGGTCGCACGCATAAAGACCTGATCTGTGTCACGCTGCATCCGGGCACCGTGCAGACCGACTTCACCGCAAAATATGTCGACCGCCATGCCTCCGTCCCGGCCGGGGATGCGGCCCGGAACCTTATTGAAGTTCTGAACGGGCTAACCGTGGAGGACACCGGCAAGTTCTTTGACTGGCAAGGCAAAGAGGTGCCGTGGTGAGCAAACTTATCCTGGTTCTGGGGGATCAGCTGACCGAGACGCTGTCGGCGCTGAAGGCGGCGGACAAAGCGTCGGATCATGTGGTCATGGCCGAGGTGGCCGAAGAAGCCACGTACGTCCAACACCACCCGAAAAAGATTGCGTTTATCTTTGCCGCGATGCGCAAGTTTGCCAAGCGGTTGCGCGATGCGGGATGGGATGTGCGTTATACGCAGCTTGACGATACGGAAAACGCCGGGTCGATCCCCGGCGAATTGCTGCGGCGGGCAGAGGAAACAGGCGCATCCGAGGTTATCGCAACCCAGCCCGGCGAATGGCGTCTGATCCGGGCGCTTGAAGACATGCCGCTTAAGCTGACGATGAAAACCGACACCCGCTTTGTCAGCACGCAAGAGGAATTCGATGCCTGGGCCGAGGGCCGCAAGGCGCTGCGGATGGAGTATTTCTACCGCGACATGCGGCGCAAAACCGGCCTTTTGATGGACGGCGATCAGCCCGAGGGTGGCAAGTGGAACTACGACGCCGAGAACCGCAAACCGGCCCCGGATGACATCGCCTTTTCCGGCCCGATGCAATTCACCCCGGATGATATTGTCGGGGATGTGCTTGATCTTGTTGAGGCGCGATTTGGCAATTCTTTCGGCCAGTTACGCCCGTTCTGGTTTGCCACGGATCAGGAACAGGCCCGGCGTGCGCTGACCCATTTCATCACCTATGCGCTGCCCCGCTTTGGCGATTTTCAGGATGCGATGATGAACGACAATCGTTTCCTCTACCACGCTCTGATCTCGCCCTATCTGAATGTCGGTTTGCTGGATCCGATCGAGGTCTGCAAGGCGGCGGAAGAGGCGTATAAAGACGGTCATGCACCGCTCAATGCAGTCGAAGGCTTCATTCGCCAGATCATCGGCTGGCGCGAATACGTGCGCGGCATTTATTTCCGCGAAGGGCCTGACTATCCCCGCCGCAACGCGCTCAATCACCAGCGCAAACTGCCTGATTTCTACTGGACCGGCGACACCGACATGAACTGCCTGTCCAAATCCATCACCCAAACCGCAGAAGAGGCCTATGCCCATCACATTCAACGCCTGATGGTCACAGGCAATTTTGCACTCTTGGCCGGGATCAACCCGCACGAGGTGCATGACTGGTATTTGCGCGTTTACATCGACGCCTTCGAATGGGTCGAAGCGCCGAATGTCGTGGGCATGAGCCAATTCGCCGATAACGGAATCATCGCCTCAAAACCCTATGTCTCCTCTGGGGCATATATCAATCGGATGTCGGATTACTGCAAATCCTGCCGCTACAAGGTGACCGCCAAAACAGGCCCCAACGCGTGCCCGTTCAACACGCTTTACTGGCATTTTCTTGACCGCCATTCCGACAAATTCGCAAAAAACCAGCGCATGAACCAGATTTACGCCAATTGGCGGCGCATGGACGAGGATCGAAAAACCACGATCCTGTCCGAAGCACAGACGTTTCTGGACAGCTTGACCTGACGCCTAGCCGTAGCGCGCCACCGGTGTTCCCGCGATGGCGGCCATGTTCAGCAATCCGCGCGGGGTGATGCCCGGTGTGACAACATGCGCCCGGTTGCCCATGCCCATCAGGATCGGTCCGACTTCCAACCCGCCGGCGCGCATTTTCAGAATGTTACGCGTGGCGGATGCGGCGTCGGCGTGGCCAAAGATCAGCGCATTTGCCACGCCCTGCATGCGATTGCCCGGCAACAGCCGTTCACGCAGCTCTGGGTCAAGGGCCGCGTCGACGTTCATTTCGCCCTCGTAGCAGAAATCGCGTGGCTTTGAATCAAGCAGTTCAATCGCCGCGCGCAACCGTTTGCCTGACCCTTCGGCCTGATTGCCGAATTGCGATTGCGAACACAACGCAATGTTTGGTGTCAGCCCGAATCGCCGCACATGTCGGGCCGCCCCGATCGCCGACAGCGCCAGTTCTTCGGGCGTGGGTAGGGAATGGACATGGGTGTCGGCGATGAACAGGGGGCCATCCTCTAGGATCATCATGCTCAGCGCCCCATGCGGGGCCAGCTGATCATTGCCCAGAACCTGCTGAATGTAATTCAGATGCCACCGGTATTCACCGAAGGTGCCGCAGATCAGACTGTCGGCCTCTTCGCGATGCACCATGACCGCGCCGATTGCGGTTGTGTTGGTCCGCATGATGGCACGGGCCAGATCAGGTGTAACGCCGCGCCGGGCCATGATGTCGTGATAGGTGCCCCAGTAATCGCGATAGCGCGGGTCGTTTTGCGGGTTCACGATGGTGAAATCACGCTCCGGCCGAATTTCCAGCCCCAACCGTTCGCACCGCGTGGCGATCACCTCGGGGCGGCCGATCAGAATAGGGGTTTCGGTGGTTTCCTCAAGGATCGCCTGCGCCGCGCGCAACACGCGTTCATCCTCGCCCTCGGCAAACACAATACGCCGCGCGGCTGTGGCGGCGGCTTCAAAGACCGGTCGCATCAGCAAGGCTGATTTATAGACATTGGCGTCCAGCTTGTTCTTGTAGGCCGTCAGATCTTCGAGAGGGCGTGTGGCCACACCAGACTCCATCGCCGCTTTGGCAACGGCAGTGGACACGACGCCCGATAAGCGCGGGTCAAACGGTTTGGGGATCAGATACTCTGCCCCGAATGTCATCTGCTCACCGCGATAGGCGGCGGCTGCCTCGGCGCTTGTTGTGGCGCGCGCCAGTTGCGCGATGCCTTCTACGCAGGCAATCTGCATCGCGTCATTGATCTCGGTTGCGCCAACATCCAGCGCGCCGCGGAAAATGAACGGGAAGCACAGAACGTTGTTCACCTGATTGGGAATATCGCTCCGGCCCGTGGCCATGATCGCATCCGGTGCCACCTGCCGGACTTCCTCGGGCAGGATTTCCGGTGTCGGATTGGCCAGCGCAAAGATGATCGGACGCTGTGCCATCCGCGCAACCATGTCGGGTTTCAGCACTTTGGGGCCGCTCAACCCAAGAAACAGGTCGGCCCCCTCTACGACGTCGTCCAACGTGCGCAGATCCGTCTTTTGCGCAAAGGCGGCTTTTTGCGGGTTCATGTCCTCGACCCGGCCTTCATAGACCAGACCGTGAATATCGCAGAGCCAGATGTTTTCGCGTTTGACGCCCAGCTTCAGCAGCATGTTGAGACAGGCAATCCCCGCAGCGCCGCCGCCGGTGGACACAACCTTGATATCCGCAAACGATTTCCCGGCCACGTATAACGCATTTGTGGCAGCCGCACCGACAACAATCGCGGTACCGTGCTGGTCATCATGGAACACCGGGATGTTCATGCGTTCGCGACACAGCTTTTCAACGACAAAACAATCCGGTGCCTTGATATCTTCCAGATTGATCGCGCCGAAGGTCGGCTCCAGCGCGCATACAATATCAGCCAGCTTTTCCGGGTCGCTTTCGTTCACTTCGATATCGAAACAGTCGATATTGGCGAATTTCTTGAACAGAACCGCCTTGCCTTCCATCACCGGCTTGGAGGCCAATGCGCCGATATTGCCCAGACCCAGAACCGCCGTGCCGTTGGTCACCACCGCCACCAGATTGCCCTTGGAGGTATAGCGCGCCGCAGCGCTGGTATCGGCCTTGATCTCAAGACAGGCTTCGGCCACGCCGGGGCTGTACGCCCGCGCCAGATCTCGGCCGTTGGCTAACGGCTTGGTCGCCCGGATCTCAAGCTTGCCCGGTTTCGGATGCTCGTGATAAAACAGGGCCGCCTGACGCAGCGTTTCGTTTGTGTTGTCCGACATGACATGGCCCCCTCAAAATTTAGTTGAGCGGTAAACCAATCTGGACAAAAACAAAAGAGTTCTGCTTGCCACGCGTGTCCTGAAACACTTTCAAAAG
Organism: Marivita sp. S0852; assembly: GCF_046591575.1. Taxonomy (NCBI): domain Bacteria; kingdom Pseudomonadati; phylum Pseudomonadota; class Alphaproteobacteria; order Rhodobacterales; family Roseobacteraceae; genus Marivita; species Marivita sp. S0852. The sequence goes on from NZ_JBIQWA010000002.1 coordinate 103,311, forward strand.
TTCCAAACAAGCGGCACGGGCTGCGCCCCCCCTTGCAATCGGGGCCGGGGCCTCGCAATCATGCAGGGGCCGGGACAACGGGGAATACGATGACACTCAGGGCAGCAGCACAGGCGGTGCGGGACAACGCATATGCGCCATATTCCAACTTCAAGGTTGGGGCCGCCATCCAGACATCCACAGGCGCGGTGTTTGTTGGCTGCAACGTTGAAAACGTCGCCTATCCCGAAGGCACCTGCGCCGAAGCAGGGGCCATCGCCGCGATGGTGGCCGCCGGGGAAATCCGGATCGAATGCGCCTATGTCATCGCCGACAGTCCGGACCCGGTTCCACCCTGTGGCGGGTGCCGCCAGAAACTGGCCGAGTTTGCCGCCAAGGATGCCCGCGTGACGCTGGCCACGCTGGACGGAACCGAACGGCACACAACAATCAAAGATCTGCTGCCGGGTGCGTTTGGGGCCGATCACATGGACCGCGCCTGATGGATGCGCGCAGCATTCTTGCCAAACTGCGCCAGGGCCACACGCCAGACGCGGATGCGCTGGCATGGTTTGCCAAGGGATTGGCCGATGGCAGCGTCAGCGACGCTCAGGCCGGGGCCTTTGCCATGGCGGTGTGTGTGCAGGGTCTGGATGCGCCCGGCCGCGCAGCACTGACGCTTGCGATGCGCGACAGCGGACATGTTCTGCGCTGGCATCTGGACGCTCCGGTGCTTGACAAACATTCAACCGGTGGGGTTGGGGATTGTGCAAGCCTGATCCTGGCCCCCGCGCTGGCGGCGTGCGGCGTTTACGTGCCGATGATCTCGGGCCGTGGTCTGGGGCATACCGGCGGCACGCTGGACAAGCTCGAGTCGATTCCCGGCCTCAAAACCACGCTGTCAGAAGATCAGTTTCGCGCCATTGTGCAGGATGTCGGATGCGCCATTGTCAGCGCCAGCGCCGATATCGCGCCAGCCGACAAGCGCCTTTACGCAATCCGCGATGTGACCGCGACAGTCGAAAGCCTTGATCTGATCACCGCGTCGATCCTGTCGAAAAAGCTGGCGGCGGGGCTGGAGGGGTTGGTGCTGGATGTCAAATGCGGCTCTGGCGCGTTTATGAAAACGCCCCAGGAGGCACGCGCTTTGGCGCAGGCATTGGTCGACACTGCAAACGCTGCCGGATGCCCGACCACAGCGTTGATCACCGACATGTCGCAACCTCTGGCCCCCAGTCTTGGCAATGCGCTTGAAGTCATTGAGGTGATGCGGGTTCTGACCGGTCGCAGCACCGGGCGTCTGCTTGATCTTACGGTCGAACTGGGCGGTGCGCTGCTTGATCAGGCGGGGTTTGCCGACGGCCCTGCCAAACTGCGCAATGCCGTGACATCGGGTGCGGCTGCCGACACATTCGGCGCGATGGTCTATGCGATGGGCGGACCGGTGCGCTTTGTCGACAATTGGGCGCGCTTCCTGCCCGAAGCGCCCGTCATCCGCGAAGTGATCGCACCTGTTTCGGGCTGTGTGACAGCACTTGATGGCGAAGCGCTGGGATTGGCCGTCGTCGCATTGGGCGGGGGACGGCAGGTTGAAACCGATGTGGTTGACCCGGCAGTCGGGCTGGGCGACGTGGTGTCGATTGGCGACCGGGTCTCAAAGGGCCAGCCGCTGGCGCGTATCCACGCGGCACGGGAATCGCAGGCCGACCAGGCTGAACAAGCGGTCCTGCGCGCCATTTCCATCGGCGCGCCACCTCCAACGCCCGCCCTCATTCAGGAGCACATCACATGAGCCGCGCCTTTCTTGTCGTGATGGATTCAGTCGGCATAGGCGGTGCCCCGGATGCCGACACATTCTTCAATCAGGGTCAGCCGGATACCGGGGCCAACACGGTGCTGCATATCGCGCAAGCCTGCGCAAACGGATTGGCAGAGGACGGGCGCTCGGGTCCGCTGTCCGTGCCGCATTTGGACGGGCTGGGCCTGGGCCGCGCGCTGACGTTGGCCTGCGGCGACACGGCACCGGGTCTGACTGCCGTGCCAACCGGGCGCTGGGCGGCTGCAACAGAAACGTCCCGGGGCAAGGATACGCCCTCCGGGCATTGGGAACTGGCGGGGCTGCCCGTGCCCTGGGAATGGACCTACCTGCCAGACACGCACCCGTCTTTGCCGCAGGACATCACCGAACGGATCTGCGCATTGGCTGGCACCGATGGCATCCTTGGCAATTGCCATAGCAACGGGATCAAGGTGATCGACGATTTCGGAGCCGAACATCTGCGCACCGGGTATCCCATTTGCTATACCTCCGCAGACAGCGTTCTGCAGATCGCGGCGCACGAAGAGGCGTTTGGCCTCGAACGGTTGCACAAGCTGTGCGAGGATCTGGCCCCCATGTGCCATGCACGTAAAATCGGACGGGTGATTGCGCGTCCGTTTCTGGGCCGTAATGGCCAATTCGAACGCACATCCAACCGGCGCGATTATGCCATTGCACCGCCGACCCCAATCTTGACAAACTGGGTGCAGGACGCGGGGCAACCCGTTATTGCCATTGGAAAAATCGGAGACATCTTTTCGATGTCCGGGATCGACACCGTTCACACAGGCCCGGATGCCAAACTGATGGTTGATCTTGCGCAACAGATTGACACCGCACCGGACGGGGCTTTGGTGTTTGCCAATTTTGTAGAGTTTGACAGCAAATTCGGCCACCGGCGCGATGTTTCGGGCTATGCCAAAGCACTGGAGTGGTTTGACGCCGAACTTGGCCGTCTGTTGCCCCGTCTCAAAAAGGATGATCTGTTGCTCCTCACGGCGGATCATGGCAACGACCCGACATGGATCGGAACCGACCATACCCGCGAACGCGTGCCTGTGTTGATTGCGGGTGCGGGCCGTGGCGAAATCGGTCATATCGGGTTTGTCGATGTCGCCGCCAGCGTGGCGGCGCATCTTGGCGTGGCATCTGACGGGCAGGGACGCAATTTCCTATGATGGACCAGGATCAGCTTGACCGCATCACACGCTTGCCCAAGGTGGAGCTGCATCTGCATCACGAGGGCGCGGCCCCACCAGATTTTATCAAAGGGCTGGCACAGGAAAAATCGGTCAATCTGGACGGTGTATTCGCCCCGGATGGCAGCTATGCGTTTCGCGATTTTGTCCATTTCCTGAATGTCTACGAAGCCGCGACACAGGTTCTGAAAACCCCCGAAGACTATGCGCGCCTGACGAAAGCAATACTTGAAGAAAGTGCTGCAAATGACGTGATTTATTCGGAAATCTTTCTGTCACCCGACTTTTGCGGGGGTGGCGACGTCGGGGCATGGCGCGAATATCTGCACGCCATTCAAGAGGCCGCCGCCGAGGCCGAACAGGACCATGGCATTCTGCTTCGGGGGATCGTGACATGCGTCCGCCATTTCGGCCCCGAACAGGCCAAAACCGCAGCGCTTTGCGCCGCCGAAACCGCCGGTGACTGGATCGTCGGGTTTGGCATGGGTGGAAATGAGGCAAAGGGCACAGCCAAGGATTTTGCCTATAGCTTTGACATGGCACGCGAAGCCGGGTTGCGGCTGACCGCCCACGCGGGCGAATGGGGCGGCGCGCGGTCGGTTCAGGATGCGCTCACCGATCTTCGCGTAGAGCGTATCGGACATGGTGTCCAGGCCATCACCGATCCGGCGCTGATCGACAGGATCATGGATGACGGCATCGTTCTTGAACTCTGTCCGGGGTCAAATGTGGCGCTTCAGGTGTATCCTACGCTTGATCAACACCCGATCGAACAGTTGCGCCAGCGCGGGGTCAAGATCACCGTGTCCACGGATGATCCGCCGTTTTTTCACACCACCCTGCGGGATGAATACCGCAATCTGGCCCAAACCTTTGGCTGGGACGAAGACGTGTTCATGGACCTGAACACCACCGCCGCACAGGCGGCGTTTTGTGACGAGGACACGCGACGCCGTGTTCTGCAACGACTGGAGCGCACATGACCAATCACCTCACCATCGTCGATCATCCGCTTGTTCAGCACAAGCTCAGCCTCATGCGCGACAAGGACACATCGACCAAATCGTTCCGCCAATTGCTGCGCGAAATCAGCCTCTTGCTGGCCTACGAGGTCACGCGCGACCTGCCAATGACCACCCGCAAGGTCGAAACGCCGCTTTGCGAAACGGACGCTCCGGTCATTGGAGGCAAAAAACTTGCGCTGGTGTCGATCCTGCGGGCGGGCAATGGCTTGCTCGATGGCATCCTCGAACTGATCCCGGCGGCGCGGGTTGGCTTTGTCGGTCTGTACCGCGACGAGGAAACCCTCAAACCGGTTCAATATTATTTCAAGGTGCCCACCGGGCTTGAAGATCGCGTCACAATTGTGGTGGACCCGATGCTCGCCACCGGCAACAGCTCTGCCGCGGCGATTGATCTGCTCAAAGAGGCCGGGGCGCAAAACATTATCTTCCTGTGCCTGCTCGCCGCCCCCGAAGGCGTGGCCCGCATGAAAGAGGCCCACCCAGACGTCCCCATCGTCACCGCATCGCTTGACAGCCACCTCAACGAACAGGGCTACATCGTTCCCGGCCTCGGCGACGCAGGCGACCGTATGTTCGGGACCAAATAGCGCTTTACAGTCAAAGGCCTGACAGGCAGTGTTTCGTCACATCTGTGGGGACAGACCTATGACTGCTTTCAAATTGACCGCTCTGGCGGTGCTGGCTGCGGCCAGCTTTGCTGTAACCGGCGCATCTGCGCAAAACCTGCGGTCCGTCGGGCCACCGGAAGAGTTTCCACCGGCCAGTTACGCGGGCACGCAATATGTTGACAGCCGCGGCTGTGTCTATGTGCGGGCCGGTGTCGATGGCGCGGTGAACTGGGTGCCTCGGGTCTCTCGCGACCGGCAGCTGATCTGCGGTCAAACACCGTCGCTGCGTCAGGGTCAGACCGGTATGGCCGAAACCGCCCCGGTGATCATCACCCCGCAGCGCACCGTGCGCGCCGTGCCAAACCGAACCGTGCACCGCCCCAAATACACCGGGACGCACCGAATTGTGCAGGAACGGATCGTGCCCAAACATGTCTACGAGTCACAGGGCGATACGCTGCCCACGGTTCCCAAAGGGTACAAACCGGCCTGGGAGGATGATCGCCTGAACCCGCACCGGGCCCATATGACCCGCAATGGCTATCGCGCCACGCAGCAGGTCTGGAGCAACACCGTGCCCCGAGAGCGGTTAATGGCCCCGCAAGAGATCAAAGACCCCGTGATTGTCGGGCGCGGCCGGGGCCTTGGCCACTGATCACTCGCCGCAGATGCCCTGCAGCCGCAGCCAATCCGCATCACTTAACACCGGACGCGTGTCACGGCCAGCCATCGGGTCTGCCTCGATCAGGCCCAATGTGGTTTCCCCTGTAATATCAAGCGAATAGGCATAAGGTGTGGAGCGCAGCTCGGCGGTTTTGAACGCCGCAAGCAGCATGTCGTCCGACACCGGGGCAGGTGTCTTGGCCAAAAGATGTTCGCTGTAGCGGTCCAGATCGGCCTCGTTCAATTCCCCGGTTGTCAGCAAACGCAGGCTGGACCAGAGTCCCGTTTCGATCAGCATTTCTTCCAAAGGATCTTGGGTCAGCGCGCGCACGCGCTCGGTCAAAATATACCCGGCCGTGACATTGGGGTCTTCCGGGTCTTCGACCAGGGCCCGGTTCAACAGGATACGGCCCCCGGGCAGATGCGCGGTTGTGGACACCCCGCCCGGAAGCACAACCAGAGCGCCGCGTTGACCGGGGCCAAGCACACGCGACGCCAATCTTCGCAGGGGTTCTCTTGCGTCCCGGGTCGTACACATCTGGCCAGAAATCCGCGTAATCCGTGCCAAAAGCGCATCGCCGATGTCGTCGCGCTTTACCGCAGGCACCACTTGAACGGTATGCCGCAGCAAGGCGTCGGGCAGCCACAGGAACATCCCCGCCGCAACAAGACAGGCAATACCGGCGGTGATCCAAAGCCGAAGCTTACCCGGTTTGGCACGGCTTTTGTCAATTGCGGTGCGAATTTGCTCGATCGCGTCGATCATTTCGACGCCATCTTCGCCAAGTTCAAGTGTCTCGCCAGGGTCGCCATCGGGGTGGTACACTGCAGGTCGTTGGCCCTTATTCGCGCGCGCAACCGCTGCAATCGACCAATGCGCCAGAACGTTTTCGCGCAAATCAAAAATCGTGATCGACGCATCCCCAAGAGAGATCACAACGTCCTTGCGCTGGTCTGCAGGCGTGGCACGCCAGACGCCAGCGGCTTCAAGCCGTTGAAATTCCTTCAGCGCGGTCATTTGGGCTGCTCTGCCTCGTTCATTGAGTCAAAACCTACACCGCCCTGCGATTCCGCGCAATGCAGCAGGCGTTACAGCTCCTTTGCGCGGTCGCGCAGTTGGAATTTCTGAATTTTCCCGGTGGCGGTTTTGGGCAGATCTTCAAAAACCACCATCTTGGGGGTTTTGAACCCCGCCAGTTTTGTGCGGGCATAGGCAATCAGGTCGGCTTCGGATACGGAATGATTGTCTTTCAACTCGACAAAGGCGCAGGGCACTTCACCCCAGGTCGCGTCCGGCTTTGCGACCACGGCGCAAAGCAGCACGGCATCATGGCCCATGAGCGTCGCTTCAACCTCAACCGATGAAATATTTTCCCCGCCGGAGATAATGATATCCTTGGCACGATCCGAAATCTGCACATACGCGTCCGGGTGGATGACGGCGATATCGCCGGAATGGAAATGCCCGCCCTCGAACGCCGCCTCTGTCGCCTTCGGATTCTTCAGATACCCTTTCATCACCGAATTGCCGCGAATAACGATTTCCCCCTGGGTTTTCCCGTCTCTGACCACGGGCGCGCCGTTTTCGTCAATGACATCAATCTTTTCCATCATTGGAAACGCCACACCCTGACGCGCCTTGATGCCGGATTGCGCGTCCTGGTCCAGATCATCCCAGACATCGGTTTTCCACAAACATTCAGTGACATGACCATAGGTCTCGGTCAGTCCGTAAACCTGCATGACATTGAAGCCCAGGTGGCCGATCTTGGCCAATGTTGCCGGGGCAGGTGGGGCCCCGGCGGTAAAGACCTGCACGTCATGTTGAAAGTCACGCCGCTCGGACGGGTCGGCGTTCACAATCATATTCAGCACAATCGGCGCGCCGCCGAAATGCGTAACCCCTTCATCGGCAATCGCATCATAGATCGCTTTCGCACTGATATCGCGACAGCAAACAAGCGTGCCCCCCAGCACCGGCATCATCCAGGTGTGGTTCCAGCCATTGCAGTGGAACAGCGGTACAATGGTCAGATAGGTTGGCCGCAGCGTCAGTTGCCAACTGATCACCGTTCCCATCGTCATCAGATACGCCCCGCGGTGATGGTAGACGACCCCCTTTGGCCGCCCTGTGGTGCCCGAGGTATAGTTCAGTGCCAGGCTTTCCCATTCATCCTCGGGCATGATCCATTGGAAATCCGGGTCTGCCGCTGCCAGAACCGCCTCGTATTCCGGATATTCCGAAACCGCATGTACCCCTTCATGCGGGTCTGCCACCTCGATCACTTTGGGGGCGGGGCCGTCCAGTTGTTCAATCGCGTCCGCAAGCCCCGGTATGAATTGGGGATCGCACAGCACCACCTTGGCTTCGCCGTGATCCAGGATATAGGCAATCGTGTCCACATCCAGCCGTGTGTTGATCGTGTTGAGCACCGCCCCGCAGGCCGGAACACCGAAATGCGCCTCGGCCTGGGCTGGAATATTTGGCAGGATCGTCGCGACCACGTCCCCCGGGCGCACACCCATATTCACCAGGGCAGAGGCCAATCTGGTCGCACGCTCCAGATATTGTTCATAGGTCTTTCGATGCGGGCCATGAACAACGGCCACCACCTCTGGAAATACCTCTGCTGCGCGTTTCAGATGCGACAGCGGTGTTAACGGCACATAATTCGCCGCCCGTTTGCCCAAACCGGTTTCGTCCCGCATCCAACCCATATCCACCACTCCTCAAGGACTTCACTTGCCAATGACATAGCGCAGCGATCGTGCCGGGGAAAAGCAATTCCTTGCCTCATCCGTCTGGCAATGGCACCTCTGGCGCATGATTATTTCGCCTGGTCGCCAGTTTGTTTTTGTGCATATCCCCAAAACCGGTGGCACCTCGATGGCGCTGGCCCTGGAAAGTCGCGCGCATCGGGATGACATCCTGATTGGCGACACGCCGAAGGCGCAAAAGCGAAAAGGACGATTGAAATCGCTTACCGCCAAGGGCTGGCTTTGGAAACACAGCACGCTGGCGGATATGGATGGCGTGCTGCCACCAAGGACGTTGTCCGCGATGTTCGTTTTCACATTGGTGCGCAATCCGTGGGACCGGATGGTCAGCTACTATCACTGGTTGCGGGATCAACGTTTTGACCACCCTGCGGTGACACTGGCCCGGTCGGTATCGTTTGATGCGTTTGTTCTGCACGATCAGACCCGTGACGCGCTGAGTGCAACACCTTACAGCAGCTACATGCGACCTGCCGATGGCACCGATTTGCTGTGCCATTACATCCGGTTGGAGCACCTCGCAGCCGATATCGCGCCATTGGAGGCCCATCTGGGTTTTTCGCTGCAAATCCCGCATGTTAACCGATCTAACCGGCCTGCCGACTACCGCCGCGCATACACCGATGAAACGCGTACAGCTGTGGAAAACATATGCGCCCAGGATATCGCGCAGTTCCATTATCAATTTTAATGCTAACGCAATGATCGCCATAAAAAACGCCGCCCCATATTGTGGGACGACGTTATCTGCTCAAGACTGAAGAAATTGTTACGCCGCTTGCGCTTTCTCGCCAAAACGTCCGTAAAATTTCTGACCTTTTGTTGCCATATCCCGCAACACATCCGGGCAAGTGAAGCGATCACCAAACGCATTGGTCAATTCATCACACCGGGCCGCCGCGTATTCCGCGCCCAGCATGTCAAGCCAGGACAGCGGACCACCTGACCAAGGTGCAAAGCCCCAGCCAAGGATCGCCCCCACATCGCCTTCGCGGATATCCATCAGCACGCCGTCTTCCAATGCGCGAACCGCTTCCAGGGACTGCGCGAACAGCAAACGGTGTTGCACATCAACCAGGTCTGGCTGTTCCTCGGCCTGTGGATATTGCGCCAAGACACCCTCGGAAAGGCCCTGTCGCTTGCCCTTGTCATCATAGTCGTAAAACCCAGCGCCGGTCTTGCGACCCAGGCGGCCTTGCTCTTCCATCCAGAAGATCACTTCGTCCACCGCCTCATCCGGGTAGGCATCACCCATCGCCGCCTTCGTGGCGCGGGCAATCTTGGCCCCCAGATCAATCGACGTTTCATCCACCAATTGCAGCGGACCAAGTGGCATGCCCACCAGCTTTGCCGCGTTTTCGATCAGGGCAGGGGCCACGCCTTCCTTCACCATCCGTATCCCTTCGTTGATATACGGAATAATGCAGCGATTGGCATAGAAGAACCGCGCGTCGTTCACCACGATCGGTGTCTTTTTGATCTGCCGCACAAAGTCGAGCGCCTTGGCCACCGCGCGGTCGCCTGTCGCGGTGCCCTTGATGATCTCGACCAGCATCATCTTTTCAACCGGGCTGAAGAAGTGAATGCCGATGAACTGATCAGGCCGTTTTGAGGCCTTCGCAAGCTCTGTGATCGGCAGGGTCGATGTGTTGGTGGCAAAGATGCAGTCTTCACCAATCACTTCTTCGACCTTTTGCGTCACCTCGGCCTTGATCTTGGGGTCCTCGAACACTGCTTCGACGATAAGATCGCAGTCTTTCAGTTCCGCGTAATCGGTTGTTGGCACAATCCGCGCCAGCATCGCATCTGCCTTGTCCTGCGTGATTTTCTTCCGGCTTACGCCCTTTGCTGTATACGCCTCTACATATGCCTTGCCTTTGTCCGCAGCGGCCTGTTCCCGGTCGAGCAAAACAACCTCGATCCCGGCCTGCGCCGACACCAGTGCAATGCCCGCGCCCATCATGCCAGCGCCCAGAACGCCCACTTTCCTGACCGACTGATCCGCAACATCCGCCGGTCTGACAGCGCCTTTCTCTAGTGCCTGTTTGTTAATGAAAAGTGACCGGATCATCGCCGATGACGAGGGGTTCATGAGAATTTGAGTAAACCACCGCGCCTCGATTTTCAGCGCGGTGTCAAACGGGACCAACGCACCTTCGTAAACCGCTGACAACAAAGCCTTTGCGGCCGGATAAACGCCCTTGGTCTTGCCGTTGACCATCGCGGATGCGCCAACGAACGTCATGAACCCAGCCGGGTGATACGGCGCGCCGCCGGGCATCTTGTAGCCCTTGGCGTCCCACGGCTTGACCAGATCGGCGTCCTTCGCGTTGAGCACCCAGTCGCGCGCGGCCGCCACCGGATCGTCAACCACCTCGTCAATGATCCCGGCGGCCTTGGCCTTTTTCGGATCAGACAGCTTGCCCTCCAACAGGAACGGAGACGCCGCCATCGCCCCCATCTTGCGCACCAGCCGCGTCGTACCACCCGCACCGGGGAAGATGCCCACCATGATCTCGGGCAGGCCAATCTTGGCCTTTGGGTTGTCGGCGGCAAAGATGCGGTGCGTCGCCAGCGGCAACTCCAGCCCAATACCCAGCGCGGTACCGGGCAGCGCCGCCGCAATCGGCTTGCCGCCCTTGAACGTCTTCGGATCCATGCCCGCACGCTCGATCTTGCGCAGCATGTGATGGCCGTTCATCGTGAAGTCGAACAGCGCCTCGGCAGGGTCATCCCCGGCCTCGGCCCGGATGGTCGCCAGTGTATTGAGGTCCATGCCGCCCGCGAAATCCGACTTGCCAGAGGTGATCACGATCCCCTTTACGGCCTCATCCGCCAGCGCGTCGTCGATCAGATCGTTGAGCGCCATCATCGACTCGCGGCTCATCACGTTCATGGATTTGCCCGGCACGTCCCAGGTGATGATCGCCACGCCACCCGCGTCTTTTTTCATCGTAAAATCAGTCATGTCGCCGCTCCTTAAACCCGCTCGATAATCGTCGCTGCACCCATGCCGGATGCGATGCACAGCGTGGCGAGGCCCGTGCCTTTGCCCGTGCGCTCCAATTCATCGAGAAGCGTGCCGATGATGATCGCGCCTGTCGCACCCAGGGGATGCCCCATTGCAATCGAGCCGCCGTTCACATTAACCACGCTGTCATCCACATCAAACGCCTGCATGAAGCGCAGCACGACGCTGGCAAAAGCCTCGTTCACCTCGAAGAGGTCAATGTCGCTGATGCTCATGCCCGTGTCGGCGAGGATCATCTCGGTCACGGGGACGGGGCCGGTCAGCATAATGGTCGGATCTGTCCCGATCTTGGCGGTCGCCTTGATCCGCGCGCGGGGTTTGAGACCCCATTTCTCGCCGAATTCCTTGTTGCCGATCAGCACGCCCGCTGCGCCATCGACGATGCCGGACGAATTGCCCGCGTGGTGGATGTGGTTGATTTTTTCCAGATGCGGGTACTTCATCAGCGCGACCGCATCGAAGCCGGGCATGACCTCGCCCATCTGTTGAAACGATGGGTTCAACGCGCCAAGCGACTGCATGTCGGTGCCGGGGCGCATGTATTCGTCATGGTCGAGGATCGGCAGACCGTTCTGGTCGCGCACCTCGACGATCGACTTGGCGAAGCGGTTGTCATCCCAGGCCGCCTTGGCGCGCTTCTGGCTTTCGACGGCCAGGCTGTCTGCCTCATCGCGGCTGAACCCGTATTCGGTCGCAATGATGTCGGCCGAAATGCCCTGCGGCACGAAATAGGTGTCCATCGCCACGGAGGGATCGACGGCAATCGCAGCGCCATCGCTGCCCATGGCGACGCGGCCCATCATCTCGACCCCGCCTGCGATATAGGCGTCGCCTGCACCGCCACGCACCTGGTTCGCGGCAAGGTTCACCGCTTCCATACCTGACGCACAGAACCGGTTGATCGCCAGTCCCGGAATGCTCTCGTCCAATCCGGACGCCAAAACAGCCGTCCGCGCCAGGCATCCGCCCTGTTCTCCGACCTGGGTGACGTTGCCCCAGATCACGTCTTCCACCGCATGGCCCTCAAGCCCATTACGATCCTTCACGGCGTCCAGCACCTGCGCACTCAGCCGCACAGAGGTCACTTCGTGCAAACTGCCGTCCTTGCGACCTTTGCCGCGCGGTGTACGCACGGCGTCATAGATGTAAGCTTCACTCATGTCGCGTCTCCGTCTCAGGCCCGATCCGCAGGGGATCCAGGCATCAAGTGATAGGGGTGTTTCCAACGTGGCAGGGTCTCAATCCCCGACAGCCAACGGTCGATATTCGGCCAATCTGCGCGGTCAAATCCAAAAGGTTCGGGGTAAAACAGGTAGCCGCAACACGAGATATCCGCATTGGTGATCCCGTCGCCCACGATCCAGTCGCGCCCGTCAAGATGTGTATCGAGCACGTTATACGCTGCCTTCAGACGTCCTTGCAAAAAGCCGATAACGTCTGCGGGGCGCTTCCCTTCGGGCAGGAAGTTCATCAAGAACCGCGTCATGCCGGCCTGGCTCGACAGTTTGTGATTGTCCCAAAACATCCAACGCATCACCTCACGCGCCTCCTCTGGCGTTGCGCCGCCAAATTTGCCCGAATGTTCCGCGACATACATCTGGATCACACCCGATTGCGTCAGCTTCACATCGCCATCGACCATCACCGGCACTTCGCCCATTGGGTTGATATGCGTGCGGAACTTATCGGTCCTTGTCTCGCCGCCAAAGAAATCGACCTTAACCGGAACCCAGTCCAGCCCGCCGAGCTCCAAAGCCAGCGCCGCCTTGTAGGCATTCCCGCTTTCGCCAAAACAATAAAGTTGGATACTCATAGGTTCTGTTCCTTGAAAGGTCGGGCGGGCCGATCAGGGCAGGGTGCCTCCGGCGGGAGTTTTCCGGGCAAGATGAAGACAGAACCGGTGCTTTCTTTACCGACCTTTAAGGGTAATCGACTTAGTCTAAGCACGCATGGCAGGCTGGAGAGCTGAGCCATGTGCAAGGTGAAGCCCCGCCAACAGCGCCTGACACCGCGTGGTAAAGAGGCCGGCCGGCGGGGTGGACCTTTCCGTGCGCCTTCATCTTGCCTGGAAAACTCCCGCCGGAGGCTCCCGCAATTTGCCATTTGCGCAAAGGACAGGATCATCACAGCGCCCTCGCAATCAGCTCTTTCATGATCTCATTGGTGCCGCCGTAAATGCGTTGCACCCGCGCGTCAGCCCACATTTCGGCGACGGCGTATTCCTGCATGTAGCCATAACCGCCATGAAGCTGGACGCACTCGTCCAGCACCTCGCCCTGCGTGTCTGACAGCCAGTATTTCGCCATCGCGGCTTTTTCGACCGACAATTCCCCGCGCAGATGCTCGACCATGCAGGCGTCAAGAAACGCGCGCGCGACCGTGGTTTTGGTGTGGCATTCGGCCAGTTTGAACCGCGTGTTCTGGAACTGCGTCAGCGGACCACCAAAGGCTTCGCGCTCTTTGCAATAGGCGATGGTCCGCGCCACAGCGCCTTCCATCGCGCCCACTGCGCCACAGCCGATGATCAGCCGTTCCTGCGGCAATTGCTGCATCATCTGGTAGAAACCCTGGCCTTCCGCGCCGCCCAGCAGGTTCTCGGGTGCGATCTCGACATTGTCGAAGAAAAGCTCTGACGTGTCTGCCGCGTGACAGCCGATCTTTTCCAGGTTCCGCCCGCGCGAAAAACCCTCTGCGCCGTCGGTTTCCACGACGACCAGGGACGTTCCCTTGGACCCTTGCGTCGGGTCTGTCTTGGCCGCCACCAGGATCAGGTTCGCGTGCTGGCCGTTGGTGATAAACGTTTTTTGCCCGCTCAGGCGATAGGCATTGCCGTCCCGCAACGCGCGGGTCTTGATCCCTTGCACATCTGATCCGCCCGAGGGTTCGGTCATGGCCAAAGCGCCCACCAATTCGCCCGTCACCATCTTGGGCAACCAGCGCTGTTTCTGATCGTCGGTCCCGTATTCCAGGATGTAATGCGCCACGATTCCCGAATGGATGCCGTGGCCCCAGCTTGCCAAATTGGCCCGGCCCGCTTCCATCAGGATCACCGCCTCGTGGCCGAAATCCCCACCGGCCCCGCCGTATTCCTCGGGCACAGACGGACACAACAGACCCAACTCACCGGCTTGTTGCCAGATCTCGCGGTCCATCTGTCCTTGCTTGCGCCACTTGTCATACAAAGGCTGCCACTCGGTCTCGATGAACTTCGCGGTCATCTCGGCAAGCATCTCGTGCTCGTCGGTCATCCAGTTTGATCGCATGGCTCCCCCCACATCCCGCGTCATCGTTTGCGCGCGTCCAGCTCGGCATTGAAGAGCCGCAACCGATGGCCCAAAGCCTCGCTGTCCGTCACGCTGTCGAAATTCTCGAACAGGAAGGACAGCGCCTCGCCCTCATCCAGGCCCGCCGCATCGGCAAACCGTTTGAGCCGGCGATAGCCGTCTTCGGTCATGGCGGCCGGAAAGCGACGGGTTAGGCGAAAGCGTTTGGGCATCTGTCCTCCCGGAGTTAAAAGTTCGACGCGTCCAGCACCATGACAGGCTCTGCGCCGGTTTCAATGCGCGCCAGGTGCATCTTGGTGGCGGGCAACTGGCGCGCCATATAGTAACGGCCTGTGGCGATCTTGGTTTCATAAAACGCGGTGTCAGAGGCACCCTCGGACAAAGCCGTCTGTGCAGCAAGCCCCATCCGCGCCCACATATAGCCAAGGCAGACATGACCAAACAGGTGCATGAAGTCATAAGACCCGGCAAGCGCGTTATTGGGATCTTTCATGCCGCTTTCGACAAAATACATCGCGGCGGTCTGCAGGTCTTTGGAGGCGGCCTTCAACGGCTCCAGGAAGTCGCTGTCATACGCCGCGTCCTGGCCTTTGTTTTCAGCAATGAAACTCTTGATCATGTCAAAGAAGGCCATGACGTGCTTGCCGCCGTCCTGCGCCAGCTTGCGGCCCACCAGATCAAGCGCCTGAATGCCGTTAGCCCCTTCGTAGATCATGGCGATCCGGGCGTCGCGCGCGAACTGGGACATACCCCATTCCTCGATATAGCCGTGCCCGCCATAGACCTGCTGGGCATTCACCGCCATCTCGAAGCCCTTGTCGGTCTGAAAGCCCTTGATGATCGGGGTCAGCAGGGAGATCAGGCCATCGGCGTCCTTGTCCGAATTCTTGTGCGCCCGGTCGATCAGGTATGCGCCCCAATAGGTGAACGCGCGCGCGCCTTCGGTAAAGGATTTCTGATCCATCAGATTGCGGCGTATGTCGGGGTGTACGATGATCGGGTCCGCCGCCTTGTCTGGTGCTTTTGCCCCGGTCACGTCCCGCCCTTGCAAGCGGTCATTCGCGTAAGCCACAGCGTTCTGATAGGCGACTTCGGATTGTGCGTAGCCCTGAAGGCCCACACCCAGACGCGCTTCGTTCATCATGGTGAACATCGCACGCATGCCCTTGTGCATCTCGCCCACCAGATAGCCCGTTGCCTCGTCATAGTTCATCACACAGGTCGCATTGCCGTGGATGCCCATCTTTTCTTCGAGCTTGCCCACCGTCACACCATTGCGTGCGCCCAATGATCCATCCGTGTTCACAAGGAATTTCGGCACAATGAACAGCGATACCCCCTTGATGCCCTTTGGCCCACCGGGGATTTTTGCCAGAACGAGGTGGATGACATTGTCCGCCATGTCGTGATCACCGGCCGAGATAAAGATCTTCTGACCCGTGATCTTATAGCTGCCATCGTCCTGCGGTTCGGCTTTGGTGCGCATCAAACCCAGATCGGTGCCGCAATGCGGCTCTGTCAGGTTCATGGTGCCGGTCCATTCACAGGTGGTCATCTTTGGCAGATAGGTCTGCTTTTGGTCATCCGAGCCGTGAAAATAGATCGCCGAATACGCGCCATGCGTCAGGCCCTGATACATGTTGAAGGCCATATTGGCCGACACAAAAGGTTCTTGTGCCGCGGTGTGCATCAGATAGGGCAGGCCCTGACCACCATATTCAGGATCGCAATCCAGCGCCGTCCAGCCGCCGTCGCGCATCATATCGAACGCGTCCTTAAAGCCATCCGGCGTGCGCACCACGCCGTTTTCCAGAACGCAGCCCTGCGTGTCGCCGACGCTGTTCAGCGGCATCAGCACCTCGGAGGCCAGTTTGCCCGCTTCCTCGATCACCGCGCCGGTAAAGTCCCGGTCCAGCTCGTCATAGCCGGGGATATCCTGCGATGCGACGTCAAGAACGTCGTGCAGGATGAACTGCATGTCTTTGACAGGTGCGGTATAGCTTGGCATGTCGGGTCTCTCCTCAAACCGGGCCGCTTATTCAGCCGCCTTTTTCGTCTGTTCCATCGAGGCGAGCATCTTTTCGCCCCAACGCATTTGTTCTTTCAATTCGTCAATCGCCGCTGTCAGCTCGTCGCGCTGCGTTTCCATATCCGATAGTCGCTGTTGCGCGATCTCATAGGTGCGCGCGATCTGGGTCTGCTGCTGGTCACCCATGTGATACAGGTCAAGAAGCTGCCGGATCTCTTCAAGGCTGAACCCAAAACGCTTGCCGCGCAAAATCAGCTTGAGCCGCGCCCGGTCCCGTTTGGTAAACAGGCGTTTCTGACCTTCACGGATCGGGAACAGCAATTCCTTGGCTTCGTAAAAGCGCAGGGTGCGAGGTGTCACGTCATAGGCGTCACACATTTCCCGGATCGTCATGGTGCGGTCGTCAGTCATTTTTCACATTCCTTGTTCGGTGCCGTCATGGCATCGAAATGCAAAGGCGTGACGCTTCATACAATGGGAATTTACGTTGACGTAACTTGGACGCCACGTCACTTCAAAGTTGACGTAACATCCTTCTGCGTCAGCCACCCTTTGCCGAAACATTCTTTCAAAGCGCTTTGAGTTCGATACACATATTAGGTACGGAATACCTTACCCGCAGTCAGTGTGTTTTGGATGAATGAATCACCCAACGCCGTTTTTGACGCAGGAGGCACTGATTCTGCGTGGCGCAAATGGGTCAGGACAGGCTCGATGCGGTTGTGTCGCGCAGCTCTTGCAACTCCTGAATGGCTTCATCCAGCTGGGCGCGTTGTTCGTGCAGTTCATGCAATTGCCGGTCAGCAAGATCGATCCAGGCCCGCATCTGGGCTTCGGTGCCTTCGTTTTCATAAATCAGCAACCACTGGCGGATATCTTCAAGCTGAAATCCGAATTTGCGCCCCCGCAAGATCAACGTCATCCGGGCAATTTCTTTCGGCCCATACCACCGCGACCGACCATCCCGCTCGGGTTGCAGCAGTTCAATATACTCGTAATACCGCAATGTGCGTGGGGTTACGTCAAACCTGGCGCACATTTCCTTGAAACTCAGACGGTGCTCGGTCACGTGGTTGCCTTCTTTCCTTCGTTCAAAGCATAGAAGTGTGGTGCCGCAAGGGCAACCGGCAGATGCGCTCTCTGGCCCTGCAGCGCGAAGCGTCGTACACCGGCAAAAACACAGGACGAAACCATGCCCGCCGACAAAGCCCAGATTGCCCGTCAGTTCATAGAAACCATCCCCCATTCCAAGGCCCTTGGCATGACCATCACAGAGCTGGGCGCGGGGCTGGCCGAGATCACCATGCCCTATGATGACCGCTTTATCGGCGACCCAGAGACCGGTGTGATCCATGGCGGAGCCGTGTCCGCGCTGATGGACACCTGCGGCGGTGCTGCTGTCATGAGCCATCCCGACGCACCCGCAGGAACCGCAACCATAGACCTGCGCATCGACTATATGCGCGCCGCCACCCCCGGCGATCCGATCCGTGCACGCGCCGAAGTCTATCACTTTACCCGCTCTGTGGCCTTTGTGCGCGCGACAGCCTTTGACGACGATCCCGACAAACCCGTTGCCATGGCCACAGGCACATTCACCGTCGAGGGGCATTGACATGGCCCGTCCTGCACCGGAACCCGTCCAGATCGTCAAACAACGCCGCGATGCCGCGCTCAGCGCATTGGTCAGCGGCGTGCCCTACATCACCTTCCTTGGGATCACCTTTGACCGGCGCGGGGATGAGGTGACGGCAGTGCTGCCGTTTGCAGACAAGCTGATCGGCAATCCAATGCTGCCCGCGATCCATGGCGGTGTCACCGCGGCCTTTCTTGAGGTGACCGCGGTGATCACCCTAAGCTGGACCTATATCTGGGAAGACCTTGAAAACGGCACTCTGGATGTCGAAGCCCTGGCCGCCGGGACTGTACCGCGACTGCCCAAAACCATCGACTTTACCGTCGATTACCTGCGCTCGGGCCTGCCGCGCGACGCCTATGCACGCGCAACCATCACCCGTTCTGGACGGCGCTATGCCTCGGTCAAGGCCGAAGCCTGGCAGGACAATCGCCATCGTCCGTTTGCTCAGGCGACAGCGCATTTCCTGATGCCGCGCAAAGACGCCTCTGAATGACCGGCGCGGCGGGGGCGCGGGGCGACGTCACCAACAAGCGCGTCCTGAATATCGCGCTGCCGATCGTTTTGTCCAACGTGACGATCCCAATTCTGGGTGCGGTGGATACCGGCGTTGTTGGACAATTGGGAGAGGCCGCTCCCATCGGCGCTGTCGGCCTTGGCGCAATCGTTCTGTCCGCCATTTACTGGATTTTCGGGTTTTTGCGCATGGGCACAACCGGGCTTGCCGCGCAGGCCCAGGGGCAGGGTGACCGCGCCGAAGTCGCCGCCATCCTGACCCGTGTTCTGATGATCGCCTTCACCGCCGGGGCCGTGATCATCCTGTTCCAAAGCCCGATCATCTGGGCGGCATTCCAGATCGCTCCGGGCAGCGCCGAAGTCGAAACCCTGGCGCGGGGCTATATGGCGATCCGGATCTGGTCGGCCCCTGCGGCCATTGCTGTGTTTGGCATCACCGGTTGGCTGATTGCGCAGGAACGCACGCGCGCGGTGCTGGTGCTGCAGGTCTGGATGAACGGCGTCAACGTTCTTCTAAGCATCTGGTTCGTTCTTGGTCTGGGCTGGGGCGTCAATGGTGTGGCACTGGCCACCTTTCTGGCCGAATGGGGCGGGCTGGCCATGGGGCTTTACCTGTGCCGCGCCGCCTTTCGCACGCCCGATTGGCGCAGTTGGGGGCGGGTGTTTGACCGGCTCAATCTTGTTCGCATGGCGCGGGTCAATTCCGACATTCTGATCCGCTCGCTTCTGCTCGAAACGATTTTTCTGTCGTTCATGTTTCTGGCTGCGGATTTTGGCGATGTCACACTGGCCGCCAACCACATCCTGCTGCAGTTCTTGTATATCACGGCCTACGCACTGGACGGGTTTGCCTTTGCGGCCGAGGCCATCGTGGGTCAGGCCGTGGGCGCGCGCGCTGTTGCGACCCTGCGCCGGGCCGCC
This sequence comes from Marivita sp. S0852, assembly GCF_046591575.1. NCBI lineage: Bacteria > Pseudomonadati > Pseudomonadota > Alphaproteobacteria > Rhodobacterales > Roseobacteraceae > Marivita > Marivita sp. S0852. The sequence goes on from NZ_JBIQWA010000002.1 coordinate 122,799, forward strand.
ATCGTGGCAAGCCTGTGGGGGCTCGGTAGTGCGGCGGCGCTTGGGGCCGGGTTCTGGCTGCTTGGTCCGGACATCATCGCGCTGATGGCCAAAAATTCCGAGGTCCAGACCGCCGCCGCCGCGTTTCTGCCCTGGATGGTGGCCGCACCGGTCGTGGCGCTGGCCTCGTTCATGTTTGACGGCATTTTTGTCGGGGCCACCCGCACCGCAGACATGCGCAACATGATGCTGCTGTCCTTTCTGATCTACGCTGCAACGGCGTTTGCCTTGGTGCCCGGCTACGGCAATCACGGGCTTTGGGCGGCCCTCATGACGTCTTTCGTGGCGCGTGGCCTCACATTGGCCGCGCGCTATCCGGCGTTAGAGAGATCTGTCACCGGTTAACCGGGGCTTTACCTTGATCTGACAAAGCACAGGGTATGACAGGTTTGCCGGATCACCTCACGCCAGAAAGATGGCTCGATCAGATGCTGACCTCCGCAGAGGCGCGCAAAGGGGGTGTGGTCAAACGCCAGATCCGCGATGTCGAACGATTGGTGGGCTACGACATGTTTATCGCCGCCGTCTAGGAACGCGGATTTCAGGCGGTGCGCAACGGGCGGCATGACGTTGTCTTTTGCAACCACCACCCGATCCGCCGGGTGCGGTGAAAGCGGCTTTCAAGCCGCTTGACCGCCGCGTTTCGAAACGCGGCATCAAAGCCAATTCTAATTGGCTTGCCCTTGCCCCGACCGCCACACCTCGCTACCTGTGTCGCGTTCGATAGATGAGGCGCGCAATGAACGATCTTTTTAACTCTTTTATGACCGGTCCCGACGAAAAGGGCCGCTTTGGGATTTTCGGGGGGCGCTTTGTCTCCGAGACTTTGATGCCGCTCATTCTGGAACTGGAAGAGCAATATGAACGCGCCAAGACCGATGACAGCTTCTGGGCGGAAATGGAGTTCCTCTGGAAGCACTATGTCGGCCGCCCTAGCCCGCTTTACCACGCCGAACGCCTGACCGCGCATCTGGGTGGGGCCAAGATCTATATGAAGCGCGACGAGCTGAACCACACCGGCGCGCATAAAATCAACAATGTGCTGGGCCAGATCATCCTAGCCCGCCGCATGGGCAAGACCCGCATCATCGCCGAAACCGGCGCGGGCCAGCACGGCGTCGCCACCGCCACCGTCTGCGCCAAGTTTGGCCTGAAATGCGTCGTCTACATGGGCGCGCATGATGTCGAACGTCAGGCTCCCAACGTCTTCCGCATGAAACTGCTTGGGGCCGAGGTTGTGCCTGTCACCTCCGGTCGTGGCACGCTCAAGGACGCCATGAACGACGCGCTGCGCGACTGGGTCACCAATGTGCGCGACACGTTCTACTGCATCGGCACCGTCGCAGGCCCGCACCCGTACCCCGCGATGGTGCGCGATTTCCAGTCGATCATCGGCAAGGAAACCAGGGAACAAATGCACGAGGCCGAGGGCCGTCTTCCCGACACCATCATCGCGGCCATCGGCGGCGGGTCGAACGCCATGGGCCTGTTCTATCCGTTCCTTGACGATAAAGAGGTCAACATCATCGGTGTCGAGGCAGGCGGCAAAGGCGTGAACGCCAAGATGGAGCATTGCGCGTCGCTCACCGGCGGCCGCCCCGGCGTGTTGCATGGCAACCGCACCTACCTGCTGCAAGACGATGACGGCCAGATCCTCGAAGGCTACTCCATCTCTGCCGGTCTGGATTATCCCGGCATCGGCCCCGAACATTCCTGGCTGCACGAAATCGGTCGCGCCAAATATGTTGCGATCACAGACAAAGAAGCGCTCGAGGCGTTCCAGCTTTGTTGCGAAAAAGAGGGCATCATCCCGGCACTAGAGCCATCCCACGCGCTGGCCCATGTCATGAAGATCGCACCCGATCTGCCGAAAGACCACATCATCTGCATGAACATGTGCGGTCGCGGTGACAAAGACATCTTCGCTGTCGCCAAACATCTCGGATTCGACATGGGCTAACCGGTGCCCGTGTAAACCAAAGGTCTAAAGCTTGTTCAAACCGCCTCGTGCCCCTGGCACGGGGCGTTTTCATTTTTCGCGTATTGCCCAAGGGCTGTCATAAACCAAAGTTTAGGCTGTTAGATCAGATGTTTACAGACCCGAAGATAAACCCTCTGTAGATAGAGGTGACCCCTCAAGACCGGCATGGTTTGTCCTGTTCGCACCACCTTGCAGCAACGCCCTTCTGCGAACAGGGCAACGACCAGGAGACCGACCATGACACTCAGATATGCCGCCACCGCCGCTCTTATCGCCGCCCTCACCACCGGCGCGCAGGCCAATTCCGACCAGATTGACCAGATCCGCGCCGATCTGTCCTCGAAAGGCTTTACCGATATCGACATCGACATTCGCGGCGACCGGATCATCGCCGACGCCGATAAAGGCCGCCGCGATTTCGAGGTGATCTATGACCGCAACACCGGCAGCATCATAAGCCAGGGATGGGAGGATGAGCGCGACGCTTCGGATATCCGCGGCCCCGCTGTCGAAGCCGCCTATGCAGATCTTGCCACCAGAGGGCTGACCGATATCGACCTCGATGTGAAAGGCGACCGCATTTTCGCAGATGGCGAATTGCGGGGCCGTGACTACGAAGTGGTCTATGACCGTGCGTCCGGTGAGGTTGTCAGTGAAGGCTGGGAGGTTGACGATTCGGTTCGCCCAGAGCACTCAGATCTGCGAGATGCCGCCATTGCGGATTTGGCAGCACGCGGGTTCACCGATATTGACGTGGACCAGGAAGGGGACCGCCTTGTCGCAGAAGGAGAGCTGAATGGCCGCGACTACGAAGCGGTCTATGACACCGCATCAGGTCAGGTTGTCAGCGAAGGCTTCGACACCGATCGCGATGAGGACCGTGACGAGCAGGACGACCGGGAGGACGACGATGATCACGATGATGACGATGATCGCGATGATGATCATGACAGCGATGACGACGATGATCAGAACGATGATGACGATTGATCCCGCCTGTCGCCGGTGCCCGTCGTGAACCGCCGGTTCTTTTTGACCAGCCTGCTGAGCGCGGGGCTGGTCATTCCCCATTCTGGCGCGACGCAGGATCTGCAAAGCCGTGTCATCGCCCGCCTGCAAGAGGACGGATATCGCAATATCCGGATCTCACGCACGTTTCTGGGGCGGATTCGCATCCTGGCACGCAGCCCGTCAGGCGAACGCGAGATCATTCTCAACCCGGCCACAGGCACAATCCTGCGCGATTATCTGCGTTTGTCAGATGACCATGACGATGATGATCGGGATGAAAACGATCGCGACGACGAAGACGATCGCGAAGACGATGACCGCGATGATGATGACGACAACGCCGACAGCGACGACGATGACAGCGACGACGACGGTGACGGTGCCGATGACGATGACGGTGGCGACGATGACGATGGTGGCGGTGGCGATGACGGTGGCGATGATGACGATGGTGGCGGTGATGACGATGATTGACCCGGACCGCATTCCGCTCCGAAGGCCAGAGCTGTGAAGGGCCAGATCGGATTTGGCCTGCTTCTTGCGGTGCAGCTTGTCTGTGCCGGGTTTTTCCTGTGGGACATCCTGACCCCGCTTCTGGGCATTCGCTACGCGCCGGTGTCCTGGGCGCTTTATGAAATCATGGAAATCGGGGCCGCGCTGGGGCTGATCATCGGCGTCGCCACCACCACGATCCTGCTATCGCGCTCTACCGTGCGGAGGCGTCAGGCCGAGGAAAAGCTGCGCCTGGCCTCTGGTGCGTTTATGGATGTCCTGTTTGAACGCTTTGACCAGTGGGAATTGACCCCCGCCGAACGGGACGTCGCGCTGTTTTCGGTCAAAGGGCTCAGCACCGCTGAAATCGCCGGTCTTCGCAAGACCTCGGAAGGCACCGTCAAAGCCCAGACCAACGCGATTTACCGCAAGGCGGGCGTCTCGGGCCGCCCGCAGCTTCTTAGCCTGTTCATCGACGATCTGATGGGCGACCCCCTGTCAGCCGAGCCGTCAGACCATGCAGTGTCAAAACCCGCACTGCCAGCCCCCTGACAGAATGCAGGTCTGATCCGGGGTCAGGAGGGGCTGTCCGCATCCAGACGATGCGCCTCAAGCACCTGCAGCGGCACGATCTCCAGGGCGCGTTGATGCGTGGCCTCAAGATTTACCTTGGGCGCACAGCCTTCGTCATGCGCCTGCAAAAATCGCCCCGCACACAGGCACCAGCTGTCACCGGGTTTCAGACCCGGAAAACGATGGTGCGGCATTGGTGTGCTCAGGTCATTGCCGACATATTTCGAATAGGCCAAAAACTCTGCCGTCATCACCGCACAGACCGTGTGGCTGCCTTGATCGGCGGCACAGGTGTTACACTGCCCGTCGCGGAAAAACCCGGTCATCGGATCAGACGAGCAATGCCCAAGCGGGCCGCCCAATACGTTAACGGATGCGTCTTGTTCCATTCTGGATCTCCCTTCCATCGTCAACTTAGCTGTCGCGCCCGGCCCAATCCACCCATCGGCCATGAAAATCTGCCAGGGTCTCAGCCAGTCTATGATCCAACGGCCCAAAACCCGCTGTGCGGTTAATTGCGTTGACGGCAAAAGGTTCTGATTATGCAATTCAGGCTCATCGAAATTTGTCCAACAGCTTTTGCATCGGGCTGCGTGTGTCCGGTTCAGGCGTGGCTGTTGGCGAAGGTTTCGGCACGTCCGCTTTTTCGGCCTTCGGTTTTGATGTGGAAGAACGCGGCGGAGCAACCCGGAGGGCCACGGCGTTCATGAACTTGCCGCTGTCTCCCTCGGCCAGATGCGGCGCGCCGTCGGCAAGGCCGCGCAGCAAATCGTCCAGCCAATCCGCATCAGCCTTGGCAAAGTCATTAAGAACATAGGCCGCCACCTTGTCCTTGTGGCCCGGATGACCGATGCCCAATCGCACGCGGCCGTAATCGGCCCCCAAGTGCCCGTGGATCGACCGCAAGCCATTGTGCCCGGCGTGCCCGCCGCCCTGTTTGACGCGGCATTTTCCGGGGGCCAGGTCCAGCTCATCGTGAAACACGGTGATATCCTCTGGCCCCAGCTTGTAAAACTGCGCCGCCGCCTGCACGGATTGCCCGGATTTGTTCATAAACGTGCCGGGTTTGAGCAAAAGCACTTTCTCGCCGCCCAGACGGCCTTCGCAGGCCTCGCCCTGAAATCGCGCTTTCCACGGCCCGAAGCCGTGATCGGATGCAATCTCGTCCACGGCCATAAACCCGATATTATGTCGGTTTTTCGCATATTTTCCGCCGGGATTGCCCAGACCTACAAAAAGCTTCATTGCGCCATGCCTATGTCGTTTGGCCCTCTCTAGGACATTCCTCACCCAAGAGCAAAACCGGGATGGCCAGCCAAATACCAGGCCCAAAACCCAGGTCACACTTGCCGAGACAGCCAGGACGCATCCGATTGCCAACACGCCGATGTTCAGAAACACCCGAAACAGCTGCGAGTGTGAGGGTGCTATCACATCGGGTTCATTTGGGATGACCGCCCGCAATAAAGGGACTTGGCCAACTTGCGCTTTGCCACGCGCCGGTCAGACTGCAAGTTGCCCCGGCGCAGCGAACACCCTGCCGGGAGGTTCAGGAACGCTCCTTTGAAAGCAGATAGAACAGATGCGCCAACGTCCCCACGACGGCAAAGGCGATGAGGCCCAAACCCCGTTCATAAAGGCCGTCAATCGAGGTCGGCAGGAAAAAGAAAATGGGCGCGGACAGGCACCACAGGATCGACAACGCGATCAAAACGCGGCTGTGCACCCGGCTGACCTGCGCCGCGCCCGGGGCCATCAACGCAGGCGCTGCCGCCATCAACAAACCCAGCGCATAGACAAGAAAGCGATGGATCACCACACCGTCGCGGTCACTGTCGCCGTATTCGTTGCGTGCGCCGACCAGAAACACAATCAGGCCCAGAAGGGCAAAGGCCACAAGACCAACGCTCCAGCCGGAGCCGCCCAGATGCTGATGCGCAGACAAAAGCGCAATGGCGATCAATGCGGCGGAAAACGTATAGATCCCGATATCGACAATGAATTCATATTCCCCGGCCCCAAGATCACTGATCGTGTCAGCGATCCAGTTGTGGTCTGGAACAACCCAATCCGCGATCAGGATCGAAACCGCAAAAACCACACAGCCCAGCAGGGCAAATCCTGCAAGGATCTGCATCATTTGTGGTTGTCGGTTGGCTAAGTTGCGCGGCGTTTCAGCGTGATCCATGGCATGTCAACGCACAGCGCAGGTTTTGGTTCCCCGGCACACCCCTGAAACCGAAAACGGCCCCGCCCGGGGGGGGGCGAGGCCGTGTGTGGCAAGAAATCTGGCAGGATCAGTCTTCGGACTGTTCGATTGCCGGCACTTCATCCGCTTCGGTTTCGTCTTCATCCTCATTGTCGGACGACCGCAGACCGGACGGAGCCGAAATGTTGGCAATCACAAAATCACGGTCAATGGTCGGCTTGGCACCGTCCGGCAGCGTGATGTTCGAGATGGTGATCGTATCGCCGATGTCGAGACCGGTCAGATCAACCGTCAGCTTTTCGGGGATGTCACCGGCCGTCACAACCAGTTCCACTTCGGGGCGTACAACGGTCAAAACACCGCCGCGTTTGATGCCGGGCGCTTCTGCTTCGTTCAGGAATTCAACCGAAATAAACAGGTTGACCTTTGATGTCCGGCGCAGCCGCATGAAATCCACATGTGTCGGCAGATCCTTGACCACATCGCGCTGCACGTCGCGGCAGATCACACGCACATCGTCGTGGCCGTCGACCTTCATGTTGAACAGGGTCGACTTGAAGCGACCTTTCTTGAGACGCTTGAGCAGTTCGTTGAACGGAATGTTGATCGAAAGCGGCTCTGCGTCGCCACCAAAAACAACACCCGGAACCATGCCGTCGCGGCGTGCCTGACGAGCGGCGCCCTTGCCTGTCCCCGTCCGTTCCAGAGCTACGAGATCAGGAATCTCTCCAGCCATGATAAATCTCCAATTTGTAAGGGCAGGGTGCCTCCAAGGCTGTCACCCCGCGTGAAGGCTGCCTCGTAAGGCGGTTTCGCGCGCGATGCAAGCGCGAACAGTTCATTGGGCTGGACGGAGGATGCGGGTCGTGACACAGCGACCTGTATGAGCATGATACAGGATCTTGTCGAAAGCCGCAAAGCGGCCGCCAGCTTTGCCTCGATTGGCGTGCTGTGGGGCACCTTTGCAGCCCTCGTGCCGGCGATCAAACAGCAAGTGGGGCTGGATGATGCGGTGTTCGGGCTGTGCCTTACACTGGGCGCGCTGGGGGCCGTGGGGGCCATGTGGCTGGCCCCGATGGCGGAACGTATCTTTGGCACCCGCATCCTGCCCGTGGTCACCTCGACTGTTGCGGCGGCCTCGATTCCGATTGCCTTTGTCACGGAGGCGGTGGGCCTGACATTGGCTTTCATCGCCATGTCGATGAGTTCAGGCATGCTGGATGTCGTGGCCAATGCCCGGATCAGCGCGATCGAATCACGGGTCCGGCGGTCGCTGATGAACCTCAACCATGCGATTTTTTCGATTGCCTACGGGGCGGCGGCCTTTGCCACAGGGCTGGCCCGCGAAGCCGGATTGGGACCGGTCGAAATATTCGCCGCCTGCTGTGCCGTCAATTTCTGGCTCACCTATATGTCCAGCGGCACACCGCGGTCCAAACCGGGACAAGAGGATGAAACACCTCTCCCGCCAGCGGCATTGCCCTGGAGCTTGCTGGTGCCGGTCGCGCTGATCCTGCTTGTGGGCTTTATGGCCGAGCAATCCACCGAAGGTTGGTCGGCCCTGCACCTGGAACGCACGCTCGACGCCGGAGCGGCCGGCGGGGCGCTGGGGCCGACATTACTGGGCCTGACCATGGCCATCGGGCGTCTGTCGGGACAGATCTTTGCCAACCGCGTGTCAGAGCTTTTGGTGATCCGCTGGGCCTGCCTGCTGTCGGGGGGTGGCGCGATCATTGCCGCGCTCGCGCCGAACATCGTGCTGGCCTATCTGGGCTTTGCGCTTTTGGGTCTTGGCATTTCGGTTGTGGTGCCCATGGCGATGGGCTGGATGGGGCGACATGTGACAGATGATCAACGCTCTGTCGCCATCGCCCGCGTGTCAGTGCTGGGCTATGCCGCGTTTTTTATCGGCCCGATCATGATGGGCAGTCTGGGTCAGATCTTTGGGTTGCGCGTCGCGTTCGGGGCCATTGCCCTGTCGCTCTTGCTGGTGGCGGTGGTTCTGGTGCCCATCCTGTCCCACCGTGCGCGCGTCCAGATATCCTGAGCGCCAAGCCCGTTAGAACGGGCTTGCAACGCGGTTTCGAAACCGCGTCATACGGCTTTTCGAAAAGCCGTCTCACCGCACGCCCCGTTTTCCATGCGTTAACCTTAACGGCTCAGAACCGCGCCCACGATGCGCATCGAGCGGGAAGGGTCACTCCCAGGCCGCGACACTTGGAACTGACAGGCAGGGTCGCAAGACGCTGCATTTTCTCTCTGACGCCGGAAGGTTGGCCATGAGAGACCGGTCTCCGTACAGGTTTGGGTCTCCCCCAAACACAGGCCCCGCGTTAAATCGCGGATACAGAAGAGAATGTCAGCTCAAAGAGCGGCGCCGCTTCTTCTAAGATATACCGTCACCCTCGGGCGTTCACCCGAGGACCACAGAAACACTCACCGGGCACCACCCGGCGATACCGCGTGCTGTTATGATACGGTCACGCGTCCCACTCGCCCGAAAACCCTTTCGGCACCATCAGGATATCGCGGTCCACATCGTTGATGTCGGTGCGCCCGCAAAGGCCCATCGACATCTCCAGCTCCTTGTGGATCACGTTCAACGCATCCGTCACGCCCTGCTGGCCCTTTGCGCCCAGACCGTAGACATAGGCGCGGCCGATATAGGTGCCCTTTGCCCCCATCGCCATCGCCTTGAGCACGTCCTGACCGGACCGGATGCCGCTGTCTATGTGCACTTCGATCTTGTCACCCACCGCGTCCAGGATCGGCTCCAAAGCGCGAATGGAGCTTAGCGCGCCATCCAATTGCCGCCCGCCGTGGTTCGACACGACAATCGCATCCGCCCCCACGTTCAACGCCTCGCGCGCATCGCGCGGGTCCATGATGCCCTTGATGATCAGCGGCCCGTCCCACATCTTGCGAAACTGCCGAATGCGGTCCCAGTCCAGGGATTGATCGAACGCTTCCGCCGTCCATGTGCCCAGGGAGGACGGGTCTTTCACTCCCTTGGCATGGCCCACGATATTGCCAAAGAACCGACGCTTGGTCGACAGCATGCCCATGCCCCATTGCACCTTGGTCATCATGTTGGCCACGGAGGCGGGCGTCAGCTTGGGCGGTGCGGACAGGCCGTTCTTCAGATCCTTGTGCCGCTGGCCCAGCAGTTGCAAATCGACCGTGATGATCGCGGCCGAGCATTTCGCGTCTTTCGCCCGGTCGAACAGGCGCTGCATGAAATCGTCGTCCTTGAGCGTGTAGACCTGCATCCAGAACGGCTTTGACGTGTTGGCAGCCACATCCTCGATCGAACAGATCGACATGGTGGACAGCGCATAGGGCACGCCGAACTTCTCCGCCGCCTTGGCCGCTTTGATCTCGCCGTCGAAATGCTGCATGCCCGTCAGGCCCACAGGGGCCAGCGCCACCGGCATCGACACATCCTGACCGATCATCTGCGTCCTGGTCGAGCGCCCCTCCATGTCGATGGCCACGCGTTGCCGCAGGTAGATCTTGTCGAAATCCGACGTGTTCTCGCGGAAGGTCTGTTCCGTCCAACTGCCCGACTCGGTGTAGTCATAGAACATCTTGGGCACGCGCCGCTTGTAAATGCGCTTGAGATCGTTGATGTCGGTGATGACGGCCATGACGTGTCCCTCGGTCGTTTTGGTTAAGTTTCTTTACCAATTACGCACAGGCGCGACAACGTGGCATTTTACCCGTCAGGTTGAGCCCGCCCTGATGGCGTCAGGCGCGATGGGCACCATCGGCCAGCGTTTTGACAAAGGCCAACACGTCGCTGACCGGTTTGCCCGCACCCATCTCGGAAACAATGGCCGATCCGACAACACATCCATCCGCAACGCTGGCGATGGATTGCGACGCCTCTGGCGTCTTGATGCCGAAACCCACAATCACCGGCAGGTCGGTTTGCGATTTGATCCGCGCCACCTCTGGGCCCACATCCGTGGCCTGTGCCTCGGCGGCCCCGGTGATGCCGGTGATCGACACGTAATAGACAAATCCGGACGTGTTCTGCAGCACCTTGGGCAGACGTTTGTCATCGGTGGTCGGCGTGGCGAGGCGGATAAAGTTCAGGCCGACAGCCTGGGCTGGCAGACACAGCTCTTCGTCCTCTTCCGGTGGCAGATCGACGATGATCAACCCGTCAATGCCCGCTGCTTTGGCCTGATCCAGAAACCGGTCCACCCCGCGCGAATAGATCGGATTGTAATAGCCCATCAGCACAATCGGCGTGGTGTCATCGGTTTTACGAAACTCGGTGGCAAGGTCCAGCGTGCGGTCCAGCGTCATGCCCGCATCCAGCGCGCGCTGACCTGCCAGTTGAATGGTGGTGCCATCGGCCATCGGATCGGTAAAGGGCAAGCCCAGTTCGATCACATCCACACCCGCCTCCGGCAACCCTTTGACCAGCGCCAGCGAGGCATCGAAATCCGGATCACCGGCCATGACATATGCAACAAATGCTTTCTGGCCTGCATCCTGCAGCGCGGCAAATTTGGCGTCGATCCGGGTCATTGCGGTCTCCTCGTTCAGGTTTGGACCCATTGCCTGAGCTGTAAGGGAAAATCAATGGGCACTGCGGGGCGCAATTGACGCGTATCAAGGCGGTGCTTGCAAAAATCATCTACGCTTGGCGCATATTATTTCTCTAACGGAGCCGTGTATGACGACCACCCTTTCCAAGACCAGCCAAGAGACTAAAACGACACCCGGTGCATTGAACGAGGTGCCAGCCCCCGCGGCGCGCGCCGTCGGAGCGGACGAGGTGCGCCGGGCGTTTGAGACGGGCAAATACCCCTATAGCCGACGGCTGTCGCGCCGGGCCTATGAGGCGGAAAAAGCGGCGCTGCAGTCAGAGCTTTTGAAAGTGCAATTATGGGCGCAGGAGACGAGCCAGAAATTTGTCATGCTGTTTGAGGGCCGGGATGCGGCGGGCAAGGGCGGCACGATCAAACGGTTCACCGAACATCTCAATCCCCGCAGCGCGCGTGTGGTGGCGTTGAACAAACCCACCGACGAAGAGCGCGGACAATGGTATTATCAGCGCTACATCCGGCACCTGCCGACAGCGGGCGAGATCGTGCTGTATGACCGGTCGTGGTACAACCGCGCCGGGGTCGAACGGGTGATGGGGTTTTGCGAACCGAACGAATATCTGGAATTCATGCGCCAGACCCCCGAACTGGAACGGATGCTCACACGCTCTGGTATCCGGCTTTACAAATACTGGTTTTCGGTCACGCAGGATGAACAGAAACGCCGGTTTGCCAGTCGCGAAACCGATCCTCTCAAACAGTGGAAGCTGTCACCGATCGACAAGGCCAGCTTGTCGAAATGGGATGATTACACCGAAGCCAAAGAGGCGATGTTCTTTTATACGGATACCGCCGATGCGCCCTGGACCATTGTCAAATCCAACGACAAGAAACGCGCGCGCCTGAATTGTATGAAGCACTTTTTGTCGACGCTCGATTACCCGGGCAAGGATCATGCCATTGCGCAAGCGCCTGATCCGCTGATCGTTGGGGGTGCCGGTCATGTGATCAGTCAGTCGGATCATATTCTGGGCACATCCCTGCATCCCGACGCGCGCAAAACGCAGGGCTAGACGCACAGCGCGTATGCTGTCCCAGTCCGGGCTGCGATCGGCCCGGATGCCGTGTGATCTGCGAATTCGCGCGTGTCGGACGCGGTTGGGCCTTGTTTTGACGCCGCCCCGGCCTTACCTCGGGCCATGATGAAACAGCTTGCCTGCGCCCTGACCGTTGGATTTCTGGCAGCCCCTCTTGGGGCGCATCCGCATATTTTTGTGGACACGGCCTTGCGGTTCGAGGTCAACGACGCGACCGAGGTGACGGGTGTCACCGTCACCTGGACATATGATGATTTCTTCACCCTGCTGATCCTTGAGGATATGGGGCTTGATCCGGACGGCGATGCCGTTCTCACCGAGGCCGAGCTGGAGGCGTTGTTCGGCTTTGATCTGGTCGAATGGCCCGAAGGGTTCGAGGGCGATCTTTATGTCTATTCCAATGGCGAAAAGATAGAGATGCCACGCCCCAAACCGATTGGAATCGCGGTAGAGGACGGGCTGATCACCGCAACGCATTTTCGCGAAATACCCCCGGTGCCGGTCGAAGGGTTGGTCGTGCAACAATATGATCCGACCTATTATGTCGCGTATGACGTGTCCCAGGGGGTGTCTTTTACCAATCCCGATTGCACCGCGATTGTGTCTGACCCCGACCTCGAAGCGGCGCAGGCGGTGATCGAGGAAGAGGTCAGCGGCAATATGGAAGACATCTTCAACGAGATGAAAGTCGGCGTGCATTTCTCTGACAAAATCGACATGACATGCGCGCCGTCCTCCAACTAGCGGCGCTGGGGCTTGTCGGGCTGGCGGTCTGGCTGTGGCTGTTTGACGGCGCGTTCTGGCTGGAACGCTGGGCGGCAGAGGGCCAACGCGCGGCCCAGAACGGAATGGCGCGCGGCCTGCGGGCGTTGCGCGCCCAGGAACCGGGTGCCATCGGGGCGTTGATGGCCGTGTGTTTCGGCTATGGGTTTTTCCATGCCGTGGGGCCGGGGCATGGCAAATTGCTGATCGGGGGTTATGGCGTGGCCAAACGGGTGGCGGTGACCCGGCTGTCGGTGCTGGCGCTTTTGTCCAGTCTGGCACAGGCTGGAACGGCGATTGTGCTGGTCTATGGCGGGGTCTGGCTGTTTGGTCTGGGGCGCGAGGCGATGGTTGGCGCGGCCGAGGATTGGTTTGCGCCGGTCAGCTATGCCGCAATCGGGGCCATCGGCGTCTGGTTGGCGATCCGGGGCGCGATCAAACTGTGGCGGACATGGCGGGCGCAAGAGTCCGCCCCCCATCACCACCACGATGATGACGCGGGCAAAGACGGCCTGTGCCAGTCGTGCGGTCATGCGCATGGACCGACACCGGAACAGGCCAGTGACGTGCGGTCGTTGCGCGATGCGGTGATGCTGATCGCCGCGATTGCGATCCGGCCCTGCACTGGGGCGCTGTTTCTTCTGATCCTCGCGATCCGCATGGATATCGACCTGGCGGGGGTGCTGGGCACACTGGCAATGGGGCTGGGCACTGCCAGCGTAACCGTTCTGGCGGCGGCGGCCTCTGTCACCTTTCGCGAAGCCGCGCTGGTGCGCCTGGCCTCAGGTCCGCAGGCCGTGCGGATGATGGGCCTGATCGAAACCGGCGCGGGGCTGGTGATTGCGGTGCTGGCCACACAGTTTTTGATGCGCGCCCTGTGATGGCCGTGATGGACAATTTTCTTGCCGGAACAATCGCTCCACGCTAACGCTGATTGATGCGCGCTGTTGAGATGTCATACCCGGCCCATGTGAGGGCCGTGCTAGTGTTGGGCCTGCCCCTGATCGGCGGGCATATGGCACAGATCGGGATTGGCCTGACCGACACGATCATGGTCGGCTGGTACGGGGCCACGGCCTTGGCCACGTTCACGCTGGCCAACACGCTGTTCTTTTCTCTGTTTCTGGTCGGCACCGGTTTTGCCGCCGCAGTGCTGCCGATGGTGGCGAAATACGCCGCGGAACGCGATGACCCACAGGTCCGGCGCGCCACGCGCATGGGGCTGTGGCTGTCGGCGATCTATAGCGTTCTGGTGTTTCCGCTGTTGTGGTGGTCCGAACCGATCTTGCTGGGTCTGGGGCAGGACCCGGTCATCGCCGCAGACGCACAGCTGTATCTGCGCATGTTGGCCTTTGGACTGCTGCCCGCGCTGGTGGTGATGACGCTGAAAAGCTATCTGGCGGCGCTGGAAAAGACGCAGGTTGTGTTCTGGGTCACCCTGGTTGCGGTGCCGTTCAACGCGGCGGCGAATTATGGGCTGATCTTTGGCAATTTCGGATTTCCCGAGCTGGGCCTCAAGGGGGCCGGGATCGCGTCGCTCAGCACACATGTGTTCTCGGCGCTTGTGGTGATAGGCTATATCGCGGTCTGTGTGCCCAAACATGCGCTGTTCCAGCGGATCTGGAAACCCAGCCCCCAGATGCTGATGGCGGTGTTTCGGCTGGGCTGGCCGATTGGCCTGACCATGCTGTCGGAAACCGTGCTTTTTGCCGCCTCGGCGCTGATGATGGGATGGATCGGCACCGTGCCACTGGCCGCCCACGGGATCGCGCTGCAATATGTGTCGGTGACGTTCATGCTGCATCTGGGCCTGTCGAACGCGGCAACAGTGCGCGTGGGCAACGCCTTTGGTCGACAAGACTGGCCCCATATGGCGCGCGGCGGGGTCGTTGCGTTGGTGATGTCGGTGGTGGTCGCAGTGGTGACGATTGTGGTGCTTCTAGCCATCCCCGAGCCGCTGATCGCGGTGTTTCTTGATCCGGACGATCCGGCGCGGGCAGAGATCATTTCGGCCGGAGTGGTCCTGCTGATGCTTGCCGCGCTGTTTCAGCTTGCCGATGGCGCGCAGGTGGTGGCGCTGGGCCTGTTGCGCGGGGTGCAGGACACGCAGGGGCCGATGATCATCACGGCGTTTTCGTATTTCGGGGTCGGCGTGCCGGCGGCCTATGGTCTTGGCTTTCTGCTGGACTGGGGCGGTGCCGGGGTCTGGATGGGGCTGGTGCTGGGGCTGGCTGTGACAGCGGTGCTTTTGAACCACCGGTTCTGGCTGCGCATCGTCCCCGGCCTGAGCCGTCTTGCAGCCCCGGTTTCGACCGCATAGAAGCAGCCCGAATGCGCGCGCTCAGGAGACGGAAAAATGGGGTTCAAAGTTGGTATTGTGGGCTTGCCCAATGTCGGGAAATCGACGCTTTTTAATGCGCTGACCAAAACTGCGGCGGCGCAGGCGGCGAACTTTCCGTTCTGCACCATTGAACCCAATGTAGGCGATGTGGCGGTGCCGGATCGGCGGCTGGATCAACTGGCCGCGATTGCCAAATCGGCCCAGATCATCCCGACACGCATCACTTTCGTCGACATCGCGGGCCTTGTGAAAGGCGCGTCCAAGGGCGAAGGTCTGGGCAACCAGTTTCTGGCCAATATCCGCGAGGTCGACGCGATTGCCCATGTGCTGCGGTGCTTTGAGGACGGCGATGTGGTGCATGTGGATGGCCGGGTCGATCCGGTTGCCGATGCCGACACAATCGAAACCGAACTGATGCTGGCCGATATGGAAAGCATCGAAAAACGCCTGCAAAACATCGTCCGCAAGGTGCGCGGCGGAGACAAAGAGGCGGTGCAGCAGGAACGCCTGATGCGCGCTGCGATGGCGATGCTCGAACAGGGCAAGCCCGCGCGTCTGGTCGAGGTGGACGACGAAGACCGCAAGGCGTGGGACATGTTGCAGCTGCTCACAACCAAGCCTGTGCTTTATGTCTGCAACGTGTCCGAGGCGGACGCCGCTGAGGGCAACGCGCTGTCCGATGCCGTGGGCGAAATGGCGGCGGCGCAGGGCAACAGCCATGTCGTGATCTCGGCCCAGATCGAGGAAGAGATCAGCCAGCTGGACGATGACGAAGCCACCGAATTCCTGTCTGAAATGGGGCTGGAAGAACCGGGTTTGGACCGGGTGATCAAAGCGGGCTATGAATTGTTGCAGCTCGACACCTATTTCACCGTCGGCCCCAAAGAAGCCCGCGCCTGGACCATCACCAAGGGCACATTGGCCCCGCAGGCGGCAGGTGTGATTCACGGGGATTTCGAAAAGGGCTTCATCCGCGCCGAAACCATTGCCTTTGACGACTATGTCACCCTGGGCGGTGAAAACCCCGCCAAAGAGGCAGGCAAGATGCGCGCCGAAGGCAAGGGCTATACCGTCAAGGACGGCGATGTCCTGCACTTTTTGTTCAACACCTAGGACCAGACCCGCCGCAGGCGCAAAACGCGCCCGCGTCGGCCCGATCAAAGCCGTTCAGGCGTCCAGGGTAAGGTTTGACAGCGATTTGCGCAGGCTGTGCTCTGCGCTTTGCAAGGCCTGAAACGCGGCAAAGCGCAGGTCATGGCACTGCGCAACCGAACCCGTGGCCGGGGTGAACCGTGTCTTGATCGACGACATCGCGGCCATGGCCTCTGGCAGGGTGTCATGCGTTTTGCCCGCGACCGCCCCCAGCATCGCAGCGCCCAGCAAGACGGGTTCCGGAGACCGTGTGGCCAGGACCGGAAAACCGCTTGCATCCGCGATCAGCTGTTTGATGGTGGCGCTTTCTCCTGCGCCGCCGCTGACCACGATGGCTTTGGGGCGCACTCCATGCGCGGCTTGCACCTCCATGATCTGGCGCAGGCTGTAGCCAATGCCCAGCACCGCTGCCACATAGGTGGCCACCAGATCCTCCAGATCATGCGCCAGCGTCAGCCCTGATATCACCGCTGTGGCCTCGGGATCGGCATAGGGCGCGCGGTTGCCATGAAAATCCGGAACGACCAGCCGTGCGCCCGCAAGTTTCACCGCCTGACTGACCTGCGGGGTCCGGCGCTCGACCTCGTGCATCAGATACCCCTGTAGCGACAGACCAGCGGCTTGCGCGGCTGCGGTTGCTTCGGCCCGTGCGAGATGGGTGGCGCAAAGATGCGCTATCGCCTCGCCCGCTGCCGACTGGCCGCCCTCTGACAACCACATATCGGGGACCATCGCGGAAAAATACGGCCCCCAGATGCCGGGCACCTTATGCGGTTTGGCCGATGTCGCCATCGTGCAGGCAGAGGTGCCGAACACATAGGCCATCGTGGCCTCTGGTCCTGTGTCGCGATCAGCGCCGACTGTGCCGATACCGCCTGCATGCGCGTCGATCAGACCCGCGCCCACAGCTGTGCCCGGGCGCAAGCCCATAAGCGCCGCCGCGGTTTCGGTCAGGCCGGGGTCAAGGGTTTGACCGGGCGCGACGATCTGCTGACCGATCCGGGCATATCCTTCGGCGGGCATCTCTGACAGGCCGATCTGGTCAAAATAGCTGTCATCCCACCGGTTTTCATGGGCCAGATATGTCCATTTGCAGGTCACGGTACAGGCAGACCGCGCCAAAGAGCCGGTTGCCGCCCATGTCAGAAAATCCGGCAGATCGAAAAACTGACCGGCGGCGGCAAACGTGTCTGGGCGGTTCTCTTTGATCCAAAGCAGTTTGGGTGTCTGCATCTCTGGCGAAATCCGCCCACCAACGTAATCCAGAACGGAATGACCCTGTGCATTGATCCGTTCGGCCTGGGGCGTGGCGCGGTGGTCCATCCAGACGATCACATTGCGCTGCGATTGTTCGGTGTCGCTGATGGAAAGCGGTTGCATCTGGCGGTCCAGGACAACCATGGAGCAGGCGGCATCAAAGCCGATCCCGCTGACCGTTTCAGGGTCGATCCCGGCCTCTGACACCGCATCGCGGACAGACGCGCAAACGGCGTGCCAGATATCGTCCGAGGATTGCTCGGCGATGCCACCTGCCGCGCGCCACATTTGAATGTCATGTTTGTGGCTGGCCAGCAGCGTTCCGGCCCTGTCGAACACACCCGCGCGCGCACTGCCCGTGCCGACATCAACACCAATGAAATAGGTCATAGGTCAACAGCATTCGGCAGCAGGACCAGATCCCGGATGGTTACATGCGATGGTCGCGTCAGCATAAAGACAACGCAGTCGGCGACCTCTTTGGGTTGCATCAGGCTGCCTTCGGCCAGCGCCTGTTCCAGCTTTGCCTTGGGCCAATCATCCAGCAGCGCGGTCACCACAGGCCCCGGCAACACGGCCCCCACACGCACACCATGTTTGGACATCTGGCGACGCACCGTGTGGGTAAAGGCTTGCACCGCATGTTTGGAGGCGGTGTAGATCGGTTCCCAGACCACGGGAATGACCCCGGCGACCGAGCTGGTCAGGACCACATCGCCCGAGCCCTGCTTGGCCAGATGGGGCAGAACCGCGTGAATGGATCGGAACGCGGCGTTGATGTTCAGGTTCAGCACATGATCCCACGCATCCGGATCGCCCTCGGTGACATCACCGCCGATATACGCCCCGGCATTGGCGTGAAACACGTCGAGCCGGCCGCAGCGCTCTAGGATTTGCGGCAGCATCTTTGCCACGCTGGTTTTGTCCAGCAGGTCGGTCACGATGGGCACCGTGTCCGGGCCCAGATCATCACAGGCCCGGCGCAGCGCAGCCTCGTCCCGATCCACCAGCGCGACAGTCGCGCCCGCATCGCGGCAGGCTTCTGCACAGGCCAGACCGATGCCCGATGCGGCCCCGGTGATCGCCACGACCTTGCCCGATAAATCGCTCATGCCGGTGTCTCCTTTTTGGTTAACTGTATGGTGCCGTGCGATGCTCCAGCGGTGGTTTCGCCGATGCCGGGCGCGAGTCCGGGCAGGCCGCGCCGGTGCATGTGATCCAGAGTATCGCGTGTCATATGCTGGAATACCCGCCTTCAATCATCATGGTTGTCCCGTTGACCAGATCCGAGGCAGGTGACGCCAGATAAAGCGCCATATCGGCGATTTCGACGGGCTCACCAAATCGGCCCAAAGGCGTGCGCGCAAGGAACGGGTCTTTCTTGTCAGGGGCCGACCAAAGCGCCTGACCCATTTCGGTCATCACCACCGTGGGGCAGATGGCATTGACCTGGACGTTGTGGGGGGCGGCTTCGGTCATCAGAGATTTCGTCAGCGCGTTCAGCCCGCCCTTGGAGCTGGCATAGGCGGCATGCTCGGGCAGGGCGATGACACCGGTTTGCGACGAGATGTTGATGATCTTTCCCTGCTTACGCCGCATCATGCCGGGCAGCAGCGCCTTGGACAAAATGAAAGGCGCGCTCAGGTTCACCGCCAGCGTTTTTTGCCAATCGGCCAGATCATACTCGATGGCAGGCCCGGTGATGGCGATCCCGGCGGAATTGACCAGAATGTCAATCTGATCAAATGCCTCCAGCGCCTGCTGTGCAACAGCTTCGGTTGCAACCGGATCTGCCAGATCGCCGGTGATCGGCACAATCCTGCGTCCTGTGACGGAGATTTTTTGGGCCAAGGCGTCAAGCCGTGTGGTGTCACGGCCATGCGCTGCGATATCCGCCCCGGCATCGGCGAACACCTCGGCGATTGCGGTGCCGATGCCAGAGGACGCCCCGGTGATCAAAGCGGTTTTGCCTGTGAGGCGAAAGCGCGTGTCCCAGCTCATCGCTTACTCCAGATTGGTGTGATTGGCGCGCATCCTGTCGGGGGCGACCGCCAAACGGTCGCGCAGATCCAGAACAAGCACCTCGAAGAAAAGATACATCAGCGCTTCATAAAGTGACCCCATAGGCAGGATCGAGCTTGCGGCTGCACCCTGATCGGCGGCCATGGTCTGGGCTGGCAGGTGGATCGCCAGATCGGCGCTTTGCGGCACCGTACCCGCCGCTTCTGCCGTGATACAGATCACATGCGCGCCGCTGGTTTTGGCCACATCCACCAGTGCAGCGACGGTTGAAAACTGTCCCGGACCGGCGCTGACGAAAAGCACATCACCCCGGCCTATGGGTGGTGCCGTCATGTCACCGACGATATGCGCATCAAGCCCCAGATGATACAGCCGCATGCCAAGCGCCTTCATCATCAGACCTTCGCGCCCGACGCCGTAGCACAGGATGCGACCGGCCTTGGCCAGCGTTTCCGACAGCGGCGGGATCTGTTCCAGCACCGTGCGCGACAGACCGGGGCGGAGTTCGTCAAGCAGCTGATCGGCAAGTGTATCGAGGTTCAGGCTCATGTCTGATCAAGCCGGATCTGGATCTTGACGTCCGTAGGATTGGCTGCGACCGCACGGTCGAACGCGGCGATGCTGTCATCAAAGGCAAAGGTTTCAGACACCAGTGGCTTGAGATCGACCTTGCCGGACCCCAGCAAGGCAATCGCCCGGTCATACATATTGGCATAGCGAAACACGGTCTCCATGCGCAGTTCCTTGGATTGCGCCAGAACGATGTCGACAGGCACCGGGTCCACCGGCATGCCGACCCAGACGACACAGCCCGCCGGTGCCGCCGCTTCAAGCGCGGTCTGGATGGACGCGGCCGCCCCGGCGCATTCAAAGACCACATCGGCCCCCCAGCCTTCGGTCGCATCGCGCAGGATCTGGCCGGGATCGTCGCGCGGGATCAGAATGGGTTCGATATTGTCATACTGGGCTGCAACGCCCAGTTTGTCTTCGACCAGATCGGCAATATAGACCTTGGCGCACCCACCGGCCAGGGCCGCCAGTGCCACCATGATGCCAATCGGCCCCGCGCCGGTCACAAGTGCGACATCGCCCGGTTTGATCCGGGCCTTGGCGGCGGCCTGCATGCCGATGGCAAAGGGTTCGACCATGGCCCCTTCGGCAAAGCTGACACTATCGGGCAATCGGAAGGTAAAGGCGGCGGGATGCACAACCGACGGGGTCAGACATCCATGCACCGGCGGCGTTGCCCAGAACCGCACCGACGGGTCAACATTGTAGACACCCAGCTTGGCCGCCTTGGAGCGTGTGTTGGGGATGCCCGGTTCCATGCAGACGCGGTCTCCGACAGCCAGATGTGTGACATCCGACCCGATCTCGGTCACGGTGCCTGCTGCCTCGTGGCCCAGAACCATCGGGGCGTTCACAACGAACGGGCCGATCTTGCCGTGGGTGTAATAATGCACATCACTGCCGCATACGCCCACCGTGTGAATGGCGATGCGCACATCTTCGGGGCCAAGCGCATCCGGCAGGTCAATGTCGCGCAGGGACAGTTCATTTGCCTTTTCCAGTACAAGTGCCTTTGCCATCCGGGTCGTCCTTTTTCCTTGAGGTCAATCCGCGACGCGCTGCAAAAGCGCGGTTGCGGTGTTTTCATCAGTGACAAGCGTGTCGACAAATCCGCGCTTGAGCGATGCGGCGATAATCGGAACCTTATGCACCCCGCCTGCCGCAAGAATGACATTGTCGATGCGGGACATATCATCCAGCGACATCCCGATCACGCGCTGATTAAGCGGATGGTCGATCAGATCGCCCTCGGCGTTCAGGATATGGCCGGTGATGTCCCCAACCCCGCCGCGGGCTTTCAGCTCTGCCGGGTCGATGTCGGCGGGCAGCGCGTCGCGCACCAGAAGCGACGAGTCAAGATCGCCGGTTGCCAACGCAATCGCCCCGCAGGACCGGATTTTGCCCAGCATTTCTTTGATCACGTCCTGATCGAGAAACAACCCCTGGCTTTCGGCGCTTCCGGCATAAAGCGGGGCGGTGAAAAAGCTGTGCTCGGCATTGCACAGATCCGCCAGCCGCGTGGTGATTTCATAGCCGTTCACATCCGACCCGCGCGACACGCCGCCCATGATCGACACCACTTCAAGATCGGGCCGGTCCAGCGGCTGCATGTGCCGCGTTGCCAGATTAAGCGTGTTGCCCCACGACATGCCAAACCGCGTCAGGCGCTTGTCCTTGAGCAGATCCCCCAGATGCGCCCCAAGACCGGCGCTGACCAGCGGCGTGACCGACGCGCCATCGGCGGGGCAGGGCACGACCACCGCGCGCAGCAGGCGAAACCGGCGTTCCAATTGCCATTCCAGATCGGCGGCCGCGGCAAACACGGAGTCGACGCTGACCCGCAATATGCCCCGGCGGCGTGCCTCGCTCAGCGCCTTGTTCACCCGCAGCCGCGTGATGCCAAAGCGATCCGCCGCTTCTGCCTGCGTCATGCCTTCGATCTCGCAGGCCCAGGCCAGCCGAACCAAAAGCTGTTCTTCGGGGTCGATCTGATCAAGCTTGATAGAGCGCGACACGAGCAACCGGTCCTTTCAGAAAAATGTGCAGGGATCGTGCGGGCGGGTCATTTGACGGCCCCCATGGTCAGCCCGCGCACCAGTTGTTTCGACGCGATCAGCGCAAAGATCAGAACCGGGATCACAATCAGGGTCGAGGTCGCCATGATCTTGCCATAAGGCAGGTTGTAGCCTTCCATGAAGGACACCGCCATGGCCGGGGCCGTTTTGGCGTCGCTGCGGGTCAGGACAAGGCCGAACATCAATTCGTTCCACGAAAAGATGAACGAGAAAATGGCCGAGACAGCCACACCGGGCATTGCAAGCGGCAGGCAGATCTTGCGCATGATCGTGAATTGCGACGCGCCTTCCAGGCGGGCCGCTTCGTCCAGATCATAGGGAATGCCCCGGAACTGGTCGGTGACGATCCAGATGACGATCGGCAGGTTGAAGGTCAGGTAGATCAGGATCAGCGTGATGTGTTTGTCGAGCAATCCAAGATTGCGCGCGATCAGAAAGAACGGCAGCGCCAAGACAATCGGCGACACCATGCGGTTGGTGATGAACCAGAACCACAGGTCTTTCTTGCCGCGAAATTCGAACCGCGCCAGCGCAAAGGCCGCAGGCACCCCCAGTACCAGGGCAAGCAGCGTGGTGCAGACGGCGATGATCAGCGAATTGATCAGCGTCTGCAACACGCCGTCTTCGAACAACGCTTCGCGGTAATTGTCCAGGGTCGCGTCAAACAGCCAGACGGGCGGGGATTCCAGCGCGACAACCTGGGTTTTCAATGATGTGGTCACCATCCAGTAGAACGGGAACACGCACAGCGTGATGATCACGACAAGCAGCGCAATTTGCGCCCAGAGGGAGCGGGAGGATGTCATCGCTCAGACCTCCTTGTAGAAGACGCGGATATAGATCTGCGCCAGGACGATGGTGATAATCAGAAGAATGATGGCCTGCGCCGAGGCTAGCCCCTGATCAAAGGCGCGGAAGCCCACGCGCTGGATCAAAAGCGATATGAACTCGGTTGACGCCCCCGGTCCGCCACGCGTCAGGGTAAAGACCATATCAAACAGTTTCAGCGTATCCGCGGTGCGCAGGATCAGCACAGCCACAAGACCGGGCAGCAGGAACGGCAGTTGAACATACCGCAGGATGGTCCATTTCGACTTGGTCTCAAGCCGCGCGGCTTCCTCGATTTCGCCGGGAACCATGGTCAGCCCGGCAAGCAAAACCAGGGCGACAAACGGTGTCCATTGCCAGACATCCCAGAAGATAATCATGGCAAAGGCGTTTTGCGGATCGCCGATCCAGTTGATATCCGCGCCGCCCAACAGCTGGTTCACAACGCCGAATTTCTGGTTGAACATGACCTGTCCCAGCAGGCCGACAACCGCATAAGTCGTGGCCATCGGCAGAACCAGGCTCAGACGTGCCAGCGTTTTCAGCAGGGTCAAACCGGGCTGATGCAGCACCAGGGCAATGCCCAGCCCAAGAGCGATTTGGAGCGGCAAGGCGGTGCCCAGCAGAAAGAAGGTTCGCGACATGGCCTGCCAGAATGCTTCGTCGGTCAGCACGTCCCAATAGTTTTGAAGGCCGATGAATTCGACCCGCCGCAGCTGTGTCAGGTTGTAGAAATGCAGGGATGTCCAGATCGCGTAAAGCAGTGGCGCGATGCCGACAATCGCAAGCCCAAAGACAGCAGGGCCAATGAAGGAAAAGATGGTTTTACGGGGAACCTGACCGCGCATGTTGTCCTCCGGACGCTGCGACTTTGAAGGATGACCGGAGACGCTTGAAACAGCGCCTCCGGTCAGGTGTTTCAACGCTGTTTTACTGCGCCAGAGGCTTGTCACCGGAGTAGTATCCGGCGGCTTCAAGCACCTCTTCCATACGGGTGCCAATCTCGGTCGCACCTTCCTCGGTGGTGACCTCGCCCAGCATCATCTTGGTGCCCCATTCCTGCACGATCTCGGTGATCTCGGGCCATTCTGCGAAACGCGGACGGAATTCAGGCACGCCGTCCTGCCAGCTTTCGACCAGCGCGGGCACGAATTTGAACTCTTCCAGACCGTCCTGTTGATAGACGGACTGACGGGCAGGCACGCCGCCGCGCTCAAGATATTCGCGGGCATTGGCCTTGGAGGTGGCCCACTGAATGAACAGATATGCCGCCGCCTGTTCGTCTTCGTCCGCCTGTGACGCCACCGCCATCGAAAAGCCCCCCAGCGCGGGCTTGCGGCCCGCAGGGCCTTTCGGTTCGGGAGCGATTTCAACGCAATCGGCGACTTTCGATGTTTCGGGCGATACGACCGACGAATAGAAGGCCGACCATTCGGTGATCATCGCCACATCGCCCTGTGCAAAGGCGTTGACCGTTTCGGCATGGTCATAGGCCACAATGCCATCGGGCATATACTGCATCAGATCCTGACGGAATTGCAGACCGGCCTGGCTTTCCGCGCTGTTCAGGTTGGAGCGGAAGTTTTCGTCCAGGAACGACCCGCCAAAGGGCCACAGAACGCGGGCAAAGCTGTCGGCGGACTGGGTCTCGTTGCGCTTGGACTGCAATGCAAACGCATATTTGCCATCCTTGGTGAGCGCCGGGCCGTAGACGTCTTTCAATTCGGTCCAGGTTTCGGGCGGGCCGTCAAAACCGGCCTCTTCCAGCATGCAGCGGTTATAGAACATCAGGCCCGAATAGTTGTCGACCGGAAGACCGTACACCGTGTCGTTCCAGCCGCCGAACGCGTTCAGGACAAGCGGGAAAAAGTCGTCAATATCCAGATCGGGATCAACAATATCGGGGAATTTTGCCTGCACATCCGCCAATGGCAGAACCCATTCATTTTCGGCAAAATTGCCCATCCAGACAAGGTCGATCAACGCGATATCCAGATCGCCGCCCGCGACAAAATCGCGGACCTGTTCACCCAGAGCGTTCTCATAGGGGTGCTTGATGATGTTGACCTTGATGCCGGTTTCTTCCTCGAAGGCGGGCAGCATGGCTTCGATGGCTTCATAGCCGGGGCGCAGAAGGAACACGACATCCACGGTTGTTCCGGCATAGGGTTCTGCCGCTTGTTTCAGGCTCCAGCCGTGGGTGTCTGCCACGGCCCCTGTGGCAATGAGGCTTGCCAAGGCGGCTGTGCCATAAAGGTTACGCAGTTTTTTCATGACGATTTCGTCCTCCCAATGGTGTCTGGATTGGGGTCAATCCAAATGTATGACCTTGATTACAAAAGTTACAAATCGCTTGAAAGTCAACACATATGTTCCTAACAAATAACATAAGTAGGGCGGGGACGCGCCGCGCGTGGTGCGGCCCGACATGCAGGGAGACACGGCTTTGGCTGGCATCAAGATCAACGGATTGAACAAGTTTTACGGCGATACACAGGCGCTTTTTGACGTCAGCCTGGATATCGCGGATGGCGAATTCGTCGTCTTTGTCGGCCCCTCGGGCTGTGGGAAATCCACGCTTTTGCGGTGTCTGGCGGGGCTGGAAGGGGTCGATTCGGGCAGTATCGAAATCGGCGGTCGTGATGTTACCAAGGCCGAGCCGGTGGATCGGGATCTTGCCATGGTGTTCCAATCCTACGCGCTTTATCCGCATATGAGCGTGCGGGCGAATATGGAATTTGGCATGAAGGTGAATGGCTTGCCTGCCAAGGAGCGGGAAACGCGCATCGCCGAGGCGGCACGGATTTTGCAGCTTGGTGAGTATCTTGACCGCAAGCCATCGCAATTGTCCGGGGGGCAGCGACAGCGCGTGGCCATTGGCCGTGCGATTGTCAAAGACCCGAAAGTGTTCCTGTTTGACGAACCTTTGTCCAATCTGGATGCCAAGCTGCGTGTCCAGATGCGGGTCGAGCTTGAGGGGCTGCACAAGCAGCTTGCCGCAACCATGATCTACGTCACCCATGATCAGGTCGAAGCGATGACAATGGCCGACAAGATCGTTGTGCTGAATGGCGGGCGAGTCGAGCAGGTGGGCACCCCGATGGAGCTGTATCACACACCCAATTCGCGCTTTGTTGCCGAATTTATCGGCTCTCCGGCGATGAATGTCTTTAGCCCGAAAGCCGGTCTGACCGATCTGGCGCTTAACCCGGCGACCGCGTTTGTGGGCTGCCGCCCCGAACATTTCGAGCTGGTCGCGCCGGGGCAAGGCCACGCGGATGCCACTGTCACTGTCAAAGAGCAGTTGGGTGGGGAAAGCCTGCTGTATCTGGGGCTGGCCGGGGGCACGAATGTGGTCGCGCGGGTTGATGGTGATGATGCCACGGATGTGGGGCAAAGCATTGGTCTGCGTATTCCGCCCAAACGCCTGCACCAGTTCGACAGCTCTGGCCACGCGCTGCACTAAGACAGTGACGATGCTTTCCTCTGCCCCGCCGATCGCCCTGTCGACCCTGTTCGACGACGTCGACCTTGTGATCTTTGATTTTGACGGGGTGGTGGCCGACAGTGAGGTCATTTCGCTATCCACCTTGCAACAGGCGCTGGCGGATTTCGGAATTGATATGACGCCGGAGGCGGTGCGCAAACGGTTTTTGGGCACGTCCATGAAGACGATGCTGGACTATGTCGGCACGCTGAACCCTACACGTCCGGTTGCGGAGTTTCCCGATCACTGGCAGGCGACCCTGTTTCAGCAGTTTGAACGGCATCTTGTGCCGGTGCCGGGGGTGGTTCCGCTTGTCGATCAGTTGGATGCTGCGCGCATCGGCTATTGCATCGCGTCCAGCAGTTCGTTCACCCGTCTTGGTGTGGCGTTGGACGCGATGTCCCTGACGGCGCGGTTCAGCCATGTGTTCAGCGCCGAACAGGTGGTTCGCGGCAAGCCCGCGCCTGATTTGTTTCTCTATGCGGCGGGTCAGCTTGACGTTGCGCCATCGCGGTGTCTGGTGATCGAGGATTCGCCCTTTGGGGTGCAGGCGGCCAAAGCCGCCGACATGCGCTGCGCCGGATTTGTGGGCGGGCAACATATGATCGGCATCCGCGACGCGCATGCCGCGCGGCTGAGCGCTGCGGGGGCGGATCTGATCGTGCAGAGCTTTGCCCATGTGATGCCAGAAGATATTGCGCGCGGACAGACACGCCGACAGTCTGGCGCGGACACGAGTGAGGAACGCCCGAACCGATGAGCTATCTTGGAATTGATCTTGGCACGTCTGGCCTGCGCGCCCTTCTGGTGTCTGAAACCGGCGCTGTTCTTGGGTCGGTCGAGCGCTCTTACAGGTCCGAACACAAACATTCCGGGTGGAGCGAACAAGATCCCGCCCATTGGATTGCCGCATTGGATGAGGCCATCGAAGAGCTGCGCCACAGCAGCACCGCGTTTGGCGATCTTCGGGCGATCAGTGTTGCGGGCCATATGCATGGGGCGACGCTGATTGACGGGACCGGTGCCGTTATTCGCCCGTGTATCCTGTGGAATGACACCCGCGCCCATGCAGAGGCGCGCGATCTGGATGCGACCGAGCAGGTGCGCGAGATTTCGGGCAATATCGTCTTTCCCGGCTTCACCGCCCCCAAGCTGGCCTGGGTCGCGAAACATGAACCGGCGCATTTTGCGCGTATTCACAAAGTATTATTGCCCGCAGGTTATCTGAATTACCATCTGACCGGCGCGTTTGTCGCTGATATGTCCGACAGCGCGGGCACGTCCTGGCTGAACGTGGCAGAGCGGACATGGTCCGAGACGCTGTTGGAGGCAGGTCAGATGCGGCTGGATCAGATGCCTCGTCTGGTCGAGGGCTGCCAACCGGCGGGAACGCTGCGTCCAGAGCTGGCGCGTCGTTGGGGTGTCGGCGATCGGGTCATCATCGCGGGCGGGGCAGGGGATAACGCGGCCGCCGCTTGCGGCATTGGTGCGTTGAACGAAGGGGATGGGTTTTTGTCGCTGGGAACGTCCGGCGTTCTGTTGGCAGCGCGTGACGGGTATCATCCGAACCCGGCATCCGCGCTTCATACCTTTTGCCATGCGGTGCCGGATCGTTGGTATCAGATGGGGGTCATGTTGTCGGCCACCGATAGCCTTAATTGGTTGGGGCAGATCACTGGAACGTCGCCCTCTGATCTGACGGCGGATCTGGGAGAGACGCTGTGCGCGCCGGGGCGGGTGCAGTTCATGCCCTATCTGTCGGGGGAACGCACACCCCACAATGATGCGAATATCCGCGGCAGTTTTACCGCACTTGGCAAGGACACCACGCGCAGCGACCTGACCCGTGCCGTTCTGGAAGGCGTGGCCTTTGGGTTGCGCGATTCCCACGAAGTGCTGGTCGAGACCGGTGCCCGGATCGACCGGCTGCTTGCCATCGGGGGCGGCACGCGGTCGCGCTATTGGGTCAAGTTGATTTCAACCGTTCTGAACGTGCCGCTGGAATTGCCCAAAGACGGAGAGCTGGGGGCCGCTTTGGGTGCGGCGCGGCTGGCCATCATTGCCGAGACAGGAGAGGAGCCGGACCGCGTTTTGACACCGCCCGATGTGGCCGAACGCATCCTGCCCGACGCAAAGCTGAAGGACGCGTTTGACGCCGCCTATGACCGTTTCAAAGCGGGCTATCCCACATTGCGCACCGTGTCGTCGCTCACGTAACACGGGCTGCACTGCGATAGGGCCGATTTCAATATGAGTGGTCACGACAGGCCCGTCGTTTACGGCCACCGCTCTGTGCCTGCGGGTGCGTCGCCATTTGCCTCAATATCGTCGATATAACGTTTCATTTCGGCAATTTCGCTGCGCTGTGCTTCGATAATCGCGTCAGCCAGCGCGCGGACACGCGGATCAGAGATATTGGCGCGTTCGCTGGTCAGGACCGCGATGGAGTGGTGCGGAATCATCGCCTTCATCCAGGCCACATCGCCCACTGTGTCTTGGGATCGGACAAGATACAGGCTTGCCGCAAAGGCCAGAGCCGCCCCGGCAAAGATGGCGATGTTGGCTTTGCGGTTGGTATACATGCCAAGCATGAAAGCCAGCATGACAACCGCCATCATGCTGCCCATATAAAGCGCCATCCACATCCGGGTCTGCGAATAAAAGACGTGATCCAGCGCGTAGGTGTTTAGATACATCAAGCCATACATCACAACCGTCGATGTGCCGATCATCGCGAAAAAGCGGGCGTAATTGCCATTGTGGCCGGTGTCGGTGCTTTGGTCGGACTGATGCGTTTCCTGTGAAATACTGCTGGAATGTGCCATTTCCCCTCTCGTCTTTGGTGCCAGATAGAGGAAAAACGCCCGCAGCGCGGATTGGTTCCAATCGCAGACGCGGTGTAAGGGAAGGGGTGCTGCTATTGGGCCTTTGACGTGGATTGCAACCAAAGACGGGGATTTTTGCCCTGCACGCGCAAGAATTCCCGGTTGAAGTTCGATTTGGTGTTGAAGCCACTGGCAAACATGGCCTCGGTCACCGATGAGCCGTTTTGCATCAGCCCACAGGCGTGCCGCACGCGGTGTCGGTTGATAAAGCGCGAGACGTTTTCGCCCTTGGCCGTGTTGATTGCCCGCGACACCTGTTTTTCGGGCACGCGCAATTTGCGGGCCAGGCGCGCCAGCGTCAGATCGGAATCAAGATAGGGTTTGTGTGTCTGCATATAGGCGTCAAGCGTTTCAAGGATCGTTTTGTCGCGCATCTGGTCCTGGTCGGAATAGGCGGCGCGGTCCTGGGTGCCGGTGTTCTGGCTTTCCATGGCATGCAATAGCCCAAGCGCCCCAAGCACCAGCAAAGTGAGCGACGAAAACAGGCTGGGAAGCCATAGCAACACCGCTGTATCGCCGGAGGCCAGGCGGATTGCGATGTAGATGTCGCTTGCCGCAGAGCCGACCAGCGCAAAAGCCACCACGCGCCAGACCAGAACCGTCCTTGTCCCGTGTTCCAGACGGCTATGTGGCACACTGTCTTCGCCTTGCATCACGGCGATGCCAATCGCTATGCCATATGCTGCAAAAAGCACCGGTATCAGAATGTCGAGCGCCGCCGGCCATGCGATCAGGCAGATCAGGGCGGCCACCGGGCCGATCATGTGACGCACCATATCCTGCCTGCGAAGATGGCCCGTTGATGCCTGACGAAACGCCGTCCAAGCGATGGCGGGAATGGCGGTCGCCAGCAGGGGCTGAAACACCCGCAGGCCGGTCAGGCCATAATACTGCACCAGCGCGATAAGCGCGCTTTGCACCGCGCACACCCCGATCAACGCCGACAGCGCAAGATGCGTGTCGCGGGTCAGGACCCGGTGCACCAGAAAGCCCGCAAGCACCAAGGCGATGATCATAGGGACAGGCAGCACTGGCATGGGTGGACCGTTCTTTGGTCTGAAAAGGTTCTGAATTCCGATCTGCACGACCTTAAACCGGATTCAGGTCGTCTTAAACCGGGTCACCGTGCCAAGCGGACGCATCTACATGCAAACCGCTTTACCGAAAGGCCCGTTATGAAACACATGCTTCTTGCAGTCGCTGTCACCTTGACCGTGGGCGATGACCTGTCCGCCGGGGGTGTCGGGCTGATCGAACAGACGATTGCAGTCCCTCATCATAGCCAAGACATGCAAATGTCGATCCTGTTTCCCGCCACAGGCCAGGATCGGACGGTGTTTGCAGAAAATGCGGTGTTTTATGGCACCGAGGTTCTGAGCGATGCAAAGCCGGTTCCGGGGACATACCCGGTTGTGCTTGTCTCACATGGGTGGGGCGGCAATTCCGCGCGAATGGCGTGGCTTGCGGCCGGGCTGGTGTCGCACGGGGCGATTGTGGTGGCGGTCAATCACCCCAACAGCACAACCTTTGATCTGGATTTTGACACGGCCTTCAATCACTGGACCCGCGCCCAAGACCTGACAGCCGCGTTGGATCATATGCTGCAGGACCCGAGATTTGCGCCGGTGATCGATGAGGCCCGGATATACGCCACCGGGTTTTCCTATGGCGGATGGACCGCGCTTTCACTGGGTGGGGTGCGGGGCAAACGCGGTGGGTTTTTCGACTATTGCGCGGCGGCCGGCACACACTCGCAATTTTGCACAATGCTGACAGACGCCGGTGTCGATATCACGGCGCTTGACCGGGACAGATACGAAGCGTCCTACAAGGACGGGCGCATCGCTGCCGTTGCCGCGATTGATCCCGGCCTGACTTGGGGGCTGGCACCGGACGATGTTGAGGATCTGACGGTTCCGGTACTGTTGATCGCATTGGGGCAGGGGCCGCACCGCCTGAACGCGACCGACACCAGTGCCGCTGGCAGCGGTTTTGAAGCGTTGGTCCCGGATGCGACGGTCAAAACCATCGCGCCTGCGATGCATTTCACGGCGCTTGGGCTCTGTCAGCCGGCAGGCGAGGCGATCCTGCGCGAAGAGCAGGATGATCCGGTGTGCACAGATCCGCCGGGAACGGACCGCGCGCAGGTGCTTGAGACGATCATTGATGCGATGGCCGATCATTTTGAGCTGCGCTAGCCTGGGTGTGCCCGGCGCGGATCAGGCACTGCGGCGCGCGTGATCCAAGCGCGGCCCGGTGGCTTTGGCCGGGGTCCATTCTTCCAGCACGGGCCGCCCATGTCTGAGATGGGCGGCCACCAGCTTTTTGGCCATTTTGCCGTCAACAAACGGTCGGGCCGGGACCATCTGACGGCTGTGCTGCGCTGTATCCGGGGCACCCGCGATGGCTGTGCCGATGTCATGACCGCCAAATTCCGAACCCGCGCCAAGAAACAGGCTTTCCGCAGGGGCTCCGTTTGCGATCAGAACGGCGTGGCGTTCCAGCAGCAGGTGGTAATATGTGACCGGCTGCATCGAGCGGTCCAGATCCACGCCAGGCACACCAATGAGCTTATGAGCCGGTATCAGGATTTCGGTATGACGACACAGACGCGCGGCAATCCGCGAGGCCATCATAACCCGATGTTGGCGGGACAGGCGTAGATCCCGGGTAGGACAGCCGTTGCCCAAAGCCCCGGTGCGGATGCGCACCGGCAACAACCGCGCTTCTCGGGCGAGTTCGAGCGGTCGTACCTTACGGGCATATAGGTCGATCACCCCAAGCGCTGCTCCGTCAACCGTTGTGACCAGATCACCTTTGCGGAAGTGCGACACCTGTTTGGTGCCTGTTGGCGTGTCGATAAAGGTGTCACCGCAGAAACAGACGATGCGGAAATCGGCAGAATCGATCCCGATGTCAAACACATCGAAGTTACCGCTTGAGCCACCAGTGCCAAAAATCCGGATCGAATTGACCGGGGATTGAAAGTGGATAAAGCCAACGCTGCCGTTGTTGAACGCTCCGGTGCTGCTCAGCCCGCCGGCGGCTGTGACAAAATGGGTCGCAGCCCCGGTTTGGGTGAATTCAACAGTGCCATCGGCAATGGCGGTGTTGAGATCAACCTGCACGCCATCAATCTCGACAAAGTAAACCTCGCCCGGGTTGCTGGCCCCGATGGCAAAGGACACGCCATGCACCGTGTCGTCAAAATTCACCTCGACGGTCTGATTGCCGTCGGCGGTCACCCGTGCGCCGCGATCAATTCCGATGCGCGACAGCGTCGAGACGTTGCTGGTGATCGTGTACCCGACCGAACCGCCATTGGTGGTTGTCAGCGTGCCAGTGGTGCCGTTTGCGTAATTGTCGATGATATCTGTAAACGCCATGCATTGCGTCTAGGTGAACCCGATGACCGAGTTGAGGCACATTTATGGTAAATTTTAGCGAAAACACCCGGTTTGTTGCCGCCAATGGCCCCGGACAGGGCCATGAAACCAAGTGTCAACGCAGGTTCGGCACATTTGCCGAAATGCCCGATCGTCGCCGTGCAAAGCCGGGTGCGGACACCGCTGGCCCGAATTCCTGCCCATGGATCAAATTTAGCCTTGTGACCGCCGCGCAGAATCCCTAAACCCACCGGCGGAGACGTGGCCGAGTGGTCGAAGGCGCTCCCCTGCTAAGGGAGTAGGCGGGAAACCGTCTCGAGGGTTCGAATCCCTTCGTCTCCGCCATAGAATTGAAAATTATGATTATTAATCAAGATGTTGCGCGATAACCTATCGCGCTCGTCCCCCAATTTGTCCGCCATTCTGTTTTCTCATTCGAGCTGCTTTGATCCGTAGGCGAGCCAGTAACGGATAAGGTCTTGCAGCGAGTCGATCTGCGATTTGGTCCTGACCTGCCACGGGATTTTTCCTCCACCGTCGATTAGAGTCCGCCCTAACCTGAGGACGGACAATGAAGCGAACGAGATTCACGGACGAGCAGATCATCGGCATTCTGGCTGAGCACGAGGCAGGCGCAAAGTGCGCGGACCTGTGCCGCAAGCACGGCATGTCGGAAGGTACCTTTTATAACTGGAAGGCCAAGTTCGGCGGCATGACGGTGTCGGAGGTCAAGCGGCTGAAGGCGCTCGAGGATGAGAACGCCAAACTGAAGAAGTTGCTAGCCGAGCAGATGCTCGATCTGGCAGCGATGAAGGAACTGGTTTCAAAAAAGTGGTGACGCCTGCCGTGAAGCGCGAGGCGGTCGCGCATCTGAAGGCCCGGCTCGGGCTCTCAGAACGGCGGGCGTGCCGGATCGCAAGATGATCCGCTACCAGTCGCAGCGCGCGCCCGATACGGAGTTGCGCGGTCGGTTGCGGGAGCTGGCTAATGAACGTCGGCGGTTCGGATACCGGCGGCTCTTCGTCCTGCTGCGCCGCGAGGGCGAGCCTTCCGGGATCAACCGGATCTATCGGCTCTACCGCGAAGAAGGGCTGACGGTACGCAAGCGGAAGGCCCGGCGCAAGGCGGTCGGGACACGGGCGCCGATCTTGGTCGAGGCGCGGGCCAATGCGCGCTGGTCGCTGGATTTCGTCCATGACCAGTTCGCCAACGGCCAGCGCTTCCGGGTGCTCAACGTGGTCGACGATGTCACCCGGCAGTGCCTCGCTGCGATCCCGGATACCTCGATCTCGGGGCGCCGTGTGGCGCGTGAACTGACGACCCTAATCGAGCGCCGCGGCAAACCCGGCATGATCGTCTCTGACAACGGGACGGAACTGACCTCGAACGCCATCCTGCGGTGGTGTTCAGAGCACCGGATCGAATGGCACTACATTGCGCCGGGCAAGCCAATGCAGAACGGCTTCGTGGAGAGTTTCAACGGTCGGATGCGCGACGAGTTGCTCAACGAGACCATGTTCCGCAATCTGGCCCATGCGCGGATCGCGATCACTGCCTGGGCAACCGACTACAACACCGAGCGCCCGCATTCGGCCTTGGATTACCAGACCCCAGCCGACTACGCGCAGACCCTGACTACCGCAATCGCCCGCCCCGCTGCGCGAGATGAAGGCTCCGCGCGTCGGGCGATTGCTCAACCCGCGCCAATCGGCGTAAATACCAACCGGGCTCCGGTCGCGGCTGGATGAAAGTTCAGTGGCAGGTCAGTCCCAAGGAAGGTGTGAGCGCAGTGCCGCGCATTGTTGTGCGCCTCGGTTTGGTGCCGCGACAACGGCGTCGAAGGTCGTGTTTAG
This sequence comes from Marivita sp. S0852, assembly GCF_046591575.1. Taxonomy (NCBI): domain Bacteria; kingdom Pseudomonadati; phylum Pseudomonadota; class Alphaproteobacteria; order Rhodobacterales; family Roseobacteraceae; genus Marivita; species Marivita sp. S0852. The sequence goes on from NZ_JBIQWA010000002.1 coordinate 157,378, forward strand.
AATATCGCTTGGTGTGTCTAAGGCTTCGGATAGCCAAAAAAGCATCGGCGCGCATTGAATGTGATTGTAGACAAACTGCGCATCCCGTTTGGTGTCAGAGCGACCATACGCACCGGGACCATCGTATTCGGCAAGCCAGCCCAGCCAATGCTCTTTCTGCGACCGATACCATGCGCGGTTATGACCGACGCCTTCGCGCAGCGCGGTTTCCATCGCTTTGGTTTGGGACAGGTACTCGGGCAAAGGTTTGATGTGGGCGCGCAAAACCAGAGGTGTCATGTCATACCACCTTTAGTCTTGTTGCAGATCAGGCACGAAAATCTGTTTCAACGGTATCAATGCGCGATAGCGGGGCGACAATTTCGCGTAGTGTTCGAAAACCAATTCTACAAACTGTTCGCCATTGATCAGGCGTAGCTTCGCGCGGTTGCGTTCCAGTTCCACCGCTCCTCTGGCGAATGAGCCAAGGTTGACGAACAGACCGTATTCACCGTCGCCCAGAGTTCCCAAAAGCTGGTCCACATCGGGGCGGGGCGTCTGGCCTGTTGTCCGCTTGCATTGAACCTTCACGATGGGCGGTTGGAAGCCCAGCGGGTCCATGTGTGCGATGACGTCAACGCCACCGTCGCCTGACTTTGGTGTGACGCGGGCGGTGTAGCCCATGCACTCCAGAAGGTGCGCGATAAATTCCTCGAACTGATGTCCCGTTAGTTCGGTCATCAGGCGTTTGATGATGAAATCGCTGGTGCTGGCCTCGGCTTGGATGGCTGCTGAGACCGTCGCTGTGTCGTCGTCGGCAATTTCGTCTTGTTGGTCTGCAAGGGCCTCTGAAGGTGTCGTGATGCTGACCGGGGCTGCCAGATTGATCTTCGCCAAAAACTCGTTCGCATAGCGACGGACGCGGAACATGGTCAGGAAAGAGCCGATTTCATGTAACGCCGCTTGGCTGAATTCGTCGCGTGGAACGTGCTTGAGCCATTCGACCTTTTGCCGTGTTGGGTATTCATCGGGGTCACCTTCGACATAAACGGCTTCGCCAGTGAACCGCCCGATATTCACCATGCGGTCCGCTTTCGACGGATAAACCACAATGTCACCCGCTTGGATGTCATGCAGGAACTTGAACATGGACCCAGCATCAACCGGAATGGCACCTGCCTTCTTGTCGGGGTAGGCTGCAATCAACGCCGCTTTGAATGCTTCACGGTCTGGGGCAATCTTGGTCAGGTCACCAAGAGCAGGCCAACCAATAGCTACATAGCCGCCCTCGATAGGGCGGTCTCCAACATGCGCCCCCATGTGGACGCCCCAAATGGTGACTTGAGGCACTAAATGTCCTTACTCTTTGGTTGGGCTGATGGGTTCATTTTGGTACAGATTTTCGGCTATTGCAAAAAGTTCAGCGCCATCTACTCCAACCTCTATATTCCCGAGTTGCGGAGAAGGCTTGCCATGGAACCATTGTGCAACCTCACCATCAGTGTTTTGACGGCTACCTTTTTCGAATATATCGCGATATCTTCGCGGGGAAATTCCAAAAAAGTGTTCTATCGAGACTGTGGGTTCATCGCTAGAATCCGAGGCTACTATGTCTTTGTAAAGGGTCTCAACTTTGCTTTTGGGATATGGTTCTATAAAAACTATACGATTAATCCCTGAAGCAATTAAGTTTTTTGCGCAATTGTGACATGGATAGGTGGTAACATAAATGCTGGCCCCATTCACAGACCTCCCGAGTCGAGCCGCATCAGTTAGGGCGTTCATCTCTGCGTGTACCATGCGTCCATATTCAGTTACCTTCGAGACTAACGACTTCTTTATCGCCTTTTTCAAGCTTTCATCTTGAAGGATTTCTTCGACTGACTTCTCAACGGGGAGTATGCCTTGTTCCTTTAATACTTCAAGGAAATCAAAAACCATTCTATTGACTTCATTCTTGTTGGCTTCTCCCCCCATGTCTATGTCGCGTTTTTTGTCTGTATCCTCATCCCAATAGTTTCCACCACCAAATTTTGGAACCTCATTGCAACCAACAGAAATGATATCTCCATCTTTTGTCGTAATAGCTGCGCCAACCTGTCTTGAAAGGTCCACTGATCGAAGAGAGGCTGCTTTGGCCATATAGCTGCCGAACTCATCTCGTGTGGGTGCAACATTATTTCGCCCAAAAAATGCTCGAACGAAGCGGTCGCTCGAAGAGACAAGGCTTGCCTCGTTTTCTCCATCAAAGAACACGTCGCCTAAGTGGAATATTTTTGTAATTTGCTGACCCCTTTTATCTTTCCGTTCGTCTTGATCTATTCCAATAAGAAAATCCGCATGAGACTCGCATTTCTCATTTGTCCAGCCGTGTTGTTCAGATCGCAATCTAGAGATAAGGGAGTGCCGCCTTTTTTCTAAATTTGTGACAACAGAAACTTGAACAAAGCGTTTACTAAAGGTTTTAACTAGAAGGTCAATTTCTTCTGGTCGTTTTAGTTGGTCAATTATGAAAGCGTGTTCATCAAGCCTAACAGTCGCGATTTGACCAAGTTTTTCGTCGTCCTCTTCACCCGCAGCTTTGGCTTTGTCGCGGCGGTATGTCACAATTTGTCGGATGGCTTCGGCTGCAAGAACAGAATTGTTGCTAAAAGCGGATCTGATAGCGTTACCTTTTTTGATTTTTGTTAATAACTCTGATTCTTCTGGTGCGGGGATGCTAGCGGCCTTCGCTTCAAGCAGCCGATCCATTTCGGCGCTTAGGGAAATTTTTATTGGCTTGTAGTCTACCTTCTTTAGTGTATCGGCAAGAATGTCCCCTGCCTCATGGATTGGACAGCCGATGGGGCCGACCAAACCGAAAACAAGCTCATCCCGACTGGCCATAAAATCATCCCTGAGTTGCACTCAGAACAATATCTTGCTGATTTTAGCGAGAGGTCAACCCAAGTGTTGATGTGCGACGACTTTTCGATCAAGGTGCAAGAAAAAGCAGGAGGAAGACATGGACATCGAGACAAAGCCATCTGAGCACGAGAGGCAGGAGCAAAAAAACCACCTTCGCGACCTCGACCAAGAGCGGCAAGACTTCCAACGTATGATTGAACTTCGCTCGGAGGCTTCGCGAGTGTACGCAAGCGGAAGATTTCAGTCAGCGTGACCAGAGAACTGCTAGCTCGTGAGACGTGTCATTATCGTGGCGCGAGCTAGCGTTTTTATGAGCGGATCAATCACATAACAGCTAAACCCAAACCCAGCACTTGTTTCACTGTTGGTGCGTCGCACGAGTTGATTCGACCAAGTACATCGTAAGTTCGTTGTCGCTAAGGACATGGCGAAACCTGTTGATGAAAAGTCTGTTAGCTTGGTCCTCGCACCACTCGATTTCGAAGCGTTTGCGCTGATACGTCCGTTGCCACATGCCCTTGGGTTTTGGGGCTATCCAATAGGCAGTTCCCGGTCCGCCTCCAAGTTCCATGCGCAGTTTGTTCGCTCGGCGCAACATGCGGTCGTATCGCGGTTCTGACTGGCTGGTATAGGCGACGTTGTAGCAATGACGGCAGAGGAAGTAGCGCCCGCCTGAGAACAGCTTGCCAACGCGGCGTCCGCACGCGCGACCGTTCACGACGCCGGGGCAGATAAAATAGGGCCGTTTATTCCCATAGTGGCAGGGCGCGTAGGTGAGCCGGGTCGGTTGTTCGATGTCTTCCCATTGGCCCGCCATCTACGACCGCGCCTACTTGCAGGCGAACATTGCGGGCGGCGAAAGCTTCGACTGGTTCTACGCCAGCGCCGCCGATAGAAGCGCGCAGGGGCGACCGATACTGTGAGGGTTGCGAACCCAGCGAGCCCGGCCAAACGACGTGCGAAGACTGCCCGGCGCGGCTGAACCGGCCGCTCACCCATGAAGGCTGGCAGGTCTGGGACCTCGTCGGCCGCCTCGGCGGACAGCTGCGCGTCCTCCCCGGCGCCGTGATCGGCTGGGATATGTCGGCGGCGCTTGCTCTCGGTGACGCGCTCGGCGTGTCGCCGCTCGCCATGGCCGAACTGCTGCCCGTCATCGAAGCGGTGATGGTCGCAAAACTTAACGAACAGATGGATCATTCCTATGGCTGAGAAACGCATATCCGTTCGCCTTGCAGCGGTCGGCGGCCGACAGGTGCGTGCTGAGCTGGAAGGTGTCGGTGAGGCCGGAGCGCGCGGCTTCGGCCGCCCCCACCGGGAGATGGAAGCAGCCAATACACGGCTCGCGGCGTTTTCCCGCCGTGTTGCGATGGCAGCCGCTGCCGCCGTTGCCGCCGCTGCGGCTGCTGGCGTGGCGATGGTCCGATCCGGGCTGCAAACCGTGGATGCGCAGGCAAAGTTGGCGCATTCGCTTGGTACCACCGTCGCCTCAATTCAGACCCTTGAGCGCGCGGGTGAACTCGCGGGCGTGTCGATGTCCGGCATTGAGCAGGCCACCAAGGATCTGACACGCCGCCTCAGCCAGGCTGCCGCTCGTCATGGTCCCGCTGCCGATGAGCTGGAGCGGCTTGGGCTATCTGCGACTGACCTGATTGCCCTGCCGCTGGATCAGCGGGTGACGCCCGTGGAAAACGTGACCGGGCGTTGTTGCTGATCGGTTGGGCGGGCGGGTTCCGGTCCTCGGAACTGGTGGGCCTCGATCTGGCCGATATCGAAGAGGTCCGCGAAGGTCTGGTACTACAACTGCGCCGGTCCAAAACCGACCAGACAGGCCAAGGCCGCAAGATCGGCATCCCCCTCGGTCGCGCTCGTCATTGCCCCTTGCCTTCCGTACGCCACCCAAAGGTTGCATCCACCACACGGATCGCGGGTCGCAATACTGCTCTCACGACTATCAGAAGATCCTGCGCCAGCACGGCTTCAAGGTATCGATGAGCGGAAAAGGCAATTGCTATGACAATGCGGCTGTTGAGACGTTCTTCAAAACCATCAAGGCTGAGCTGATCTGGCGACGGTCATGGGAAACACGACGGCAGGCGCAGATGGCAATCTTCGAGTACATAAACGGCTTCTACAATCCGCGTCGCCGTCACTCAGCATTAGGCTGAAAAAACCCGGTCGCTTTCGAGCGAAAGGTGGCCTAAACGAGCACTAGGGGCGGCACAAAGGCGCGACAGGTCCAGAGCGGCCACACGTTGGCGCAGAAGCAAGAAGCCATCGAGAAGTTTACGGTCTGACATCCTGCCCGGCATTCCTTATCGTTACCAGTAATGAGGGAGCGCCGGAGGATGTTACCGAAGATAGATGATCCACAGATCGCACATCCCTTTTAACCCTTTGATCAAATATCTTAAAGTATTGATAATAATAAAATTTTCAAATTTACTCATACTAGAGAGAGGTAGTTGCTTCTTCGATGGTGTCTCGCTTATCCCGGAATGCCTTTAGTCTAGCATCATATCCTTCAGGGTGAAGAAGCCAGTCTGGGTTAGCTTCGATTGGCAGATCGCTACCTTACACAACTTCCCCGATGCCGATATCTACCCCGACTTTGCCAGTGACGCCGAACTCGGCTTTGAATGCCTCACGCATGATCTGGTCCAAGTCGTCCTGTATCCCATGATGCACGATAAAGCTGTCATGCACTGGCAGACAGGCATAGCGCGTTTGGGCGCAAGTGGTTGGTCGCTTTGTCGCAGAAGGTCACGTGATCATACGGGTCTGTATGAGGGAATGGCGCTTGGCAATCGTTCTGTTGTGGCTGTACTCTGAAATCGTTCGGGGTGATGGGATTTTCCAGCTCTGGGCCAAGTGTGGAATTCAGCTGCGTCAGGTCAGATATGGGCCTGCCAAAGATAAAAAACGGGAGCAACCCTTATGTCTGATCCGGTATTTTTCCAATTTTCGACGGCAACAGTCATAATATTATTGGTTTTATTTTACGGTGGCACATTTTTGCTGTCGACCTTCGTCAACGAAAAGGAAGAAAGCGTTGACGGTTTCATGGTGTCCAGCGGCAAGGTTGGATTCGGGATTTCTGCCGCCAGTATGACGGCGACTTGGATCTGGGCGGCGTCTTTTTATGGAGCGGCGATTTCGGGGTATAATTACGGGTTGTCCGGGCCGATGCATTACGGCTTTTGGGGGGCGTTGATGATCCTGTTCATCTATCCGTTCGGTTTGCGGTTTCGCGCGCTTGCGCCCAATGCCCATACATTGGCCGAGGTGATGCACGCGCGTCATGGATCGGGCAGCCAGTTGATCCTTGCGGTCTCCAACCTGATGGGCAGTGTCATCAGCCTGATGGTGAATTTCACCGCGGCAGGTGCGTTGGTGGCGGTGTTGTCGCCGCTGTCGTTTCAGGCGGGCGTTCTGATTGCCGGTATTGGCGTGTTGTCCTACACGCTGTGGTCCGGGTTTCGGGCGTCGATCCTGACCGATTTTGCGCAGGTTGTCGCGATGATGTCGATTGCCGTGGTGATCATTCCGTGGGTGTATTTCAGCGCGGGCGGCAGTGAAGCGTTGCAGGCCGGATACGACATTATCACAGAAGAGCAGGCCGATTTCTTTTCCATGACCGCCATTCTGGAACAGGGCGCGCCGTTCTTTGTGGCGGTTCTGGCCTATGCCATCGGCAACCAGACCATTGCGCAACGTCTGTTTGCGGTGCGGCAGGATCTGATCAAACCGACCTTCATCACCGCGACGCTTGGCTACGGATCGATTGTGATCGGGTTGGGTATGCTGGGGCTGATGGCGCTGATGCTGGGCATTGTCCCGCATGAAGGCGATCCCAACAACATCATCCCGCAGATGGCGTCGGCCTATCTGCCTCCGGTGATGATCGCGCTGTTCTTTGTGTTGGTCATCGGGTCGCTGTCCTCGACCGCGGATTCCGATCTGTCGGCGCTGGCGGCGATCATGATGACGGATATCTATGGTCGTAACCTGGCCAAGGGCAATCCGAACCCGCGCAAGATGCTGTTGCTGGGCCGTCTGACGATGATCGTGGCCACCATGGCCGGGCTGATCCTGGCCAGTTTTGCGCTTGATATTCTGGTGATGCTGGTCTTCGTCGGCGCGTTGTGGGGGGCCATCGTGTTTCCCGTGATTGCCAGCTGCTACTGGAACCGGGTCACCAACCAGGCGTTCATCTGGGCGGTGCTTGGCGGGCTGCTGCTTTTCACTGTGGTGCGGTTTGAACTTCTGCCGATGACGGGTGTTGTCGCGGGCTTCTTCGAGATTGTCGCAGCAGTCGGTGGGGGCGTGGTGGTCGGGCTGATGGCCTTCGGCTTTTTCGGACGGATCGCCGGTATCGCGGTGGGTGTCATTGGGATGGCTGTCGGGATCTTCTATTTCAGCGGCTTCCTGCGCGAATATACAGTTTTGCTGGGATCGTTGACGGCCTATGGCGCAAGTACCATCATCTGCGTTCTTCTAAGCCTTTTGGGTAAAGAAGAGTTCGATTTCGATGTGATCAACGAGCGCGTGACCAGCTTTGACGATGACGCGGCGCTTGCCGCTGTTCGTGCCGCTGACCAAAAAATCTGAGTTTTCGAGAAAGCAAGGACGGAAGAAATGCTGACATTTTACATTCTGGTCTGGCCCATCATTTCGGCAGTTGTGCTGGCAGTGATCGTGACAACCTTTGTACGCGAATTGCGTCAGGCCAAGAAAGACGGCAACAAGCTTGTCTAAAAAAAACAGGGCTGGGATGCGTTTGCAAACCCGGCCCTTTCGGATGGCGGTTGATTGACCGTTTGGCGGTGTCTGGCGCGAAAGCCACCAGACACCGCGTTATGTGCCGTCACTCTGCCGCAATGGCGGACACGGCTTGCGGGGTGTAGTTGAGGATCGGTGCGAGCCAGCGTTCGGCCTCGTCAAACGCCATGCCTTTGCGCTCTGCGTAATCCTGCACCTGATCGCGCTCGACCTTGGCCACGCCAAAGTAATATGCCTCGGGATGGCCGATATAGAGGCCAGACACGGATGAGCCGGGCCACATCGCCATGCTTTCGGTCAGTTCCACCCCGGTGTTCGCCTCGGCATCCAACAGACGGAAAAGCGTGCGTTTTTCGGTGTGATCCGGCTGCGCTGGATAGCCCGGCGCGGGGCGAATTCCGCGATAAGGTTCCCCGACCAGTTCGTCGGGTGCAAAGCTTTCCTCGGTCGCATAGGGCCACAATTCGCGCCGCACGCGTTGGTGCAGCATCTCGGCCATGGCTTCGGCAAAGCGGTCGGCCAGCGCCTTGACCAGAATCGCGGAATAGCTGTCGTTTGAATCCTCGAATTGCTTGGCGATGGTTTGCTCTTCGGGGCCTGCGGTGACGACAAACCCACCGACGTAATCCGCCGTGCCCTCAGGGGCCACGAAATCGGACAGGGCCACATTGGGCCGGCCTTTGCGCTTGGCGTGTTGCTGGCGCAGGGTGTGCAGGGTGGCGAGTTGGTCTTTCCGGTCGTCGCCAGTGAAAAGCCGAATATCGTCGCCCACCGCATTGGCGGGCCAGAACCCGGCCACGGCACGCGGGCCGAACCATTTTTCGTCGATGATCCGTTTCAGCATGTCCTGAGCATCGGCAAACAGCGCGCGGGCGGCTTCGCCCTGACGCTCGTCCTCAAGGATTTTCGGATAGACGCCTTTCAGTTCCCAGGTGCGGAAGAACGGGGTCCAGTCGATATATTTGGCGATCTCGGCCAGATCCCAATCTTCGATCACCCGCGCCCCGGTAAAGGTGGGGGCAGGGACGGTGTAGTCACTGAAATCAATCTGCATCGCATTGGCACGGGCGGCGGCAAGCGGCACGCGTTCTTTCGCCCGTTCGGACCGTTCGTGGCGTTCGGTGACGGTCACATATTCCTCGCGGATGCCTTCGATATAGCTATCGCGTGTGTCGGGGCTCAGAAGCTGGCTGACAACGCCGACCGCACGCGACGCATCCAGAACATGGATCGCCTGATTTTTCGTGTAGCGCGGTGCGATTTTCACCGCTGTATGGACCTTGGAGGTGGTTGCCCCGCCAATCAGCAACGGAATGTCATAGCCCTCGCGCTCCAGCTCGGAGGCCATATGCACCATCTCGTCCAGGCTGGGTGTGATCAGACCGGACAGGCCGATGATATCGACATTCTCGGCCTTGGCCACTTCGAGAATTTTCTGCGGGGGTACCATGACGCCCAGATCAATGATCTCGTAATTGTTGCAGGCCAGCACGACGCCGACGATGTTTTTGCCGATGTCATGCACATCGCCTTTCACGGTGGCCATCAGCACCTTGCCCGCAGCCTCACGCGCATCGCTGCCGTTTTGGCGTTTTTCCTCTTCCATGTAGGGCAGCAACACCGCGACCGCCTGTTTCATCACGCGGGCGGATTTCACCACCTGCGGCAGGAACATCTTGCCCGAACCGAACAGATCGCCCACCACGTTCATCCCCGCCATCAGCGGGCCTTCGATCACGTGCAGCGGGCGTTCGGCCTGCTGGCGCGCTTCTTCGGTGTCGGCGTCGATAAATTCGGTGATGCCGTTGACCAGCGCGTGTTCCAGCCGCTTCTCGATCGACCACTCCCGCCACGCCAGATCGCGCACTTTTTCCTCGCGCGCGCCACCGCGAAAGCGTTCGGCCAAGTCGAGCATCCGCTCGGTCGCGTCCTCGCGACGGTTCAGAACAACGTCTTCGCAGGCTTCGCGGAGGTCGGGATCAATCTGGTCATAGACCGCCAACTGGCCCGCATTCACGATGCCCATGTCCATCCCCGCCTGAATGGCGTGATAGAGGAACACGGCATGCATCGCCTCGCGCACGGTTTCATTGCCCCGGAAGGAGAACGACAGGTTCGACACACCGCCAGACACATGGGCGTGGGGCAGGTTCTGCCTGATCCAACGGGTCGCTTCGATGAAATCGACGCCGTAATTGTTATGTTCTTCGATGCCAGTAGCGATGGCAAAGATGTTGGGGTCAAAGATGATGTCCTCTGGCGGGAAGCCGACCTCGTCCACCAGAATTCGGTAGGCCCGCGCGCAAATCTCGGTCTTGCGGGCGGCGGTGTCGGCCTGGCCCTGTTCGTCAAACGCCATGACCACCACGGCGGCCCCGTAAGCCAGACACAGGCGGGCGTGGCGGCGGAATTCGTCCTCGCCCTCTTTCATGGAGATCGAGTTGACGATGCTCTTGCCCTGCACGCATTGAAGACCGGCCTCGATCACCTCCCATTTGGAGCTGTCGATCATGATCGGAACGCGGGCGATATCCGGTTCCGACGCGATGAGGTTCAGGAACTCGATCATCGCCTGTTTGGAATCGATCAGGCCCTCATCCATGTTCACGTCAATGATCTGCGCACCGTTCTCGACCTGATCGCGCGCCACATCCAGCGCCGTCGCATAGTCGCGGTTGGTGATCAGTTTGCGAAACTTGGCCGAGCCGGTGACGTTGGTCCGCTCGCCCACATTCACAAACGGGATATCCGGTGTCAGGACAAAGGGCTCAAGTCCGGAAAGACGAAGATAACGGGTCATGCGGCTTGCTCCTTGAGGATTTGGCGGGGCGAATGGGGGGCGACGGCGTCAGCGACGGCGCGGATATGCTCTGGCGTGGTGCCACAACAGCCGCCGACAATGTTCAGCAGGCCCTCTTCGGCAAAGCCTGCCAGCTGTGCGGCGGTTTCTTCGGGGCCTTCATCATATTGGCCGAACGCGTTGGGCAGACCGGCATTGGGATAGGCACAGGTCAATGTGTCGGCGACGCCGGCCAATTCGGCCATATGCGGCCGCATCGCTGATGCGCCAAGCGCACAGTTCAGACCCACCGAAAAGGGCCGTGCATGGGCGACGGAATGCCAGAACGCGGTTGGCGTCTGGCCGGACAAGGTGCGCCCCGACGCGTCGGTGATGGTGCCCGATATCATGATGGGCAGATGGGTGTTTTGCGCCTCGAACGCCTCGAAGGCAGCAAAAATCGCAGCTTTGGCGTTGAGCGTGTCAAAGATCGTTTCGATCAGGATCAGATCCGCACCACCGGCAATCAACCCGCGGATCTGTTCGCCATAGGCGACGCGCAAATCGTCGAATGTTACCGCGCGGTAGCCCGGATTGGTCACATCGGGCGACAGCGAGGCCGTCCGGTTTGTGGGGCCCACCGCTCCGGCAACAAAACGTGGTTTGCCGTCCAGTTCCGTCGCACGGTCCATCGCGCGGCGCGCAATTCTGGCGGCCTGTTCGTTGAGGTCCGGCACAGCGGCCTCAAGCCCGTAATCGGCTTGCGCGATGCGGGTAGAGGAAAAGGTGTTTGTCTCGACGATGTCGGCACCGGCTTTGGCAAACTGGAAATGGATATCTTCGATCGCCTGCGGCTGGGTCAGGGTCAGAAGATCGTTATTGCCCTTTTGCGGGTGCTCGGTCGGATGCGGACATGGCTGTCCGGTTCCGCGCCCGGCATAGTCGTCCTCGCCCATTTTCAGGCTCTGGATCATCGTGCCCATGGCCCCGTCAAGGATCAGAATACGCTCTCTTGCAAGTGCGGCGAGGGTATCGGCGATGGCGTTCCCGGATTCAGACATGAGACCTCCTGACGGTGTGATCCATGCCTCATACAGAAGCAGCCGTCATTAATCGACTTCATAATATTCAGGATAAGTATGAACTGAGCGAATATTGATGCGCCGTCCGGGTGCATGGCCGTCAACGGGGTGCGCCGGTAAATGGCGGCTTTGCCGTGACGCGCCTGACCCAAGATTGCGATAGGACAAGTGTCGATCAAGGTCGCATTGTGGGGCCGGGCCGGGTCGATTAGCTTACGCTAGGGCAGCTGTTTGGGAGGACAGGATGCGCGATCTGAACATCGTGGATCAGATCAACCATGTGCGGCGCGGCATAGCGTTCGTGCGCAATCAGGTGGCGGCCGGGACACCATTGGCCTGGCTGGCACAGGATTAACACAATTTCAAAAGGGAGGAGCATATGCTCGACACAACGATTGCCGATCAAACCCAAAACTTTCTGGACGATTTCGGCGCGGCACTTGAACAGGGCGATATCGCGCGCGTTCGGGATATGTTTCAAGACGAGTGCTACTGGCGCGATCTGGTGACCTTTACCTGGAACCTTAAGACGGTTGAGGGCAAGGATCAGATCGAAGACATGCTGAAACATCAGCTGTCGACAACCCGGCCCTCGGGCTGGCGCCTTGCCGAGGGAGAGATCCCAACAGAAGAAGACGGCATCATCACGGCGTGGATTCAGTTCGAAACAGAGCTCGCACGGGGGTATGGGCTGGTTCGGTTGAAGGACGGGAAAATCTGGACCTTGTTGACCACCATGGTCGAGCTGAAGGGCCACGAAGAACCCGCCGGGTTCAACCGTCCGCTTGGGGCCAAACATGGCGCGGGCAAGAACCGCGAAACCTGGGCCGAGGAGCGCGACCGAGAGGCGACCGAGCTGGGCTATAAAACCCAGCCCTATTGCCTGATCATCGGCGGCGGACAGGGCGGGATCGCGCTGGGCGCGCGCTTGCGTCAGTTGGGGGTGCCGACCATCATCGTCGAAAAGAACGACCGCCCCGGCGACAGCTGGCGCAATCGGTACAAATCGCTCTGTCTGCATGACCCGGTGTGGTATGACCATCTGCCTTATATCAAGTTTCCCGACAACTGGCCGGTGTTTGCGCCCAAAGACAAGATCGGGGACTGGCTTGAGATGTATACCAAGGTGATGGAGCTGAATTACTGGACCCGAACCACCGCCAAATCCGCAACCTTCGATGAAACGACGCAGGAATGGACCGTAGTTGTTGATCGGGATGGTGAAGAGGTGGTTTTGAAGCCAAAGCAACTGGTGATGGCAACGGGCATGTCCGGAAAAAAACGGATGCCTGATTTTCCGGGCATGGACAGGTTCAAGGGGGTGCAACAGCATTCGTCGGAACATGACGGGCCGGACAATTGGACCGGCAAGAAAGTGGTGGTTGTCGGGTCGAACAATTCGGCACATGACATCTGTGCAGCCCTTTGGGAACACGATGCCGATGTGACCATGGTGCAGCGGTCCTCGACCCATATTGTCCGGTCTGACACCTTGATGGAGATCGGTCTTGGTGCGCTGTATTCCGAAGAGGCGGTGCGCAACGGGGTGACAACCGAAAAGGCCGACCTGATTTTTGCGTCGCTGCCCTATCGCATTTTGCATGAATTCCAGATCCCCGCCTATGAGGCGATGAAGGAGCGGGACAAGGACTTCTATGACGGGCTGGAAAAGGCCGGTTTCTGGCTGGATTGGGGTGATGACGGCTCGGGGCTGTTCCTGAAATACCTGCGGCGGGGATCGGGGTATTACATTGATGTGGGCGCCAGCCAGCTGATCATTGATGGCGAGATCAAGCTAAAGCGGGGGCAAGTGACCGAGCTTGATGAAACCGGCGTCATTCTGGATGACGGCACCCATCTGGATGCCGATCTGGTCATCTATGCCACCGGTTATAATTCGATGAATGGCTGGGTTGCGGATCTCATGGGTCAGGATATGGCCGACAGGCTTGGAAAGTGCTGGGGTCTGGGGTCTGACACCACCAAAGATCCCGGTCCCTGGGAGGGCGAGCAGCGCAATATGTGGAAGCCGACGCAGGTGCCGAACCTTTGGATGCATGGCGGAAACCTGCATCAATCGCGGCATTATTCGCAATTCCTGTCCTTGCAGATCAAAGCGCGTATGGAGGGGCTGGACACGCCGGTTTACGGATTGCAGGCCGTGCATCACCTGAGCTGACCTGCGCACAGCCGCTCGATCCCTCCGGATCGGGCGGCGGCCGTCTTTATCGCGGTTTTGACCGATCAAAGATGCGGGCCGCCAAAGGGGCACCCAGGATAACAGCAAAAATCCGCAGAATGTGGTGGGCGACGACAAAGGCAATGTCGGCCCCCACGATCAGGGCAAAGACGGTCAATTCGGCCTGCCCACCGGGGGCAAAGGCCAGCAGCGTTTCCATCCCCGGCGCAAGGCCCAGCTGATAGATCGCTTCGACAAAGATCAGCGTCAGCACGATCAGGATGGCGCAGAAGCCCAGCCCGGCAGCAAGGTCGCGGCGCACCTCGTTCCAGGTGATCCCGGCATATTTGGTGCCAATGCTCATGCCGATGAAAAACTGCGCCGCCCAAATCGCTTCTGCGGGGGGGCGGTTGTGCAGACCTCCGGCGAGCGTCAGCGCGGCGGTCAGGATCAGCGGGCCCAGAATGGACGCGCCGAACAATCCGACACGATCGGCCACGCGCCAGCCCACAAAGGCGCAAACGCACATCAGGCCCAGTTCTTGCAGCGGGATGCTGGAGGCGGGCGCACCGGGCGGATTGGACAGGTCGGCATCCCAGATCCCGATCAGCAGGAAAGGCAGGGCGACCACGATGATCATGACACGGGTGGCGTGAATGAGGCTGATGGTGCGCACATCCCCGCCAGCGTCTTCGCCAAAGGCGATCATGTCTTGCAAGCCACCGGGCATGGTCGAGTAATAGGCGGTTGGAAAGTCGAAACCGCAGATGCGTTGGAAATACGGCACGCCCACCGCGCCGATGCAGGCGATCATCACCGGCACCAGAACCAGCGTCGGCCACATGGCGGGAAACGTCGCCAGAACCGACGGTGTGAGCGTGGCCCCGACCGCGACGCCAAGGATTGTGCGCATGCTGTGATTGAGGGTTTTGACCCCGCCAAGTGGCAGACCGGCCAATGCCGCCAGCAGACAGGCGGAAATCGGACCAAGCAACCAGGGCAAGGGCAAATCGACAGCGTAGAACACCGCCACTCCGGCACCGGCGGTGATAAAGGCGCTGACCACCGGGATCATGGCAGCGTTCCAAGCCAAAGCCAGACGGTGATGATAGACATGCCCGTGGCCAACAGAACCGAAGACGCCGCCACCCGTCGCGCCCGACCATACATGTTAGCAAAAATATAGCCGTTGATCCCCGGTGCCATGGCCGCCGTCAACACGGCACTGCGGAACGCGGCATCGTCAAGCGGGAAGCTGGCGGCCAAGCCCCAGGTGATCCCCGGATGCAGGATCAGGCTGATTGCGCAAACATACAGAATAACGCGCATATCGCCTTCGGGCCGGTATCTATAAAGCACGCCTCCTAATGCAAACAAAGCGGCCGGAAGTGCGGTGCGCACAACCATGTCAAGCGCAACGGTTACCGGCTCTGGCAGGGTGATATCCAGCAGGTTGAACGCCACGCCGAAGGCAATTCCGATGACAAGGGCGTTGCGGAACATGGCTTTGGCAACAATCAGCGGCACATCGCGATTGCGTTGCCCGGCAGACCGGGCGCGGACAAACTCCATCACGCTGATGCCAAGCCCGTAGCAAAACGGCGAATGAAACGCGATGATCGCATAATTGGCGGTCAGGGCATCGGACCCAAAGGCGCGTTCGGTTATGGCGATGCCCAGCAGGACCGAATTGGCGAACAGGCAGCAAAAGCCGATGACAACGGACTCTTCCCACGGCCGATGAAACAGAAACCGCGCCCCCAACAGCCCGGCCACAAAACAGGTGAGCGAGCCGGTGTAATAGCTGATCAGCAGCGGGATCGAAAAACTCTGGCCCAAGTCAAGCGTCCAGATTGCGCGGAACAAAAGCAGGGGAAGGGCGATTTTCTGGGTGAACGCCATCAAACCGTCCATCGACGCGTCGCCAAGCACGCCACGCCACGCGACAAGGTAGCCCAGTCCGATCACCAGAAAGACCGGAAGGATGATGTCAATCAGCGCCTGCATGTCAGCCGGGCGGAGTAAGGGCGGAAAATCGGCGCATGGTGACAGACTGCACTGGAAATGTGACGCGACGCAATCGGACGCGGCCTAGACGGGCTGGGTGATCACCATACCATCATAGGCCGGGGTGATATGGTCGGGCGTTTCCGCGTCAACCGTCGCATAGTCAAGATCGACATGCATGTTGGTTAAGACCCCCAAACGCGGCTTGGCGCGATCCAGCCATTCAAGTGCGAGGGCCAAATGCGCATGGGTCGGGTGCGGCTCGCGGCGCAGCGCGTCAAGTATCCAGACATCCAGATCCTGCAAATGGGTGTCCCACACCTTTTCGGGAATGGACGCGACATCAGGCAAATAGGCAAGATCGCCAATGCGGAACCCAAGCGCATCAATGCTGCCATGGTTCACATCGAACGGATCGAGGGTGATTGGCCCGCCCGCGCCGTAAACCGTCAGCGGGCCGTTGATCGTGTTCATTTCGCAGATCGGCGGATAGGGGCTATCCGAGGGTTGCACAAAGGCATAGCCAAAGCGTGAAAACAGATCGTTCTGGGTTTCGCCATCGGCCCAGACCTGCAGGCGTTTGCGCATGTTGAACACGATCATGCGCACGTCATCCAACCCATGAACATGGTCGGCATGGCTATGGGTGTAGACCACCGCGTCAAGCTCTCCGATGCCAGCATCCAGAAGCTGGGCGCGCATGTCCGGTGAGGTGTCGATCAGAACGCGGGTCGTGCCTGTGGGTTTTACACGCTCCACCAGCAGCGAACAGCGCCGCCGCGTGTTTTTGGGGTTGTCCGGATCACACGCCCCCCAGATCCCGCCAAGCCGGGGCACCCCGCCCGATGATCCGCAGCCAAGGATTGTAAAGCGCATTTCGTCCATCATGCAGCGGCCTTGTATTGCGCAGCTTTGGAAAAGAGCCGGTCAAAATTCGCTTCCGTCTGGGCGGCAAAGGCATCGTATTCAAGCCCGAACAATTCGGCACCGACCCGTGCGGTGTGCGCGGTAAAGGCCGGTTCATTGCGTTTGCCGCGATGCGGCGGCGGGGCAAGGTAGGGGCTGTCGGTTTCGACAAGCACGCGGTCCAGCGGAGCGGTCGCAAAGATATCGCGCAGGTCCTGGCTTTTCGGGAAGGCGGCGATGCCGGACATGGACAGATAGAACCCCAGATCCAGTGCCGCTTTCGCCAGGTCAAGAGACGAAGAAAAGCAATGCATGACACAGGTATAGGGCTGCGTCTTAAAGCAATCTGTTAAGATTTGGGCCATGTCGTCATCGGCCGCGCGCGCATGGATGATCAGGGGCAAACCGGTGGCTTGTGCAGCTTCGATATGCACGCGCAACGACTGTTTCTGAATCTCCGCGCTTTCGGATGTGTAGTGATAATCCAACCCGGTTTCACCGATGCCAACAAACTTGGGATGGCGCGACATCTCGATCAGTGCATCAACCGTGGCAAGCGGTTCGTCG
The DNA here is from genome assembly GCF_046591575.1 of Marivita sp. S0852. Classification (NCBI taxonomy): domain Bacteria; kingdom Pseudomonadati; phylum Pseudomonadota; class Alphaproteobacteria; order Rhodobacterales; family Roseobacteraceae; genus Marivita; species Marivita sp. S0852. Next base: position 174,563 of record NZ_JBIQWA010000002.1, read on the forward strand.
GCAGCACTCATCGGGTGTGTTCCGGCGGCGTAAAACACCGGGTCATGGGCTTCGGCAATGGCGCGCACCTGCGGTTCGAGCCTCAGTTTTGTGCAGATGGTCACCATGCGATGCACCCCGGCCTCGCCAGCGCGGCGAATGATATCGGGGCGTTCATTGTCGAAGTCCGGAAAATCCAGATGGCAATGGCTGTCGGTGATCAGTGGTATAGACATGGCCGAGGTATCGGGGATGCGGGCAGGGGCGTCAAGCCGTCCTGCACCTATCTGGGGCACCCGTCGCGCAGAGCCAGAAAACTGGACAAGAGCAGCGAGCCTGCCTCGACGTTGACGGCCCGACCGTGGCGCAATCTGTCGCCCTGGGTTTGTGCCACATGCGCCCAGTGTCGCGCCGCCTGTGCCGACGGGCAAAGCCACTGGAACGTGTCGGATTCGGCCGCTGAAACAGCAGGGCTGGGGGGCAGGCCAGTGGCCCCGGTGCGCGCCAGCCGCGCCAGGGCGCGGTCCAGCAGCGTCAGCATCAGATCAAGCCGGTCTTCCTTGCCACGCCCGGCGGCGCTTTCGGCCAGGGCAATGGCATGAGGGCGGCTGAGATCGGGTAGCGTGGACAGCAGTTTGACGATGTCGGCATAGAGTTTCAGCCCGTCCTGTTGCAGCAGCCTGACGGCCTCGCCGATCGAACCGCCGGACAAGGCCGCCAGCGCATCGGGATTTGCATCCGAGACATCAATTCCCGCAGCCTTTAGCGCCTGTGCCATGTTCTGCGGGCTGAGCGGGGACAACCGCAATTCCCGGCATCTTGAGCGGATCGTCGGCAACAGCCGCGAGGGCTGGTGGCTGACCAACAGCAAGGTGGTGCGCTCGGGAGGTTCCTCCAGAAGCTTGAGCAGGGCGTTGGCGGCATTGACGTTCATATCATCCGCAGCATCGACAATCACCACCCGTCGCCCGCCATCTGCGGCTGACAACGCGAAAAACCCTTTGAGTTTGCGCACTTCGTCGACCGTGATCTGCGCCTTCAGCCGCTTTGCCTTGTCGTCATAGGGGCGTCGCAGCACAAAAAGACCCGGCTCGGAGCCCGCCAGAATGCGGTGCGACACCGGATGGTCGTTCGGGATCGTCAGGTCCGCGGGCGGCGCAGGCGCACCAAACAGCCCGTCCTCCTGGCCCGGCGGAGTGGCCAGCAAAAACCGGGCAATGCGCCAGGCCAAGGTGGCCTTTCCGACGCCGCGTGGCCCGGTGATCAGCCAGCCGTGATGCAACCGGCCCGAGGCGAAGGCCCGTAGAAAATCCGCTTGCGCCAAGTCTTGCCCAAACAAACGTTCGGTTTCTCGCGGGTGCGGTGCGCCGTCGATGCGGTCGGGTTCGGGAAGGGCTGTGTCACTCATGTCAGATGGCATGTCAGATGGGGGCTTACCGCAGCCCAGACATCCTGTGCAACGGCGTCCGGCACGCGCGCCCCGTCAATGACCCGAAAGCGGTCTGCAAATTCCTCTGCCAGCGACAAAAACCCGGCACGCATCGCGTCCTGAAGTCCCTGGCCAAAATCCTCGAAGCGTTCTTCGGCCGTGTTGCGCGATTTTGCGCGCTGCAGACCGGTTTCCGGGTCCATATCAATCAGGATCGTAATGCTCGGTTCGATGCCGATCATCAGGTCATGCAACGTGTCGACCGTGTCGCGCAGGTTGCCGCGCGACAGGCCCTGATACATCCGTGTGCTGTCTGCAAACCGGTCACAAATCACAACCTTGCCCGCGTTCAGGGCCGGACGGATCGTGCGTTCCAGATGATCCCGGCGGGCCGCGGTAAAAAGCAACAGCTCGGTTTCGGCGGACCATCGATCCGGATCACCCTGCAGAACCAAAGCGCGGATTTCCTCGGCCCCGGGACTGCCGCCGGGTTCGCGTGTCAGCACAGTATCAATGCCCCGCGCGTCAAGTGCGTCGGACAACAGGCGCGCCTGAGTAGATTTGCCTGATCCGTCGATGCCTTCAAAGCTGATAAACAACCCTGTGGGGTTCACATTGCGTCCTCTGAGGGGGCCTGCATACGGCCCAGCAAGACCTGCGAGACATTCATCATCCGCTCTACAAACCCGCTGGCCGGAACCTCGGAGGCCGCGAAAAGCGGAATGCGGTGTTCGGGCAGGCCCTCGGGGCTGATGATCAGTTCAGCCAGCTGGCGACCTTGGGCAATGGGGGCCTCAATCGGGCCGGTATAGACGACTTCGGCGGTCACAGCGCTGCCTGGTGTGTTGGGCAACAACAATGTCACATCGTCTTTGGCGGCCAATCCCACACGATCGCTTGCCCCCATCCAGACATCGGCCTCTGCGATCACCGCTCCGGCCTTGGTCACGGTCTGTTCGGCGAATTGGCGGAAGGCCCAGTTGACAATCGCCTCTGATTCCTGCGCCCGGCCCGCAGCGGTATCCAGTCCGGTCAGGGTAAAGATCACCCGACGGTCCCCCTGTTTGGCCGAGCCAACCAAACCATAGCCCGCTTCTTGCGTGTGGCCGGTTTTCAACCCGTCCGCGCCGATGCCAAGCCCCAAAAGCGGGTTTCTGTTGTAGCGGTTCTGCGATTCCTGTTCGTCGAACAGAAACTCTGTTTCGGCAAACATCGGGTAAAACTCTGGAAAGTCCTCTATGATGCGCTGGGCCAGCAGGGTCAGATCCCGCATTGACATCACATGCCCGTCGGCCGGCCAGCCGCTTGAGTTTTTGAAGGTCGAATTGGTCATGCCCATCAATTGCGCACGTTGCGTCATCATCCGGGCAAAGCCTGCCTCAGACCCGTCCGGCGACAGCGCTTCGGCCAGGACCACGCAGGCATCATTGCCCGACAGCACAATGATCCCCCGGATCAGATCCTCGACCGAAACACGTTCCCCTTCGCGCAGGAACAGGGTGGAGCCGCCAAATGAATTGGCATGTGCCGACACCGGCAGCCGTTCGTCCAGCTGCAGCCGTCCGTCCCGGACGGCCTCGAATGCAATATAGAGCGTCATCAGCTTGGACATGGAGGCCGGTGGCATGGCTGTGTCGGCATTTTTGGCCAAAAGGACCGTGCCGGTCTTTTCGTCCAGAACAAAGGCCGCTTCGGCCTGGGTGTCAAAGGCGGCCAGCGGTGGTGCCGACAGCATCAGGGCTGCCATGCAGGCAGTGAACACGGGGCGGTATCGACGGATCATGGTGGCTCTCCTGGTGTCGCTGACACTGGTCTTTAGTTTGTCACAACATAGGCATCGGTAAAGCCGGTCTCTTTCACCTTCGCAAGCAGCGAACTGCGCTCTGCGCGGCTCTGTGCCGGTCCGACAAGGACACGCCAGAACGCCTTGCCGCTGGAGGACTGCTCAAGAACGGTTGGCACCATCCCGGCCTGCCGCATGGCGGTTGCGGTATTGTTGGCGTTTTCCTCGATGCTGAAGATCCCGATCTGGATAAATGGCTTGTCCAAGCTGGATGCGGCAGGTTGCGGGACAGGTGCCTGTGCCTGTGGTGCCGGGCTTTCTGCCGGAGCGGTGGTGGCCGGGGTGGCATCCAGCGCTGCGGCTGCGGTTTGCGCAATCGGATCAAGCGGTGCTTCGGCCACATCTGTCGGCGCGGCAAATATGTCCTCTCCGGTCGGGGCGTCCTGCACAGGGGCCGCTGTCGCGTCATCCGGCACCTCTTCGCGTCGCAAGGCCACGACATTCAGATTGGTTGGTGCGCCGGCCAGAACCCCAAGTGCGGCTGCCGCGTCAGAGGAAATCTGCAGCAGGGGGCCGGGTGTTTCCCTTTCTTTGCGGAACAATGCGCCGATGACAAAATTGCCATTGGCCTCATTGCGGATGATCACACGCTCTGGTTCGGTGACGCTTGGATGGGCGGCCCACACGCCCCCCAGTGACGGGCGCCCGTCCCAAAGACCGGGTTCCGAGACCTGAAACACCTCTGGCGCTTCGACATCGCGTTCCACCAGCCGCGTCGCCCGCTGATTGCCGGTGATTGCTGTTCCTGCCTCTGCGTCGTTTGATCCGCCCTGCAGAAATGCGGGCATATTGGCGCTGTCGCACGCGCCCAGAGAAAGCGCCGCAAAACCTGCTGCGAAAACCGATCTTGAGCGCCGCCACCGTCCCGAGGCCGTCATTGTGATGTCCATTGCCTGCTCGCCCTTTGCTGTGCCGCATCCGGTGACAACGTGACCCGCAGGCCCACCGCCACTCTTGTTTTGCGAAAAGCTTACAGTCTTGCGAGACACAAGAAAAGTCTAACGACACATCTGTGCTTTTTTTCCCAATCACCGGCTTTCAGAATCGCATTTCTGCGGGTATGCGACTGTCACCGGAGGTTTGGCAGAGTGGTCGAATGCGGCGGTCTTGAAAACCGTTGGGCGTGAGAGCGTCCCCAGGGTTCGAATCCCTGAGCCTCCGCCACAAGTATCCCTCTTGTTGTTTTATTCATCATTGGACTCAATACCTTGCCCGTGGATTGAGGGTAGCGACACGTCCTGCGTTTTTGTTTTTCTATGCTTTTTGCAATGCTCGGCGGTGTGTAGAGGGGGGCGGCCATGTCAAAACCGATTTTACGTGGGAAGACATGGTATATCAGAAGGCGGGCACCAAAGCAGTCATACTGCGATGTATCCCGCACTTGCGGATTGCACATGGCCACATTCATGAAACGCGATCCTCCACATCAAGACGTGGTCCACCGTATTGCCAGTGTTCAGTCGGGTGATGACGTCTTTGACTTGCAAGGGCCAGCCAAGAGATCACGCCTTGCAACGGCCTGCACGGATTGCACCGTCAATGACGGCGGGTCTTGCGCCGATGGCCGCGAGGGTCAGCCTGATCAAAATCAGTGGCTCCGAAATCCCTGCGAAGCTGATGCTTTACCCTACCACGTCAACTCCCAGGTTTTTGCCTATTCCCAAGCGGGGCATCTGAGCAATTCATCCAGATTTTATCAGCGGCCCTAGATCACGGATTGCAAAAACTGATGCTCTCTTTTCCGGCTGTGGCGCAAAGATTGATAACTGTTGTCCAGCCAGCATCGTCTTGCTCGAACATCAAAACCGATTGCTGGTGATAGCTTCCATCTAAGGCGTGCTCCTCGAACAGGAGGACCGCAGTGTCATTGATGATCAGTGGCGTTACACTGATGCTCCAGCCGTCATCATACGCCGTTGCGGCGGCGCACATTGGAGCAATTCCCGTCGTGTAGAGGTCAGCAAGCGATGTCGGCTTTTGAATTCTTGGGTTTGATCCGTTGGCAAAGCTTTGCAAATCGACACGAGAGATCATCGTCTCCAACGCGTCACACTTTGCTGACGCATTCTCCGACACCTCTGCCATAGAATCTGCGACATCAGAATGTGTCAGTGCCAGCGCTGGCGTCGCCAGTAGAACAAAGAACGACAGAAGACGATACCGGATCAATTTGACGCCCTCGCCATGTTTAAAGGCAAAAGATAGTCGGCTTCGCGAATACGGCGACTGGTGTACTCGTCTCCAAAATTACGCAGTTCACGCTCCATGCTCCTCCAGTCTTGCTGCACCGCATATCTCCAGAATGTTGGGGTTCTTGTAGGCAAGCTGCCATATTGGAAGGCGACTGACATTATCACTGTTTGCGCTTCTCTTGGCAATGAACGGAAGGTTGGTGCCGTGCGTTGCTGACGCGTCGGCCTGAATGTTGACGCGACCGCCGCATCATAAGTTGTCGCAATTGCCCGGGCTTTTGCGGTTTTCACTGCACGGTCGATAATAGACGCCTGAGCATCAGTAATCGTCAATGGTTGTGCTCGCAATGCTTCGACAGCGCGCATGCGTTTGAGGCCGACATAAGGGGTCAGTAAAGCAATGATATCAGGATGCTGACCAAACAGCCGATTTAGATCACTGATACTGTGCTGGCCGATATCAAAGCCCGTGGCAATGGTCACACCTGACTGTCCGAAGACCGCTCCTTGGGCGTTCATAGGCACGTAGCCTGTCGTGACCGCCTCGCCCTCTTGCCGCGCGATAAAATTCCAATCGATGTCAAAACTCATGCGCGCCACTCCTGAGACAATGTTCCTTTAGGATTAGGCAAGGACCGGTTCGAACACTACCCTCAACGAAACTGGTGGCGGGATTTCGCCGCCAGTTTCCGAAAGCTGTTCTGGCACAAGCTTGTCCAACCGTCAGTTTGGAGGTGATCTGCGCTCGCCATCATTCCCGGCAGGACATGAGCGTGGCGATTGTTGCCTTGATACGCAATCTTCAGATCGAGGCGCTTGCGTCGCTGCTTATGCTGGCGGGGTGCGATGATCTTCCTGCGAAGCTCCGCTGAAATCCGTCAGCAAGACGGCCTGTCAATCGTGTCGCACGCGCAAGCCGTCCTGTGCGATCTCCGTATTCCTCAGATCCAGACCCGCCTGCTCCGTATCGGTCTGCACGAGGTCGCCCAGGCGGGTGAGGGCGTTCGCGTTTTCCGCCTGCGCAAATGCTTGCGCCTCGATCACGAAGTCCATCGTGGCACGGCTGATCATCCTGGCAATGGTCTGTTTTTCAGCATCACTCATTTCATGGCCCAACCCCGTATCCCGGATGGCGCGGCGCATCTGATCGCGGCTGATCCCGTTGGACCTGGAAAATCCGATGTCGGCCCTTGCGTCAGGAGCGCCCGCAGGGGCTTCGCCTGACCCATCCAATGCACACGAGTTGGCCTAGCCAAACCGGCCAAAACCTCTTGCGTGCAGCGGTCCGGGGGGGGGGTATTCTTTGGGTGCCTCGGGCGGTGTTTGGCGATTTCAGCCTTCCTTCGAAATTGGTGAACACCCGGCTGCGGGTTCACAGCCAGCGGCCTTCATGCTTGCGGAACCTGCGTGAGCGTGTTTGGTAGCGTCGGCCAAATCCCATGCCCGTTCCGGAAGGGGGCCTTATGCTCGACAAGCTGGAAATGTTCATCGCTCTTGCCAAGGCAGAGCATTTCGGCAAGGCCGCCGAAGAGCTTGGTATCACGCAGCCGACCCTGTCGACCGGCATCAAGACGCTTGAGGAACAGCTTGGCGTCAAGCTCGTGTTTCGAGGATCAAAGTTTGGCGGCTTGACGCCGGAAGGTCACAGCGCGCTGAACTGGGCCCGCCGGATCGTCAGCGATACGCGCCATCTGCGCGAAGAGATGCGGTTCAAGAAAAACGGCCTCAGCGGTCAATTGCGCGTGGCGGTGATCCCGACAGCGCTGACCTGGGCGGCGCAGCTTTCGGCCCGTTTCAGCGAGAAGAACCCGAATGTGCGGCTGACCCTGCTGTCGCGCACCTCGATCGAGATCCTGTCGATGATCGAGGATCTCGATGTCGATGCCGGGATCACCTATCTTGACAACGAGCCGACAGGACGGCTCAGCACCGTGCCGCTTTACCGTGAGAAATACCTTCTGGTCTGCAATCGGGCGTCGCGATTTGCCGGACGCGATGGTGTCGGGTGGCATGAGCTTGAGGGCGAGCGTCTGGCGCTTTTGACGCCGGACAACCAGAACCGGCGTATCATCAACGGCCATTTCCGGGATGCGGGTGTGACGCCCGATGCCTGGATCGAATCGGATTCGACTGTCGTTCTGGTCGCCAATGTCGAACGCGGCGATTGGGTGACCATCCTGCCCGCCGACATAGCCGCCTTTCTGGCCGCCGGAAAAGCGCTCAGTCTGGTGCCTTTGTCGGGCAATATCCGGCATCCTTCGGTCGGCCTTGTCGCCCCCTACCGCGAGCCGCATACCCCAACATTACAAGCGCTTTTGGCGAGTGCTGCACAGCTTGCGGATGATAGTGATTGATATTCTCTATCGGTTGACGGGATAATGATATTGATTATCCGATGAAGCGACGCCTAACCTTGAGGCAACACAGCCAAAAGGTCAGCTATGCCACAGACGCTTCCTCCCCCAACAGATGCCGAAATCGATGCGATCATCGTACCGCTCAAGGATCTTGAAGGTCCGCTTTTGCCGATGCTTCACGCCTTGCAGGCTGCGTTCGGCCACATCTCCTCGGCCGCCATCGCGCGCCTGTCGCACCTGCTGAACATGACCAAGGCCGAGGTGCACGGCGTGGTGTCGTTCTACCATGATTTCCGCGAGCGGCCCGCCGGTCGCCATGTTGTCAAGATATGCCGTGCCGAGTCGTGTCAGGCGGTTGGCGGCGATGTTCTGGCCGCAGAGACGCTGGCCAGGCTGGGGCTCGACTGGCACGGCACCACGGCCGACGGTCGCCTGACGGTCGAGCCCGTCTATTGTCTGGGCATGTGCGCCTGCGGCCCGGCCGCGCTGGTGGATGACACGGTCGTGGGCCGCCTCGACGCCACGCGGCTGGAACAAATTCTGACGGAGGCGCGGGCATGAAATTGTATATTCCCCTGGACAGCGCGGCCAAGGCGCTTGGTGCCGAGCAGGTGGTCGACGCGATCCGCCGCGAGGCCGGGGCGCGCGGGATTGAGATCGAGATCATCCGCACCGGAACGCGGGGCATGATCTGGCTGGAACCGCTGGTCGAGGTCGAACTGGACGGTGTGCGCCATGGCTTTGGCCCGGCAGAGCCGTCCGACGTTGCGGGCATTCTTGACGGCAGCAGCGACAAGGCGCTTGGCCCGGTCGAGGATCTGGACTGGATGGCGCGCCAGACACGGCTGACATTCGCACGCTGCGGCGTGATCGACCCGCTCGATCTGACCGATTACGAGGTGCATGGCGGCCTGACTGGCCTGCGCCGCGCGCTGAACATGACCGCGCCCGAGATCGTCACTGAAGTTACCGACAGCGGGTTGCGCGGGCGCGGCGGGGCCGGGTTTCCCACCGGTATCAAGTGGAAAACGGTGATGGAGGCCGAAGCGCCGCAGAAATACATCGTCTGCAACGCCGACGAAGGCGACAGCGGCACCTTTGCCGACCGCATGATCATGGAGGGTGACCCCTTTACCCTGATCGAGGGGATGGCGATTGCCGGGCTGGGTGTCGGCGCGACCCAAGGGTACGTCTATCTGCGTTCGGAATATCCCGATGCGATTGCCGTCATGACCCAAGCAATCCGCATCGCGCGGGCCAAGGGTGTGCTGGGCGGTGATATCCTCGGATCGGGTCGCGCCTTTGACATAGAGGTACGCGTCGGCGCGGGGGCCTATGTGTGTGGCGAGGAAACGTCGCTGCTCAACTCGCTGGAAGGCAAGCGCGGCGTTGTGCGCGCCAAGCCGCCGCTTCCGGCGCTCGAAGGCTTTCTTGGGCGGCCCACGGTCGTCAACAACGTCATCAGCCTTGCGACCGTGCCGGTGATCTTTGAGAAGGGCGCAAAGCACTACGCCGATTTCGGTCTGGGCCGTTCACGCGGGACCGTGACCTTGCAGATCGCGGGCAACGTGGCGCGCGGCGGGCTTTTTGAAACCGCCTTCGGCATTACCCTGGGCGAAGTGGTCAATGATCTGGCAGGCGGCACCCGGTCCGGGCGGCCGGTCAAGGCCGTGCAGGTCGGCGGCCCGCTGGGGGCCTACATCCCGGTGTCGCATTTCGACGCGCCGCTGGGCTACGAAGAGCTGGACGCCAAGGGCGGATTGCTGGGCCATGCCGGTCTGACCGTTTTCGACGACAGCGCGGACATGCTGAAGATGGCGCGTTTCGCCATGGAATTCTGCGCGGTGGAATCCTGTGGCAAATGCACGCCGTGCCGCATCGGATCGGTGCGGGGCGTCGAGACCATTGACCGCATCGCGGATGGCGACGCGGCGGCGATCCCGCTTCTGACCGATCTGTGCGAGACGATGACCGACGGGTCGCTTTGTGCGTTGGGAGGTCTGACGCCGTATCCCGTCATGTCCGCGCTGACCCATTTCCCCGATGATTTTGCAACTTCCAAGGAGGCCGCGGAATGAAGGATTTCATCATTCCCCCATCCATTCATGACGACCGCGACATGGGCACACCCGCCAAGACAGGTACGCCCGTCACCCTGACCATCGACGGTTTCGAAGTCACGGTGCCCGAAGGCACATCGGTCATGCGCGCCGCCGCCGAGGCGGGCATTCAGGTGCCCAAGCTTTGCGCGTCCGACAATCTTGACGCCTGGGGCTCGTGCCGCCTGTGTGTGGTCGAGATCGAGGGACGGCGCGGCACGCCTGCCTCTTGCACCACGCCGGTGGCCGAGGGCATGGCGGTCACCACGCAGGGTGCAAAGGTCAAGAAGATCCGCCGTGGTGTGATGGAGCTTTATATCTCGGATCATCCTCTGGATTGCCTGACCTGCAGCGCCAACGGCGATTGCGAATTGCAGGACATGGCCGGCGCGGTCGGCCTGCGTGATCAGCGTTACGAAAGCGGGCGCAACCATTACGATCCAAAGGGCGTTGGCACGCTGGCGGCGGGCGACATCCGCGCGCGCGCCCGGTCCGGTACGGGCGATCTGGGCAATCCCGAATACATCCCGAAGGACACGTCCAACCCCTATTTCACCTACGATCCCAGCAAATGCATCGTCTGTTCGCGCTGCGTGCGAGCCTGCGAAGAGGTTCAGGGCACCTTTGCCCTGACCATCGAGGGGCGCGGGTTCGAAAGCCGCGTGTCGGCGGGTGCGGCGGGCGACGATTTCATGGCCTCCGACTGCGTCAGCTGCGGGGCCTGCGTGCAGGCCTGTCCGACAGCGTCGCTGCAAGAAAATTCGGTGATCGAGCTGGGCACGCCCGAACGGTCGGTCATCACCACCTGCGCCTATTGCGGCGTCGGCTGTTCGTTCAAGGCCGAACTGAACGGCGACGAGCTGATCCGCATGACGCCCTACAAGCACGGCAAGGCCAATCGCGGCCATAGCTGCGTCAAGGGCCGGTTCGCCTATGGCTATGCCAATCACAAGGACCGGATTTTGAACCCGATGATCCGCGACAGCATCGACGAACCGTGGCGTGAGGTCGGCTGGGACGAGGCGCTGAGCTTTGCCGCGCAGCGGATGCGCGGGCTGCAAGAGAGGTATGGCCAGAAATCCATCGGCGTCATCACCTCCAGCCGCTGCACCAACGAGGAAACCTATCTGGTGCAGAAACTGGCCCGTGCGGTCTTTGGCAACAACAACACCGATACCTGCGCGCGGGTGTGCCATTCGCCCACCGGCTATGGCCTGGGCCAGACCTTCGGCACCTCTGCCGGCACGCAGGATTTCGATTCCGTCGAGCAGACGGATGTCGTTGTCCTGATCGGGGCCAACCCGACCGATGCGCATCCGGTCTTTGCCAGCCGCATGAAGAAACGTCTGCGCGCCGGGGCCAAGATCATCGTGATCGACCCGCGCAAGATTGATCTGGTGCGGTCGGCCCATATCGAGGCGGCGCATCACCTGCCGCTGCGTCCGGGCACCAATGTTGCCGTGGTCTCGGCGATGGCGCATGTGATCGTGACCGAAGGGCTGATGGACGAGGCATTCATCCGCGAGCGGTGCGACTGGGAAGAGTTCAGTGAATACGCTGAATTCATCAGCGATCCGCGCCACAGCCCCGAGGCGACCGAGTTGCTGACCGGCGTGCCCGCCGCCGATCTGCGCGCGGCTGCGCGGCTCTATGCCACTGGCGGCAACGGGGCGATCTATTACGGGCTGGGCGTGACCGAGCACAGCCAGGGATCGACCACCGTGATCGGCATCGCCAACCTTGCCATGCTGACCGGCAATATCGGCCGCCGCGGCGTGGGCGTGAACCCTCTGCGCGGGCAGAACAACGTGCAGGGCTCGTGTGACATGGGCAGCTTCCCACATGAGCTGCCGGGCTATCGCCACGTCAAGAACGACGATGTGCGCGACATCTATCAGGAGGTCTGGGGCGTCCAGATCGACAACGAGCCGGGGCTGCGCATTCCCAACATGCTGGACGCCGCTGTCGAGGGCACCTTCAAGGGGCTCTATTGTCAGGGCGAGGATATCCTGCAATCGGACCCGGACACGAAACATGTCGCTGCAGGCCTTGCCGCGATGGACTGTGTCATCGTGCATGACCTGTTCCTGAACGAGACGGCCAATTACGCGCATGTGTTCCTGCCCGGATCGACCTTTCTGGAAAAGGACGGCACCTTCACCAATGCCGAGCGCCGCATCAACCGCGTGCGCGAGGTGATGACGCCGCGCAACGGCTATGCCGACTGGGAGGTGACACAGCTTTTGGCCAACGCCATGGGCGCGGACTGGCACTATACCCACCCCAGCCAGATCATGGACGAGATCGCCATGACCACGCCCAGCTTTGCCGGGGTCTACTATGACGTGCTCGAAGAGCAGGGATCGGTGCAGTGGCCCTGCAACGAGGCGCATCCCGACGGCACGCCGCTGATGCATGTCGATGGTTTCATGCGCGGCAAGGGGCGGTTCATCTTTACCGAATACGTGGCGACGGGGGAAAAGACCGGCCCGCGTTTCCCCCTTCTTCTGACGACGGGGCGGATTCTGTCGCAATACAATGTCGGCGCACAGACGCGGCGCACCGCCAACAGCGAATGGCACGAAGAGGACCTGCTGGAAATCCACCCCCACGACGCCGAACTGCGCGGCCTGAAGGATGGCCAATGGGTCAAGCTGGCGTCACGGTCCGGCGAGACGACGCTGCGCGCGCAAATCTCGGATCGGATGTCGCCGGGGGTGGTCTATACCACCTTCCACCACCCCGATACCCAGGCCAATGTCATCACGACGGACTATTCCGACTGGGCCACCAACTGTCCGGAATACAAGGTGACGGCGGTGCAGGTGTCGCAGTCCAACGGCCCAACCGACTGGCAGGAGGATTACGCGGCACAGGCCGAGCGGTCGCGTCGCATCCTTCCGGCAGCGGAGTAGGTCGATGAGTGTATTACAGCTGTCCCACAGCATGCCGGGCGTCACGGTCCGGCCCGAGGGGCTGCACGATCTGCACCGCAGCTTGCCCGAGGAAACACCGGTCGCGTTGGTCTTTGACGGCACCACAGCGGCGGTGATGATGGCCAGCCCCGCCGATGTCGAGGATTTCGCGATGGGGTTTGCCCTGACCGAAGGGTTTATCACCGGCCCGCGCGATGTCATCGATTTCGAGATCGTGGCACATGATCTTGGGATCGAGGCGCGGTTCTGGCTGACCGGTCACAGGGCCGAGGCAATCCGCCAACGCCAACGTAACATGCTGGGTCCGGTGGGCTGCGGTCTTTGTGGGATCGACAGTCTGGAACAGGCCGTCCGCACCCTGCCTGTCCTGCGATCCGAAAACGCGCGGCTAAGCCGAATTGCGGTGGCGCGGGCCGCCGAACGGTTGCAGGCGCATCAGCCGCTGCACGATCAGACCCGCGCGGTTCATGCCGCAGGGTTCTGCAACGCCGACGGCGACATCGTCGTCGCGCGCGAGGATGTCGGGCGTCACAATGCGCTGGACAAGCTGATCGGCGCGCTGCTGCGGGGCGGGGTCGATCCGGGCCAGGGCGCGATCGTGCTGACCTCGCGGATCTCGGTGGACATGGTCCAGAAAACCGTGATCGCGGGATGCCCTGTGCTGATCGCGGTTTCGGCACCGACCGCCCATGCGCTGCGCCTGGCCCAGCAGGCGCGCCTCACGCTGGCCGCATTCGCGCGCGGCGGCACGTTTGACATCTACAGCCACCCAGAGCGTATCCAGACAGGAGCCTGCAATGCAGCCTGACAAACTCATCATGATGGCCAACCAGATCGCGACCTATTTCCAGAGCCAGCCCGGCACGGATCAGGCCGAGCGTGTTGCAGCCCACCTCAATGATTTCTGGGAACCAAGCATGCGCGCCAAGCTGTTCGCCTACTGCCAGGCGGACGGCGCGGGCCTGTCAAACCTCGCGCGGGATGCGATGGCCTTTGTCCGGGTCCCGGTGGACTGACCTGACCGCCGCGCGGTCACGTCATTGGCCCCGCCAACACGACGATGCGCGCGCTGTTTATGTGGTCACGGCGTTCAGGATGGATTGTCCAATGAACAAATCCTGCAAAGAGATGCCGGAACTGTCGAAAATCGTGATCTCTGTATCGCTGCGGCGACCTTCTGTGGTGCCGGTCAATACCTGTCCGATGGCGATGATCTGCGGATTGTTGGTGGCGTGCTGGAATTCACCGATGGTCACGGATTGCGCCGGTAGATCGCAGAACAGCGTGGCGTTGGGGAATAGGTCTGGCGGAAGCTCTTGTTTGCCTTTTGCGTCGGACCCCATGGACGAGATATGGGTGCCGGGTTGGACCCAGTCGGCCTGAAATAGCGGTGTGTCGGCGGTTGTCACGGTGACAATGATGTCCGCGGCGCGTGTGGCGTCCTCGGGTTGGGCGGCGTCCGCTGGCAAGCCCATGTCGTGCAATTTCGCAACCAGTGTCGCGCTGCGGGTTGCATCTCGTCCGACGACCATGATCCGTGACACCGGCCGAATGCGCGCGATGGCCTGGGCCTCGTAAGCGGCTTGATGGCCGGTGCCGAACACCGCCAACACGCTTGCATCCTTGCGTGCCAACGCATCGGTGGCGACAGCATCGGCTGCTGCGGTGCGATAGCAATTCAGGGCAGAGCCTTCGATCAATGCGCCAATTTTGCCTGTAGCCTGATCTATCAACACGATGGTGGACGCATGGCGCGGCACGCCGCGTGCGTCATTGGTGGGAAAGTAGGCCCCCACCTTGAGCCCGGCCAGCCCGGAACCGGCGGCGGACTTTATGCTGAACCGGTTTTGCGGATCGCAGGCATGGGCGTTGACCACGGGAAACACGCGGGCGTCTTCGTCCAGTGCGGCCACGAACGCGGCGCGGGCGGCATCAAAGGCAAGCTTTGGTGTGACAAGCGCGCTGGATTGGTCTTCGGTCACGTAAATCATCGGGCGTCCTTACCAGCCGCCGAAACGGTGCCAGATATCACGCGGACCGTTCCCTTTGGGCAGGACATGGTATCGGTCAAACTGTGCTGCGGTGGCGCAGGCATGGTTGGGCAAAATCCGCAACTGTCTGCCAACCGGCAGATCCGGTATCGGCTGCTCTGGACCGTTCCGATGCGCGATAATGCCGTGCTCTTGATTTGCGCCGATCATAATCAGGTCGGGTATCACGCGGCCCTGCGCGTCACAGACCATCCCGTAGCCTTGATCCACGTCCTGTGTGGCGGTTCCCCTGTCGCGGGACATGGCCATCCAGCCGGCGTCAACAAGCACCCATCCTTTTGAGGGCTGATGCCCGATCACGGTTGTCAAAACACTGAGTGCGATGTCGTCCGGTGTGCAGACGTCAATTCCGGCCATCACCAGATCAAAGAACATGTAAACGCCGGCGCGCAATTCGGTCACACCCGTCAGATCGCGCGCGCCATACGCCGTTGGCGTTGATCCGACACTGACCACCGGGCAGTCCAGCCCGGCTTTGCGCAAGGTCTCGGCAGAGCGGACGGCGGCCGACCGTTCCTGTTCGGCAAAGGCGGCATGTGCATCTGCGCCGCGCACCGTATAGCTTTCGCCGGCATGGGTCATCACGCCGCGCAGGGTGCCGCTGTCGTGAAGAAGACGGCCGACCTCGATCAGGGCGGGATCGTCGGGCTCAAGCCCGCCGCGATGCCCGTCGCTGTCGATCTCGATCATGGCGGGCACGCCAGCCTGCGCCACGGCGGTCGCCTGTGCGACATTGTCCAAAATCACCACCAGATCACAGCCTTTTGCGCGCAACGCGCGGACGCGGTCCAGTTTCTGCGGCGCAATACCGACAGCATAAAGAATGTCGGTGTGACCGGCGGCGTGGAACATTTCGGCTTCTGCGAGGGTCGACACGGTGATCGGATCGGTTTTGTCCTGGCCCATGTGCGCGGCGACCTCGATAGACTTGGCGGTCTTCATGTGGGGCCTTAACGTGACCCCAAGCTTTTTTGCGCGCGCCGCGAGATGATCGATATTGCGCATCATCTTGGCTTCGTCCAGCAGCAGGGCGGGCGTTTCCAGGTCGTCGAAATCTGTATCTGTGGACGTCACTTGATGGGCCTCATTGTCACGTGCGCCGACCGTTTTGCCGGATGCGGCGCTGTTGGAGATATTGATCATGCGCGCGCGCCGCGAAATCGCGACACGGGCGTGACCGCGTCTTACCCAATCTTTGAAAGCAACTCCACCGGCCTGTTGGCCGCGCGGCTGTGTCAGGGGTTATTGCCCAAGCGCGATGCCTTCGCGCCGGGGATCTGCGCCCCCGCGCAGCTGATCGCTGATGGAAATCGCGTGCAGACCAGAGTTCAGGCCACGGGCGTTGACTTCGAACCCGAGGGCCGTGAGTGGCTCGGCAAGATCTGCGGCGCTGGTGCCGTCCTCTATATCGAAGGTGCCAAAGCGGTTGACCAGATGTGGCATCGACACGGCCTGTTGCACATCCATGCCCCAATCCAGATGAGCGATGATCGCTTGTGCAACATAACCGATGATCCGGCTGCCGCCCGGGCTGCCGATCACCAGAATAGGCGCATCATCCTGCATGACGATCGTTGGTGCCATGGACGAGCGGGGGCGTTTGCCCGGTTCAATCCGGTTGGCGATCGGGATGCCATCTGAATGGGTGCGGAAACTGAAATCGGTCAGTTCGTTGTTCAACAGAAAGCCGCGCACAAAAAGCCGGCTGCCAAAACCGTTTTCGATTGTGGTGGTCATGGACAGGGCGTTGCCATAGCTGTCGACAATTGAAATGTGGCTGGTCGAGGGCAGTTCGAGCGACTGGTCATCGGCCCACAGCATCGCATGATCCCACTCGGGCTCTCCGGGGGTGACCGTTTCAAGCGCGGTGTCGGCCGCTTTGATCTGACCGGCGCGCGATTCCAGATAGACGGGATCGACCAAACCCTCGGTGGGCATCGGAACGAAATCGCTGTCGGCCATATAGCGGCCGCGATCGGCAAAGGCGAGGCGCGACGCATCGCCGATGATCCGCCAGCTTTCGGGGTTGTCGGGACCAAGCGTGGCCAGATCAAATTGCTCTGCCATGCCCAGGATTTGTCCAACCGTCAAAGCACCGGACGAGGGCGGACCCATGCCGCAGACATCTGCCTGACGATATTCGACACAGACCGCAGGCCGTTCGATCACCCGGTACGTGGCCAGATCGTCAAGCGCCAAAAGACCGGGGTTGCCCTGGGCTGTGCGCACGGTGCGCACGATGTCTTCGGCGATGGGGCCTGAATAGATCGCATCGGCCCCCTGTGCTGCCATCTGCCGCAAGACGTCGGCATACTCGGGGTTGACCAGCGTGGTTCCCGCCGCCAGAGGCGTGCCGTCCGGAATAAAGTAATCGGCGGTTGGTCCAAACCGCCCCAGTCGTTCCGCGTCGCCTGCGATGGACGCGGCCAACCGCTCGGACACCGCAAAACCGTTTTCGGCAAGATCAATGGCCGGGTCCAGAAGGCCGCCCCAGTTCGCGCGCCCCCAGCGGCGATGCGCGTCTTCCATCAAGCGCGGTGTGCCGGGCGTTCCGACCGACAGCCCGCCGACAACGGCATCGAAAAACTGAAGCGGCTCACCGGTTTCATCCTGAAAAACCGTGGGTGTCACCGCCATCGGGGCGGTTTCTCGTCCGTCCAGCGTTGTCAAAGCGCTGGTTTCGGCGTCGTACCACACCAGAAACGCACCCCCCCCAAGGCCAGAGGATTGTGGCTCGACCAGCCCCAGAACCGCTTGCACCGCAACCATCGCATCGGCTGCCGTGCCGCCATTGCGCAGCACCTCTGCACCGGCTTCGACAGCGAGGGGATTGGCCGCTGCAACCATCCAGTCATCGGCAACAACCGGAGTGCCCGCATTTTTGGCGTCCAATGCGGCGCGGGCAGGGGCGCTCAGGCCGTCAAAGGCGGTCGACAGGTCGGTGTCCGCCTCGGGGGCCACGGAATCCGCTGTGGTCTGCGCATAGACCGGAACGGATGTGATTGCAGTCAGAACAGCCGCCAAAAGCCACTTTTGTTGAAACATGTCTTTCCCCCCAAAGTTGAAACCTGGGGACAAGTGTAGGTTTGCCGCGACGGGCGGAGCAAGCCTCTTTTACGGTGTGGACATCCTGGGTTGCGTTTGAAAGCGGGGATTGGCCGATCCAATGAGCGGTGCCGCGTTTTCAGTCGCCGTTTTCTGAGCGGGACAGGACATCGCGCAGTTCATCTTCGTTGCGATAGCCGATCAGAATGCCCGACTTGGCCTCTCCAAAGCGTGTGTCACGCGCCGCAATCCAGGCGTCAGAGCGCGTGATCCGTTGCGATGTTCGGCGTGTCCAGTCAAAGAAAAGCCGTTCCAGACGGGCGATTTCCCCGGCATGGGCGGCATCCCGGCCCAGGTCGGTCAGCTCGTCTGGATCTGTGTCCAGGTCGAACAACATCGGCGGAAACCCTTCGGCAAAGATGTATTTCCACCGCCCATCGAACAGCATGGTCAGCTTGGCATCCTTGACCTCGACCCCAAGTCGCCTGCGCACATCGCGCATCGAATAGTCATACTCGGACACCGCAACATCGCGAAGCTGGTCGACCTGTCCATGCAAGATCGGCTGGACGGATTTGCCTTCGATGATATGAGGCACCGCGTCGCCGTCGAAATAGTCAAGAATGGTCGGAACAACGTCGATCGCTTCGATCAGGGCGGATGATTTCGTCCCGCGTGTGACATTGGCTTCGGGGCGCGGATCGACGATGATCAGCGGAATACGGGACGATGCGTCGTGGAACAATTCCTTTTCGCCCATCCAGTGATCGCCCAGATAATCCCCGTGATCCGAGGTGAAAACGATCATGGTTTCATCCGTCAGGCCCTGATCATCCAGAAAGGACATCAGGCGGCCCATCTGGTCGTCGATCTGTTTGATCAGGCCCATATAGGCCGTCAGCACACGGGTGCGGGTGCCATCATCGCAAAAGGCACGGCTGACGCGTTCTTCCATAAAGGCCCCATACACCGGATGCGGATCGTGGCGTTCGCTTTCGCTGCGGACCGGTTCAAGATGGGTCTCGGGGCCATACATATTGTGATAGGGTGCAGGCACGATATAGGGCCAGTGCGGTTTGATATAACTCAGATGCAGACACCAGGGTGTGTCGCCTGCCTCGCGGATGAAATCCATCGCGCGGCTGGTGATATAGGGGGTTTCGCTGTCCTCATCCGCAGCCCGCGCCGGTTTGTCGGCATTGTCCATGAACCAGCCACTGAGCAAAGTGCCGTCTTCGTCCTCGGCAGAATTGGCAACGCTTTGCCAGGGGTTTTCGTCGGGCCAGCCGCGCTGTTTCATATAGGTGTCATAGGCCGCGTTGCGCGGGTAGCGCGGGCCGTCCGGATGAAGCCCGTCTTCACGTTCAAACGCTTCAAATCCACATTCAGACACCAGCGCGCCAATCTGGCTGTCAGGAGCCAGACCAAGACGTTTCATGCCGTCGACATCGGCTGTCATATGGGTTTTGCCACACAATACGGTGCGCACGCCAAGGGGCCGAAGGTGATCGCCCAGCGTGATCTCTCCGACCTTGAGCGGAATGCCATTCCAGGTCGAGCCGTGCGAGCTGACATATCGCCCGGTGTAGAACGACATGCGCGACGGTCCGCAGATCGGGGATTGCACATAGGCGCGATCAAACAGAACGCCCCGTTGTGCCAACCGGTCAATATTGGGCGTATGCAGATGCGGATGCCCTGTGCAGGACAGGTAATCCCATCGCAATTGGTCGCACATGATGAAAAGAACGTTTTTGGTCATGATCCGGCACCCTTTGGTATCTGACCGGGGCAAGGATGCCCCGATCCGGTCGTTTGGCGTATTCCGCGTTAGATACGGGCGACATCCGGAATCGCCACGCCCAGCTCTTCCAGCGCGCGTAGCGCGCCCGGATGCAGGGGCATGTTCAAATCCGACACAGCCGCTTGGGGGGTGACGGCCCCCAGCCAGGGTGCGCTGTCGCGCATGTCGGCCACGCCCGCAAAGAAGGTTTTGGTCATGTCATAGATCATCGCCTCGTCCGCGTCCTCGTTGGTGACAATGCCAACGGTCACAGCCAGCGTAGTGGTGTCGTCCGAATTGACCTGGTTTTCACCGTAGATCCCCGCAGGCAGCGTTCCCAGTCCAAAGCCCGGACGGTTGGCGAGCGCCTTGATGCCATCGGTTTCCAGCTTGTCTGCCGGAATGCCAAGGAACCGGATTGCATTGGACACGGCGATCTGGGTCAATACCGGGCTGGGCGCGTTGGTCGGGTTGCAATAGATGTCGAGGTTGCCATCCTGAAATGAGGCGGCCGCCGCATCCCATCCCAGCTTTACCGCTTCGTAATCGGAGCCCGCTTTCAGACCGGTGACTGCCTCGAACAGCCGTTCCATTGTCGAATAGGCCGCCCCTCCGGGAGGGCCAAGAAAGACCCGTTTGCCTTTGGCCTGATCCAGCGATGTGATGCCCGACGTGTCGTAGACCGCGATGTGATACACTCCCATCGGGAAGTTCAGCACAGCGCGCAGCTTTTTCGCCAGCTCTGGTGCCTGGTCCATCTTTTCGAACATTGCCCGCTGGTTGGACATCAGCGCGTGCAGCGCGGGCGAAGACATGCAGAAGGCTGTTTTGCCCATAGCCACCTCAAGAACATGGCGCGTGGCCGCCCCCGTGGCGTTGATCTGAATTTCGTAATCCGCCATCTCCTGATTGATGATATTGGCGAAGGTTGTCATCACAAGGTTCGGGCTGGTTCCGGGCCCCAGCGTTGACATGCGCATCAGCTCTTTGGCGCGCGCGGCCCGCGGCATCAGTCCCAAAGTTGCAGCGGCGGCGCTTGCGGCCAGAAGGCTGCGGCGGTTCAGCTGGATTGAGGTCATATTGGTCGTCTCCCTTTTGTGTCTTATGAAATTTGGTCTTTGACGGACAGGTCCAGGCGGTCGATATACATCAACCCGATGGCAGCGATCGCAGCGATCCAGGACACGGTTGGCCCAAAGAAAATAAGCGCTGCGGCCAAACTTAAGCCAACGGGCACCATATAGCTTTTGCCGCGCCGGGGATAACAGGCGCGGGCGATCAGGATCGTCGCCAGCATCACAAACAAAATGGCCTGAAGCGACGCGGTCCAGTCGAACCCGGTGCCCAGCAAAAGCGCCGGCTGGTAGATAAAGGCAAACGGGATCACAAATCCGGGCAACGCAAGGCGTGATGCCTCAAGGGCCGCGGCCATGGGGCTTGCGCCAGCAATCGGCGCGGCGGCAAAAGCGGCAAGCGCAACAGGCGGCGTGATGGCCGAAAGCACACCGAAATACAGCACGAACATATGGGTGTGGATGATGGGCACGCCCAGCTTTTGCAGCGCAGGCCCCATCACCAGCACGATGATCAGGTATGCAGGCACGGTCGGCATTCCCATGCCCAAAAGCAGGCAGGCCAAGGCCATGAGGATCAGCGACAGGATCAGCTGGTCTTCGGCCAGACCCGACAGCAGCGATGCAAAGCGCAGGCCGACCCCGGTCATATTGAGCACACCAATCACAATCCCCACAGCCCCGACAATGACAACAAGCTGTGCCGAAATCAGACCCGCCGAGCGGATGAACTTCAGCCACGCTTCGCGATTGATCAGCAGGTCAGGCCGAATGGCGAACCCCAACAGCGCGGCCAGCGTGACACCGACGAATCCGGCATAGGCCGGGGATGATCCGCCGACCATGGTGATGACAATGCCCGCCAGCGCCAGAACGAAAATCCCCATCTGCACCAGCTCGCGCCAGTTAAAAGAGATCTTGGGGCGGGGCTCATCGGTCAGGTCCATATTCCGCGCCGCACTTGAGATCGCGACAAACAAACCGCCGTAATACAGCAGGGCAGGTACGGCTGCGGCGGCACAAATGGTCAGGTACGGCATGCCGGTGACATCTGCCATGATAAAGGCCACGGCCCCCATGATCGGCGGTGTGATCTGCCCGCCGCTGGACGCGGCCGATTCAACCGCCGCTGCAAATCGCGCCGAAAACCCGCGTTTCTTGATCAGCGGGATCGTAATGACACCGGTGCCGACCACATTGGCAACAGCACTGCCCGATATTGTCCCGAACAAGCCGCTGGCGACTGTCGCGGCAGCAGCAGGGCCCGACCGCATCCGCCCGGTGGCGGCCATGGCCAGCCTGACCAGCACCTGATCAATTGCCAGCAGTTCGAGAAGCGCGCCAAACACGATGAAAATCAGGATGGTCGACACGACCGTGGCCATGGGGCGGCCAAAGACTCCGTCAAAAGAATACCATAGCACGGTCATCAATTCTTCGGTTGAAATGCCCGCATGGCGCAAAAATCCGGGGGCCAGATGCCCAAACGCGCCGTAAGCCAGCAAAACACCGGCCACAATCGCCATCACAAGCCCGACAGAGCGCCGGGTCAGTTCAACAATTGCCACAAGCCCAAGAAGGCCCATCCAGATATCTGTCGAGGTCAGGAAATACAGCCCGGTTTCGATCTCTTCTGCGGCGCGGAAATATTGGTAGACCGCCAGCGACAGCGCCAGCGCGATGGCAACCAAAACCCCGCGATCCGCAAGGCCGCCGGGCCGTCCAAGGGCGGACAGGATGATGATCAGACCACCCACGAACAGCATTCCAACCCTTAGATACGAGTCAGAAAAAACGCCAAACACGGACACGTAGAAAACAACAGCGATCACCGCGAGCGAAAGGGCAGTCACGGCATGGTCAAGATATGACGTTTTTTTAAGATGCGACACGACTTCCTCCCAGAGTGTGGCTTGCCCGGTGTCGCCCCGAATGTCCGGTTGTGATGACCCGCGCAGACACGAGACTATTGAAGATATATTTTTGAGTCGATTTACTGTTACACTAGGTGAAACGCGAAATATGACCAAACTGAATCGATCCATAGAACGCGGCCTGACAGTGTTGGAAGTTGTCCATACGTTCGGGGCCAGTTCGCTTGCCTTTCTTGCGGCGCGCACCGGGTTGTCAAAGCCGACCCTGTTGCGGATCTGCGCGACCCTTGAAGGGCGGCGCTGGCTGATCCGGCGCAGCAGCGATGGGTGCTATCAGCTTGGCTCTGCTTTTCCGAATATCGGTGGAATGCCGGATCTGGTGGATCGTCTTGTCGCCGTGGCCAAGGAAGACATTCTGCGCCTGTCCGAGGAAACCGGGCTGGGCGTTGATCTGGCCGCCGGGATTGGCGGCGGCCGCTGCGAGATTGTCGACACAACGCGGGTTTTCAAAAAACATGGGGTCTACCCGGACACGGTGGGGTTTCGACCCTCTCCGATTCTTTCGGCCTTGGGGGCCGCCTATCTTTCCGGCTTGCCAGAGGCCGCGCGCCTTTCGGCGTTGCAGGATGTGGTCAAAAAGCTGCCTCGTGAGGATGTCGCGGCTTTGCCACAAGTGCCGGCACTGTTGAAAACCATTGCCGAGCAAGGATATGCGACCCGTGCGCAGGGGCATTGGGGGCGGGCGGTTGATTATGGGGAATTGCCCTCGGCGATCGCGGTCCCGATCCTGGCCGGAACCGAGGCGGTCGGGGCGCTGAACCTGGTGTGGAACGCCGCCGACCGATCTGTCGCGGAGGTCGCGAAATCGCATCTTTCGCGGCTTCGCTCAGCGGCACAGATCATCGGCGACGCCTATTCCGATATGGGATGATCCCGGTCAGGATCACGCGCTGCCGGTTCTTTTGGCAGGCAGGATTGTCCCGGTGCAGGGGCCAAACCCGATCCGGTACCCATCACCCTGCGCAGACCCGTGCAGCGCAAGCGTATCGCCGTCTTCGATAAAGGTACGGGTCTGTCCGCCCTTCAGCGTGATGGGGTTTTTGCCGCCCCAAGTCATTTCAAGAAGCGACCCGAACATTCCCTGTTCCGGACCCGAAATCGTGCCCGATCCCAGCAGGTCACCCGTGCGCATCGCACAGCCGGAGGACGCGTGATGGGCCAGTTGCTGCGCGGCCGAGTAATACATCGTGTTATAGTTGGTTTTGCAGATCACCGTGGGTTGGCCGTTTTCTGGTGTCATGGTCACCGACAGGTCAATGTCATACAGCATTGGCCCTGTGTCCTTGATATGAGGCAGCAATTCCTTTTCACGCGGCGGCGTGTCGGTGCGGAACGCCTCCAGGGCAGCTTTGGTCACCACCCAGGGGCTGATCGTTGTGGCAAAGGCCTTGGCTTGAAACGGGCCAAGCGGTTGGTATTCCCATGCCTGAATGTCACGCGCCGACCAGTCGTTCAGCAGCACATACCCAAAGATCATGTCATCAGCCTCATCCACGCTCACCGATGTGCCCATCGCGGACGGCGTGCCCACAACGGCCCCCATTTCCAGCTCGATATCGAGCCGTTGGCACGGGCCAAAACGGGGCGTGTCATCCTGCGGGCCTTTCATCTGGCCCATGGGGCGGTGAACATCCGTGCCCGAGACAACGACAGTGGACGCGCGCCCGTTATAGCCGATCGGAATGTGGAGCCAATTCGGGGGCAAGGCGTTGGCCGGATCGCGGAACAAGGAGCCCACATTGAACGCATGTTGCCGTCCGGCATAAAAATCGGTGAACTCAGAAACCGTGAAGGGCAGATGCAGGGTGACGCTGTTCATGTCGTGCAGCGCAGCCTGCACTGCGGGTGTCTCGTTGCCAGCGCGCAGCAGATCGGTCAGTGTTTCGCGAATATCGTGCCACGCCTGTCTGCCGCTGGCCATAAACGTGTTGAGCGCGGGGTGATCGAACCCCTGATCGGGCAACAGCCCAGCCGCTTGCAGCGCCGCTAGATCCAGCACCTTGTCGCCGATGGCCACCGCACAGCGCGGCGCGTCGCCTGCCGAAAATACGCCAAAGGGCAAGTTATTGAGGGGAAACGCGGTTTCGGGATCATTTGCAGTCTCGACCCATGAACGGATAAGATGTGTCATCGGATTTCCTTTAGTTGGCGTCAGGCTGGTTTTCGGGGCGCGCGGCGTCAAAGGCCGGCAAGGTCAGCGCCGTTTCTTCGATGGCGGTCAAGCGGTTAAAGGGCGTCATGTCAACGCCCCACCGATGCGCATTGTAAAGCTGTGCGACAAGACAGATGTCGCACAGCAATGGGCTGTCCGAAAAGCTGTAGGCCGGGCCATCGGGCAGCAGCGCCTGATAGGCGTGCAAGCCTTCGGTCATCCAGTGGCGCATCCAGTGCAGGCTTGTCTCGCGGGTGAAGCCGTGTTCTTTTTCCAGCCGCATCACAACTTTAAGGTTGTTCACCGGATGCACATCCAGCGCCATGACATGCGCGGCGGCCATGACCTGTGCACGCAGCACAGGATCATCCGGTAGCAGCGCGGGGTTCGGCGCGATATGATCAAGGTAATCCATAATCGCAAGTGACTGCGTCAGCACCGTGCCGTCTGTTAGCACCAGCGTCGGCACCGCTTTGACCGGGTTCTTGGCCACATAGTCCGGCGCGTGCTGCGCACCGGCCAGCAGGTTCACCGGGACCGTTTTATAAGACAGCCCCTTGAGGTTCAGGGCGATCCGCACCCGATAGGAGGTGGTGGAGCGCCAATAGGAATAGACCGTCATTTTTTGCCCGGCGTGCCGTCGAACTTCTTTTCCATATCCGCCCAGCAGTCGATGTAATCGTCCTGAAGCGGCGCTCCCTTGCCGGCGAACTGCGTGAGTTGCTGCGGAAAGCGGGTCTCGAACATGAAGGACATGGTGTTGTCCAGCTTGTCGGGGCCGAGATTGGCGTTGGACGCTTTCTCGAACGCCTCGCGATCAGGGCCGTGCGGCAGCATCATGTTATGGAGGCTGATTCCACCGGGCACGAAACCCTGCGGCTTGGCGTCGTATTCGCCGTAGATGTTGCCCATCAGCTCGGACATGATGTTCTTGTGATACCAGGGCGGGCGGAACGTGTCTTCCATCACCATCCAGCGTTCGCGGAACAGCACGAAGTCGATATTGGCCGTGCCGGGTTGGCCTGACGGCGCGGTCAGCACGGTGAAGATCGACGGGTCGGGGTGGTCGAACAGGATCGCGCCGACCGGGCAGTAATTGCGCAGATCGTATTTGTAGGGCGCGTAATTGCCATGCCAGGCCACCACGTCAAGCGGGCTTTGCGCGATCTTGGTTTCGTGGAACTGGCCGCACCATTTCACGGTGACGGTCGAGGGAACTTCGCGGTCCTCGTAGGCCGCTACCGGGGCTTTGAAGTCCCGCGGGTTGGCCATGCAGTTGGCACCGATGGGGCCGCGGCCCGGAAGCTCGAATTTCTGGCCGTAGTTTTCGCAGACAAAGCCGCGGGCTGGGCCGTCGAGCAGTTCAACGCGGTAGACCAGACCGCGCGGGAGGATGGCGATTTCTTTCGGTTCGAGGTCGATGATGCCCAGTTCGGTGGCAAAGCGCAGACGGCCTTCCTGCGGCACCACCAGCATCTCGCTGTCGGCCGAGAAGAAATAGGCGTCCTGCATCGATTCGGTCACGAGATAGACATGGGAGGCCATGCCGACCTGCGTGTTCACATCGCCTGCGGTGGTCATGGTGCGCATGCCGGTGAGCCAGGTCAGCGCCTTGTCCGTGTGCGGAACCGGGTCCCAACGGTACTGACCAAGAGAGGTCACATCAGGGTGAATGTCCGGGGCAGAGCGCCAATAGGGCAGGTCGATTTTCTTGTACCGGTGGGAATGCTTGACCGAAGGCCGGATGCGGTAGCACCAGGTGCGCTCGGGCCGCACATCGGTAAAAGCCGTGCCGGAAAGCTGTTCGCCATAAAGACCGTAATTGCATTTCTGCGGGCTGTTCATGCCTTGGGGCAGGGCACCGGGCAGCGCTTCGGTTTCAAAATCATTGCCGAAACCGGGCATGTATCCGGGGGTGAGTGTTTTGCCTTCGGCGCGCACCAACGCGGGTGTGTCGTGAACCGTCATATCATTCCTCCTGCATCCCACAGCCAACCGACTCTGTCGGTGTTCCTGTCAGTCAAAGTTAGGTCGCAGGCTATGGCCGCGTCGAGTTTTTGTTTCACCAGGTGAAATGACGCGCGTCCGGTCCGGAAACACAGGTGCAAAAAACCCGGAGCCGGGCATGGGCAAGCCGGGTTACGCAGGGTTGGCGTCAGATGCCGGTCAACACACCGCCGCGCCGCGCAGGGTTGCGTCGACATAAAGAGACCCGCGTCTCGTGGCCTCAAGCGCGGTTTCAACGCGATAGGTTTCGCCGATCTGCGGCAAGGCGAGGATATCGGCTGGCTGGCCATCCGCCATAATCATGCCGTCCTTGATCAGGATAAGACGGTCGCAGAATTCTGCGGCAAGGTTCAGATCATGCAGCGCGGCCATCACAATGCTGCCGCGCTGCTTCATTTCGGACCTGACGGATGACAGGATCGACAATTGGTGATGCAGGTCCAGCGCGCTTGTGGGTTCGTCCAGCAAGACGATCCGGGGATTGCGGACAAGCGTCTGCGCCACCGCCACCATCTGTGCCTGCCCGCCGGACAGGTTGCCCAGACCCCGGTTGGCCAGATGCGTCAGTCGCAACGCGGACAGGGTTCGGGACACAATGTCCAGATTATCGCTTTCCACACGCCAGCCGGTTGTCTGTTTCAACGCCAGCAAAACACTTTCATAGACGGTCAGGATGGCATTGCAGCCATAGGCCTGGGGCATATAGGCAATGGCGCGGGACCGGTCGCGGCGGGTGAATGTGGTCAGATCCGACCCGTTCAATTCGATCGACCCGGCGCTGGGCGTCAAAAGCCCGGACAGGGATTTGAACAAGGTCGATTTGCCCGACGCGTTAGGCCCGATCAGGCCAACAAATTCGCCGGGTTTGATCGGATCGACGGTCACGTCATGCAGCACTTTCACACGCCCGTATCCGGCATTCAGCCCACGAATTGACAGCGTCATGACAGGCTCCTTCTGCGGGTGGACAGGATGATCGAGACGAAGACCGGCACACCGATCAGCGCGGTGATTATGCCGATGGGATAGATCACTCCGGGCGTGATGGATTTCGAGATGATCGAGGTCAGCGACATCACCAAAGCGCCCACCAATGCGGATAATGGCAGAAAGAAGCGTTGGTCCTCGCCCACAAGCATGCGCGCAATATGGGGTCCGACCAACCCGATGAACCCCACCGTACCGACAAAGGCCACCGCCGTGGCTGCCAAAAGCGAGATCGAGATCAACATCTCGATGCGCAACCGCGCGATATCGACGCCCATGCTGGCTGCTGTTGCCTCGCCCATGCGCAGGGCTGTCATGGACCATGACCGCATCAGCCCAAACGGGAGAGCCACCGCCAGAAGTACCGCACCGAGCGCGATTTTCTCCCAGCTGGCCCGGCCCAGTGAGCCCATCATCCAGAACACGATCCGGCTGATCTGATCCTCGGACGCCATGTATTGCATCAATGACAGCAGCGCCGAGAAGGTAAAGAAGATGGCAATGCCAAACAGGATCATGGTTTCGGACCCGACACCTTTGAGCCGTGTGGCCAGCATGATGATCCCGCAGGTTGCAAAGGCAAAGACAAACGCGTTCAGCGTCACGATCAAGCCGCCAATGGCCGGGATGACGGAAAACCCCAGAACAATCGCCAGCGATGCCCCGAAACTGGCTGCTGCCGACACGCCAAGCGTGAAGGGCTCGGCCAGAGGGTTGTTCAGGATCGTTTGCATCTGCGCCCCCGCCACCGCCAAAAGCGCGCCGACGATCACTGCGGTCAAGGCCACGGGCAAACGGTAATCCCAGACGATGACTTTGAGCCGCGCCCCATGCGACATTGGATCGGTCAGCACGTTCGCCACCACGGACAACGGGTAATTGCCCGGACCGGTAGCGATGTCGTAGACAAAGCTCATCACCAGACAGAGCGTCATAAAGGCCAGCAAGATAAGACGCCTGCGCGTGCGCGCACCATAGCCCGCGGCAAGGTCGGGTATTGCAACATCTGTCACGTGTGATCACCCATAACGGATTAAAAAATGCCGCGCGGACAGATCGGCCCGCGCGGCGTTAAGCGCAACGCGGCTCAGCTGTCGCTTTGCAGCGTCGCCCAGAACTGCCCGGAATAGTCGATAGGCAAGAACTGCTCGTGCAATTGGCGCATCGTGGCGTCCGGGTCCAGCTCTGTAAACCGCTCTGGATGCATCCATTTGGCAAAGGCCTGCATCGCGACAAAATGATAGGGGCTGTTGTAGAACTGGTGATAGATGCCGTGGAAATTGCCGGATTTCACCGCCTGCAATTCTTCCCATCCTGGACGCGATGCCAGCCCTGCGAGACGCTCCTGCACGCCAGCCGCTTCGGCTTCATAGCCAAAGAGCACGGCCGTGGTTGCCGGGTTCGCCTCGGACCAGTTGGCACCGGTGCCGATGATCACGTCAGGGTCGGTTTCAAACACCGCCTCAAGGCTGACTTCGCCTCCGAAACCGGGAAACAGGCTGGAGCCCCAGTTGCGGCCGCCTGCAAGTTCCACCAGACGACCCATATTGGCAGAGCCATAGGTGCGGCAGCACGCATCGGGCTCCCATCCGGCACCGTTTTCAACGAAGACCAAGGGACGATCGTCCACAGGGATCTGTTCGACACGACCGTAAATCATTTGCATCTGCGCTGTGTAAAAGTCAGTGAATGCGTCGGCGTTTTCGCGCTCTCCCAACACCCGGCCCATGAGTTGAATGCTTGGCACGGTGTGTGCGGTCGGATCTTGACGGAAGTCGATGAAAAGCGTTGCGATGCCAGCCTCGTCCAGCTTTTCGATGATCCCGCTTTCCTGCGCGCGCAACAGGCTGCCAAGGTTCATGAACACCACATCCGTGTCCAGAGCGATCACCGCCTCAAGGTTCCATTCATCCGAATAGGGGCTGCCAAGGCGGGCGATCTCAGTGGCCTCGGGGAATTTGGCCTCGTAAGCGCGCCAAGCGTCGGGATCGTAAAGGATCATGTCGTCTTTCCATCCCACGACCCGCTCGAACGGGTTTTCGCGGTCCAGCAGGGCCAGCGAATAGATCATCCGCCCTTCGCCCAGAACGACATGTTCGGGATTTCTTTCGAGTGTGACACTGCGTCCGGCAATGTCGGTGACTGTGATGGTCTCTGCAGTGGCGGTCGTGGCGGACGCGATCATGGTCGCGACGGCTGCGGAAGCGAGGCAGAGACCCTGAGCGCGCTTGAAAAGCTGCATGGGTCTCTCCTTTGAATGATGCCGCGATCCGCGACAGGGGCGGTTCTCGCTTATCTTATTGTTTTAGTCAACTACTCGCGGGCAAAAACCTTAATAATTTACTCAGGTTTCGCCGGGCACCGTTTAGGCGCGTCTTGTCATGGTCGCTTTCAGCTTCGAACCCGTTGCTACCCCGCCACGTTCAAGGCCCATCCAATCAGCAGCACCTGCGGCACGGTCAACGCCGGCAGCAGCAGCGCCGCCTTGAGCCGTCCTGTCACTTCGCGCAGGATCAGGATTTCGGTGTAATCCGTCGCCACCCCCGCCATCAGGAAGGTGAACGCATTGCCGGGTGCTGCGGCGCGTGTCATCAGGTCGGCGGCGATGGGCACGGACCCTTCAGAGCAGACCTCGATGATCGTGGCGGCCAGCAAGGTGGTGAACAAGCCAAGCAGCGTCGCGCCGAACCATGTTTGGAACGTCTCGGTCGGAACGGTCGCCTGTATCAGCGCGGCCAGCACGATGCCGAAGAACAGCCAGCGCAAGACCATCTTGCTGGCACTGACCGAACGGCGGGCCACGTCGCGCGCAAAATCCATATCATAGCGGGTGGCTTTCAGCCCCGCCTTGGCCTCACGCCAGACATGGAAATCGGCGGGCAGGTCGATGCGGTTGGGGTTGGGCTTCACCCGGCCCGCGCGCTCTAACGCCTCGACCGCGAGACCTGTGACAAAGGCGATGACCAGAGATGCGCCCAGGAACAGAAGCATCCAGCCCCAGCCCATCAGCGCACCGATGATGATCGTCAGCGACAGCGAATTCCACGGCGATGCGATGAGAAAGGCAAAGACCTGCCCAAGGCTTGCGCCTCGTTCATACAGTTTCGCGCCGACCATCAACACACCGTGGTTGCACAGATCCAGCAGCACCCCGCCCAGCACCGCGCGGACCAGGCTTTTCGCCCCCTGATCGCGCCCGATGATGCCGATCACGAACTGGCGCGGCACCCGGTCGATCAGGCCCACGGCGACCATGCCCACAAGGATGCCCCACCACATCAGGTTCATCATCTCTTGCACGCCATGGGCAAAGACCCCCAGGCCGAAAGGCGCATCATGCGACAAAAAGAACCCTGCCACATAGGCCACAAGGATCAGCCCGCCGGACCCCCAGAGCATCCAGTCCACCCGCCGCCACAGGGCCGCATCCGCAGCAGGCAGCGCACCGCCACAACAATTGGTCGCGGCGTCCGCCCCGCATCCGGACGCGGCAGCTTTGGGGGGCTCGCTTGGACGCTCACCGGGAAGGACGAATCCGCTGGTTGCAGAAGGTGTCTGCGTGGTTTGGGGTGTGCTCGACATCGCGGCCTCCTGTGCGTTGACGTCGATATACGACCTCTAGTAGCTGTAGCTTCAAGAGATATTTTCGCGACATTTAAGGTTTTTGCACGGGAGCCACGCCATGTACCCAATCGGCACTCTTTCGAAACGCACCGGCACCAAGGTGCAGACGATCCGTTATTATGAACAGATCGGTCTGATGCCGGAACCCGGCCGCTCGGATGGCGGGCAGCGGCGCTATGATGATGGCGCGCTGGACCGGCTGTCCTTTATTCGCCACGCGCGCCAGTTGGGATTTACGCTTGATGCGATCCGCGAGTTGCTGGACCTGTCGGACAACCCGTCGCGGTCCTGTGCCGAAGTGGACGAGATCGCGCATCGCCAGTTGAAAGAGGTGGTGCACCGGATCGAACGGCTGGACGCGCTGCGGGTTGAACTTGAACGCATGCTCACGCAATGCAGCAAAGGCACCGTCGCAGAGTGCCGCGTGCTGAACGTGCTGCGTGACCATTCCGCCTGCCTGTCGGACCACGGCGCGCCTCTTCGGATGGACAGCTAGACCCGGCGTGTTGCGTCAAACAACCGATCCTGCATCGTGCAACGCGTCGGCCAATCGCTGCCATTCCGCAGCACTGCCCGGCAGGCCAAGTCGCAGCCAATGATCGGAATAAGGAAAGATCCGTGACCAGATCTGATGCCGGGCAAGCCTGTTCTGTGCCGCCTTGGCATCTGGTGTGTGATACAGCCGAAACAGCGCCGTCCCGCCCAATATTGTCCACCCGGCGGATTGCGCCAGCCCGTCGGCTTGGGCCGTATCCCGTTGCAACCGCGCAATGGTTGACTGTGCCCAATCCTGGTCTTTCAGCGCCTGTGTGCCAATCCGAAGCGCCGCGCCACTGACGGGCCAGGGCCCGGCCATGTCGGAAAGTTGTGCGATGTCTTCGGACGATCCGACCACAAAGCCCAGTCGCAGCCCTGCCAATCCGTAGAATTTCCCAAAGGAGCGCAGCACGATCAGACCATGCTGGCCTGCATCGGGAGCCAGCGACAGGTCGGGATACGGATCGCAAAAGCTTTCGTCCACAACCAGCCGCGTCCGATCGGCAAGGGCGCGTAGGGCGGCGGGCGCAAAGCTTTGACCATCGGGGTTGTTCGGATTGACAACAACGGCCAGATCGGCCCCGTCCAGCTGATCAAGGTGGGTCACTTCCTGCACCTGCCACCCGGCAGCGCGCAAGGCGGCGGCATGTTCGTTATAGGTTGGTCCAAGAACCCGCGCGCAGCCCGGTCGGGTCAGTCGCGGGATCATCTGGATCGCCGCTTGCGCGCCTGCGGTGGCCAGCATCGGGGCCTTGGTGTGATACGCGACCCGTGCCGCCTGAACCGTGTCCGACATCGCCGTGCGGGTGGGCAGCATTGTCCAGTCGCTCATGGGAATATCCGAAACCGGATAGGGGCTGCGGTTGATGCCGGTGGACAGGTCAATCCAGTCGGTGCCGCCAAAACGGGCCATGGCCGTGTCGATGTTTCCCCCGTGATCGCGCATCGTTTTCCCCTTAGATCCATGCCAACAGCACAAGCGCGGCACTGCCCAAAACCATGGCCCGCACGTAAAGCGCAAGCCCCCGGCGCAGGTCGGTTGCGTCTGGATCGGCAGCACCGGCGTTGACATAGGGTTCATCGACACTGCGATCGGCATAGACGCGCGGGCCGGACAGCCGCACAGCCAGGGCAGCCGCCATCGCCGCTTCGGGCCAGCCTGCATTGGGCGACCGGTGTTTCGGGGCATCGCGCCACATTGTCCGGAACGCCTCGAATGGTCGCGCCGAAACAGCGGCAAACATCAGCCCGGTCAGGCGCGACGCGGGCAGATTGACCAGATCGTCGATCCGGGCCGAGGCCCAGCCAAACGCTTCATGGCGCGGGGTGCGGTGGCCGATCATCGAATCAAGCGTGTTGATGGCCTTGTAGGTCGCGATACCGGGCAGGCCGAACACCACCCCCCAAAAAAGCGGTGCAACAATGCCGTCGGATGTGTTTTCGGCAAGGCTTTCCAGCGCCGCACGGGCAATCCCCGCGTCGTCAAGGCTTTGGGTGTCGCGTCCGACGATCATCGAAACGGCGTGGCGGGCGGCCGGCACGTCGCGGTGTGTCAACGGATCAGCCACAGCCGCGACATGGTCATACATGGATCGCATCGCCACCAGCGGCCAGGCCAGGATGCCGCCGATCACGATGGCCTGCCACCCGGACATCACCGCTTGCAGGGCCGCAGTGCTGCCTGCGACTGTGCCGATGCACAGCATGGCGGCCAGCACACCGGCCTGTTTGCGGCGCTTGAAACTGTCGCTGTCGCAGTTCAGCTGGCAATCCAGTCTATGGATCAGCGCCCCGATCCAGGTGACGGGATGGCCGATCCTGGCATAGAGCCATGCGGGCCAGCCGATGACCAGATCAAGCGCCACAGCGATCACCATCATTGCGGCAAAGCTCATTCCGGGCCTCCGGCGGTAAACCGCAGCGTGTCGCGCAATCCGGCACGTTCCAAAACAGAGCGCCAGTCCAACGGCACCATGCCCGGTGCAAAGATCAGCCCGCGGGCCGATCCAGTATGCGCGATCACATATCCAAGCGCGCCAAGCTGACGTGCCAAATCGGCGGTCGGATCGGGTCGCGGGCCGCGCAGGTCAAGCGTGCGCGCCGCCGATTGGCTGGCGAGCCGCGCCAAGGCCGGCAAATCCCCGGCCTGCGCGGCGGCGATCCATTGCGGCACGCGGGCGGCGATATCAGGAAAGCGCGTATCGGTTGCATCGGTGCGGAGCGGATCGCCGTAAAAGCCGCCGATCACCTCAAAGCGAGGCAATTGCGGCAGATCGGCCAGCTTTTGCCCGCAGCGTGACGCCCAAAGTTGATGATGCGGCTGGCTGAACATCACCGGGTCGGACGCGCCCTCGATGGCGATGCAGGCGGCGGCAAGTCTGCGCGGGGTGCCGCGATACCCGGCCAATTTGGCCAACGCGACCAATGCGGCGGTTGATGCACCGGCACCACCGCCCAGCGGCATCTCGGCACGCAGTTCAATGCGGCCGGTCAGCGAAAGATCAAGCCGCTTCAGCAAGGCCTGTGCCTTGTCAGCCGACACAAGCGCCTGACTTGTCGCGTCGAGGTCAAAGCCGATCCCGGAAATGTGCCGCGCCGCAACACCCAAAACGGGGCAAGGCAGCGTGACAAGCGCCACCGGCCCGTCCGGCCCCATGGTGCCTTGCATCAGCTCTCCGAAATGGCCTGCGATCCGGATCATTGCACCATCCGCATATCCGCAGGCCTTCCCCCGCCAACACCCGGGTTTGCCCGATGAAAAGGTGGGGTGGTGCGGCATGTTTCACGGCCTGTCGGTGCGATCACCACAATTCTCCTTCACGTTCGGCCCTGTCTCTGCTTTGTATGCCGCGCACGGGCAAGGGGCGGTTTGCAAATGTCGCGGATTGTTTTGGTTACAGGAGGCGCGCGGTCGGGCAAAAGCCGCATCGCTGAAACGCGGTGTCTGCTGAACGCAGATACGGCGATTTACATCGCCACGGGGCAGGCAGGTGATGATGAAATGCAGGCGCGCATCCAAGAGCATCAGGCCCGGCGCGGACCGGAATGGCGCACGATTGCCGAACCTATCCGCCTAGTCGCGGCCCTTACCGACAGCAATGGCACAGGGCCGCGTTTGGTGGATTGCCTCACGCTTTGGTTAAGCAATCTTATGCTGTCAGACCGCGATTGGCAGGCGGCGGTGTCGGAACTGGTGACATGTCTGGCGCAGCAGACCAGCCCGGTTGTTCTGGTGACCAATGAGGTTGGTATGGGGATTGTGCCGGAAAACGCCCTGGCGCGTGCGTTTCGCGATGCGGCAGGCAAAATGAACCAACAGGTCGCGTCGGTTGCGGATGAGGTCATTTTTGCCGTCTCGGGATTGCCACTTCGGGTCAAATGACCCCGATTGCCAGACCGGACGCGGCTGTCAGCGCGCCAGTTGCAACAGCCCCGATACATCCAGATGCGCCTCCATGTGACGGGCCAACGCGTCAAGCGTGGCTTCGACGCCAGCTGCGTAGCTGGACGGCGATCCTGTCGCGCCCAGCCCGGACACCCACGCGCGGCGAAACGAGTCATCGGCGAACATGCCGTGCAGATAACTCCCGGTCACCCGTCCGTCTGCCGAGCTTGCACCCTCTGGCACGCCATCGACATGCGCAAAGGGGCGCTGGCAATCGGGGCCGTCGCTGCGTCCGATGTGAATTTCGTAGCCGCTGAAGGGCAGGTCCAGCGCATGATGCCGGGCGCGCACTTTGGTCAGACGTTTGTCGCCGCCCATGACCGTGCGAATATCCAGTAGGCCCAACCCCGGCGTTTCGCCCGCCGGACCCTCGATGCCCATGGGGTCCGCAACCTGCGTGCCCAGCATCTGATAGCCGCCACAAATCCCCAGAATGCGCCCGCCGCGCCGATGATGGGCCAGCAGATCAATATCCCAGCCCTGCGCCCGTAAAAACGCCAGATCGCCGCGTGTCGATTTTGTTCCGGGCAGGATCACCAGATCGGCCCGGGCCGGAATCGGTTGGCCGGGGGGCAGCATGGTGACACGCACGCCATCGTCCTGAACAAGCGGATCAAGATCGTCGAAATTGGCGATACGCGACAGACATAGACAGATGATGTCAAGCCGTTCAGATTTGGTTTCAGATGGCGGGCGGGAAAAATCTAGCGCGTCTTCGGCAGGCAGCCGCCAGGCGTCGGAAAACCACG
Organism: Marivita sp. S0852; assembly: GCF_046591575.1. NCBI lineage: Bacteria > Pseudomonadati > Pseudomonadota > Alphaproteobacteria > Rhodobacterales > Roseobacteraceae > Marivita > Marivita sp. S0852. The sequence continues at coordinate 210,785 of NZ_JBIQWA010000002.1, forward strand.
GAGCAACGCCAAACCCGCGCCAGCCGGTCATGCGTTCTATGGCGGCATAACCATCGTCGAAAAGGCTGGGATCGCCGCGAAACTTGTTGATCAGAAAGCCTTTGATTAGGTCTGCATCCGCCGGGGGCAAAACCGCTTGGGTGCCGACGATCTGCGCGATGACGCCGCCGCGGTCGATGTCGCCACACAGCACAACCGGCACATCCGCCGCCGCGGCAAAGCCCATATTGGCAATATCGCCGCGGCGCAGATTGATTTCCGCGGGGCTTCCGGCCCCTTCGACAATCACCAGATCATGACGTGCCCGCAAGCGTGCAAAGCTGTCCAGAACCGCGTCCATCAACCCAGGTTTCAGCGCGGCATAATCCCGGGCCTGTGTTGTGGTCAGCCGCTGGCCCTGAACAACCACCTGCGCGCCGGTATCGGTTTCAGGTTTGAGCAGGACCGGATTCATATCCGTCTGGCCCTCCAGCCCGCAGGCCAGCGCCTGCAGCGCCTGTGCGCGTCCGATCTCTCCGCCATCTGCTGTGACAGCGGCGTTGTTGGACATGTTCTGCGGCTTGAACGGGGCAACAGACAGCCCGCGCAGGCGCGCGGCACGGCACAGACCCGCCACCAGCATGGACTTGCCAACATTCGAACCCGTCCCCTGGATCATCAACGCGCGGGCCATGAGCGGTTACATCTCAACGCCTTTTTGCGCGACGATCCCGTCGCGGAACGGGTGCTTGATCAGCGTCATTTCGGTGACCAGATCCGCCGCCTCGATCAGTTCGGGCTTGGCGTTGCGGCCGGTCAGGCAGACATGGGTCATCTCGGGCTTCTTGGTCAAAAGAAACTCCACCACCTCGTCGATATCAAGGTAGTCATAGCGCAGCGCGATGTTGATTTCGTCCAGCAGAACGAACTGAATCTCGGGGTCCAGGATCTGCTCTTGCGCGATGGACCAGCCATTTTGCGCGGCGGCGATATCGCGTTCTCGATCTTGAGTTTCCCAGGTAAAGCCTTCACCCGACACGAAAAAGCGACATTCCTCGCTGAACCGGTCGCGCAGGAACATCTTTTCGCCGGTCTGCCAGTTGCCTTTGATGAACTGGACAACCGCGCACGGCATCCCATGCGCGATGCACCGCATGATCATCCCAAAGCCAGAAGATGATTTGCCCTTGCCAGAGCCAGTATGCACCATGATCAGACCTTTTTCTTCGGTCTTTGTCTCCATCATCTTGTCGCGCGCGGCTTTGATTTTGCGCATTTTTTCGGCGTGACGGGCGTTCAGGTCTTCGGACATTTCGGACTGATCCTTGTTAGCAACAGCGGTCGGACAGTAAGCGCATACCGACCCTGTGGCGGGGGCCGGTTTTGGCAGGTGAACACAAACATTGAAGCCGCGCGGCGGCGCGGTCAAGGCGCACAAGATCGCGGCGGCACTCCTGTTGGGGGCAGCACTATTGGCTGAACCCAAGACAGACCGCCGGTCTTATGGGCGGGGCAGGGCGGCGGCCTCTTGGGCCAGAGCCTCGATCGCGGCCCAGTCGCGCTGGGCGACAAGATCTTTCGGGGCGACCCATGATCCCCCGGCGCAAAGCGTGTTTGACAGGGCCAGATAGTCTGGCGCGTTGTCAAGCGACACGCCCCCGGTTGGGCAAAACCGGACCTGCGGGATGGGGGCACCAATGGCTTTCAGGGCGGTTACGCCGCCATTTGCCTCGGCTGGAAAGAACTTCTGAACGGAATAGCCGCGCTCCAGCAAGGCCATGGCTTCGGACGCGGTCGCGGCACCGGGCAGCACCGGCAGATCATGCGCTTCGCACGCGTCCAGCAGACGGTTGGTGGCCCCCGGAGAGACGCCAAACCGCGCGCCCGCCTGCGTGGCATCGCGCACATCTTGGGGCGTCAGCAACGTGCCTGCACCGACAACACCGCCCTCAACCTGGGCCATTTCGCGGATCACCTCCAGCGCGGCATTTGTGCGCAATGTCACTTCCAGAACCGGCAAACCACCGGCGACAAGCGCCTCGGCCAAGGGGCGGGCGATGCTGGCATCCTCGACCACGAGCACGGGAATAATTGGTGCCAATGCACAGAACTTTGCCGTTTCAATGCTGGCATCTGATGGCGTAATCATGTTTGTGTTCCGTGTGTTGCAGAGGTTTGTTTGTTCATAACATTAAACGACAACGCCCGCGCCGGTTTCGGCCAGCCCGACATTTGCGCGGAAAGCTGCGAACAATTCACGCCCCACACCGTGGCCATTGCCGCTTAGATCGGCGGTTACCGGTTCGCGCTGATCAAAGTCATCGGCCAGACAGTCGATCTGCCCCGAAACAGCGTCAACCCGCACCATATCTCCGTCACGCACACGGGCCAGCGGGCCACCATGGGCGGCTTCGGGGCTGACATGGATCGCGGCAGGCACTTTGCCCGAAGCGCCTGACATGCGGCCATCGGTGACAAGCGCGACTTTCAGACCGCGATCTTGCAACACGGCCAATGTCGGTGTGAGGCTGTGCAATTCCGGCATCCCGTTGGAACTGGGCCCTTGAAAGCGCACGATGACCACGGTGTCTTCGCTGAATTCGCCGTTTTTGAACGCCACTTTCACATCGTCCTGATCGTGGAAAACACGCGCCTTGGCTTCGATCACGCGACGTTCGGGGGCCACGGCAGAGGTTTTCATCATGCCTTTACCCAGATTGCCCTCAAGCTGTTTTAATCCGCCTGTGGCTTGAAACGGATCTGTTGCCGGACGCAGGATTTTCGCGTTTTGCGTTTCGCCTGCGCCGGGGCCATACACAACCCGGCCCTCGGCGATTTTGGGTTCCTGGGCGTACAGGTGCAGCCCGTCACCCGCAACGGTTTTGACATCGTCATGCAGCAGACCCGCAGACAACAATTCGCCAATCATGAACCCCAAACCGCCTGCGGCATGAAAATGATTCACATCGGCCAGCCCGTTCGGATAGACTTTGGCCATCAGCGGCGTGACGGACGAAATATCGTCAAAATCTTCCAGACGCAGTTCAACTCCGGCGGCGCGGGCCATCGCGGGCAGATGCAGAACAAGGTTCGTCGATCCACCGGTGGCCATCAATCCGACGATTCCATTGACAAAGGCCTTTTCGTCCAGAACGTCGCAGACAGGGCGATAATCATTGCCCAGTTGCGTGATCTCAAGCGCGCGCTCGGTGCCTGCGGTGGTCAAAGCCTCGCGCAGCGGGGTTCCGGGGTTCACAAAGGACGCACCCGGCAGGTGCAGCCCCATGAATTCCATCAGCATCTGGTTGGAATTGGCGGTGCCGTAAAAGGTGCAGGTGCCGGGCGAATGATAAGACGCCATTTCAGCTTTCATCAACGCCTCGCGATCCACCTCGCCTGCAGCAAATTGCTGGCGCACCTTGGCTTTTTCATCATTCGGCAAGCCCGATGGCATTGGTCCGGCCGGAATAAAAAGCCCCGGCAGATAGCCAAACGTGGCCGCGGCGATCACCAGACCGGGCACGATCTTGTCGCAAACGCCAAGATACAGTGCAGAATCAAACGTGTTGTGGCTAAGCGCAACACCGGCGGCCAATGCGATCACGTCGCGCGAAAACAGCGAAAGCTCCATTCCGACTTGACCCTGAGTGACGCCGTCGCACATGGCAGGAACGCCACCCGCGACCTGCGCCGTACCGCCCGCTGCCCGTGCGGCGGTGCGAATGATGTCGGGAAAGCGCTCGAACGGCTGATGCGCGGACAGCATGTCGTTGTAGGCGGTGACAATTCCGATATTCGGTGCGCGTTCCGTAGCAAGCTTGCCCTGGTCTTCGCCCATGGCGGCATAGGCATGGGCCTGATTTCCACAGCTCAGATGCGCGCGGCGCGGGCCTTCGGCGGCGGCCTGACGCATACGGGACATATAGCGACCGCGTGACTGTTCAGAGCGTTCCCGAATCCGCTGGGTGACGGTCTTGATTGTGTCATTCAAGGGGTGTGCCATGATGCCTCCGCGTAGAAACCGTTGCAGTCTTGAGGATCACTTAGTAAAGTTAGCGCTAACAGTAAAGTCCCATCTGTTACCGCAGGTCGTTTCGTTTTTCAGTAAATTGTACCGATTTCGCCCTTAATGCGCCCTTTTCTCCGGCTTTGTTGATTGTGAAAATCTGATCAACCGGCCCGTAAAGGACGCATATTATGAAATCCCTGTTAAAGGCAGGTGCCGCAGTGTTGTTGGCGGTGTCGCTCAGTGCCTGTGCAAGCACCGGCCCGGCCAGCCGCGCCGCGATGCCGGACGACACCGCTCTTGGGTTTGTCCAGCCCGATTACATGATCGACAGCTTTACGGTGTCGGTCCCGCAATCCCTGGTGGTGAATGAACGTAACACCTATTATCCCCGCGGCGACATCGTGTGGCGCGGCGACCCCCTGGGCGATCGGCATGGGCAGGTCAAAGCGATGTTCGAAACCGCCTTGCGCAATGCCGCCCCGCATGTGCAGGGCACCCGCCCGGTGCGCGTCGATGTGCAGGTGACGCGCTTTCATGCCTTGTCCGAAAAAGCCCGCTACACGGTTGGCGGCGTCCACGACATCAGCTTCAAGATGCGGCTCGTCGATATAGAAACGGGTCAGCAAATCGGCGCGACCAAGGATGTGGACGCCGATCTGGACGCGCTTGAGGGCCAATCCGCAATCGCTGCAGATGCCCGAGGCGAGACCCAAAAGCAGCGTTTGATCGCGCATCTCGCTCAGGTCATGACCAACGAACTGACCGTGCCGGGCGGGCATGTGAACGCAAAGCTGGGGCTGCTTCAGCTCATAAACGACATCTAGGCCAAACAGAGGCTTTCCCCCCAAGAGCGAGGGGCGTAAAGGAGACGTTATGACAGCGTCTTCTTTACCCGTTCTTCGATTGAAACCCAAAACCAAACCGCAGGCGATCCGCCGTGGCTATCCTTGGGTCTATGCCAATGAAGTTGTTACCGACCGCAGAACGCGCGCGATGACACCCGGCACGATCGCGGTTTTGGAGGATTCTGACCGCAGCCCGTTGGCGATGGTCGGGGTCAATCCGAATTCCAAAATCATCGGCCGAGTTCTCGACATGCCAGAGGCCGCTGCGCCGGATCAGGGCTGGTTTGCCACGCGCTTGCGCAAAGCCCAGGACCTACGCGAACGGCTGTTTTCCAGCCCGTATTACCGGCTGGTCCATGCCGAAGCGGATGGGCTGCCGGGCGTGATCATTGACCGGTTCGGCGACATTGCGGTCATCCAACCCAATGCGGCCTGGGCTGATCTATTGCTGGACGATCTGACAGCAGCGCTTGCCGATGTCACAGGCGTGACCACGATCCTCAAAAACGCCGGAGGGCGGGGGCGGGGTCTGGAAGGGCTGGACGATGTCGATGCTGTGTTGTTGGGGGACGCCCCGACAGAGCCGGTCCCGGTTCACATGAACGGTGCCATCTACATGGCAGATCTGGTCAGCGGCCAGAAAACCGGATTGTTCTTCGACCAACGCCCGAACCACGCATTTGCCGCAGCATTGGCGGATGGGGCGCGGGTTCTTGACGTGTTCTCGCATGTTGGCGGCTTTGGATTGGCCGCATTGGCCGGAGGGGCGCAACACGCGCATTGCGTGGACGGCTCCGAACCGGCATTGGCACTGGCGACCGAAGGTGCCCGCCGGATGGGGGCTGGTGACCGGTTGACCACAACCCGGGGTGATGCCTTTTCGGTTCTGACAAGCCTGGCCGAAGACAACGCCGAATTTGACGTTGTGATTTGTGATCCGCCAGCCTTTGCCCCATCGCACAAGGCGCGGGATGCCGGGTTGCGCGCCTATGAACGTATCGCGCGTTTGGCGGCACCTTTGGTGGCCAAAGACGGGTTTTTGGTGCTGTGTTCGTGTTCCCACGCGGCCGACATGTCTGCCTTTACCGGAGCTTGCCTTCGCGGGATTGGTCGGGCCGGGCGTCATGCGCAGCTGATCCATACAGGGCAGGCCGGTCCGGACCATCCCTTGATGCCGCAACTGGCGGAATCGGGATATCTAAAAGCGCTGTTCTTTCGCCTGTGAAAGTGCTGCTCGACACATGTGTGTTGTATCCAACCGTGATGCGCGAGGTGTTGTTGGGCGTTGCGGCTGAAGGTCTGTTTGAGCCGCTTTGGTCACAGCGCATTCTGGATGAATGGTCGCGCGCGGCGGGGAAACTGGGACCGCAGGGACAGCTGCAGGCGGATGCCGAGATCGCGATGGTCAACGCGCATTGGCCAGAGGCGCGGGTCACACCGAAAGCGTCGCTTCTGGATCGGTTGTGGTTGCCGGATGCCAATGATGTCCACGTTTTGGCGGCTGCCATTGCGGGCCATGCGGATGTTCTGATCACGTTGAATGCCAAGGATTTTCCCCGCAATATTTTGACTGAAGAAGGTCTATCCCGGTCTGATCCCGACGCGTTTCTGATCGGTCTTCATGCAGCGGACCCCGACGCGGTCGCCCGCGCCGTGGCCGCCGTTCATGACGCGGCCAACCGGCTGTCGGATCGGCTTTGGGATGTGCGCAAATTGCTGAAGAAAGCCCGCCTGCCACGGCTGGGCAAAGCGTTGGAGCGGGGCAAAGATTATTCGTACGAATAATCTTAAAGGTCTAAAGAAAAAATTAGCTCAGCGCAGATATTCCATGGGATCGACACTGTCGAATCCTTTGCGCACTTCAAAATGAACCCGCGCGGGATCGAACCGTGCGACTTTCGCAATCGCCTGGCCCCGGCTGACGGCATCGCCCTTCTTGACCGATATATTGTCAACATGGGTGTAGACCGTCAGCAAATTGTCGGGATGACGCACCACCAAAATATTGATGCCATCGGTGTTTGTAGTGATCGCTGCAACCTGGCCGCTGGCGGCGGCTTTCACATCTGTGCCGACCGACGCGCCGATATCTATCCCGTCATTCCGTCCTTTCGCATATTCGCGAATGATGCTGCCCTGAACCGGAAAGCTCATGGCGGCGGTTGATGCGCTGGCGGCTGTCTGTTCTCCGACATCGGCAGCGGGCGGGGCCTCGGGTTCGGCGGGTGCCGTGGCCTCTGCGGCGGGTGGTGGGGTCTCCTCGGGCAGTGGTTGCGATGCCGAGGGCGGTTCCGGGGTGGGTGAACCACGCCCCGGTGCCTCTGGTTCAGAGGCTTGCGCCGGGGCTTGCGTGGCCACCGGGATCAGCAGGAACTGCCCCTCGCGCAGGGAAAAGTCGCTGTCGAGACCATTCCATTCTGCCAAGGACCTGGCGGACACATTGTAAAGCCGCGAGATCGTAAAGGCGGTTTCCCCGCGTTTAACCTGATGCCGGACCGGTTCGGCACCGGTTTGCGGTTCGCTGCGCTGGCTTGGTGTCGGCTCGGATCGGTCGATTGCGTCGCTGGCCAGCGTGGTGATGTCAACCTCGGAGGGCGGGCGGATCGGACCTGTGGCAACGGCCCCTGTGGCGGGCGATGGTTCAGCCACGCGGCGGGGCAGGGCGATGATTTCCCCGGCGCGTAGACTATCGCCGGTCTGAACGCCATTAAAACGGGCCAGTTCCGCAGCGGGCAATCCGACGCGGTTTGCCAATGTGGCGAGCGTGTCTCCGCGCTGGGCCACAGCGACCTGGTAATTCGGATAAGAGATCACCCCCCGATTGTCTGGCTCGGGCCGGCTCGCCGTTGCTGCGCGGGCCGCATCTGCGGTATTGAAGCCCCCGTTCAGAATGCCCCGCATATCCAGATCAAGCGGTTCCGAGCACGCGCCAAGCACCGCCAGAACGGTCACGGATGCGCTCAGCCGGAATGCAGGTCTGCGGGTCTCTGAAAAAGAAGCCATGTCGATATCCTCAAATGCGCCGGTTGTGTCCCCTGGCGTCACGTTGCACATTATGCCCGTTTTACCCGTCTCGGGCCACCCCTTCGACAAGCGGAACAAACCGAACCGGGCGTAATTCGTCATACTCTAGCCCATCTTCCGTACGCCGAACCCGGATCAGATGCTGAACCGCATCGGATTGCCCCACAGGAAGCACCATAATGCCTCCCACTTTGAGCTGCGCCAATAACGGGCCGGGCGGGTCTTCGGCGGCAGCTGTCACCAGGATGCGATCAAACGGGGCCTGATCCGGCAGCCCGAAACTGCCATCGGCGGTAAAGGCCGTGACGTTGGTCAGCCCCAGTGTCTCAAACACTTCGCGGGCCTCGCGCACCAGCCGTCTGTGTCGGTCCACCGTATAGACGCGACGGGCCAGCACACTCAGGATCGCGGCCTGATAGCCAGAGCCGGTGCCCACCTCCAGAACCGTGTCGCGCGGTGTGACCTCAAGCGCCTGGGTCATCAGCCCGACAACCGAAGGCTGGCTGATCGTTTGCCCGCAGGCAATCGGCAATGGCATGTCCTCATAGGCGCGTTCGGCGAAATAGCCCTTGATAAAAGGCGCGCGGTCGACCTGCTCCATCGCGGTCAATACCGTGGCATTGGTCACACCGCGGGACCGCAGGGCATAAAGGAACTGCATCTTGAGTTCCGGATCAATCATCACTCAAAAGCGTTCTGCAAAGTGGCCATCTGATCCTTGGCGGTCAGATCCGCCCGCATCGGCGTGACACTGATATACCCCGCGAGGTTTTCCGACGCATCGCTGCCCGGAGCTGTGGGCGCACGCTGATCGCCGCCCTTGATCCACAAAAACCGACGCCCCGAAGGAGAGTTATGTGGCTCGACCGAAAAGCTTGTCCCTTCGCGGATGCCTTGCGGCGTCACCCGCGTGCCTTTGACCGCAGCGGCGGGCACAGGGGGGAAGTTCACATTATAGAACAGCCGATATCCGGTTTGGCCCTTGGGGTCAGCGGCAAGAATCCGCCGAATAACCTCGGTCCCATGGACACGCGCGGCTTCGAACGGGTCATCGGCGTGTAGATTGTCGGGGCCATAATACTGCGAAAGGGCAATGGCCGGGATGCCTTGCAGCGCTGCTTCCATGGCACCGCCCAGCGTTCCCGAATACAGCGCGTTTTCCGCCGAATTGTTCCCACGGTTGACACCCGACAAGACCAGATCAGGTGGGCCGCCGATCAGTACGTCATGCAACCCCGCCAGCACACAATCCGCCGGGCTGCCTTCGGCGGCATAGCGGTTTTCGCCGCGCATCTGGCTGACCATCATCGGATGGGTATAGCTGATGCAATGGCCGACGCCGGATTGTTCAAAGGCGGGTGCCACCGTCCAGACATCGCCATCCGGACCCGCGACAGCCTTGGCAATTTCGGTCAGCACATCCAGCCCGGGGGCACTGATTCCGTCGTCATTTGTTATGAGTATGCGCATATGATCTGCCCTTGTTTTGACCTGCATAGGACAAGGGCGCGTGTGCGGCAAGCATCCGCCTGCGCGCAACTTTGCGTTTTTGCGGGTCTGCAAAACATTGGATGTGGTGACGCGGAATGCGTGTTGATCAGGCGGACAGGATGTCCGGCAAAAGGCGGGCGGCTTCGTCTTTGGCCGGTGCCAGCCCCGATTGGTCCTCGCCGGGATAGAACCGCGTGCGCAACAATGTGGTCATGGGGTTCGGTTTTAGAATCCGCACAACCGGACCTGTTTTGGCAGATTCCGCCTGCCAGGACCGCACCAGCGATATCTGAGCAGATTTCGTCGTGCCATAATGACCAAAGAACTTTTCCCCACCCCGGGGATCATCAAAAAAGACCGCTCGACCCTCTGACCCCAGCAGCGGCGCGATATAAGGGACCAGATAAGACATTGCATCAAGATTGATCGACAAGGACTTTTTCCAATCCTTGGCATCCATGTGATTGACCGGCGTCAGCGGGCCGGCATGGATTGCCGTATGCACCCAAAGCGCGATCCCGCCCCAGCGGTCATGGATCGACCGGCACAGCTGGGCCATGGCATCGGCCTTGGCAATATCCATCGGAGCCAGCGTCGTGGAGCCACCCCTGGCCTGTATCCGGTCGTCAAGATCTTCCAGACCGCCAACCGTGCGGGCCACGGCGACGATATGATGGGTGTCTGCCAAAGCGTCCGCCAGGGCAAATCCCAGTCCACGGGAGGCACCGGTCACCAATGCCACGGGAAGTGTTGTGTCTGTCATGGCACGTCACATGCCTTTTTGGCGCAGGTATCGCAAGGGGGGACGCTTGACTTGATGCTGCAATTGCAGAAATAACAAGGGCAACACACGGAACAGATGTAAGGATACCCAAAATGACGCCTATGCCAGCCGTTCTCGGCAAAACCACACTCTTCCGTCAAGCGCTTATGGCTCTTGGTGGGGCCGCGTTCATAGCGGTGGCCACCCAGATTTCGGTTCCGTTTTTCCCGATCCCGATGACGTTGCAGACCCTGGCGATCCTAATCATCGGGCTGACCTTTGGAGCCCGGCTTGGGACAGCTACGCTTTTGACCTATCTTGGCTATGGTGCGATGGGGCTGCCGGTTTTTGCCAGCGGCATGAACGGTCTTGCGTTTTTCGGCCCGACAGCGGGGTTCCTGTTCGGGTTTGTCATGATGGCGGGTCTGGCGGGGCTGGCCGCGGAACGCGGTATTGCCAAAGGGGTGGCGTCCACCGCAGCGGTGACGCTGGTTCTTTCGGCACTGCTGTATATTCCCGGTATCGCATGGCCAATGGCGGTGGCGTCGCTGACCGGCGTTGAGGCAGGCTGGGTCGGTCAGGATATTGGATATTACTGGGCCTATTTCACCGCGCCGTTCTTGATTGGTGATGCGGTCAAAGCGATCCTGGCGGCTCTGATTGTGACTGGAGCCTGGAAAGCGTTGAAAGCGCGTCAGTCGTAATCTGCCGCTGAGGCAAAATGGAAAAAGCCCTCGCCGGATCGGCGGGGGCTTTTTGTTTTGACGGTGTGGGGGCGCTGCCCCCGGCCTGCGGCCTCCCCCGAGATATTTTCGAAACAGAGACGGGCGTCAGGATGGTGGTCTATTCGGCCGCCTTCATCTGAAAGCCTTTTTCGAGCATATCGGACGGCTCGACCGGATATTCGCCCGAAAAACAGGCGTCGCAATATTGCGGCGATTTGGCGTCGCGCCCGGACGCTTCACCCACCGCGCGGTAAAGGCCATCCAGAGAGATGAATTTGAGGCTATCCACCCCAAGGTGGCTGCGCATTTCCTCTTCGGACATGGTTGCGGCAAGCAGCTTTTCGCGCTGTGGCGTGTCGACGCCGTAAAAGCAGGGCCAGGCGGTGGGCGGAGAGGCGATGCGGAAATGGACCTCTGCCGCACCGGCATCGAGGATCATTTCCTTGATCTTGCGGCTTGTGGTTCCGCGCACCACACTGTCATCAACCAGGACAACGCGTTTGCCCTTGATCAGCGCGCGATTGACATTGAGCTTGAGCCGCACACCCATGTTTCGAATTTGTTCGGTGGGTTCGATAAACGTGCGACCCATATACTGGTTGCGGATGATCCCCATGCCATAGGGGATGCCAGATTCGAACGCGTAGCCAATGGCGGCAGGTGTGCCGCTGTCCGGGACCGGGCACACCAGATCAGCCTCGACCGGCATTTCGCGGGCCAGCTCCACACCGATCTGGCGTCGGGTTTCATAGACGGAGCGATCCCCGATAATGCTGTCAGGACGCGAGAAATAGACATGTTCGAAGATGCAGAAGCGCGATTTCTTCGGGCGGAACGGGCGGATTGAATCGACGCCGTGTTCGGCGGTGATCACCACCATTTCGCCCGGTTCGATTTCGCGGACATATTCGGCCCCGACGATATCCAGCGCGCAGGTTTCCGAGCTAAGAGCCCAGCCATCGCCAAGTTTGCCAAGCACCAGCGGGCGCACGCCCAGGGGATCGCGCACGCCGATGAGTTTGGTACGGGTCATCGCCACCACAGAGAACGCGCCTTCGACACGGCGCAGCGCATCTTCCATCCGCTGGGGGATATTGCGCTGCAAGGACCGTGCCATCAAATGGATGATACATTCGCTGTCAGACGAGCTTTGAAAGATGGAGCCGCGTTCAATCAGTTCGCGGCGCAGGGCATCGGCATTGGTGATATTGCCATTATGGGCAATGGCAGCGCCCCCCATAGAGAATTCGCCAAAAAAGGGTTGCACGTCGCGGATCTGGGTTTGGCCCTTGGAGCCGGCGGTGGAATAGCGGACATGGCCAATGCCCAGCTCTCCCGGCAAGGTTTCCATCAGCTTTTGACTGGTAAAGTTATCGCGGACATAGCCAAAGCGCCGTGCGCTGTTGAAGCCGTGATCGGGATGATACGAGACGATCCCGCCCGCTTCTTGTCCGCGATGTTGCAGCGCGTGCAAGCCAAGCGTGACGAAGTTTGCGGCATCGGTGACGCCAACTACGCCGAAAATACCGCATTCCTCCCTGAGTTTGTCATCATCAAAGGGATGGGCGGGGGGCATCTGAGTGTCGGACAAACCGGGGCTCCGAATCCGTGGCAGCAGAGAGTGGGTTCGTCATAGGTGGTTGTGATGCCGGTGTCACGCAAGGATGCGGATCAGGATTGTTTTTGTGACGTTACGGCCCGGTTCCTGTGCCGTCTGCGTCAGGCATCGTTCCCCGCTGGCGCATCACACACCGAAACCAGCGCTTCGTATTGTGCCGTGATCCAGCCAAGCGCCTGTTCGGGGTTCTGGTTTTCGATCTGATCGGTAAAGCGGCTGAAAACCACTGCGGACCGGCTATCATCGATCATGGCGATATCCTGCGAGGCAATAACGACCTCGTAGACGAAAAAGGCAATCGCCACGAGCAAAATGCCCCGTGCCACACCAAACAGAAAGCCGAACGCCTGGTCCAGCCCCCCCAGCGCCGAGCGTTGCACAAGTGATGAAAACAGCGGCGTGAAGAACGACATGATCACAAGGGCAATCGTGAACACCGAGGCAAAGCCGCCGATCACGCTGAGTTCACAACTGCCGGACATGAATTCACCGATGATGGGAATTTCAGACATCAGCGGGCGCAGCTGTGGTCCAAACATGAACCCCAGTATTGCAGCAGCGACCCAGCCCAGAATGGCCATGCCTTCGCGCACAACCCCGCGCGAATAGGCAAGCAGTGCCGAGAGAACGATGACGACAGCGACGACGCCATCAATTGCGGTAAAGCCTTCCATCGGCGTCTTGCCCTTCTTACAATCTGTGGCGCTACCCTGCGCCGAACACATCACCCACAAAACTTGCCAAAGCGTCAATTTCGGTTGTTTTAATCCCGTCGCGGGACACCGACTTGCCGCCCTGTGGCACGATCGCGGCGGTAAAACCAAGTTTTTGCGCTTCTTTCAACCGGTTTTCGGTTTGCCCGACAGGCCGCAATGCGCCAGACAGGCTGATTTCGCCGAAGACAACCGTTTCCGGCGGCAAGGCCACGTCCTCGCGGGCCGACAAAAGCGCTGCGGCCACAGCAAGGTCTGCGGCGGGTTCGCCGATCTTCATGCCACCGGCCACGTTGAGGTAAACGTCCAGCCCCGCAAACGGAATGCCGCAGCGCGCTTCCAGCACCGCGAGGATCATTGCAAGCCGCCCGCCATCCCAGCCGACGACGCTTCGGCGCGGTTGGCTGTGTGGCGTGGGGGCCACAAGGGCCTGAAATTCCACAAGCACCGGACGCGTGCCTTCGATCCCGGAGAACACCGCAGAACCCGGGGCGGACTCGCCGCGTTCCGACAGGAACAGGGCAGAGGGATTCGCAACTTCGGACAACCCCTTGCCGGTCATTTCAAAAACACCGATTTCGTCGGCCGGGCCAAATCGGTTCTTCACCGCGCGCAAGATCCGGAATTGATGGCCCCGTTCGCCTTCGAAATAAAGCACGGTGTCGACCATGTGTTCGACCACGCGGGGGCCGGCGATCTGGCCGTCCTTGGTGACATGGCCGACCATGACGATCGAGGTGCCGCGCCGTTTGGCAAAGCTGGTCAGTTCGTGCGCTGACGCGCGCACCTGGGCCACGCTGCCGGGGGCGCTGGCCACATTGTCGGCCCACATGGTCTGGATCGAGTCGATGATCGCCAGATCGGGCTTTTCGTTTTCCAGCGTTGTCAGGATGTCGCGCAGATTGGTTTCGGTGGCAAGCTTGACCGGTGCGTCGCGCAACCCCAGACGCGCGGCGCGCATGCGGACCTGTGCGCTGGCTTCTTCGCCCGAGATGTAAATAACCTTGAGGCCCGCCCGGGCAAAGGCCGCGGCGGCTTGCAACAACAGGGTTGATTTGCCGATGCCCGGGTCGCCGCCCACCAAAAGCGCCGAGGCCGGGACAAGACCGCCCCCCAGAACGCGGTCCAGTTCGGCCAGTTTCGATGTTGTCCGGGGCGGCGGGGCTTCGTCACCGGACAAATCGCTAAGCGGCAAAGACCTGCCCTTGGAGGCCCCCAGCGTTTTCGACGCGGGCCCAGCGGCCAGTGGGACTTCCTCGACAATCGAATTCCATTCGCCGCACGCGTCGCAGCGTCCGGCCCATTTGTTGGTGGTGTTGCCACAGGACTGGCACACAAAGGTTGCTGTCGATTTCACCATCGTGCCGCTTGTGGCCTAAGCCGCGACGGCCCGCAAGACGCTGCTGTCCTATTCGGCGGCACGACGCGCGAGAAGCGCGACGATGCGGTTGTCATCGTTATGGGGAAATTCGACCGGTTCGTCCCAGATGTCCGCAGCTGGCGTGTCGTTTGCCGCAGGGGCGACCGTTTCGGCGCACGGGGGGGTGCCGATAACGCCAGTTTGCAATTCGGGCAGGATATCGGCCAAAACCTCGGTCAGTTGCGCCAGCTGCGCCTTGGCGACGCTTTCCTCAAGCTCGACCTTGTCGACCCAGACCCGCATGTCGGCGGCGACGGCCTTGGCTTCGTCAAGGCGCGTTGTGAAGTCCTCGATCTCTTGCTGGCGCTGGATCAGAAAATCCCGCGCGCGATTGATGCTGGCCTCTGAATAGGTCTGCGCCAGATCGCGCGACACATGGCTCATCTGACTTGCGATTTCGAGAACGGATGGCTCAAGCTCGGCCAAGTCCGGATGATCGCGCAAATACGCCATGCGTTCCCGTACGGAGTCGAATTCGGATTTCAGTTTGAACACCCCGTGACGGTCGGACGCGTGGGACAACCGGTAGGCGCGCGCCACGTCGTCCATTGTGATGTGGAACTTCCGGTGGGAGGTTTCCAACGCCATGATCCGGGCATTGGCAGGCAGGAAAACGCAAAGCCCGACCAGAAGGGCGGTCACGCCGATCTGCACGGCCATTCCGGCGTTTTGCACCGGAGTGCCGTCAAAGGACATGGCCATTTCCAGCCAGGGCGCATAGCCAAATGCCGCAGCAAGCGTATAGGCCAGCGCGCCAAGCCCCAGGATCGCAACACAGGCGAACATCAGCCTTTGGACAAACCACCCTGTGCCGACAACGACTGATTGCATCGCACCACTCATGAAACCCCCAAATCCGCACAAAATAGCATCACTTCAGGCGATATTATGCCGATAGGGTGGGGTGCCCTACTGTTTTTTAACGTTTTTTCAATATTTGCAGAGAGGCGTGAACAAACATGTCACATACCTCTGATTGCGTTGAGGGTGATTCAGTCGCGTCGCGCGTGGTTTTCAACGACGCTTGCGATCAGGGACACCAAAATACAGGCCGAGAACAGGTACAGCCCCCATGCTGTTTCAATCCGTCCGAACCCGATGCCTTTGACGATGGTGATATAAAGCGCGATCAGGAAAATATCCGCCATCGCAAGCTTGCCCAGCATCGAAAGGGCAGGCAAGGCCCTGTCGCTCAGCAGTCCGAAATGCACCAAAGCCAGACCGATGGTTTTCAGATACGGCGCAAACAAAGCAAACAGGGTCACCAGAACGGCCAGAAAGATATCGCTTTGCCACAACGCTTGCAGGCCGGTCAAAACGCTGATTTCCGTCAAACCGAACAACGGCAGCACGCCTGCGCGCATCAGCGGGGCAACCCAGGCTATTGGATATAGAATAAGAAGCGACAGGTTGATCCATTTAAGTGCGGCCATCCGTCAGACCTGCGTGACCGCCCAAAGGCCCAGAAACGTGATGAATCCTATGACATGGAGCACATCAATCCAGCGCCAGCGGCGTGAGGGCAGCAAAAGGCTGGTGGCAAAAATACCCGAGGTGATCAGCGGCAGCGCCATCCCGCCCCCCAAGGCCAATAGCCGCGCGGCGGGGGGGTAAGCCCCCAGTGTCTGAAGATTGAACGCCGGGGCAAAGGCTGCAAAAATTGCCAAAAGACATAAGATCAACGTCAGCAGCGCCGGAATGCGGGCAGCCCCTTGTCCAACAGCAAGCCGCAGCAGGGCCAAGACGGCCAGCACCTCGAAAAAGACAAAGCGTTGCACAAAGATAAAGGCCAGCAGAACCGGCGAGGGTTCGAAAAAGGTCATATCTCTCAGACGCCAATCACTGCGGTTATGCGGTTATGCGGTTATATATGTCCGGTTATAGCGCGGCCCAAGGGATGTGAGAATTTCATACCCGATCGTTCCGCCCGCATCCGCCACGCTGTCGATAGATTGGTGCTGGCCCAAAAGCTC
Organism: Marivita sp. S0852; assembly: GCF_046591575.1. Classification (NCBI taxonomy): domain Bacteria; kingdom Pseudomonadati; phylum Pseudomonadota; class Alphaproteobacteria; order Rhodobacterales; family Roseobacteraceae; genus Marivita; species Marivita sp. S0852. Next base: position 227,345 of record NZ_JBIQWA010000002.1, read on the forward strand.
GACCCGGTCGGGCGGGTCTTTCAGCGCGCTGACATCGACGCCGATCAGGTCCATCGAAATCCGCCCGACGATCTTGCAGCGGCTTTCCCCGGCCCAGACATAGGCTTTTGGTCCCATCGCGCGCAGGATGCCATCAGCGTATCCGGCTGATATCGTGGCGATTTTGCCCGGCACTCTGGCCACCCATCGGTTGCCATAGCCGACCGATTCACCCGGATTGACATCGCGTACCTGAATGACCGGGATCGACAAGGTCACCACCGGCACCGCTTCGATATATGGCAGCCCGCCATACAGGCCGATGCCCGGTCGCGTCATATCAAAATGGTACTCCGCACCCAGCAAGGTCCCGCCGGTTGCGCCAAGAGACCGGGGCGCATTTATGCCGTCTGTCATCTGGCGGAAGGTCTGAAGCTGAAACGCATTCATCCCGTGACCGGGTTCATCCGCGCAGGCAAGGTGGCTCATCACAAGCACCGGCTTCTGGCTAAGGGCGATGTCCCGCAGGGCAGACCATTCACCCGCTTCCATGCCCAAACGGTTCATGCCGCTGTCCAGCTGGATGCCGAACGGGTGCCCGGGCAAGGCTTCGACATGGCGCAACATTTGGTCGATCGAGTTGATCATGGGCACAAGGTTGGCATCGCGGATCAGCGCCGCGTCGCCCTCCATATGGCCGCCGAACACGCCAATCGTCGGGCCCGGACCAAGCGCGTTGCGAACCGTGGCCCCTTCTTCGGCCATTGCCACAAAAAACGTGCGCGCGCCCGCTTTGGCCAAGGCTTGCGAAACGCGCTTGGCGCCAAGCCCATAGGCATTGGCCTTGACCACGGCGGCGGTATCGCCCGCAGACATCTGCGCAAGCGCCCGCCAGTTTGTGCAAATCGCACCAAGATCAATTGTAAGTTCAGACTGTGCCATGAGCGGTGTTTGGCAGGTCTGCGCGGTGCGTCAAGCAAGAAAGCCCGCGAAACCTCAGCCGGTCTTTTGCCAGGTTGGATTTTGTGTTGTGGCCGCGCCAGCGCAGGTCTAGTCAGACAGTATGACACAGACCGATTTTGACACCGCGCTGGGCGGGAAAATTGACACCAAAACCAAGCCGGTTGGCGCGTTGGGGCGGATCGAAACAGTCGCGGCCCAGGTGGCGCGGCTGCAACACAGCCTGACCCCAAGGATGCAGACCTGCCAGCTGACGATTTTTGCGGCGGATCACGGGATTGCCCGCTCTGGCGTGTCGGCCTTTCCGCCAGAGGTCACGCGCCAGATGGTTCTGAATTTTGCATCCGGCGGCGCGGCTGCAAATGTGTTTGCCGATGCAAACGGTGTGGACCTGCGCGTTGTGAATGCGGGTGTTCTGGGCGGACCCTTCGATCTGGATCGTATCGTGGACGCCCCGGTGGCCGAAGGGACGGCAAACAGCCTTGAGCGACCGGCCATGTCCGACGCGCAGCGTGACCAGGCCGTGGCACGCGGCAAGGCGTTTGGTCAGGACGGTGCATATGACGCTGTGGCGTTTGGCGAGATGGGGATCGCAAACACATCCGCCGCTACGTTGATCGCCCATTTCATGACCGGTCAGGACGTGCATGTTTTGACCGGGCGGGGCACCGGGCTGGATGATGCGGGTTTGACCGACAAGCAAAATACTCTGGCGCAGGCCGCGGCCCGCACTCCGGGACTGAGCGATCCGGCCCGGGTTCTGGCCGAATACGGCGGCTTCGAAATTGCGATGATCGTCGGTGCCATACTTGGCGCGGCCGAGGTGAAACGCGTGATCCTGATCGATGGGTTCATCGCCAGTGCGGCAGCGCTTCTTGCGGTTCGGATGATGCCCGAGGTGCGCGACGCCATGATCTTTGCGCATCGTTCGGCCGAACCGGGACATGCAGCGCTGCTGCAGGCGTTGGAGGCCGATCCGCTGCTTGATCTGGGCATGCGGCTGGGTGAAGGCACCGGCGCGGTTCTGGCGTGGCCGCTGGTCAAATCGGCAGTGGCGATGCTGAATGACATGGCAAGTTTCGAAAGCGCGGGTGTGTCGGGCAAAGCATGAAGGCGGGTTTGCGCAGCGAATGGCATGTCTTTCTGATTGCGGTTCAGTTTCTGACCCGCGTGCCTGTTCCCCGTGATCTGCCTTTTTCGGATGAGTTGCTGATCCGGGCGACGCGGTACTATCCGCTTGTCGGATGTGGGGTTGGTGCGGTCGGGGCGGGGGTTTTGGGGCTGTCGGCGCTGGCGGTGCCGATGATCGTTGCCGTCTTGCTGTCGATGGCCGCGACGATCTTTATCACAGGCGCGTTCCACGAAGATGGTCTGGCGGATTCGGCAGACGGGCTGGGCGGCGGCATGACCCGCGAACGCGCGCTCGAAATCATGCGGGACAGCCGGATCGGCACCTATGGCGTTGTGGCGCTGGGGCTGACCTTGGCGCTAAAGGCCGCAACATTGGCCAGTTTTTCGGTCTCGACAGCGGCTGTTGCGCTGATTGTAGCGCATATCATCAGCCGTGCCGGGGCCGTGCATGTGATTGCAACCGACGCCTATGCGCGCGAGGTCGGCGCGAAATTCGTCGCCCCCACGGTTGCCCCCGAAGGATACCGGTTTGCCATGCTCAGCGGTGCGGTCGCTGTGGGGCTGGCGGTGATCTGGTTTGGAGCTGTTGCATCCCTTCTGGCGGGTGTAACCGCCATTCTGGCCGCTGCGGTATTTCGTGCGATGCTGCTGCGCAAGCTGCAGGGCTATACCGGTGATTGCCTTGGCGGGATACAGCAGTTGAGCGAGGTTGGGTTCTATCTGGGGCTTGCGCTATGGCTTTGACATTGGTGCGTCACACAACGCCCCAGGTGGCCAAGGGCACCTGTTATGGGCGCACCGATCTGGCACTTGCCGACAGCTTTGCCACAGAGGCGGATACCGTTCTGGCATCCTTGCCGGACCCTGGCCTGCTGGTGTCATCACCCTTGACCAGATGCCGGACGCTGGCGGCACATATCGCAGATCACCTATCACATGAGATTGTTGTGTCAGAGCATTGGATTGAAATGGATTTCGGGCTTTGGGAAGGTGTGCCCTGGGCCGCCATTCCGCGTGATCAGATTGACGGATGGGCCGAGGATTTTCATCACTTCGACGGCCATGGCGGCGAAAGCGTCGCCATGCTTGAACGCCGGGTGCGCGCGGGTCTTGAGAGCCTTGCGGACAACGCGCTTGTCGTGACACATGCGGGCTGCATCAAGGCAGCCTGCGCTATTTTCGGCGTCAATGACGGCTGGGATACCGACGTGCCGTTTGGCGGTATGATCACGCTGGGATAAGCGGGATCACATCTCTTCTGCGCCCTGCTGCCACGGTTTGATGAGGTTGCCAAACCGGGTGAAGCGGCCTTCAAAGCTAAGCTCGATCGACCCGATCGGTCCGTGGCGCTGCTTGCCGATGATGACCTCGGCTTTGCCGTGTAGGCGTTCCATTTCATCCTGCCAGGCGGCCATTTTTTCCAGATCGTGATCGCCCGGCTTTTCGCGTTCCTTATAGTATTCCTCGCGGAATACGAACATCACCACATCGGCGTCCTGTTCGATCGACCCGGATTCCCGCAGGTCCGACAATTGCGGGCGCTTGTCCTCGCGGTTTTCGACCTGACGCGACAGCTGTGACAGGGCGATCACCGGAATATCAAGTTCCTTGGCAATGGCCTTGAGGCCTTGCGTGATCTCGGACACTTCGTTGACGCGGCTGTCTTTGGCAGAGGCCGGGCGGACCAGTTGAAGATAGTCGATGATCAACACATCAAGGCCATGCGTCCGCTTCAGACGGCGCGCGCGGGCGGCCAATTGGCTGATGGGCAGGGCCGGCGTGTCGTCAATATAGAGCGGGCAGGCTTCGAGCGATTTGGCGGCATCGACAAAGCGGCGGAATTCCGTTTCGGTCATATCCCCGCGGCGGATTTGTTCTGATGGCACTTCGGCGGCTTCCGACAGGATACGTGCGGCCAGCTGTTCGGCGCTCATTTCCAGCGAATAGAACCCCACCACGCCGCCTTCGACGGTGCCTTCGGTGCCATCGGGCCGCGTGCCCTTGCGATAGGCTTTGGCGATGTTGAACGCCACGTTGGTGGCCAGAGAGGTTTTGCCCATCGACGGACGCCCCGCGAGGATCAGAAGGTCGGATTTGTGCAAACCGCCCAGTTTGCGGTCCATATCCGTCAGGCCCGTGGAAATGCCCGCCAGCCCGCCTTCGCGCTGATAGGCGGCGTTGGCCACGTTCACGGCATCGGTGACAGCCTTGAGAAAGCTTTGAAAGCCGCTTTCGCTGCGCCCTTGTTCGGCCAGTTTATACAGCGCCTGTTCGGCTTCGACGATCTGTTCGCGGGGTTCGGACTGCACATCGACCTTGGCCGCTTTGGAGCTGATGTCGCGCCCCAGCGTGATCAGATCGCGCCGCACCGCCAGATCATAGATCATCTGCGCATAGTCGCGCACGGCAAACGAACTGATCGCCGCACCGGCAAGACGAGCAAGGTAGGCGGGGCCGCCCAGCTCTTTCAGGCCCTCGTCATCTTCCATAAACGCTTTGAGCGTTACCGGAGAGGCAAGGTTGTTCTTGGCGATGCGGGCTGATGAAATTTCAAAGATGCGCGCATGAACGGGGTCGTAGAAATGTTGCGGCCCGATTATGGACGCCACGCGATCAAACACATCATTGTTGGTGAGAATCGCACCCAAAAGCTGTTGTTCGGCCTCGACCGAGTGCGGCATGGTTTCCGGGTTCTGGATTTCGGCACCGGTTGGATTGAATGTTGTGATCTCGTTCATAATTGCTTTCCCCGTGTCCTGGGATCGAAGTAGCGACAAGCCCGCGTAAGGGCAAAATGTATAAGTTGTGGACAACTCTCTGTCAGATGCGCTATCTGCATCTTGCGCCGAACGGCGCGCCTAGGTCAATATATTGTGGTTTTTGCGACGCGCTGTGGCCTCAGTGACACTTGGCCCGTCGGCTTTCTTTTGCCGACATTTTTCGCTTTGTCCCGCGCGACGGGATTGGACCCTACGTCACCGTCAGCGGCGGCCATATACAGCGCTGCCGATTCTCGGGGCGGGGTGGCAGATCGGCGCGCGCGCTTTAGCTGCGCGCGTCTTGCCAATCCCGGGGCGCTTTGAGAAACGCCTCCACCTCGGCCAAAGTTGCGTCGTCAAACGCCGCTTGCGCGCGGGCCTCGGCCAGCACATCCCACCACGTACACAGATGGTGCAGCGTGACGCCGTGATCGCCCAACGTCTTTTCGGTTTCGGGAAAGATGTCATAGTAAAAGATAACCGCTGTGTGCCCGCAGGTGGCACCGGTTTCGCGAATGGCATCCACAAAACCGAGCTTTGAGCCGCCATCAGTTGTCAGATCCTCGACGAGCAACACGCGTTCGCCTTCGGACATCGCACCTTCGATGCGGGCGTTGCGGCCATAGCCCTTGGGCTTTTTGCGCACATAGGTCATTGGCAAAGCCATGCGTTCGGCGACAAGGGCGGCAAAGGGGATACCTGCGGTTTCGCCACCTGCGATATTGTCAAATGCTTCGAACCCCGCATTGCGCATGACCGTGATGGTCAGAAAATCCATCAATGTCGACCTGATGCGCGGAAAAGAGATCAGTTTGCGGCAATCAATATAGGTGGCGGATGGTTTGCCAGAGGCCAGGATAAATGGATCGTCCGGGCGAAAATTCACCGCTCCGATTTCAAGAAGCATCCGCGCTGTCAGGCGGGCGATTTCGTCGTTGGTGGGATAGGATGCTGGGATCACGGCAGGCCTCATTGGTCATGTGGCGCTGCCTTACGCTATCCGGCGCGTGGTTTGAAGCCTTTGAACGCGGGCTTGTCCTAGTTTGGCGGCGGCGGGGCCTGTCGGCGTTTGATCGTGGGCAAGCCAAGCATTCTGGAGAAGGAAAAGCTTGGTGTTTTGGTGTCGGGCGCGGATTCCCCGTGTTTGATGACCAGCGGCAAGATCGCGTCGGCCATGCGGCCATGACGCGGGATAATCGAGGCCGTGACAGGGGTGCGCCGACTGGTCAACGGAATGATACCTGCCATGCGGGCATGGCGGGGGAAAATGGATTTATCATACGGCTTGCGGTCACTGAGCAATGGAATGGGAAAGTTCGCCATGCGCGGGCCGCCAGGTATGATTGCGTTGGTATGTTCCTTGCCATTGATCAAAAGCGGGAACGGCCAGTTTGCCATCCGCATGTGACGCGGAAAAGCGAATTTATCCCACGGCTTGCGACGGCTGATCAGTGGCAACACGAAATCCGCCATACGCGCGTGGCGCGGAATAATGGACCCGGTGTAGGGTTTGCGTTTGCTGATCAACGGCAGTGGGAAATTCGCCATGCGCATATGACGCGGGAAGGCGAATTTATCCCAGGGTTTGCGTCTGCTGATCAGCGGCAGGGGAAAGTTTGCCATCCGGGCATGGCGCGGGATGGCGCTTTCGGCATAGGGTTTGCGCCTGCTGATCAGCGGAATGGGCCAGTCCGCCATGTGGACAGTCGGCTTTGATTTATCCTTGGGACGGCTGAGGATGTAGGGATGTTCTGTCAGAACGCTCAGGCTGCGTTTGCGTTCGTCCTTGTAAAAATTCGCTTCGTTCAGATCGCCAAGGTCAACAGCCCCCAGTCGCGCCGCCACTTCACGGGTGGTTCTGGCCACGCCAAGCGGTTTGTATCCGGCCCTGACCAGCAGGACCGACCCGCCTTTGGACAGTTTCGCGGCATAGGCTTTGGCGGTGTCCTCAACGACCCGTTCTTTCGTCAATGTCGCGACCAGACCATCGGGGTCGGTATAGGTGCTGACAATGGCTGGCGCAAACCGGTGGTTGTAGACCAGTTCTTTTTTGACGGCGTCGGCTTGATCTGCGGTTTCAAAGTAGCGTGTGATGACTGTGGTCATGGTGCCTCCACCGGGTTGGATTGCGAGGATGCTGTCGCGTGATGCACGCGCGCGCCAGAGCGGCGCATGGCCAGCGGGATGGCGATGAGCACAGCCAGAACAAGAAAGGCTGTATCCAGCGAGAAAACCGTAAGATAGGGCGTTTCAACCGACAGCCCAGTATCCGCAGGCAAGGCGACGATCACGTCGCGAATCCATCCGGCCAGGGCCATTCCAATGCCTGCAGCGGTCGCCTGAACACTGCCCCAAGCGCCAAGGGCCAGACCGACCTTGTCTTTCGGAGCCGCGCGCATGGTTGCGGTCAGGGTCGCGTGGCCAAACAGGCCCGCGCCAAAGCCGATCAGCGCTGTGCCAAGCAGAAATGCAGACGATCCTCCGCCATAGGCGGAAAAGATGATGCACAAAAAACCGGGAATTCCGATCAGCGCCCCGTGCATCGTCGTCAGACCCGGATTCCCGCCGCGGCCCAACATACGCGAGGCAAGGCCGAATCCAAGCAGCGTGCCCGCCGCCAGCAAAGCGGTGAGTTTCGTGGTGCTTGCCACGGACAGGCCCAGCGCTTCGCCGCCATATGGCTCTAGCAGGACATCGGCCATTCCAAATCCGAACGTGCCCAAGGCAATGACCACAAGCAGCCGCATCATCCCGGCCGTCTGCATCAGGCTGCCCCATGCGTTGCGGAACGCCACCGGGGGGGCCACGGCCATCGCCTGTGCCCGCACGCGGTCGCGGGCCTCTTGTTTCCACATGGCGCAGAAATTCAGAACAACGGTCACAACAGCCGTGCCCTGGATCACCTGAATAAGTCGTCCGGGGCTGTAATTTTCAAGAAGAACTCCAAAAGCCAACGCACTGATAACCATGCCAAAAAGCAGCATGACATACATCAGTCCAACGACCTTGGGCTGGTCGTCTTCCTCGACCAGATCGGTGGCCAGGGCAAGACCGACCGTTTGAACCATATGCACGCCTGCACCCACCAGCAAAAAGGCCAGCGCGGCAGAGCTATAGCCAATCCAGCGCGGTGTATCGAAGGATTCGCCATAGCCCGACAGGACAAGCAGCGCAAATGGCATCACAGCAAAGCCGCCAAACTGATACAGTGTGCCTTTCCAGATGTAGGGAAGGCGCCGTAAGCCAAGAGCCGATTTGTGCATGTCGGATTTGAAGCCGATAAACGCGCGAAACGGTGCGAAAATGATAGGCAGCGCCAACATGGTGCCGACCAGACTTGCCGGGACGGACAATTCCACAATCATCACGCGGTTGAGCGTACCCACCATCAGAACAAGGGCCATACCGACGGTCACCTGAAACAGGGCCAGGCGCAGCAGGCGGGACAGCGGCACATCTTTGGTCGCGACATCCGCAAAGGGCAGGTAACGCGGTCCAAGTGTGGCCAAACGGTGCAGAACGATGCGACGATATTCGAGCATGCGGTCCACCTGTATTAGAGCCAGCTTACCGCCCCTGAGGGCACAATCTGGCGGAAAACGGGGAGGTCGCTGCAGGCCCGGGATTTACGCCATGGGCCTGCAGAAGAAAGCGTTTACAGCTCGGGTTGCACTTGTGGTGCCTGGATAAGAGCCGTCGTCGATGTGCCGTCCGGCAGGATCAGCGTGACTTCGAGGCTGCCATCCGCCTGCGGTACAACGTAACTGGCTTTGGCTGTGTTCGCGGCGGGCGCGTTCATTGCTGCCGCGGCTATGTCACCGGACCCCAGTTCCTGGCCGGACAAAAAGTCAGACACCCAGGATGTATTGCTAAGCACGGCCACATGGACAGCAAAGGACCCAACGGCAACAGCGCCCAGAAAGATCGGAACCCCAACTGCGGGTGGCACAACAAGCCACATTTTTGCGTTATTCATGCTGTGTCCCCCTTAGCCCAGCCACGGTGTGGCGGCTGCGACAAGAAAATGCGCCAACAGTGCTATTGCACCAAAGACACGCGTCCCGTCGATCAGGTAGCTGTGGACTTCCTCAGCTTCCGGCAATGTTAGGCCTGTGGGCCAGACTTTGTCTTCGTCATCTGTAGACATTGGTACCTTCCTCCTCAGGGTGGTTCGGTTTGGTCGCGGAGCGCAGGAAATGCGGGCAAAGCCCAAAGGCATCCGGCTTGCACTCCAAAATCCACCGGTGCCTAGATTCTGCGAATTGCGAGGAAGATTGTCACATAAATCTGACATAATCAAATGTAAGGTTTAGTTTACACTTAGATATAGGTTTGGAATTTGCACGCTGAAATCGGTAAATTCTGCCATCAATCAACCGCTTGCGGGCTTTCCCTTGCGTCAATTTCAAGACGAAAAAATTTGCAATCAGCAGGTGTGACTGCAGGATCAAGACCCCATTTGCAGCGTTTTAGGGTGTGTCATGACACAGGTAGAGCCCCGCCTAAGCGGATAAGCGCAGCTTGCTACAGCGATGGATCAATCGTGAACGCGCCAGTGCAGGGGCATCATCGGGTCGAATACGGTGACCGGGCCGTCGTCTGTTTCGATCTGCGCGGGATAGCTGACCGGTGCGCCTTTGGTCAAAGTCACCGTGCCCTGATTGGGCGGCATCCCGTAAAACGCGGGCCCGTTGATCGAGGCAAAAGCCTCCAATTGATCAAGTGCGCCATCCTGCTCGAACACCTCGGCCAGAATGGACAGGGTATTGGTGGCGGTAAAACAGCCCGCACATCCGCAAGGCAGCAATTTGTTCGCGTCCGTGTGCGGCGCGCTGTCCGTTCCCAGAAAAAAGCTTGCAGCGCCGCTGGTGGCGGCTTTGCGCAATGCCAATCGGTGCTCTTCCCGCTTGGCGACGGGCAGGCAGTAGTAATGCGGCTTGATACCCCCCGCAAGAATGTGGTTGCGGTTGATGACAAGATGGTGCGTCGTGATGGTCGCGGCCAGATCGGCACCGCCTTGGCTGGCATAGTCCACACCCTGTTTGGTTGTGATATGTTCCATCACCACGCGCAATCCCGGCGTGGCGCGGCGGATCGGGTCCAGCACACGGTCAATGAACACCGCTTCACGGTCAAAGATGTCGATATCCGCATCAACCACTTCGCCATGCACGCAAAGCGGACACCCGATTTCGGCCATCCGCTCAAGCACCGGGCGGACCTTGTCAAAATCGGCCACACCGCTGGATGAATTGGTTGTGGCCCCCGCTGGATAAAGTTTGACAGCGGTGATCAGACCCTCGGCATGCGCGCGGGCGAGGTCGTCCGGATCGGTGTCTTCGGTCAGATAGAGCGTCATCAACGGCTGAAACGGCGTGTCCTTGGGCAAGGCCGCCATGATCCGGCTGCGATAGGCCACCGCCTGCGCGCCGGTCACAACCGGAGGCACAAGGTTCGGCATAATAATGGCACGGGCAAAATGGCGGGCCGTTTCCGGCGCAACCGCGCGCAGCATAGCGCCGTCACGCAGGTGCAGGTGCCAATCGTCGGGTGTGCGAAGGGTGATCTTATCTGTCATGCTTTGTCGCCTAGCATGCCGACAGCAGCGTTGCTAGGTCTCGCCTGTGTCCTGTGCGTGCCGGGCTTGGCGAATGGCCTTAAGTTTGCGCCGGTAGCGCGGCCCCCCAAAATTATTCACGATATGCGAACACACAACTTCGGACAAGAAAGGACGGTCCATCGGTTCTACTGCGCCGAACAGCCGTTTGCAGTAAGACGGGTAATCCCGGCGTTTGCTATACAGCTGCGCATAGTCCTTGGCATCCAGGGTACCGTCTGCGGCGCTTTTGATCAGGGGCTGCAAAATGCCCATCTGTTCAAAATGCGCCTGCATGCCGCCACCCAGATGACGCGCGCGAAACCGGGTGATCCCGGCGCGGGCAAACAAAGCCGCATGCATGGCATCCAGCGGTTTATGCGGATCATACACCACATACGCGTTTTCCGCCGCTTCCAGCATATCAGGGGCATATCCATAGCGATCGGTGAAGCTGAGCTTTCGCATCTCGGTGAACCGGTCGTCCCATTCGGTGACATTGGGATCAAGCGTCGCCTGCGGTTCCAGGGCAACAACCGTTGCGCCGGGTGCGGCGACCGAAAAGGCGCAAGCGGCATACCCGCACGGACCGGCCCCGTAAAAGATCACCTGATCGAAATCCTCGAAAAACCCGTCATCTGTCATCTGGTCAAAAAAGCCGTAAACGTCACCGTCGCGAAACCACGTGTCCTGAGACGCAATGACCGACAGGCACGACCATCCTTCCACGTTGGCAATGTCAAAGCCAACCGGTCGTGCGGTTTTTGACAGCGCCTGAATCGCAGGCAGTGCTTCGAACGACACCAGCAACGTATCGCCTTGCTCGACAAAAACCGCATTATGGTCGTCGCCCAAGGGTTCGAAAAACCCGAACGCGTCCCCCAATTGTGTGATTTCCTGCATCCATTGCGTCGGTCGCAAATCGGTCAGGGAAATATCATACGGCTCGGTCATGTCCTGCATAAATCCATGCATCCTCGTTACGTCACGCCCGCTGTCAGGTCATTTACTTGGCCCGACGCTAGCCGCGAATTCGGGCAGAATTGGGCCGAAATGCGGGGCACAGTAAGGAGTTTCCTTTGACAGACTAGCGCGGCTCCTGTGCCGCCGCCAAAGCACACCGCATGAGTTTGCCCGCCTCAGTGTCAGATAACGGGCGCGACGGCGGTGTCATCAACAAACGCCCGTAAAGATCCCGTCCCGCATCCGTCGCAAGCAGGGCCATGAGCCGGGATCTGCGCCATGCCACCGCAGCCTCATGAAGCGCGGCCAGCGTGGTGTCCGCAGCAAGAGCATCACGGATCGGTGCCGCTTTGTCCCACAGGGGCAGCGCCGAACGGTCGTCTTCTATGTTGAGGTTACGCTCGACCCAGTAGTCAAGGCCCAGCCTGTCCGCACTGTGAACCGCGCGGCCGCGGTCGGATTTCAGCACAAAGCTTTCAACCGAACATAGCGGGTAGTGGTTCAGCTGCACCAGGCTGTGCTGATCCTGACGATAATCGGAAAACACGCGGCCTGTCGCCATATCCGCCGCCAATGCCCGTCCGGCCCCATCATACCAACGCGCGGTTTCAAGCCGTGCCTCCACCGCGTTGCGCGGGCGGTGAACACCCAGGTTGCGGTAGGTTTTATCGTTTCGGTACACTGTCTTGAACATGGCGGCACGCCAGGGCCAGGTCTGACGCCGGGGGGCTGCCTGCGTGAACTGCAGCGGCAGCGGATGGTCTGCGTAGCGCACAATCCCGCCATTGCCGAAATTCCGCCATGTAAGGGTGATGGCCGTAGCTTCGGGAAGAGCCCCGATCAGCGCGGGCAGGGTGCGCGCGCCGACATGCACATTCACAAATTCGTCGATATCCAGCACCACCAGCCAATCGGCCTGTTTGACGGTGTCCGATCTGTTGGCCAGCTTCAATCCGCTGAACTGAATTCCGCCATTGCCGTATGGGGGATCGTTGCGGATGTGGTGCAGCCAGCCGATGCTGTGCAGATGATCCAGCATATCATCCGTGCCATCCTGACACGCGTTGGAGACCACGACAAAATCAGTGACCCCCATAGCGCGATGCCATGCCAGCCAATCCAGCAGGAAAGCGGCTTCGTTGCGTACACACAGAACGGCGGTGAGCTTCACGAAACCGGGCTCCAAAGCGGTAAGGATCAGTTGGCGCACCTTGTCAGGCAGGGGGCGGCGCGTCAATTCTTGCCGCCGGGTTTGCGACCATGGCGCTATTGCCATCCAGGCACGCGCAGGGCAGCAAGGCACAGAAAAAGGAGATCGCCGATGCAAACGCCTGACAGTATTGATGCCGTCCAATCCATGCTGGCCGATACCGGCTATGTCTGTGGTCGAGCCCTGGCGACGGTTGTGTTTCTGTCGCTCCGGCTGGGGCGGCCGCTGTTTCTGGAAGGCGAGGCCGGGGTCGGCAAGACCGAGATCGCCAAAGCGCTGGCCGCAAGCCTGGGGCGCAAGCTGATCCGGTTGCAATGTTACGAAGGTCTTGATGCCTCGACTGCGGTTTACGAATGGAATTTCCCGGCCCAGATGATTGCAATCCGCACCGCCGAAGCGTCCGGAGGCGCGGATCGCGGCGCGTTGCAAAAAGAACTGTTCGGCCCGGATTATCTGGTGGAACGCCCTTTGCTGGAGGCCATGCGCCCGGACGAAAACGGCCCTCCGGTGTTGCTCATCGACGAGCTAGACCGCACCGATGAGCCGTTTGAGGCGTTTTTGCTTGAGGCCCTGTCCGACTTTCAGGTCACCATTCCCGAGATGGGAACCATTAAGGCACCCGAACCGCCCATTGTCATCCTGACCTCAAACCGCACCCGCGAAGTGCATGACGCGCTGAAACGCCGGTGTCTGTATCACTGGGTCGATTACCCGGATTTCGAACGCGAGGTAGAGATACTGCGCAGCCGCGCGCCCGAAGCTGCCGAAACCCTCAGCCGCGAGGTGGTGGCGTTTGTGCAGCGGTTGCGCACCGAAGACATCTTCAAAAAACCCGGTGTTGCTGAAACCATCGATTGGGCCAAATGTCTTTTGGCGCTCGATGTGATCGACCTGTCTCCCGAAGTGATTTCCGACACGCTCGGAGCGATTCTGAAATATCAGGACGACATTCAAAAGCTTCAGGGCTCCGAGGCCAAACGTCTGCTGGATGACGCAAAGGCAAGCCTGGAGCCGGTATAGTGTTTCTTTGGGCTGAAAATACCTCGGGGGGCGGGGGGCAGAGCCCCCGGTCGGGCATGTAATGCCCGAATATGTCCCTCTGAAATTGCCCGACACCCCACGTCTGGCGCAGAACATCATTCATTTTGCGCGCGCGTTGCGCCGTGCCGGGCTTCCCATCGGGCCGGGCCGGGTGATGGACGCGATCCGCGCTGTCGAAGCGGCCGGGTTCACCGAACGCATGGATTTTTTCTGGACGCTGCACGCCTGTTTTGTGAACCGGCCAGAGCACCGGGTGATCTTTGCGCAGGTGTTTCGGCTATATTGGCGCGATCCTCAATATCTGGAACATATGATGTCCTTCATGTTGCCGGCGATCCGCGGCGTGCAAGAAGATCAGGTTGCGCAGGCCGGAGAGAAACGCGCGGCGCAGGCGTTGCTGGACGATCTTTTGCCCGAGGTTCCCGAAAACGAACAAAGCGACGAGGGCACCGAGATCGAGATCAGCTCAACCCTGACAATGAGCACCGAGGAAAAGCTGCGCAGTCTTGATTTTGAACAGATGTCCACCGCCGAGATCGCACAGGCCAAACGTATGTTGGCCAAGATGCGCCTGCCGGTGAAACCCATTCCATCGCGCCGTGGCAAAGCCGCCGTCAAAGGCGCGCAGATGGATTTTCGAAAAACCCTGCGCAATGCGATGCGGCAGGGCGGAGAGATGCAGTCAATCGCGCGCCAAACGCCGCGCCCGCGCTGGCCCAACCTTGTGGTTTTATGTGATATTTCGGGGTCCATGAGCCAGTATTCGCGCATGGTTCTGCATTTTCTGCATGCCGTGGCCAATGAAAAAGGCGCAGGCTGGGCCAAGGTTCATGCCTTTACCTTTGGCACAAGGCTGACAAATATCACCCGGCATCTGGCGACGCGCGATGTGGATGCGGCGCTAAAGGCGGCAGGCGCGCAGGCGCAGGATTGGGAAGGCGGCACCCGGATCGGCCAGTGTCTTCACAGTTTTAATCACAATTGGTCACGGCGGGTCATGGGGCAGGGTGCGGTTGTCTTGCTGATCACCGATGGTCTGGACCGGGACGATTCAAACGCCTTGGGCAAGGAAATGGAACGCTTGCATTTGTCGTCGCGCCGTTTGATCTGGCTGAACCCGTTGCTGCGCTGGGACGGGTTTGCCCCCAAGGCGTCGGGCATCCGGGCGATGTTGCCGCATGTGGACAGCTTTCGGGCGGGACACTCTATCGAAACGCTTGAACAGCTTGCCGAAGCCATTTCGCGCCCCGATGATCCGGGGGAAAAAGAGCGTTTGATGGCGGCGCTTTGACGGCACAACACCCCCGAATGGGATCGGGAGTGTCCGGGTCGTATTCAGGATAAAGCGGCTATTCTGCCGGCATCTCGACCCCGTCGGGATCACCGATCAGGCTGTCGGGCAGGACAAATGCCACCAGCACGAACACCGCGCCAAGGGCAATGCCCAGAATGTCGCCAGACACAGCCATAAGCCCATCAAAGGATGACCCGGGAACGGTGCCCAGTGTCACCTTGCCACCGGCAAAATTGTCCAAAAGCCCGGCACTTTTCCAGGCCGGATAGGTTGCCATATAGGCAGCCGCCCCCAGCAAGCCACCAGCGATGAAAAACAAAGCGTCTTTCCGACCGGACGCCGCCGCGCAGACGCCGGTGCCCGGGCAATAGCCGGATGCCGCCCATCCACCCCCCAAAAGCAGACCGCCGATGAACACCCCGACATAGGCGGCTTTGACCGACATATGGCCCACATCGACCAGTCCCAGCATCTGACCGCCGAACATCAGGATCGACCCGGTGCCGATGGCCAGCAGGATGGCTTTCATCAAGTGCAGCCGTCGCAGCGTCAGCATTCCGCCGATCCAGTTGGGGTTGGTCGCTCCGACCCGGTCAAGAACGGCTCCAAACGCCGCCCCGATGACAATTGCAAGAAGAATGGAGGTCATGGCTTATCCCCTTTTATACATCAGCATGGCAGTGGGAATGGCGGCAGCAAACGCTCCGGCGGCAAAGATATAGCCAGACAGCGAGGTCTGCATCATGCCCGACATCATGTGGCCTGACGTACAGCCCCCCGCCAAACGTGCGCCGTACAGCACGATAAATCCGCCCAGAAAAGCCACCGCGTAGCGCTTTATCGGTGTGTCGCCGAAATTGGCCCGCCAGATCGCCGGTGCGGCGCGTTCAACCGCGTCGATCCCGCCCCGCAACCGGGAGGAAAGAAAAGCCCCGACCGCCATCGCGAGCACAAAGATAAAGCTGTAATTCAGTGGATTGGCGGCGTTGTTGGCGTATTTCCCGTCCGATTTTGCCATATAGGCGTTGGTCGAGGTATAGCCGTCCTCTGTCTGGGTGATGAAATCGGGGCTCACAATATCAGCGACAATCCCGTCAAGGATCACGAATTGCGTTGAGACACCAATGGGTTTGACCAGCAAAACGGCGGCAAAAAACACCAGCCCAAGCAGCAAACCACCGGTTTTCCAGTTGAGTACCATCTGTCGCGCTCCTTCATATTCTGGGAAGTGAATATCATAAAGGCGCGACAGCCGGGTTGATCTGGATCAAAGATATTCCAGTTTCAGAATGCGTCTTGCGTCGCAGGCTGCGGCAGGGGCCGTTGGTTTTTGCGAGAACGGCACCTGCCTGACCGGACAGTCCCGAACGGCTTTAGGCGAAATGATCTGCAAAGGCGGTGCTGTGCAACGCCTTCAACTCGTCCAACGGGGCCTCGGCTGCGCCGATTTTGACCGTGTCGCCTTGGAATTTTCCAACCGTGGCTACCGGCACACCGGCCTGACCTGCCGCCACAAACAGCGCCTCGGCCTGATCAAAATTGCACGCCACCAGATACCGTGCCTGATCTTCGCCGAAAAGCATCGCCTGATCGGCTTCGTCGATCTGGACACCGACATCCGATGCGCTGGCCATTTCAAATGCGGCCAATGCCAGACCACCGTCGCTCAGGTCGGTGCAGGCTTTGATCAGGTCGCGATTTTCACGGATGAAATCACCATGCAGGCGTTCGGCGGCCAGATCCACATGCGGCGCGTCGCCATCTTCGCGGTTGAACACTTCGGCCAACAGCGCGGATTGGCCAAGATGGCCCTGTGTTTCCCCAATCAGCAGGGCGACATGCCCGTCGCGCGCGCGGCCAAGGATCGGCTCTTCGTCTTTACCCAGCAGTCCCACCGCGCCAATCGTCGGTGTGGGCAAAATGCCCTGACCATCCGTTTCATTGTAAAGCGACACGTTGCCCGACACGATGGGCATCTCAAGCGCCGAACAGGCTTGTCCGATGCCGTCCAATGCGCCGACAAACTGTCCCATAATTTCCGGCTTTTCGGGATTGCCAAAGTTAAGGTTGTCGGTGGTCGCCAGGGGTTTTGCGCCGACGGCACAGAGGTTCCGGAACGCTTCGGCCACGGCTTGCTTGCCGCCCTCTACCGGGTTGGCTTTGACGTAGCGCGGGGTCACGTCCGATGTGAAGGCCAGCTTTTTGTCGGTGCCATGCACGCGGATCACGCCAGCGCCCCAGCCGGGGCCTTCGACGGTGTCGGCCATGACCATCGTGTCATATTGTTCAAACACCCAGTTGCGGGCGCTATAGTTCGGGCTGCCGATCAGCACCTTCAGCGCATCAATGGGATCGACTGCCGGGACGTCCTCCAAAGGTGCTGGTGCCTCGGTCGGCTCCCAGGGGCGGTCATATTCGGGGGCCGAGGAGCTGAGCTTGCTCAGTGGCATGTCGGCTTTGGCGACGTTGTTGTGCATGATCAGAAAGCGATCTTCGGCGATGGTTTCCCCGACGATGGCAAAATCGAGATCCCATTTTTCGAACACGGCGCGGGCTTCGGCCTCTTTTTCGGTGTCCAGAACCATCAACATGCGTTCTTGGGATTCCGACAGCATCATCTCGTAGGCGGTCATGTTCTCTTCGCGCTGCGGGACTTTTTCAAGATCAAGCCGGATGCCCAGCTTGCCCTTGTCGCCCATTTCCACGGCAGAGCAGGTCAGGCCAGCCGCGCCCATATCTTGAATCGACACAACAGCGCCGGTTTGCATCAGTTCCAGCGTTGCTTCCATCAGGCGCTTTTCGGTGAAGGGGTCGCCGACCTGAACGGTGGGGCGTTTTTCCTCGATCGTGTCGTCAAATTCAGCCGACGCCATTGTCGCGCCGCCAACGCCGTCGCGGCCGGTTTTTGCGCCAAGGTAGACAACCGGACGCCCGACACCGCTGGCGGCCGAGTAGAAAATCTTGTCCGCATCGGCCAGGCCTGCGGCAAAGGCGTTGACCAGGCAGTTGCCATTGTAAGCCGCATGAAAACGCACTTCGCCACCGACGGTCGGCACGCCGAAGCAGTTGCCATATCCGCCAATCCCTTCGACCACACCATGCACAAGCTGGCGCGTCTTGGGGTGGTCCTTTTCACCAAACGACAGCGCGTTCATCGCCGCGATGGGCCGCGCGCCCATGGTAAACACGTCACGCAGAATGCCGCCCACGCCGGTGGCCGCGCCTTGGTAGGGTTCGATATAGCTGGGGTGGTTGTGACTCTCCATCTTGAAGACCACAGCCTGACCATCCCCGATATCGACCACTCCGGCGTTTTCACCCGGGCCGCAAATGACCTGCGGGCCCTCGGTGGGCAGGGTGCGCAGCCATTTCTTGGAGGACTTGTAGGAACAATGCTCGTTCCACATGGCCGAAAAGATGCCAAGCTCGGTAAAGGTTGGCTCGCGCCCCATGATGTTTAGGATCTCGGCATATTCGTCGGCGTTGATCCCGTGGGCGGCAATGAGGTCTTCGGTGATGGCTGGCTCTTGCATGTAGGCTTCCGGCGGCAGTGGCGTGTTGCGCGTGTCATAGGGCAAGGGCGACCGGGAAGGAAGAGGTGCCAGGGATATTGGCACGCGTTGCGGCGAAACGGTCTGGAACGGCCCGGTTGCCCGGATAGGCAAGTTTCCGCCGCAATCATCGCGCGCGGCGGTGTTGTAACTTGTGGCTTTATCTCGAATTGAAAGATACACGTAAAGAGTGCGTTTGACCTGACGATCCTGGCCTGAAGGAGGCCTACCCCAACATGACGATTGCGGTGGCACCTGAATATAGCCACTTGGCGTTGACCGAAATGCAGGTCGGTCTGGAAGTCGCCCGCGTGGGGATCGGACGCGTTGATTACCTTGCCGATACAATCAGGCTGGACGGCCTCAGCGCGGAATTGTTCGGCTTTACGGCCGGCACGGATATTCCGCGCGCCACGTTTCATACGCGTATTCATCCTGATGACTGGCTCATGGTCGCGCGGGAGGTGGATGTTCTGTTGGCCCCTCAAAAGCCGGATGTGATTGATTTAACGCATCGCATTTTGCTGCCGAACGGAGAGGAGCGCTGGGTCAATGCCCGCAAACGTGTGACATTTGACAGGACCGTGCGTCCGGACGGACCGATTGGCGGTGTGTTTGCCGTTCTGGATGTCACCGAAATCAAACGGGCCCAGCAAGAAACAGAGTTGCTGGTCAGGGAATTGAACCATCGAACCAAGAACCTGATCACAGTGGTGCGCGGCATCAGCCGTCTTTTGGCCCGCACAGTTGCACCAGAAGATTTCCCCGAAGAGCTGAACAAGCGGTTGATGGTGCTGGTGCGCAATCAGGATGCAATCATCGGTGGCGGCGCGGGGGCGTTCGATTTGAAAGAACTGCTGCTGTCCCAGCTTGCGCCTTTTGACGACGATCTGAGATCGCGGGTGACGCTTAGCGGCGCTCGAATGCGCATCACTGCGGATGCGGCACAGGTCATTGGTATGATCGTGCACGAACTGGCCACGAATGCGGTGAAATACGGCGCTCTCTCGCAACCCGGCGGGCGCGTGACGCTGGATTGGGACAGTGAGGGCGAACACAACACTGTCGCCTTTGTGTGGCGCGAACAGGGGGTGCCCAGGGTGGCCCCGCCATCGCGTCAGGGGTTTGGATCACAGGTGCTGGAAACACTGCCCAAGCTGTCGCTGGATGCAGATGTGTCCATGCGCTTTGATCCGGGCGGTATCTGCTATAGCCTGCGGGTGCCGCAATCCGTTTTGGGCTGATCCGGTCGACCGGCAAAAAAAAGGCCGAGCATAAGCTCGGCCGAAGTCCAACAGGGAGGTATCAAGATGATGCCAGATTGGGCGTTTCACCTTGCATATGCCAAATATGTCATCGAATTGAATTCAGGCAAGGCCTATGTGGCTGCCATGGGCGCATTCCCGCTATGCGTGAGGCGCAAGGGTCACACCTTGATCGCTGCGTCGCGCCCTTCAAGCGCCTTTCGGGTCTGACGGTGGGCAAAGATTTCATCCTGAACAAAGTCACGAAACGCCGCAATGCGTTTGGATTGACGCAGCTCTTCCGGATAGGCAAGAAACACCGGAACTTCGACGGATTCAACCTCGGGCAGGACGCGTTGCACGCTTGGGAAATCCTCGATGATGTAGTCCGGCAAAACCCCGATCCCAAGCCCGGACAGGACACTTTGTAAAACCCCGAAATAGTTGTTCACGGTCAGCGTTGAATGGATGTCATGCGCCAGCAGCTGTTGCACCAGCATCATCCCCGCGCTGACCTGGGCGGCGCGCGGGTTCTGGCAGATCAGCCGATGATTGGACATGCCGTCCATCGTTTCAGGCGCACCGTGCTGCGCCAGATATTCTGGCGATGCGTAAAGCCGCATGCGGATCGCCATCAGCTTTTTGCGGATCAGATCCGCCTGACTTGGTTCTTTCATGCGCACCGCCACATCGGCCTCGCGCATTGGCAGATCGAGCACCCGTTCTTCCAGCATCAGGTCGATATTCAGGTCCGGATATTTTTCAAATAGTTTCGGAAGCCGTGGGGCAAGCCAAAGCGACCCAAAGCCGATGGTTGTGGTCACGCGCAATTCGCCGAACACTTCTTCTTCGCTGTCCCGTATGCGGGCGGTTGCGGCCTCGATGCGTTTGTTCATCGATCGTGTGGCGTCAAACAGCAATTCACCCTGTTCGGTCAGAATCAAACCGCGGGCATGGCGGTGAAACAGGACCGTGTTCAGCGAATCCTCAAGCGCGCGCACTTGACGCGACACAGCCGATTGCGACAGGTGCAGCGTGTCACCGGCATGGGTCAGGCTGCCAGCATCGGCAACGGCGTGAAATATTCTAAGCTTGTCCCAGTCCATGACATACACTTTCCATCGTTACCGACCGTTTACATGACATAAACACATATATGAACGGCAACTTGTTCAAACACCGGCAATTGATCAAAAATAAGTGGAAAGGTCAGCATTTGTGACCTAATATTATGCTATAATCGTTCTGACATCCGTCGCGGGGAGGCGTCCAATGACCAAAGCTGAGATTTCACTGAATGATCGGTTTGACCTTAGCAAATCGCCCGTATTGCTGAATGGCACGCAAGCGCTGGTGCGCCTTATGCTGATGCAAAAGGTGCGGGACGTGGCAGCAGGCGTGAACACCGCCGGATATGTCACCGGCTATCGCGGATCGCCTTTGGGAGCGGTTGATTTGCAGATGCGCCGCGCGGAAAAGGCGTTGCACGCGGCAGAGGTCACCTTTCAGGAGGGTCTGAACGAAGATCTTGCCGTGACCGCTCTTTGGGGCACGCAACAGGCCGAGCTGCGCGGCGAGGGCACGCATGATGGCGTGTTTGGTCTGTGGTACGGCAAGGGGCCGGGCGTTGACCGATCCGGCGACGCGATGCGGCACGCCAACATGGCAGGCACGTCGCCGCATGGCGGTGTCGTGATGGCGATGGGGGATGACCACACCGGCGAAAGCTCGACCGTGCTGCACCAGTCCGAATGGGCGATGGTGGATGCTTACATGCCGGTTGTCTCGCCCGCTGGCGTGCAGGAGATTCTGGATTACGGGCTTTACGGCTTTGCCCTGTCGCGGTTTTCGGGGCTTTGGGTGGGCCTCAAGACGATGAAGGATACGGTCGAGGCGACGGCGGTTGTTGATGGGCGGCCGGACCGGATGTCTTTTGTCACGCCCGAATTCGACATGCCTGCGGGTGGTTTGAACATCCGTCTGGGCGACACGCCGCACGATCAGGAAGCGCGGATGATCGACCATAAACGCTTTGCCGCCGAGGCGTTTTCCCATGCCAACAAGATGGACAAGCGGATCTGGGGCAAGCCGGGGGCGAAGATCGGCTTTGTTGCGGCGGGCAAGAACTGGCTTGATCTGGTCCATGCGTTGTCGCTTTTGGGCATCGACGCGCCCGAGGCCGAACGGCTTGGCATCACCACCTATAAGGTGGGCCAGACCTGGCCGCTGGACATGCGCGGCTTTCACGACTGGGCCGAGGGGCTGGACCTGATCGTGGTGGTCGAGGAAAAGCGCAAGCTGATCGAGGTGCAGATCAAGGAAGCCATTTTCGACGACCGGCGCGGGCGGCGGGTTTATGGTTGGCACAAGGGCGGCGGCGCGGGTTCAATGCATGGACCAGAGCTTTTCCCGACGCGCGGCGCGCTTGATCCGATCATGATCGCGGAACGTCTGGGTGGGATTCTGATCGAGGAAGGGCGCGATACAGACCGCATCAGGGCTGGCCTGCAAGCCATTGATGAGACTAAGAAAGCCGATAATGCAGAGGAGATCGCGGCGCGATTGCCGTATTTCTGTTCCGGCTGCCCGCATAACACGTCCACCAAGGTGCCCGAGGGCAGCCGCGCCTATGCCGGGATCGGCTGTCATTACATGGTGCAATGGATGGACCGCGAGACCGTGGGCTTTACCCATATGGGGGCCGAGGGGGCCAACTGGATCGGTGAATCGCAGTTTTCCAAAAGAAACCATGTTTTTCAGAACCTTGGCGACGGAACTTACAATCATTCCGGCGTTCAGGCCATCCGCGCGGCGCTGGCGGCGGGCACGACGATCACGTACAAAATCCTTTATAATGACGCCGTCGCCATGACCGGCGGGCAGAAGAATGACGGCGGATTGACACCGCAACAGATCACCGCTGAATTGCGCGCGATGGGGGTTCAGAACCTTGCCGTTGTCTATGATGAAAAAGAGGATGTTGACTTTAACGCCTTCCCCGAGGGTATTGAAATAAAAGAGCGCGCGGATTTGCAAACTGTTCAGGAGAAGTTTGCAAACACCACAGGCGTCAGCGCAATTGTCTATATCCAGACCTGTGCGGCCGAAAAACGCCGTCGCCGCAAGCGCGGACAGTTTCCCGACCCGGACAAGCGCGTGTTCATCAATACAGATGTCTGCGAAGGCTGCGGTGATTGCGGGGTGCAATCGAACTGCGTGTCCATTGTCCCCGAGACCACCGAACTGGGGCGCAAGCGGGCGATTGATCAGTCGTCCTGCAACAAGGATTTTTCATGCCTGAAAGGGTTTTGCCCGTCATTTGTCACTCTGGAGGGGGCCAAGCTTAAGAAAGCGGCAACCGCGTCTTTGGACTTGCCGGATTTGCCGCACCCGAATTTACCCGCGATTAACGGGACGTGGAATATGGTTGTGACCGGCGTCGGGGGCACAGGCGTTGTCACAATCGGCGCGGTTTTGGCGCAGGCCGCACAGATTGATGGCAAAGGTGCCGGCATGATGGAAATGGCAGGTCTCGCACAAAAAGGGGGGGCGGTTCACATACACTTGCGGTTGGCAAACCAGCCCGACGATATCAGTGCCATTCGCGTGGCGACCGGCGAAACCGACGCGTTGATCGGCGGCGATCTGGTTGTGAGCGCCGGGGCCAAGACGCTGGGGCTTATGAAAACCGGGCGCACGGGCGCTGTGGTCAACCGACATGAAATCATCACAGGTGACTTTACACGCGATACCGAATTTGCGTTGCCAATTGACCGGTTACAGCTTGCACTTGAAGCACGATTGCAAGATCGGTTGGATATGTTTGATGCGTCTGATTTGGCCAAGGCGGTTCTGGGAGATTCCATCTTTTCCAACATGATGATGCTTGGCGCGGCATGGCAGCGTGGCCTGGTGCCGCTCTCTTATGACGCAATCATACAGGCGATCGACTTGAATGGCGCGGCCCCTGACCGAAACAAACGGGCCTTTGAGGTTGGGCGCTGGGCGGTTCTTTATCCGGATCAGGCGGCGCGGCTGAGTGCCGGAAATGTGGTCAGTCTGCCGAAGTCACTTGAGGACCGGATTGCCTACCGGTTTGACCACCTGGTCAAATACCAAAGCAAACGCTACGCCAAACGTTATGCCAGGTTGGTTGACAGCGTGTCAGAGCCGCGTCTGAAAGAGGCGATTGCAACCGGCTATCACAAACTGTTGGCTTATAAGGACGAATACGAGGTAGCGCGGCTGCATCTGGAAACCCGCGAAAAGGCCAAAGCGCAGTTTGACGGCGATTTCAAAATGTCCTTTCACCTTGCGCCGCCGATGCTGACCAAAGAGGGGCCGGATGGACGCCCTGTCAAAAAGCAATATGGCGAGCGTATGCTGACGGCGTT
Source organism: Marivita sp. S0852 (assembly GCF_046591575.1). NCBI lineage: Bacteria > Pseudomonadati > Pseudomonadota > Alphaproteobacteria > Rhodobacterales > Roseobacteraceae > Marivita > Marivita sp. S0852. The sequence continues at coordinate 251,467 of NZ_JBIQWA010000002.1, forward strand.
TGGCCTGTTGGCGAGGTTGAAGGCCCTGCGCGGCACACCGCTTGACCCATTTGGCAGAACCGCAGAGCGCAGGATGGAACGCGCGCTGATCAAGCAATACGAGGCAGATATGGCGCAATGGCTGCCAAAGGCGTCGCCAGAGACGATGGATGCCTTGGTTGCTTTGGCGGAATTACCGCTGCAGATCAAAGGGTTCGGTCCAGTGAAAGAGGCCAATGAGCAAAAGGCGGCGAAGCGTCGCGAAGAGCTGCTTGCGGTTTTGCGAACGGGCGGTGACGGCGTCAGACAAGCTGCGGAATAATGTGTCACCGGCGCGTCAAACGGATTTGACCCGCTGGTTGCGGCACCTTGGATCATCCATCTTGCCAGTATTTCTGTCGCAATTCCCACATCGAGACGCGCAATCCTGTATGCGTCGCAAATTGCGGCGGGCCGTCGAATGTGCGAACGCGGCCCGCGCGATTGCCACATGGCAGAAAGATGCGCGCGCCTGCATGGATTTTCTTTGGAAAGCGACGTATGTGCTGATCTCAGCGCCGGTTTTGTCTTTGGATAACGGCTTTGGAATTCGACGAAAAGATTCGGTGGCGCACCAAGAGGGTCACCTGACAGGAGCACGACATGGCGGTTGGAATATTTGACAGCGGGTTGGGCGGTTTGACCGTGTTGGACGCGGTGTCCAAGCGGTTGCCAGAGGTGCCCTTTGTCTATCTTGGCGATAACAAACATGCGCCATATGGCGTTCGGGATGCTGATGATGTCTACGATCTGACCTGCGCGGCAACGCAGCGGCTTTGGGACGCGGGGTGTGATCTTGTCATTCTGGCGTGCAATACGGCTTCGGCGGCGGCGCTGCGCCGGATGCAGGAAAGCTGGATTCCCTCGGACAAGCGTGTGCTTGGCGTTTTTGTGCCGCTGATTGAGGCCATGACCGAACGCCAATGGGGGGACAATTCCCCACCGCGGGAGGTGGCGGTTCAGCATGTGGCCTTGTTTGCCACTCCGGCCACCGTGCGCAGTCGGGCGTTCCAGCGAGAGCTGGCATTCCGTGCAATCGGTGTCGATGTGGAAGCGCAGGCCTGTGGGGGTTTGGTGGATGCCATCGAAGAAGGGGATATGATCCTTGCCGAAGCGCTGGTGCGCAGCCATGTGGATGCGCTCAAGCGCAAGATGCCCACGCCCGAGGCCGCGATTCTGGGCTGCACGCATTATCCGCTGATGGAGGATGTCTTTCAGGACGCGCTTGGACCGGAGGTTTCGGTCTATTCGCAAGCCAATCTCGTGGCAGACTCCCTGGCAGATTACCTTGTCCGGCATCCCGCGATGCGGGGCCCCGGAGAGACGCCGATGTTTTTGACCACAGGAGATGCGAAACGTGTGTCTGATCATGCCACGCAGTTCTTGCGACGACAGATCAGCTTTCAACCGGCATAACCCGGTGTCTCTGTCTGTTCTCGAACGCACGTCCTGAAGGAGCTTTGAATGCCTTTCCAAATCGCCATCATCGGTGCCAGCGGCTATACTGGGGCCGAATTGTTGCGCCTGATAGCCACCCACCCAGAGATGGAGATCGCGGCGCTTGCCGCGAACTCCAAGGCGGGTCAGAGCGTGGCCCAGGTGTTCCCGCATCTGCGCCATCTGGACTTGCCGCAGCTTGTCACATGGGAAGAGATTGATTTTTCCGGGATCGACCTGTGTTTCTGTGCGCTGCCGCACAAAACCAGCCAAGAGGTGATTTCGAAACTGCCAAAGACGCTCAAGATCGTCGATCTGTCCGCCGATTTCCGGCTGCGTGACCCGGCGGATTATGAAAAATGGTATGGCACCCCCCATTCGGCGGTCGACATGCAAAGCGAGGCGGTTTACGGGCTGACCGAGTTTTACCGCGAAGACCTGCGTTCAGCGCGGCTGGTGGCGGGCACGGGCTGCAATGCCGCAACCGGGCAGTATATCCTGCGTCCGCTAATCATGGACCGGGTGATCGGTTTGAAAGACATCATTCTTGATCTTAAATGTGCGGTTTCAGGGGCAGGGCGATCGTTAAAGGAAAACCTGCTGCATGCCGAGCTGTCAGAAGGCTATAACGCCTATGCGGTTGGCGGCACGCATCGGCATTTGGGCGAATTCGATCAGGAATTCAGCGCATTGGCCGGAGAAGAGGTGCGGGTGCAGTTCACGCCGCATCTGATTCCAGCGAACCGGGGTATTCTGGCCACCTGTTACGTGAAGGGCGATCCAGAAGCGGTGTATACATCCTTGGCGTCCGCCTATGCGCAGGAGCCATTTGTCGAAGTGCTGCCCTTTGGCGAGACACCGTCGACGCATCATGTGCGCGGATCGAATTTTTGCCATATCGGTGTGACAGGTGACCGGATAACCGACCGCGCGATTGTCGTGGCCGCGTTGGACAATCTGACCAAGGGGTCGTCCGGGCAGGCCCTGCAGAACGCCAATCTGATGTTGGGTCTTGAGGAAACGGCAGGCTTGATGCTGGCCCCGTGTTTCCCATAAGGGCCGGTCGCGTTTTTTGGGGACCACGGGCGACGCTGGTATTTTATCGGTGACTTATGAAAGATGTTGCGGCATTTTGATCTAGCGCAGTGTTCAGGCTGCGTTTTGTGCTTATATTCTTCAAAAGCTTTGGAGAAAATGTCATGGCGTTGAAATCGCTCAAGAAGCAAAGACGGATTCAAGTGATTGCGCTGGCGACTGTCGCGCTTGTTCTTTCGACAGCATTGATCGGGTACGGCATGCGCGACGGGATCAATTTTTTCCGGTCTCCCAGCCAAGTGGTCGAAGAGCCTCCGGCCCCGAATGAAGTGTTTCGGATCGGCGGGTTGGTCGCCGAAGGATCTATTGTGCGCGGGCAGGGATCGTCTGTTACGTTCAGCGTAACCGATGGCGGAGCGACGGTGCCTGTTGTCTATACCGGTGTGCTGCCTGATCTGTTTTCTGAAAATGAGGGCATGGTTGGCACAGGCCGATTTGTCGACGGTGTGTTCGAGGCATCCGAGATTCTGGCCAAACACGATGAAGAATATATGCCGGCCGAGGTTGTGGACGCTTTGAAAGAGCAGGGCGTCTATCAGGAACCGGCTGCCGACAGCTAAGTCCGCGTCAGCTTCACCCCAAGTAAAAAAGCCGCCAAGACGTTGTCTGGCGGCTTTTTCGTGCGGGTGCTTTACGACCTGAGGATAGAGCGCCCGGCATATTCCGCCGTTTCGGCCAGCATTTCCTCGATGCGGATCAACTGGTTATACTTGGCCAACCGATCAGACCGCGCCAGAGACCCGGTTTTGATCTGACCACAATTTGTGGCAACAGCAAGATCGGCAATGGTGGCGTCTTCGGTTTCGCCCGAGCGGTGGCTCATCACATTGGTATAGCGTGCGCGGTGGGCCATATCGACGGCTTTGAGCGTCTCGGTCAGGGTGCCAATCTGGTTCACCTTGACCAGCATGGAGTTCGCACAGCCCTTGGCGATCCCATCGGCAAGACGCGCAGGGTTGGTGACAAACAGATCGTCGCCCACCAGTTGAACCTTGTCACCCAGAACTTCGGTCAGCGTGGCCCATCCGTCCCAATCATCTTCGGACATGCCGTCTTCGATGGACAGGATCGGGTAATCGTCCACCAGGGCCTGAAGGTAGGCAACATTTTCGTCAGAGGTCAGCGTCTTGCCTTCACCGGCGTAAACGTAATGGCCGTCTTTGTAGTATTCCGTGGCGGCACAATCGAGCGCGAGCATCATGTCGTCGCCTGGAGTGTAGCCTGCCTTTTCGATGGATCGCAGAATGAAATCGAGCGCATCGCGGGTCGAGCCAAGCTCGGGGGCAAAGCCACCCTCATCGCCAAGGCCAGTGGACATGCCTGCGGCGGACAGTTCTTTTTTCAGCGTATGAAACACTTCGGACCCCATGCGCACCGCATCGCGGATGTCGTCTGCGGCGACCGGCATGATCATGAATTCCTGAATGTCGATCGGGTTGTCTGCATGTTCGCCGCCATTGATGATGTTCATCATCGGAACCGGCAGAATCCGGGCCGATGTGCCCCCGACGTAACGATACAAAGGCTGTGCCGAAAAATCGGCAGCGGCCTTGGCTACGGCCAGACTGACGCCAAGGATCGCATTGGCCCCCAAACGGCTTTTGTTTTCGGTGCCGTCGAGTTCGATCATACCAAGGTCAATGGCCACCTGTTCGGTCGCGTCCATCCCGACGATCTCTTCGGCGATTTCGCCGTTCACGGCGGCAACAGCCTCAAGCACGCCTTTGCCCATGTAGCGGTTTTTGTCGCCGTCGCGCTTTTCGACCGCCTCGTAGGCCCCGGTTGACGCGCCGGACGGCACAGCCGCACGGCCGATTGTGCCGTCTTCCAGCAAAACGTCGACTTCGACGGTTGGGTTGCCCCGGCTGTCCAGAATTTCGCGGGCGTAAATGTCGATGATGGTGCTCATGGGGTTTGGTCCTTGGCAGGCTTATGGTTGTGCGGCGGTATAGCAGGGCGGGACGTAAAGTAAACTGCAACTGCTAGCGCTAACGTCTTGCTACAGGCTCGCCTGTTGATCGGCTTTTGCCAATCTGTGCAGTTTGCGTTCGCGCAAAACGGTGTAAATGCCCGAGGCCACAACCAGACTTCCGCCGGTAATCATCCAGATATCAATGGTTTCGCCAAATAAAAGCACCCCAAGGCACACGCCAAACAGCAACCGGGTGTAGCGGAACGGCGTGACGACCGAGATGTCGCCAATCCGCATGGCGGCGGTGATGGCATAATATCCGGCGATGGTCGGGACAACGGCAAGCGCCAGAAGGCCAGTTTGGCGCAGGTCCGGCACGCGCCACGGGTCTGTGAACGGGATCAACACCAGAGCGGCGAGGTTAAACGCGGCAAAGCCAACGGTTGCAAGTTGGAGGTTGGACAGCGATCTGGGGGCAGCCCGTGTCGACAGGTCGCGCGCCGCCAGAGCCAGCATCGCGCCCACCGACAGCAGGGCCAGTATGTTAAACCCTTCGGTGCCCGGACGCAGGATGATCAGCACGCCAAAAAGCCCTGTGAGGATTGCGCACCAACGCCGCCAGCCGACCTTTTCGCGAAAGAAAACAACCGCGCCCAGAGCCACGGCCAAAGGTCCGGCCTGCGTGACGCTGGTGACCAGCGACAACGGCGTAAGGGCCAGTGCGTTAATCATGCAAAGTGCAGCGGCAATTTCCGCAAAAGTCCGGATTGCAATGGCAGGATGGGCCAGGTCCTTGGTCAGAACGGGCTGTCGCTTTAATCGGCTCAGCGCATAGAAAAATGAGGTGCCCAACACCCCCATGGTCATCACGATCTGACTGAGCGACAGGTCGACACTCAGGGCCTTGATCCCCACATCGCCAAGCGCGAAGCCTGCCATGGCGAGGATCATGAGAGTGATGCCTTGGAGATTCTGCATATGCCGCAGCTACGCCGGTTTGAGAGCGGTGACCAGTCAGATGATGCCGCGAAGGGACTTGGATGAGGTTAACACAGCCCAAAGCGCAGGCCGCGCCGCCACTTTGGGCGCTATTTCTTCATCGGTACGCCGTAAAGCTCAAGCCGATGGCCCTTGAGCGTGTATCCCAGCTTGGCCGCGATTTTTTCCTGAAGCGCCTCGATCTCGGGGTCGACGAATTCGATGACCTTGCCGGTTTGCAGATCAATCAGGTGATCATGATGATCGCGTTCCGCATCTTCGTATCGGGCGCGGCCATCGCCGAAATCGACCTTTTCAAGAATGCCCGCCTCTTCAAACAGCTTGACCGTGCGATAGACCGTCGCCAGCGAAATATTGGGATCAAGCCCCGACGCCCGTGCGTAAAGTTCCTCGACATCGGGGTGATCGTGAGAGTCTTGTAACACTTTGGCAATGGTCCGGCGCTGATCTGTCAGGCGCAAGCCTCTGGTTTCGCACCGCGAGATGATGGTGTCGGACATCCGCAGACCCTTTTTGTTCGTGAAAGCTGGTGTATCGCGCAATGAAAAGCAAGGCCATAAGCGTCATGAAAAATTATGCGGGACGACGCAAGTGGCGAAGGTAAAGTGCCAGGCTGGTGATCACGATGGCACCGCCCAAAAGCATGCGTTGCGTGGGGGCTTCGTCAATCAGCACCCATACCCAGATCGGGCCCAGAACGGTTTCCAGCAACAGCACAAGGCTGACATTGACGGACGCGGTGTGACGGGACGCTTCGGACATGAGGTAGAACGATACCGGCAGAACAAACAGGCTGGCAGTTGCGATGGCCCATGTTGTGCCCTGCACAAGAGCGCCTGGCGTGGTCAGGGACAAGGCACCGATCCCCGCCAGCAATGCCCCGATCCCCACGGCGCATAACATGGGCATATCGGGATTGTTCCGCAGAAGCGTGAAGCTCAGCGACAGGCTTAGAGCGACGCCAAGCCCGCAGGCGACGCCGATCAGCGATGTGGCGGTCAGCGTCATGTCGCCCTTGCCTGTCATTGCCAAAGCAATGCCCAGCCCAACACATATGATTGTGACCCATGTCGCACGCCGCGTCGGCACGCCGTATAACAACCACGACCAGAACGCCGCCCAAACCGGGACGGTGGCCACGGCAATCAAAACCAAAGCCACCGGTGCCACCGAGATCCCCGTGGCAAACAAACTGGCATTGGCCCATTGCGACAGGATCAACGCCACGCCAACGCCAGAGGCAAGCCTTGGGATATGGCGAAGCTGGCCGATAAAAGCCGCAGCGATCAGAAACAGACAGCCCATCGCCAATCCACGCCACGCCACCAAAGCGGTCGGGGGCAATTCGGACAGACGAATAAGAAGCGCGTCCGGCGTCAGGATCAGAACGCCAACAAACGCGAGGATAATGCCCTTCATTCAGATGGGTCAGCTGTAAAGGGGCTGAACCCCCATCTGCATGTGAAGGGTGTTGACGGTGGGTTGATCAAGCTCCATGGCGCGGGCCAGACCATCAAGATATTCCGCTTCGGGCTGGGTATCGACACGGATGGTCATCAGGGACGCTGAATACACCTGCGTGCGCAGCGGGGCTGGTGTGTCTTTTGCCAAGGCGTCGATATCGACCGGGGCTGCCAGCTGTTCCTGGACAAATGCGATGTCCTCGGGGGCTGCGTCGTCGCCAACGGTGTCAATGATTTTGGCGCGTTCGGCTTCGTCGATACCGCCGTCTGATTTTGCCGCCTGGATCATCGCGCGCAGCATCAAGGCCGCGGTTTCTTCGGCTTGTGGTGCGGCGGCCCCGCTGTTCGACAATTGATCCAGCATACCGCCCATGTTCTTGCCGCCCATTGCGGCGGCACCGCCCGCTGCGGCAAGCACCCCTGCCAGACCGGCCCCGCCTGAACCTCCGAGAGAGGCCAGCAATCCACCCTTATCGCCTGATGGCTGCCCGGCCGTGCCACCGCCCATGAGTGACGACAGATCAAGCCCGCCGGATTGCAAATTGTCCATGATCCCGGCCAGCGGATTGTCCCCGCCCGTGCCAGCGCCTCCCATCATTTGCCCCATCTGGGCCTGAAGCTTTGCCATCGGGTGATCGCCCTGCACCTGGGCACCGCCGGTCAGACCAGCAAGACCTTTGCCGCCAGAGAGGTGATCAACGCCCCGCGCGGCTGCGTATCCGATGGCCACTTTGGCCAGTGTTCCCATGAGGCTCATAGATCATCTCCAATTGATTGACATGATTACGATGACAGATTCGGACACGCGTGGCGACAGGGCGAATAATCCGGGCGCGGATGCTGCGCGTGGTTGACGGTGCTACGTGCCGCAGAACGTCGCTTGCACGACTTCGCTGTCCAAAGGTGGCCGCCGCAGATCTTCGGTGTCGGCTGTGGCGACATAGGGGTCCGCATAGGCGGACATCAGACGGTGAAACAGGCGATCATCCTCTTGCGTGGCCGCTGTGATCATCTGTTCGATCCGGTGGTTTCGTGGGATCAGCACAGGATTGGCGCGACGCATCACTGCGTCCGGATCGTCTTCGCGCTCGATCCGTGCTTTCCATCTTTGGGACCACGCATCAAACCCGGCAGTATCCAGAAATTGATCCCGCGCGGTGCCGTCCACCAACCCACGGAAAGTATTGGTGAAATCCGCCTTTGCCTCTTGCGTGAGGTTCAGCAGGTCGGTCACCAAGGTTGCATCGTCGGAAGCTGGGTTGGTTATCCCGATCTTGGCCGCGAAGCGTTGATGCCATTCCGAGCGGATCATCTCTGGCATTTGGTGGATTTTGGCGGTGAACGGCTCGACTGCCGCTTCGGGGTCCGGCATCAATGGCAACAGGGCCGTTGCCAATTGGGCCATGTTCCACACGATAATATCGGCCTGTGCCGCATAGCTGTACCGCCCGTAGCGGTCGATTGACGAATAGACGGTTTCGGGATGGTAGCTGTCCATAAAGGCGCAGGGGCCGTAATCAATGGTTTCGCCCGAGATGCTGCAATTGTCGGTGTTCATGACACCGTGGATGAAGCCGATGCTAAGCCATTGCGCGACCAATGCGGCCTGTTTGCGCATCACCGCATCCAGAAACAGCGCCGGATCGGTGGCGTCGGGGTAATGGCGGGCGACGGCATAGTCGAATAATGTCCGAAGCGCGTCTGTGTCGCCGCGCGCGGCGAACACCTGAAACGTTCCGACCCTGAGATGGCTTTGCGCCACACGGGTCAGCACGGCTCCGGGCAGGGGGCGCTCGCGGATCACGGCCTGACCGGTGCGCACCGCCGCCAGAGCGCGTGTTGTTGGCACGCCAAGCGCGTGCATCGCTTCGCTGACCACATATTCGCGCAACACAGGCCCCAGCCAGGCGCGCCCGTCACCGCGGCGCGAAAAGGGGGTTTGGCCAGATCCCTTAAGTTGAATATCGCGGCGCACCCCGTCGGTGCCAACGGTTTCCCCCAACAAAACCGCGCGCCCATCCCCCAGTTGCGGATTGTACTGGCCAAACTGGTGCCCTGCATAAAGCTGCGCCAGGGGCGTGGCACCGTTTGGCACCACGTTGCCGGCAAAGATCGCTGCAAGCTCTGGGTCGTCCAGCCCGTCCATGCCCAGATCACGCGCCAGTGCTGTGTTAAAGGCGATCAGGGATGGCTCTTTCACCGGCGTGGGTGGAACGCGCGCGTAAAAGCTTTCGGGAAGCGCGGCATAGCTGTTGTCGAACGGAATCTGTAAAGTCATGTGTCAGATATAGGCGCTGCGTGTGCCGGCTGCCAGTGATCAGAGGATCAAAGCACCCGTGTCATCAACAGGTGGCCGTCTCGGGGTTGAAACCGGGCTCGGCTGTAGAATTTGTGCAGCGTCTCATCGGATTTGTTTGCCTCAAGATGCAGCGCCCGGATGCCGCCGTCTTTCAACGCTTTGGCAAGACCGTCCAGCGCCTCGCTGCCCATGCCGCGATTGCGCACGGCGCTGCGGATGAACAATTCATCGACGATTGCATCGAGACCGCCAAATTCAACTGACCAGCCAAAGGAGACAACGACATACCCGACCGGCGCGCGGCGTGGCCCGATCAGCCAAATGGCACCATGGGGGCTTCCCTCAAGCAACGGCAGGATCGCATCGTGTTGATGGTCGGCCGTGGTGTCAAAGCCTTGATGCGCGTGAAACGACGCAACCAGGGGCAAGATCTTGGGCAGATCGTCTGTCGTGGCAAGGTGCAGGGATCTCATAGCCGGGCCAGCCGGTCTGTGAGCAGGGCGAAAAAGCCGTCAGCGTTGATATCGCGCATGAATGTGGCGTTTGCGGGCCGGTCTGTCACGCCCCACCAATCCGCCACGGTCATGCCCAGTGTCAAATCAGAGCCGGTCTCGATCTCTACATTGATATGGCGTCCGCCGAATAGATCCGGGTCGATCAGATACGCGGTTACACACGGGTCGTGCAGCGGAGCACCTGCGCTGCCGTATTTTTGTTTGTCGAAGCGTTCGAAGAAATCCGTCATTTCGGCCACGGCCTGTCCCACGGGGGTGCCAATGGCGCGGAAGGCATCGTTGCGCGGCTGCGTGACCAGCGCCTTGTGGGTCACGTCCAGCGGCATCACGGTGATCGGAGCGCCGCAGCCAAAGACGATTTTAGCGGCGTCGGGATCGACATAGATATTGAACTCGGCGGCAGGGGTGATGTTGCCGACCTCGAAATACGCGCCGCCCATCAACACAATCTCTTGCAGGCGCTCGGCAATGTCCGGGGCTTGCTGCAAGGCGGTTGCAACATTTGTCAACGGACCCAGCGGGCACAGCGTCACCGTGTTCGGCGCTTCGCGGCGCAGGGTGTCAATAATGAAGTCGACCGCGTGCCGGTCTTGCAGGGGCATCACCGGATCAGGCAGCGTCGGCCCGTCCAGACCGGTTTTGCCATGCACATGTTCAGCTGTGACAAGCTTGCGGGTCAGCGGCGCATCGCAACCCGCATAGACTTTGGTGTCTGGCTTGCCCGCCAATTCGCACACAATTCGCGCGTTTTTTTCGGTGAGCGGCAATGGGACGTTTCCGGCAACGGCGGTAACGCCAAGAACGTCGATATCTTCGGGCGAGGCAAGCGCAAGCAGGATGGCAACGGCATCGTCCTGTCCGGGATCAGTGTCGATGATGATTTTACGCGGTGCCATGGACGTCTCCTGTATTGGGTGGGTGGTGACATGGGTCATTGGCAGGTTCAAGCGCCATGATCCGGTCGGGCAAAGCTTTGCCATCGCCGGTCGGTGTGTAATTGCAGAGCGACAGGCACATGATACTGATGTCGTGATTGGAGCGAAATCAGTTTACATCCTGTTCGTTAGCGCTAACAAGGCGCTGATCAAACCAGAATCGAAAGGCCCTCATTATGGTGTCCCGCGTAATTCCAGTTGACCCCTTTGACCTTGTGATCTTTGGCGGAACCGGCGATTTGGCGCGCCGCAAGATCCTGCCCGGACTGTTCCGGCGGTTCTGTGCAGGCCAGATGCCAGAGGGATCGCAGATCATCGGGGCCGCGCGGTCCGACATGGATGACAGCGGGTATCGCAAGATGGTTGCGGATGCCGTGGCCGAATTCGGCGGTGGCGCTGATTGCGACAACGGAACGCTCGATGCCTTTCTTCAGACCGTGCATTACGTGACAACAGATGCCATGGGCGAGGGCGGCTGGGCCGATCTGAATTCCCGCATGCAAAAAGACTGTGTACGGGCCTTTTATTTTTCGGTGGGCCCATCGCTGTTCGGGCCTTTGGCGGAACGGTTGCACCGTTTCGGGCTGGCCACACCTGACAGCAGGATTGTTGTGGAAAAGCCGTTTGGACATGATCTTGAGTCCGCCAAGGCCCTGAATGCCACGCTGGCCCAGCATTTCGACGAAACCCAGATCTACCGGATTGATCACTACCTTGGCAAAGAAACCGTTCAGAACCTGATGGTTGTGCGGTTCGGGAATATGCTGTTCGAGCCGCTTTGGAATTCGCAGTATGTCGATCACATTCAGATCACGGTGGCGGAAACTGTCGGTGTTGGCGGGCGCGGCGGGTATTACGACAAATCGGGCGCGATGCGCGATATGATGCAGAACCATCTGATGCAGCTTTTGTGCCTGATCGCGATGGAGCCGCCTGCCAAATTTGACCCCGATGCGGTGCGCGACGAAAAGCTTAAGGTGATCCGCGCGCTGGAGCCGGTGGACTGGCATCATATCGTGCGGGGGCAATACACCACTAGCGGCGATGTCGCGGGCTATCGCGAGGATGTGGACGACGCCAAATCCCGAACCGAAAGCTTTGTCGCGATGAAGTGCCACATCTCGAACTGGCGTTGGGCGGGAACACCGTTTTACATGCGCACGGGCAAACGTCTCAAGGCGCGCACGTCGGAAATTGCCGTGGTGTTCAAGGATGCGCCGCATTCTATTTTCGGCGCGGATTCAGGCCGGCACCGCAATGTGCTGGCCATTCGGCTGCAACCTAATGAAGGCATGACGCTTGATGTGACGATCAAGGAACCGGGGCCGGGCGGTATGCGGATGATGGACGTGCCGCTGGACATGAGCTTTGCCGAAGCGTTGGGTCCGGATGTCGAAGAGGCACCTGACGCTTATGAACGGTTGATCATGGATGTGATCCGGGGCAACCAGACGCTTTTCATGCGCGGAGACGAGGTCGAAGCCGCCTGGGCCTGGACCGACCCCTTGATCGAAGGCTGGCAAGCGCGCAATGATGTGCCCAAGGAATATGACGCGGGAAGCGTTGGCCCGGAAGATGCGTTGATGCTGATGCACCGGGATGGCCGCAAATGGCGGGACATCAAGGCATGATCCGAAACAGCGCGCGGCGCAGGTCGCCGGGTGTGATTCTGATGCGGCCCACCGCAGGCGACCACTGAACATGGCAGGAGATCTGAGCATGAATTACGACTTTCAATCTTATCCCGACAGGGAAATGCTTGCGATCGATCTGGCCAATAAACTGGCGGGTGATCTGCGCTCGATCTTGCAGCATGAAGACCGCGTTGTGCTGGCGGTTCCCGGCGGCACATCGCCGGGGCCGGTGTTTGATGCGTTATGCGCCGCCGATCTGGACTGGGCACGTGTTGACGTGATGCTCACCGATGAACGCTGGGTGCCCGAGACAAGCGACCGGTCCAACACCCGGTTGATCCGCGACCGGTTGCTGGTAAATCGGGCCGCCGCTGCGCGCCTGTTGCCGTTGTATATTGATGCACATGAACCCGAAGAGGTGCTGGCCGAACTGGAAAGCCAGATTTCAAGTGAGTTGCCCCTGGCGGTGGTCTTGTTGGGCATGGGGGCTGACATGCACACGGCCTCGATTTTTTCCGGTGCGGATAAACTGACCGAGGCTTTGGCTCCCGATGCTTCCATTCTGGTTGCCATGCGCGCGCCCGGTGCGCCGGAACCCCGCGTCACGCTGAGCGCGCGTGTGTTGAACGATGCGATCCGTAAACATGTTCTGATTTTTGGCGAGGAAAAGCGCATTGCCCTGGAGCAGGCGCTGCATTTGAAACCGACAGAGGCCCCGATCAAAGCCGTGCTGAGCGAAGCCACGGTTCATTGGGCGGAGTAAAGACGATGTGGACTGCGCTGAAATCGGCCGCCGAGGCCGGCAAAACCCGTTCGATCACTGAACTGTTCGACCGTGATCCAGACCGCGCAGAGGCGTTCAGCGTCACTGCGTGTGACATGCTGTTCGATTATTCGAAAACCCAGATTGACGCAGCGTCTTTGGACACGCTGATCGCACTGGCCAAAGACGCGAATGTGAACGCGCGGCGCGATGCGATGTTCGATGGGTCACAGATCAATGAAACCGAAGGGCGAGCGGTCCTGCATACGGCGCTGCGCAATCTGGATGGCGGGCCGATCACGGTGGACGGGCAGGACGTGATGCCGGATGTCCTGCGCGGCTTGTCGCGGATGGAAGCAATTGCCAATGACGTGCGCGCGTCAGATATCACAGATGTTGTCAATATTGGCATCGGCGGATCGGATCTGGGCCCGGCCATGGCCTATCTTGCCCTGTCGCCCTATCGCGACGGGCCGCGCTGTCATTTTGTGTCCAATGTCGATGGGGCCGATATCGCCGACACTCTGCGTGGCTGTCGGCCAGACAAGACACTGTTCATCGTTGCGTCAAAAACCTTTACCACCATCGAGACGATGACCAATGCCCGCACAGCGCGGGCGTGGTTGACGGATCATAATGTGCCCACCGACGGACGCTTTATTGCGCTCTCCTCGAATGCTGATGCCGCCGCTGACTGGGGTATTCCCGAAGACCGTGTTCTGGGCTTTGAGGATTGGGTTGGAGGTCGCTATTCAATGTGGGGGCCGATTGGGCTGTCGCTGATGATCGCCATCGGGGCGGACGCGTTCAAGGCGTTTCTGCGCGGCGGCCAGGCCATGGACCGGCATTTCCAATCCGCAGCACTGCACGAAAACATGCCTGTGCTGTTGGCGCTGGTGGGCATCTGGCACAATCAGGGGCTGGGCCATGCGACCCGCGCCGTGCTGCCCTATGACAACCGCCTGTCAAGGCTGCCCGCCTATCTGCAACAGCTGGAAATGGAATCAAACGGCAAATCCGTGGCGATGGACGGCTCCGATCTTTCGGTGAATTCCGGGCCGGTTGTCTGGGGAGAGCCGGGCACCAATGGCCAACACGCCTTTTACCAGTTGATCCATCAGGGCACGCGCGTTGTGCCCTGCGAATTCATTATTGCCGCGAACGGGCACGAAGAGGATCTGCGCCACCATCACGAACTGCTGATCGCCAACTGTCTTGCCCAATCCGAAGCGCTGATGCGCGGGCGGTCGTTGCAAGAGGCGCGCGCGCTGATGGCGGATGCCGGGCTAAGCGGTGACGAGCGGGAACGACAAGCGCGCCACCGCGTGTTTCCCGGCAACCGTCCGTCCACGACGCTGATGGTTCCTAAGGTCACGCCAGAAATTCTGGGCCAGATCATCGCGCTTTATGAACACCGCGTGTTTGTCGAAGGTGTGATCCTTGGGATCAATTCTTTCGATCAATGGGGTGTCGAACTGGGCAAGGAATTGGCAACCTCGCTTGGTCCGCTTGTCAGCGGCGACGCGCCCGCCGACGACAAAGATGCAAGCACCCAGGGGCTTTTGGTCTATGTGAAACGGTTTTCCTGATCGCGCTCGACGCCTTCGACATCATGGAAATACGCGCGGATCGGGTCCGGGATCGCAAGACGGCCGGTCCCGTCCGGGTGCAACAGCACGATCACGCATTTGAATTCGGCCCGTTTGGTGCCGGCGGACCAGATCTCTTGATGCATGGTAAAGCTGGTGGTGCGGCAGGCAATCGTTTTGGACACGATGACATAATCTTCGTCCGCACGCATTTCCTGTAGCCAATCCATCTCGCCCCGGCGAATAACGATTCGCGGCTCGGTTGCGGCGTTTTCATAGGTGGTCAGGTTGATATGTTTGAAATACGCGACGCGGGCGGATTCAAACCAGATCAGATAGGCCACATTATTGACGTGGTTCAGCGGGTCCAGCTCGGCAAAGCGCACGCGGTCTGCAATCGCCAATGGCCACTGCGTCGGCAATCCGGCCGCCTGTTGCTGATCCGCGGTCAGCGGGGTGAGGTAGGGTAAATCTGTCATAGCTGCTGGGTGTCAATCCGCGCGCGGAATGTCAAACCCCGACGCGACCCCGGTGAGTATGACAGCCCCGGTGGAGCGACCCTGTCTGACAACAAAGCCGGTGGCGTATTGCCCCAATGCACGGCAACGCACGACCCATTCTGATTTGGTTAATGCCTGCTTTGCAGTGTCTGGCCCGTGTCACAATCAGGGGGCCAATGGCCATGACAGACTACAGCGTGCGACAGATCGCGGAAGACATCGTTCGCCGCGAAGGGGGCTATGTCAATGATCCGGATGATCGGGGCGGGGCCACCAACTATGGGGTGACGATCCACACGATGCGTCGCCTGGGCCTCGATCTGACGGGCGATGGTGCCGTCACAACGGCCGATGTACGGCGTCTGACCGCCGAACAGGCCGCCGACATCTTTCTGGAGCATTACTTCACCCGCCCGCGGATTTCGGATGTGTCGCAGATGATACAGCCGACGCTGTTCGATATGTATGTGAACGCAGGCAGCAATGCAGTCACGTTGTTGCAAAAGCTGTTGGGCAAGATGGGGATTCCGGTGGCCATTGATGGCGTGATCGGCCCCAGAACAATCGCCGCCACAGCACAGGGCTGTGCCGCTGCGCCGAACCATATCGTGGACGCCTACGGGATAGAGCGGCGCAATTATTACTTTGCCTTGGCGGACCGACGGCCCAGCAACCGCAAATATGCCCGGACACGGGCGGGCGGCAAGGGCGGTTGGATCAAACGCGCCGAGGCTTTTATGGCGTCGCGCTATCACCTGAGTGACGCAGCGTTTGAACAAAGGACCGCAAAATGGGACTGATCGAGCAGCTGTTTTCGCTTGTGTTTGGATCGGGTCGCAACGTGCTGCGGGAAACGGCAGAGGTGTTCCGGCCAAATGCGGAAGCCCAGTCTGTCAGGGATCACACCCGGCACGCTGCCGCGCTTCGGCAATTCGGCCACGAGTTCCTGCAACCAAAGCGGGGGGGATTCGACAGGTTCATGGATGGATTGAACCGGGTGCCGCGACCGGCGCTGGCGCTGGGCACGCTGGGGCTTTTCATTTCGGCAATGGTCGATCCGGTTTGGTTTGCCGCCCGCATGGCCGGTATCGCCTTGGTGCCAGAGCCGCTATGGTGGCTGCTTGGAGCCATCGTCAGCTTTTATTTCGGAGCGCGCCATCAGGCAAAAGGTCAGGATTTTCAACGCGATCTAACCAGACAACTGGACGCGGCCCTGCCGGATGTTCTGGACCGGCTTGATACATTGAAAGACGCGCAAACACCGGCGGGGCCGGTAAACATCCAAGGCAATGCCGCGCTGCAAGACTGGAAAGGCCAGCGCGACCCCTAGCATTGGACCCCTTGCGACAATGTGAACCGGCATCTGGAGTAAATGTTATTGGTCGCCGCCGCTGAGGCTCTTATACTCAGCCTCATGGTTACAGAACTCGGTCATTTCGCCCTCATCCTCGCGTTCCTTGTCGCGATTGTGCAATCTGTCGTCCCGTTGATCGGTGCGCATAAACGATGGCCGGGCTGGATGGCCGTGGCGGAACCTGCCGCCACCGTCCAGTTCCTGCTGACGGCATTTTCATTTGCCGCGCTGACATATGCTTTTGTCATCTCTGATTTCTCGTTGCGGCTGGTCTGGCTGAACAGCCATTCGGCCAAGCCGATGATCTATAAAATCAGCGGGGTCTGGGGCAACCATGAGGGCTCGATGCTGTTGTGGGTGCTTATCCTGACCTTGTTCGGCGCGATGGCCGCCTGGTTCGGCAAGGGCCTGCCTCCGACCCTCCGCGCCCGTGTTCTGGCGGTGCAATCCTCTGTCGCCGTGGCGTTTTTTGCCTTTATCCTATTCACCTCCAACCCGTTCCTGCGCTTGGCTGTACCACCGTTTGACGGCCAGGATCTGAACCCGTTGTTGCAAGACCCCGGCTTGGCGTTCCATCCTCCCTTCCTTTACCTCGGCTATGTCGGCCTGAGCATCTGCTTCAGCTTTGCCGTGGCCGCCCTGATCGAAGGGCGCGTCGATGCGGCGTGGGGGCGTTGGGTACGTCCGTGGACGCTGGCTGCCTGGACGTTTTTGACCATCGGGATCGCGCTTGGATCATGGTGGGCCTATTACGAATTGGGCTGGGGCGGGTTCTGGTTCTGGGACCCGGTTGAAAACGCGTCCTTTATGCCTTGGTTGCTGGCGGCTGCATTGCTGCACTCGGCCATCGTGGTGGAAAAACGCGAGGCGCTGAAAAGCTGGACGATTTTGCTGGCGATCCTGGCATTTGGTTTCTCGCTCATCGGGACGTTTATCGTGCGCTCTGGCTTGCTGACCTCGGTTCATGCCTTTGCCAATGATCCCGAGCGTGGCGTGTTTATCCTGATGATCATGATCTTCTTTACCGGTGGTGCGCTGACCCTGTTCGCGCTGCGGGCCAGTTCGATGGAAGCCAAGGGCATCTTTGGCGTGGCAAGCCGCGAAAGCGCTCTGGTTGCCAATAACGTGCTTTTGGCGGTCAGCTGTTTCGTAGTCTTCTTTGGAACGCTTTGGCCCGTCGTCGCCGAGATGTTCTTTGATACCAAGCTCAGCGTGGGCGCGCCGTTCTTCAACATGGCATTCACGCCGTTTATGGTTGTTTTGGGGTTGATCCTGCCGATCGGGTCAATGCTCAGCTGGAAACGCGCCAAAGTCGGGCGCACCCTGAAACAGCTTGTTCCGGCGTTCATTCTTGGGGTGTTGCTGCTTGGTCTGTTCTGGACAATGCAAACCGGCAAAAGCCTTTTGGGGCCGGTTGGTGTGTTCCTTGGCGTCTGGTTGCTGTCTGGTGCCGTCCTTGATCTGCTTAACCGCACGGGTCAAAACCGCGATCTGTCACGGCTCTGGCGTTTGCCGCGTGCGGATTGGGGCAAGGCCACGGCGCATATCGGACTGGGCGTGACCATGGTTGGGATCGCCGGGCTGATGGCCTGGCAGGAAGAGGACATTCGCGTCGCACAGATCGGAGAGCCGTTCACAGTTGGCGATTTCGAGCTTGAGCTGGCGGCCGTCAATGAAGTCACCGGCCCCAACTATTACTCGACCATGGGCGACGTGATCGTGCGCAGCGACGGAGAGCAGATTGCCTTTCTGCAACCCGAAAAGCGCAACTATCCCGTGGCCCAGATGCCGACAACCGAAGCGGCGATCGACTACCGTTTCCTGCGCGACATCTATGTCGTGATCGGCGATGAACAGGCCAATGGGGGCTGGGTGGTTCGCACCTATATCAAACCGTTGGCGAACTGGATCTGGGCGGGCTCCATCCTGATGGCGCTTGGCGGCTTCCTGTCCCTGTCGGATCGGCGCTATCGTGTTGCAGCGGGTGAAAAGAAAGTCCGCACCCCACAAGGCGTACCTGCAGAATGAGGATGATGCGCATAGTAAAAGCCGGGCTGCTGTCGATGATGATGGCAGCCCTTGTCATGCCGGCCTTTGCGGTTCAGCCGGACGAGGTGCTGGACGATCCCGCGCTTGAAGATCGGGCGCGGGACCTGTCCAAAGGGCTACGCTGTCTGGTGTGCCAGAACGAAAGCATCGACGAATCCAACGCGCCGCTGGCACGGGAATTGCGCCTGGTGGTGCGGGAACGTCTGGTCGAAGGCGACACCAATGACGAGGTGCTCGACTTTCTGGTCGAACGCTATGGGGAATTTGTGTTGCTCATGCCCCGGACCGATGGCTGGAACATGATCCTTTGGCTGTCCGGCCCGGTGCTGTTTCTGATCGCGCTTGGGGTGGGGACAAGCTATATTCGTGGCCGCGCCAATGCGGTGACCCCGACCGAAGCGGCCCTGTCCGAGGCGGAAAAAAAGCGCCTGGAAGAGCTGCTGAAGGACTGATCCGCACAGCGCACCCAACCCGGTCAGCCCCGATGTGACGCCGCGTTGGGCTTTGCCAACCTGCACAGTTCGGTGTTTGATGCGCCAGATCTGAATTCAGGAGTGCCCTGCGCATGCAATACGACACCATCGCCTTTGACATCACCGACAATATCGCAACGGTCAAACTGAACCGTCCCGACGTGATGAACGCGCTCAACACCCAGATGCGCGCTGAAATCACCGATGCGGTGCTGGAGGCGGGCAAGACAGCGCGCGTTGTGGTGTTGACCGGAGAGGGCAAATCATTCTGTTCCGGACAGGATCTGGGCGACCGTGCAAACGCCGCCAACCTTGATCTGGAGCGGACCCTGCGCGATGAATACGTGCCCATGCTGCGGGCAATCTTTGACTGCCCAGTGCCAACGATTTCTGCCGTGAACGGTGCAGCAGCTGGGGCAGGGGCCAATCTGGCGCTGGCTGCGGATGTTGTGATTGCATCTGAATCGGCCTTCTTTCTGCAAGCGTTCACGCGCATCGGTCTTATTCCGGATGCCGGCGGCACCTATTATCTTCCGCGTCAGATGGGCATGGCCAAGGCCATGGGGGCGGCCTTGTTCGCCGACAAGATCACTGCAAAACAGGCCGATGACTGGGGCATGATCTGGGAAGCGGTGCCGGATGCGTCCTTTGCCGATCACTGGCGCGCACGGGCCGCGCATTTGGCCAAAGGCCCAACCGCTGCCTATCAGCGCGTCAAGCAGTCCATTCGCGGATCGTTCGACAATGACCTTGAGGCGCAATTGGCGCTGGAGGCAAAGCTGCAAGGCCAATGCGGTAAAACGCGGGACTTCAAGGAAGGGGTGATAGCGTTTCTGGAAAAGCGCCCGGCACAATACGAGGGCCGGTAAACCACACCGGTGACGGCATCAGTCGCGGGGGGGGGGCCAGAAACGGGCAAGGTTGAAAAAGGCCACCCCATGGTGGCCTTTTTTTATTATGTGATCAGCGGTTTTCGATATCAACATAGTCGCGCTGAACCGGGCCCTGATACAATTGGCGCGGACGGCCAATCTTCATCTGCGGATCGGCAAGCTGTTCTTTCCACTGGGAAATCCAGCCCACTGTCCGGCTAAGCGCGAAAATCGGCGTGAACATGGAAGTCGGGAAGCCCATCGCCTCAAGGATAATGCCGGAATAGAAATCCACGTTAGGGAACAGCTTTTTCTCGGCAAAATAGGGATCGGCCAATGCGGCTTTTTCCAGTTCCTTGGCGGTGGCCAGAACCGGATTGTTCTCGACGCCCAGCAGATCCAGCACCTCGTCTGCGGATTGCTTCATCACCGTGGCGCGTGGGTCGAAGTTTTTGTAAACCCGGTGGCCAAAACCCATCAATCGGAACGGATCATCCTTGTCTTTGGCGCGCGCGATATAGGCAGGGATATTCTCGGGAGAGCCGATTTCCTTGAGCATCTCAAGGCAGGCCTGGTTCGCACCGCCATGCGCCGGACCCCAAAGACACGCAATGCCCGCCGCGATACAGGCAAACGGGTTGGCCCCGGAAGACGACGCCAGACGCACCGTCGATGTTGACGCGTTCTGTTCGTGATCGGCATGCAATGTCAGGATGCGGTCCATCGCACGGGAAATGATCGGATCGACCTGATATTCCTCGGCCGGCACCGCAAAGCACATATGCAGAAAATTCGCCGCATAATCGAGATCGTTGCGTGGGTAGACGAAAGGCTGACCAATGGAATATTTATACGCCATTGCCGCGATTGTGGGCATCTTGGCGATCAGCCGGTGCGACGCGATCTCGCGCTGGCGTTCGTCGGATGGATCGGTGCTGTCATGATAGAAGGCCGACATTGCGCCGACCACACCGACCATTGTTGCCATCGGATGCGCATCGCGCCGGAAGCCGCGGAAGAAGTTGTGCATCTGTTCGTGGATCATCGTGTGACGCGTGATCGTCGCCTCGAACAGCTCCAGATCCGCAGCCGAGGGCAGTTCGCCATAAAGAAGCAGATAACACACTTCGAGATAATGCGATTTTTCGGCCAGCTGGTCGATCGGGTAGCCCCGATGCAGCAATTCGCCCTTGTCGCCGTCAATAAAGGTGATGGTGCTGTCGCAGGCCGCTGTCGATGTGAACCCGGGGTCGTAGGTAAACACACCCGCAGCGCCATATAGCTTGCGGATATCAATGACGTCCGGACCGGCTGTTGGTGAATAGATCGGCAGATCATAAGTTTCACCATCAATGGTCAGCGTCGCAGTTTTTGTGGTGTCAGACATACGTGGTCCCTTCGTCTCAATGCTTTGAACGGGGGTTCAAAGCCAACTATCTCTGGTGCTTAAAAGGATCACTGACGCGTGGTCAGGTCGCCTCATCAGCAGATGCGTCCGTCAGGCGCGCAATGGTTTCCTCGCGTCCCAGAACCAGCATCATATCGAACACACTCGGCGTCACAGCCCGGCCTGCAAGCGCCGCGCGCAGAGGCCCCGCAAGCTTGCCGAATTTTGTCCCGTGCGCTTCTGCAAATCGGGATGTGACGGCCTCAAGCTCGTCGCGGGTCCAGCTAGCATTTTGCAACTGCGGCGTCAACGATTTCAGTATACCACGGGATACCGCATCCAGCTGCTTGGCGGCCTTCTCATCCGGCACAATCGGGCGATCGGCCATAATAAACTCTGCCTTATCAAGAAGTTCCGGAAACGTGCGCGCCCGCTCTTTGAGGCAATACATCGCACGTGCCATCGCGTCTTTCTGTGCGTCAGTCAGAGCAGGCCGGTCGGCTGCCGCCAGATAGTTCTTCAGTTCATGCAGCAGCGCAGCATCGTCGCCATTCGCGATATGCTGACCTGACAGGTTGTCCAGTTTCTTAAAATCAAAGCGCGCCGGGGATTTTCCGATTCCATTGAGGTCAAACCACTCTTTTGCCTGATCATCGGTAAAGAATTCGTCATCGCCGTGGCTCCAGCCCAACCGGGCAAGGTAATTGCGCATACCCGCCGCCGGATAGCCCATGGCCTGATACTCTTCGACACCCAACGCGCCATGGCGTTTGGACAGTTTCTTGCCATCGGGTCCGTGGATCAGTGGGATATGCGCCCAAACGGGCATGTCCCAGCCCATGGCGGTGTAGATCCCCATCTGTCGCGCGGCATTGTTGAGGTGATCATCGCCCCGGATCACGTGGGTCACGCCCATATCGTGATCGTCGACAACCACCGCCAGCATATAAACCGGTGTCCCATCCGAGCGCAGCAAGACCATATCGTCCAGCTGATCATTGCGGATCGTCACATCGCCTTGCACCTGATCGTGAATGACCGTGGTGCCTTCCATCGGGGTGCGCAGGCGGATGACAAACGGCGCATCCGGGTGGGTTTCTGGTGCGGCGTCCCGCCAGGGGCTTTGGAACAGAGTGCTTTTGCCCGCGTCACGCGCTGCCTCGCGGAAGGCTTCAATCTCGTCCTGGGTGGAAAAACACTTATAGGCCGCACCCTTGGCCAGCAGGTCGCGGGCGACGTCGGCATGGCGATCGGCGCGGGCGAATTGGCTGATCACCTCGCCATCATGGTCCAACCCAAGCCAGTCCAGGCCCTTCAGGATCGCCTCGGTGGCCTCCGGCGTAGAGCGTGCGCGGTCGGTGTCCTCGATTCGCAGCAGGAACGTGCCGCCACGACCACGGGCATATAGCCAGTTGAACAACGCCGTGCGCGCCCCACCGATATGAAGAAAACCGGTGGGCGACGGAGCGAAACGGGTGACGATCTGGCCGGACATGGGCACGTTTACCTTTCATTCACCATAGGGGAGATATCTTACCGGTCTCTTAACCAGCACCTTGAACGGGGGCAAGCATGGCGCGGGTCTTGTCGGGGATGTCAACCATCCTTCTTGCGCAGCGCGGGGGCCTCTTTGCGGGGGTGCCTGTCTGTCTGGCTTGCGGGATCTGCCTGTATTTCGGCCTGTTGTCCGAACCAACGCTAGCGGCGCTTGCGGCCGTTGCTGCCATTGGGGGCGGCCTGCTGATTGTCTATATGCGCAGCCGATCCGCTTTTGCGCCCGTGATCTGCGCCTGTGCGATGGTCTGTCTTGGCGTCACGCTTGCCGGTATGCGCAGCCATATGGTGGCGGGTCCGGTGCTGGATTGGCGCTATTACGGGCCAGTGACCGGGCGTGTGGTCGCCATTGATCGTTCTGCGTCAGATGCCGTGCGGATCACGCTGGACCGGGTCTGGCTGACCGATGTCCCGCTTGCCAAAACCCCTGAACGGGTGCGCCTGTCGCTGCATTCGTCGGTTCCCGGATTGTCGCCAGAGCCGGGAATGACCATCATGACAACCGGGCATCTGGGCCCTCCCGGCGGTGCGGTTGAACCCGGCGGGTTCGATTTTCGCCGTCACGCCTGGTTTCTGCGGCTTGGAGCCGTAGGCTATACCCGCAATCCGCTGGTCCTGTGGCAAGAGGCCAGCGGTGGGCAATGGGTGTTTCGCACCCGAATGGGCATGTCTGCCCGCATTCAGGCGGCGCTGCCAGGGGCAACCGGGGCCTTTGCCGCCGCCATCATCACCGGCGACCGCAGCGCCATTCCGCAGGATGTCTTGCAAGCCCTAAGGGACACCAACCTTGCGCATCTGCTGGCCATTTCGGGCCTGCATATGGGATTGGTCAGTGCGTTTGTGTTCGCCACATTGCGTCTTGCCCTGCTGTGCAGCCCGGTGGGATTGCGGTGGCCGACGAAAAAGCTGGCCGCGGTGGGCGCTTTGGGCGTGGCGGGCGTGTATCTGGCGCTGTCCGGAGCCAATGTGGCGACAGAGCGCGCCTTTGTGATGGTGTCGGTGATGCTGGTCGCGGTCATGTGTAACCGACGCGCGATTTCATTGCGCGCGGTGGCGCTGGCGGCAGTGATCATTCTGACCCTGCATCCCGAAGCGGTGATGGGGCCGGGGTTCCAGATGTCGTTTTCCGCAACCACCGCGCTGGTGGCGGTTTTCGGGGCGCTGCGCGACAGTCGGGTCGAGATCCCGAAACACCGGTTTCTGCGCGGGGCCCTATCGGTTGTGATGTCTTCGGCCATTGCGGGGGCTGCAACCGCGCCATTTGCCATGGCGCATTTCAACCAGATCGCCCAGTTCGGCCTTCTGGCCAATCTGGCGACCGTGCCCTTGATGGGCGTTCTGGTCATCCCGGCGGCTGTGCTTGGGGTGTGCCTGATGCCGTTCGGACTGGAATCCATAGGTCTGATCCCAATGGGATGGGGCGTGGACTGGATCTTGCGCGTGGCCCAGCACATCGCAGATTGGGACGGTGCGGTCCGGCCAGTGGTGACGCCGCAACCCGTGGTCTTGCCACTGATCGCGCTTGGCGCGCTGACTGTGGTGATCTGGTCAGGACGCCTGCGCTGGGTCGGGGTCGCACCCATTGTGGCCGCCATCGCGCTTTGGAGCACCGCAGACCGTCCCGACATTCTGGTCGCGCAAGGCGGTACTCTGGTGGGGGTGATGACCCCGGACGGGCGGGCCTTATCGCGGCCCAGAGGCACCGGGTTTGTGGCCCGCGTCTGGCTTGAAAATGACGGGCGGGGCGGCGATCAAACCAGTGCTGCGTCCTTGTGGCAGGCGGCACCGCCCGTAAATATCCGCCACATACATGGCAAACGGGCCGCCCGCGCGTTCCAGGGATGCGCCGCGAACGAACTGGTCATCGCCAGCGCCAATTTGCCAGCAGCGACAATTGCACCGACCTGCACCATCCTGGACAAACGTGACCTATCTGGCATGGGCAGTCTTGCCATCACCCGCCGTGCCGGTGGGGGCTATCACATTGAAAAAGCGCGCGACCGGGCTGGTGCGCGCCTTTGGAATGACAAAAGCGTGCGCGCCCGTCAGTAGGTGCGGATCAACCCGACCAGACGCCCTTGCACCTTGACATCCCCGACCGGCAGGATGCGCGGCTCATAGGCCGGATTGGCGGCCTCAAGAATGATGCTTTCGCCCTTGCGCCGATACCGCTTGAGCGTGGCTTCATAGCCTTCGACCTGCGCAACCACGATATCGCCATTATCGGCTGAAGAGGTTTCCCGGATCACCACCACATCGCCATTGTTGATCCCGGCGTCGATCATCGAATCGCCTTTGACTTCAAGTGCATAATGCTTACCGCTTCCGCTTAGCATCGCGCCCGGCACGGTGACTTTGGGGGGCACGTCATTGATTTCCTGGATCGGCACACCGGCGGCAATCCGGCCCATCAGGTCAAGCCCGACAGCATCCGTTGTGTCCACCTCGACCGCGTTGGCCGGGGCAGGGTGGTCCGGCACGTCGCCCTCGATCACCACGGGTTGAAACCCCGGTTGCCGTGCGGCCAGGGTGTCAGGCAATTTGACAATCTCGATGGCCCGCGCCCGATGCGCCAGTCGCCGGATAAACCCGCGTTCCTCTAGCGCAGTGATCAGGCGGTGAATGCCCGATTTGGAACGCAGATCAAGCGCCTCTTTCATTTCGTCAAAACTTGGCGGCACCCCATCGCGGGCCACCCGTTTGTTGATAAATTCCAGCAAGTCCAATTGTTTCTTGGTCAGCATGCTCTGCCTCCGCTCGCGTGATCCTCGCCGTTTGTTCTACGGATGTTCCTGTTTTGTGTCAAGAATCGCTGTGGCCGTCGCGATTTAGCGGATCGGCAGGTAGTCAACGACGTCCCCCGCATGGCGCGGCGCGTCTTTCGGGGCGCGCACGATCAACGCATCCGCCTCGCCCAGAATGCTGAGCAAAGAACTGTCCTGCGATCCAAAAGCAACCAGACCGCCATCCACAAACCGCGCCCGCATATAGTGTTCGCGCGGGCCGTTCTGTGGCAGATCTTCGGCCAAAGCCGCGCGCAATCGCGGGGCCTGCGTGGCGGGCAGGCCCAGAAGGGCGCGGATAACAGGGGCGATAAACACATGCCCGCACACCATGGCAGACACCGGATTGCCCGGCAGCCCGATCATCATGGCCTTGCCAAATCGCCCGGCCATCAAGGGTTTTCCAGGCCGCATCGCAACCTTGTAGAAAGTCTGATCAAAGCCCAGCTGAGGCGCAATATTGGCCACAACGTCATAATCCCCAACCGACGCGCCCCCAATGGTGACAATCAGATCCGCCCCCTCGGCCAGCTCGAACGCGGTTTTCAGCGACGCTTCGTTGTCGCGCGCAATCGGAAGCAGCCGCGGAACTGCGCCCAGATCGCGCATCAAGGCATGCAGACCCATCGTGTTGGACGCAATAATCTGGTCCGGCCCCGGCGTTTCGCCCGGCATCACCAATTCATCCCCCGTCGAGATCAGCGCCACCACCGGGCGCCGCATCACAGGCACAAGGGCAATGTTCATCGCCGCCATCAGCGCGATGTCATTCGGGCCCAGCACACGTCCGGCCTTTATGCGGTCACCCACCCGGAAATCCCCGCCTGCCGGGCGGATATACGGATTGCTGTCCAGCCTATCGCCAATGGTGATCCAATCGCCGTCGCGATGGACATCTTCCTGGATCACGATCCGCTCTGCTCCGCTGGGAACAGGGGCCCCGGTGAAAATGCGCACGGCTTGCCCTGGTCCGACCGCCCCCGCAAACCCGTGCCCCGCTGCGGATTCGCCGATGACCTGCAAGCGTTGGCCTGGGGTCGCCTGTGCCACCGCATAGCCATCCATGGCCGATCCATCAAAGGGCGGCTGATCGCGCGTCGCGGCCACATCATCGGCCAGCACACGTCCATGCGCCTCAAGCAGAGGCACCGTTTCGGTGTCCAGCGGCCGCGCAAGCCGGAACAGATGATCCAACGCCTCGGCGACAGAAATCATGGTGCTTCGTACCGCCCAGACTTGCCGCCATCCTTGAGCATCACGCGAATGCCGCTGATCTCCATCCCCTTGTCGACCGCTTTGGCCATGTCATACACCGTCAGCGCCGCCGTCGACACAGCGGTCAATGCTTCCATTTCGACCCCTGTCTGACCCGTCGTCTTGACCGTGGCCTCAACCCGCAGCCCCGGCAAATCCGGCTCGTGGGTCAGCTCGACCGCCACCTTGGTGATGGGCAGCGGATGGCATAGCGGGATCAGATCGGGTGTTTTTTTGGCCCCGATGATCCCCGCCAGCCGCGCCACGCCAATCACATCACCCTTTTTGGCGCGGCCCTGGGTGATGATGTCAAACGTCTCTTGCGCCATCTTGACATAGCCCTCGGCCACCGCCACCCGAGAGGTCACGGCCTTGTCGGACACGTCCACCATATGGGCATCGCCCTTGGCGTCGAAATGGGTCAGGCCGCTCATGCTGCCACCGGATCGGCAAGAAGCGACCGCGTCGCCTGGGCCACGTCCTCCTGACGCATCAGGCTTTCACCAATCAGGAAACTGCGCGCGCCAAAGCGCGCCATGTCGGCCAGATCGGCCGGGGTGAACAGGCCAGATTCAGAGATCAGCATGCGATCCTCCGGAATATGTTGCGATAGGTCGCGCGTTGTCTCAAGTGTCGTCTCAAAGGTCTTGAGATTGCGATTGTTGACGCCGATCAGCGGTGACGTCAACGCAAGCGCCCGGTCCAACTCGGCCCGGTCATGCACCTCGATCAACGCGTCCATGCCCCAGCCAAAGGCTGCGTCCTCCAACTCTGCCGCCTGGGCGTCGCTGACACTGGCCATGATGATCAGGATGCAATCGGCCCCAAGACTGCGGGCCTCGGTCACCTGATAGACGTCATACATGAAATCCTTGCGCAGCGCGGGCAGCGCAGTCGCCGCGCGCGCCGCAACCAGATAGTCCTTTGCCCCCTGAAAGCTCGGGCTGTCCGTCAAGACCGACAGGCAGGTGGCTCCCCCGGCCTCATAGGCCTGCGCCAATGCCGCGGGATCGAAATCCGCGCGGATCACCCCTTTCGACGGAGAGGCCTTCTTGATCTCGGCAATCAGCCCATATCCCGATGCCTGCGCCGCGCGCAGCGCCGCCCCGAACGGCCGCACCGTATCGGCGGCTTTTGCCGCTTGCTCAACCTCGGCATAAGAGGTTCGGGCTTTGTCCGCCGCCACCTCTTCAAGCTTATAGGCTTTGATCTTGTCGAGAATGGTTGTGCTCATGGCGTCGTCCAGTTGATCGCGGGTTGGCCCTGATCTGTAAGCCAAGCGTTGACCTTGGAAAAGGGGCGCGAGCCGAAAAAACCCCTCCGCGCCGACAAGGGCGAGGGATGCACGCTTTCCAGCACCAGATGCCCGCGCCCTGCCAAATCCGGCGCATGTTTGCGCGCGTCATTGCCCCATAACACAAAGGCGTGCGGCCGGTCCGCCAACGCATCCAGAACCTGGGGCACCAACGCCTGCCAGCCCAGGCCACGATGTCCGCGCGCGACACCAGAGGGCACGGTCAGCACATCATTCAGCAAAAGCACCCCCTGCGCGGCCCAAAAGCGCAGATCCCCATGTTCCGGCCTGTCGCCGATATCGTCGTGCAACTCCTTGAAAATGTTATTCAAAGATCTGGGCAAGGGACGAACATCTCGCGCCACGGAAAACGCAAACCCATGCGCGTGTCCCGGTGTCGGGTAAGGGTCCTGACCCAGTATCACAACGCGCACATCCTGCGGCGCACAGGCGTGCAGCGCTGCAAACACCTGATCCCGCGGTGGCAGGATCACGCGCTGCTCTTTGTCAAGCGCGCGCGCGATGCTCGGGTAGGTCTCGTCAAAAAACCGCAGATGCGCCCATGCTTCGGGGAGTGCCGTCATAACAGGAACCCGTGCCCCCGCGTCTCTGTTTCAAAAATATCTCGGGGGAGGCCGCAGGCCGGGGGCAGCGCCCCCTGACGCCCGTGCCATCGGCGCTGCGTCACGCCGCTTGCGAAATCCGCGCCAGCAGCGCGACGCGCGCCTTGGCGGCACCGCTGTCGATGCTTTCGGCGGCCATTGCGACACCGTCTTTCAGGTTGGTGACCCGGTCCGCCACGATCAGCGCCGCCGCCGCATTCAGCAAAACCGCGTCGCGATAGGCGCTGTGTGCGCCCTCCAGCAAATCGCGCAGGGCCTGCGCGTTCTCTGCCGGTGTGCCGCCCAGAATATCACGGAAGGGGTGAACCGGCAGGCCCGCATCCTCTGGATGCACTTCCATGCCGGTGATCTTGCCATCCGCCAGGGCGGCCACCTGCGTGGGTTCCGAAATTGAAATCTCGTCCGTGCCATCGCCGCCATGCACCAGCCAGGCTTTCTCGGAGCCAAGGTCTTTCAACGTCTCGGCCATCGGAAAGATCAGATCAATCGCAAAGGCCCCGGTCAGTTGCCGTTTGACGCCCGCCGGATTGGTCAGAGGCCCCAGAATGTTGAAAATCGTCTTGCATCCCAGCTCCTGACGCACCGGCATCACATGTTTCATCGCAGGGTGATGCATCGGGGCCATCATGAACCCGATCCCGGCTTCGCGCAGCCCGCGTTCCACATTTTCGGGGCCAACCATCACATTGATACCGATCTCGGTCAGCGCATCCGCCGCCCCGGATTTGGACGACAGGTTGCGATTGCCGTGTTTGGCCACCGGAACCCCCGCACCGGCCACAACAAAGGCGGTCGCGGTCGAGATATTGAGCGTGCCCATCCCGTCTCCGCCGGTGCCGACAATATCCATCGCGCCGTCCGGGGCGCTGACAGGGGTGCATTTCGCCCGCATCACAGCCGAGGCCGCGGCATATTCCGACACCGCCTCGCCACGGGCGCGCAGGGCCATTAAAAAGCCGCCAACCTGAGCGGGCGTCGCCTCTCCGTTGAACAGGATCTCAAACGCCTGTTCCGCCTGCGACCGGCTCAATGGCCCTTCTGATGCGGCATAGATCAGGGGTTTCATCATGTCGCTCATGCAGGCACCTTCAGCTCTTTGACAAAGTTCTCAAGCAGGGCGTGGCCATGCTGTGATGCAATCGATTCCGGATGGAACTGCACACCATGCATCGGCAGGCTGCGGTGGCTCAGCCCCATCACGGTGCCGTCCTCAAGCCATCCGGTGACCTCAAGACAATCGGGAATGGTGCCCTTGTCGACAACCAGGGAATGATAGCGTGTGGCCTCGAACGGTGAGGGCAGCCCGGCAAACACCCCTTTGCCCGCGTGATGAACACGACCCATCTTACCGTGGACAATCTCGGAATGGCGCACAACCGTGCCTCCGAACGCCTGTCCCAATGTCTGATGCCCCAGACACACCCCCAGCAACGGCAGTTCGGCCTTGGCGGCGGCCCGCGTCAACTCCAGACAGATCCCCGCCTGATCCGGGTCACAGGGGCCCGGTGACAACAGGACACCCGCAGGACGCATGGCAAGCGCGTCGTCTACGGTGATGGCGTCGTTTCGCACAACCGTGACTTCGGTTTTCAGCTCGCCCAGGTAATGTACCAGATTGTAGGTAAAGCTGTCGTAGTTATCGATGAGCAGCAGCATGGGTGTTTCTTCTCTGACAGGGCTGGCGGGGCAGGGGTCAATCGCGATATACATGCGCAGGCAGACCAAGGCGCGTCAAGGGCGTGCATGGGTCAACCGGCGCGGTCAGATGCCGGGACGCAAGCAAAGGCAAGGCGAGGGCGAAGAGCATGGCAAGAGGGTTTTTGTCTGGGGCCGTTTGGGGCACGGTTCTGTCTGTGGGCGCATTGGGCACCATTTCGGTTGTGACCGGCCCCGGGACCGGTCCGCGCGATATGGCGACAGAATCGGTGCCTGTGATCGCCTCGGACCAGGTCGAAGCGGATGCCCCGGCCACAGAGCCGACGGCAGAGGCCGAGCCAGCCGCGACCGCAGAAACAGAGGCGGATGCCCCGGATCAGGCGCAAACCGGCGCGGATGACGCTACAGCGTCGGCTGCAGAGACGGAAACCACGTCCGAACCCGCGCGGCGCCCGGTTGAACTGGACAGCGTGACGGCTGAAAGCGACACGCCGCTGATGCAGGCCCCGACCCCGTCCGAGGAGATCGACCCCGGCGCTGTTGTGGTTGCGCCGCGACCGGCACCGGATGCCGAAGACACTATGGCCGAGCTTGACGCACCGTCGGTATCTGGCGCTCCGGATGTTGAAATCACCACGCCGTCGGGTGAAGCCCCCGGCACGGCGACAGCACCTGCGCTGACAACCCCACAAAGCGAAATCGGGCTGAGTGTCGCCACCGAACCGGCCCAGCCACCGGCACCGGCCATCCCCGATGTTCAAAGCGCGCTTGCCCCGGAACGTGATGCCGCCGGGGATGAAGCAGACCCGGACCCGGATGCAGATACCGGAACCGACACCGCCGAGGCCGGAAGCGCAGCCGAAGGCCCCCAACCCGAGCGTCCGCGCGTCAACACGCTTGTGCCGGACACGGATGATGCCTCAGAGGATGTGGCCGCCGCCACACCAGACGCCGAGCGCCCGTCGATCGGCCGTCCTGCGGGGTCGCTGATTGATCGTGACACCGGATCAAGCCGCTTGCCCACCATCGGCACCCCGACCGACGACAGCGCCGCGCAATCAGACGCGGATGCCGACAAAGACAGCCGCCCCGCGCTTGAACGATACGCGGTTTCTGTTGCCAGCGATCCCAACTTGCCCAAGATGTCGATTGTCCTGATCGACGACGGATCGGGCCCGTTGGGACCGGATGCGCTGGACAGCTTTCCATTCCCGGTGACGTTCGCGCTTGATCCGGCAACCGACGATGCAGCCGAGCGCATGGCGCGATACCGCGCCTTGGGATATGAGGCGGCCTTGCTGGTTGATATTCCCGCAGCCGCGCAGCCTACGGATGTCGAACAGATTCTGGCGGGGTCTATTGCCGCGCTGCCCGAAACCGTGGCTTTGATCGAAGCCCCGGGCAGCGGCTTGCAAAGCACCCGTGAAAACACCGAACAGGCCTCGCGCTTTGCGTCGGATAGCGGTCATGGGCTGGTGTTTTTGCCCAACGGGCTGAACACCGCACAGGCCATCGCGCAGCGCGAAAATGTGCCCGCCATCAGCATCTTGCGCGATTTCGACGGGGATGGTCAGGACACCCGCACCAAACGCCGCTTTCTGGATGGTGCTGCGTTCCGCGCACGGCAGGACGGCGCGGTGGTAATGCTGGGCCGGTTGACCCCGGACACGGTCTCGGCGCTGGTTCTGTGGAGCCTGCAAGACCGCGCATCCAGCGTTGCAATGGTGCCGGTCTCGCGCATTCTGATGGACCCGCCCGAATAATCGGGCACCTGTTACTCTGAACTGGTCCTGGCGGCCCATCCGCGCATGTGAGTGGCAAGATCGCCATAGCCGGTAAACCGGCGTTCAAAGGCCAGACCCAGACGCTCGGCACAGGATTTGGCCGCAGCGGTCAAGGCCGGATCATCGGTCTGGGCCTGATAGATCAGCGTGTCGTAATTGCCGAAATACATGTCCCGCAAATCCGGATGCCGGTCCAGACCCAGCGGTTTCCACACAAACGCATCGAACTGCCGCACCAGGAAATCCGTCAGATAAAACGCGGTGATTTCATCATGCGCCGCAAAAGCGTCGGTGCCTTCAAAAAAGCTGTAGCAATGTGGCCCCGCGATCATGTCAACGCCAAGCGCGTCGCAGGCCGCCTGCAGCGCGCCACCGGTGCCGCAATCCGCGTAGGCCACATAAATATCGCGATAGGCCGCGCGGTGTTTGCCCACAGCGGCGCGCACAGCATCGGTGATGCGATCGGGATGATTGTGAAGGATGGCGGGCAGGCACGTCAGGTCGATGTGATCCCAGCCGTTTTTGTCGCGCAGCGCCAGGATCTCTCGGGCCAATGCACCGCACGCAATGATCAGCACACGGCCCGTGCCCTGCGCGTCCAGTCCGCGATCTGTCAGAGTGGTGTCGTCAGGCAGGCTCGTCATCGCCGGGTACATGGGTCAGCCCCCAGCGGGCCAACAGGCCCAAAGCGATCAGCCCGGGAAGAACTTTAATGACCCCGAATTCGGCGATGGCCCAAACGGTCATTCCCGACGCCGCGATTACGGCAAGGATCATAGAGGCGAAGGTGGTCACTGGCATGTTGAACTCCTTGTCCTCAAAATATGGGATAGATTCGGGCATAATAAAAGGCCCCGCCGCAAGGCGAGGCCGAAAAAGCGGCAATTTGCACGGATTTAACCGACAGCCAGCTGATTGTGTTTGCGCGCGATAAAGGTCTTGGCGGTTTCCACGGCAACCGCAGCGTCGCGGCAATAGGCATCTGCCCCGATTGCCTTGCCGAATTCCTCGTTCAAGGGGGCCCCGCCGACCAGCACGATATAATCGTCGCGCATGCCCTTTTCGATCATCGTGTCGATCACAACCTTCATGTAGGGCATGGTGGTGGTCAGCAGCGCCGACATGCCGAGGATGTCCGGCTCTTCGGTTGCGATGGCGTCGAGATAGTTTTCCACCGGATTGTTGATCCCCAGATCGACCACTTCAAACCCGGCACCTTCCATCATCATCGACACAAGGTTTTTGCCGATGTCGTGAATGTCGCCCTTGACCGTTCCGATGACCATCTTGCCAACCCGCGGCGCGCCGGTTTCGATCAGAAGCGGTTTGAGAATGGCCATCCCGCCCTTCATCGCATTCGCGGCAAGCAACACTTCGGGAACGAATAAAATACCGTCCCGGAAATCATGGCCGACAATGGTCATGCCACCGACCAAAGCCTTGGTCAGAATGTCGTAAGGCTGCCATCCGCGATCCAGCAAAATGGTCACGCCTTCTTCAATTTCATCTTTCAGACCATCATACAGGTCATCAAACATCTGCTCGACCAGCTCTTCGTCGTTCAGGTCGGCCAGAATGATGTCGTCTTGTTCTTCAGCCATGCGCGTATCTCCAGACGCCGGCGTCTCCGCCGAAGGGTGTATGCTTGACTATTCCTTGTTTTGAGGCGGGTTCACTTGCTGAAATCCGACATCAACGCAGACGCAACCGACGCGCAGGCGTTCAGTGTGTTCAATTTGAGGGGAATTCTTGCAAATGTTCCGTCTTTGTTCCATGTTGGCGCGATGACACATCATGACCGACCCATCGCGCCCGAACACCGCCGCGGGCGCGGCGCGGGCAGCCGGGATGCGGGGCGCTATGAAAAGACACGGCGCGTCGACGAAACCGATGGCTGGGATATGCCCGAAGACGCACCGGGTTTGCACACCACCGTGTCGGACGAACACCCGCGCAGCCTGATCAACTATGTCTCGTCGCCGGACCTGTCCTTTGACCGCACGATCAACCCCTATCGGGGCTGCGAACATGGCTGCATCTATTGCTTTGCCCGTCCCACCCATGCCTGGCTTGGCATGTCGGCCGGTCTTGATTTCGAAACTTGGCTTGTCGCCCGCCCAAAGGCGGCCGATCTGCTTGCCCAGGAATTGCGCGCCAAACGGTATCAGGTTGCGCCGATCGCCATCGGGACCAACACCGATCCCTATCAGCCGGTCGAACGCGACCGCAGGATCATGCGCGCCTGCCTTGCCGTGTTGCACGCGTTCCGGCATCCGGTTGCCATTGCCACCAAGGGCACATTGATCGAGCGCGATATCGACATCCTGTCTGACATGGCGGCACAAAACCTTGTCCAGGTCGGTATCACCATCACAACACTGGATGCGGATCTGAACCGCCGGATGGAGCCGCGGGTTCCCAGTCCGGCGCGTCGGCTGGCCACCATTCGCCGTCTCAGCGACGCGGGTATTCCGGTGCGGGTGATGATGTCCCCGGTCATTCCGGGCCTCACCGATCCCGAGATCGAGCCGATTCTGACCGCCGCGCGCGACGCGGGCGCGGTTGCGGCAACCTGGGCCATGCTGCGCCTGCCGCTTGAGGTGGCCCCATTATGGGAGGCGTGGATGGACGAGCATTATCCGCACCGCAAGGCCCGCGTGATGCGCAAACTGTACGATATGCATGGCGGCAAGGTCTATGACGCCCAGTTCTTCAAACGCTTTCGCGGGCAGGGGGCCTATGCGCAGCTGATTGCACAGCGCGTCACCAAGGCCCGCAAGCGATTGGGACTGCATGCGAATCTGCCTGCACTGGAATGTGGTGCGTTCCACCCGCAGCCCCAAATCGGCGATCAGCTGGACCTGTTCTGACCCGCTGACCCCGCGCGATCAGGCGCGGCGACGGCCACGCCGTTCGCGCTTGGGGGCGTTGCTCTGGTCGCCGGTGCCATCATTGTCCGAACTGAACGGCCCGATTTCGGCGGCGATCATGTCCAGCGTCGGGGCCGGTTGTTTTGCGGTGGTCTCCAGCGCGTGACGCATGGCGCGCAGATGTTCGGGCATGGTTCCACAGCAGCCGCCGATGATCCGCGCCCCTGAATCGCGCGCCATCACAGCATATGCCGCCATCAGATCCGGGGTGCCGTCATAATGAATATGCCCGTCCACATATTTCGGGATACCGGCATTGCCTTTGGCAATCAGCGGCCGGTCGGTTCCGGTGGCGGCAAACCCCAGAACGGTGCGCAGCAGATCAGACGCCCCTGTGCCGCAATTGGCCCCAAAGGCCAGCGGCGGGTTGGGCAGGGTCTCGACCAGGTCCACCATGGCCGAAGACGTCACCCCCATCATGGTGCGCCCGGCGGTGTCAAAGCTCATGGTGCCACACCACGGCATGTCCGCCAGCGCAAAGGCGGCGGCTGCGGCGCGGTATTCTTCGGGGGCGCTGATAGTCTCAAGCCATAGCACATCCGCGCCGCCTTCTTTCAGCCCCTCGGCCTGTTCGTGAAAGATCTCGACCGCATCGCTGTGCGACAAAGGTCCGGCGGGCTCCATGATGTCTCCGGTGGGGCCGACCGATCCGGCCACCACAACCGGATGACCGGCCCTGTCGGCCACATCGCGCGCGATCTCTGTGCCGATACGGGACAGCTCGCGCGCCCGGTGCTGCGCATTGTGCAGCCTGAGACGCGACGCATTGGCCCCGAATGTATTGGTCAGGAAAAGGTCACTGCCGGCCTCCACCGCGCCGGAATACAGCTTGCGGATATTGTCCGGCTTGGTGTCGTTCCAGAATTCGGGCGGATCGCCGCTTTCCAGCCCCATGTTGAACAGGTTGGTTCCGGTCGCCCCATCGGCCAAAAGCCAGTCGCGTTGGGCAAGAAGAGTGTGCAGAAGCTGGGTCATGGCGCAAATGTCCGATAGAAAAGGTTGATCCTCCCTGACACAGCTTGCGACACGAGACAAATTCATTGTGGCCCGCCTGCCAATGTCTGCCCGCCAATCTACGCTGCCCGCGTTGCGGCGGCAGGGGGTGTCAGACCAGTTCGGTTTCCACCTTCGAGGATGCCTCCAACGTGCGGTGGACCGGGCATTTATCCGCGATTTCCAGCAGTTTGAGACGCTGCTCCTGGCTCAGATCCCCGCTTAGGGTGATGCGGCGGCGGAACAGGTCAATCTTGTCGATTGTGGCTGTCCCGGCATCTTGTGCATGCACCTTGTCATGGCTGACATCCACCGACACATGGGTCAGCGGCCACCCTTTGCGCCGCGCATACATGCGCAGCGTCATCGACGTGCAGGCCCCAAGCCCGGCAGACAGGAAACCATACGGCGATGGCCCGCGATTCGTGCCGCCATAGGCCCGCGGCTCGTCCGCCAGAACATGATGCGGACCGGCCTGAACGTCTTGCAAGAACCCGTCGCTGTCCGCCTCTGACACCCGCACGATGCCCTCGGGCGCACCAACGGGCGGGGCCGGGGGCGTCAGCTCCAGATACCGGCTCACCCAAGCCGTGATCACATCCGCCGCATATTCCGCATCTTTGGGCCGGCTGATCAGATGATCGGCATCATCCAGCGTGACAAAGCTTTTGGGATGCTTGGCCGCGACAAAGATATTCGTTGCGTTTTCAATCCCAACCACCGCATCACGCGGTGCGTGCATCACCAAAAGCGCAGCCTTCAGAGTGGCAATCGCCGGGGCCAGCACCTGTGCCTTGACGTCTTGAACAAACCCGGCGCTGATGGTGAACGGGCGTCCGCCCAGATCCACCTCTGCCGTGCCCTTGGTCTGAATATCATCCAGCGCACCGGCAAAATTCCGGGTGACATGTTCTGGATCAAAGGGGGCTCCGATGGTGACGACCGCCTTGATCTCGGGCATGTCGCTGGCCGCGCGCAACACCGCAGCACCCCCCAGCGAATGTCCGATCAGCATCGCCGGGGCCATATTTCGCCCGCGCAGATAGGCGGCGGCGGCATGCAGGTCAGACACGTTGGAGGTGAAGGTCGTATTGGAAAATTCGCCTTTTGAATGGCCCAACCCGGTGAAGTCGAACCGCAACACCGCAATGCCCATCGCAGACAACCGCGCGGCAATCCGGCGCGCTGCCGGAATGTCCTTGGAACAGGTGAAACAATGCGCAAAAAGGACAGTGGCCAAGTGCGGCCCCTCTGGCAGGTCAAGCCGTGCTGACAGAGGGTCTCCGGCGTGGCCGGGAAAAGTGATGCGTTCTGTGGGCATGGTCTGATCCTTGGGGGCGGGGCTGCGCGCCCCGTGGTGTTTCGTTGGCCTTAACAGTGTGACGTGTGTGGCCTGTTAGCAAGCAATGTGTCGGAGGCGTCACAGCATGGTGAGAGCAAAGCGATGGGTGGTGAATGGCGGTGCATGTGCGCTGGCTGCGGCGTTTTTCGGCGGATTTGCCGGAGCCATCCATCCCGCCGGTGACAGCCTTGCGGTGTTTCGCCTGCCCATCGCAGCGGTTTTTGCGCTTTGGGTGATCTGGTCGCCCTGGCGATACTGGGCGCGTTGGTCCATCGCGGTGGTGTGTTTGGCCGCGATGGCCCAGATTGTCGCGCTCAAATACGTGTCGCATCCGCCGGGCGGCGTGGGCGTTTACCAGAAAAACCTGTTATACGAGAACGATCAGGTCGCGGCGATATTGGCCGATATCCGTGCGGCGAACCCCGACATTGTCGCATTGCAAGAGCTGACATCGCGCAACGCCGATCTGGTGCGGCAGCTGCGGGCGCAATACCCCTATCAGACCAGCTGTGCCCTGACCGAATGGGCGCGTTTGGCCGTATTGTCGAAATGGCCCAAGGAAGGTGAGGTTTGCATCGAAAATCAGGGGCTTGTCGGGATGCAGGTGGCGTCTCCGAACGGCGTGTTCTGGGCGTTCAGCCTGCATGCGTTCTGGCCCTGGCCACATGGTCAGGCCGCGCAGATGCGGCAGATCCTGCCCGTTTTGCAGGGGTTGGAAAACCCGATTGTTCTGGCCGGTGATTTCAACATGGTGCCCTGGTCCCATGCCTTGCGCCAAGTGTCGCAGGCGACACAGACCACCCGCGCGGGACCGCTTTTTCCGACGTTGCGCAAAATGGGGGCACCGCTGCCGATAGATCATGTCTACGCACCCGGCGGCGGGCGCGCGACAGCCCGGCCGCGCCTGGGGTCGGATCATGCGGGCGTGATGGCAAAGGTAGTGGTTTTCGACTGACCCCGCTCACAGCGGTCATCACGTTCAAGGCTGCCAGATACCGTTTCGTTTGTCTTTCAGGCTTGCTAGAAGGACGCATGATCTTTCAGTCCGCCTTGCCATACGATGTGTTTGCCCAACGCCCGTTGCCGGGAATCATGCCGCTTGGGGACAGGCCGTGGTTTCTGGTGGATGACGCCTATGCCGGCCAAATGGCATATCGACGGGCGCTTGTGTCGGAAAAGCCAGGGGCGGTTCTGGCAACCGCCAATCCAGGCGCAAAGGCCCAGCAAGAGATGCTCGCCGATATTCTGACGCAGCTTCCTGATGGGTTTGTCGTGTCGGATACGGATGTGATCTGCCCCGATGGCACCCGCGTCGCGCTGGATCGCTCGACCCCGTTTCTGACGCTCGCGCGGATCTTGCAGGACGATATTTGCCTGTTGGAAAAACGCGGTGACGAACATGTGCTGACCGGTGCGGCGCTGTGTTTTCCGGCCAGTTGGCAGCTGTCTGAAAAAATCGGGCATCCGCTGACCCATATTCACGGCCCTGTATCCGACTATACCGACGTGATGGCCAAACGCGTGCAGCGCCTGTTTGACGGGGTGCGGCCCGGTCATGCGCTGTGGCGCTTTAACGCGCTGTGGTATGACGACCCGGACCTGCATCAACCGCGCTCCGTTAGCGCGCCGCGCGCGATAACGGATCAGACCCGCGCCCCGTATCTGCGCAGCGAACGACAGGTGATATGGCGGCTGCCCGAAAGCGGCGCTGTGCTGTTTACCATTCACACCTTTGTGGTGCCACGCGCCGTCTTATGTCCTGCCCCGTCCCAAGAGGCGCAGATCACCGCGTGATCTCAGCTGCCCGCGCGCTGGGCCGAGTAAACGATCGCCCGCAGGTAATTGCCGCTGTCGTTCCAGACCGACAACACGTTGAAATTGCGTGTGCCTTCGCCAAAGGGCTGCCCCGGCTGCCAACCATTCTGGCGCAGCATGTTGGCCGCCGTGGCCAGCGCATCAGCGGCGTTATACGGATCGGCCTGGCCGTCACCATTGGCGTCGACACGGTATTTCATCCAATTGCCTGCAAGAAATTGCATATGCCCCAATTCGCCCGAAGGCCCGCCCTTGGTGCCGGGCGACAAGATCCCCGCATCCACCATTTGCAGTGCTGCGATGGCGTGAGGTTCAAACCTTGGATGACGGCGGCAATAGGACGACAACGTCACCGCACCGCTTACGATGGGCGTGCCACCCAGATAGCCGCCCCAGCTGGTCTCCAGCCCCCAAATCGTGGCCAGGATGGACGCAGGAACACCATAAGAGCGTTCTATGGCCGCAAA
Organism: Marivita sp. S0852; assembly: GCF_046591575.1. Classification (NCBI taxonomy): domain Bacteria; kingdom Pseudomonadati; phylum Pseudomonadota; class Alphaproteobacteria; order Rhodobacterales; family Roseobacteraceae; genus Marivita; species Marivita sp. S0852. The sequence continues at coordinate 291,256 of NZ_JBIQWA010000002.1, forward strand.
CGTGTTCGGATTGCGCGCAATCCGGCTGCGCGTCTGCTGAATGAAACTTTCGGCCGAACTGCCCGACCGCTTGGCAAGAAACCGCGCAGGATCGCCTTGGAGCGTCCCGGTCTGGCTGCTCGGATTGGATTCAAACCTCCAGGTGATGTTGGAAAGGCCCGCGGATTGCAGCGCGGTCAGCCCCCTTTGCCCAACACCCGCCGCCGCCGCTTGTTGCGCCAGCGTCTGCTTGTATTGGTTGAATGCGCCTTTGTTTGTTATGCACTCCGCCGCAACGGCGGGCAGGGCAGCAGTCAGGGACACACAGGCAGCAGCAATCAAACGACGCATCAACATATACTCCAAAACACCATTTTGGGTGACGTTAGCAAAATCCGCCAAAGGCGCAAGCGCCGCCGTTTTTCAAAGCTTGAAGGCCCGGTCGCGCTCCGCAACGCGTCGCTAATACGTCAGCCGGTTGGGCCGGGATATCACATGGCGGTCAGCCTGTTCATTCCTTTATGTGCCTGTGCTGAGCCTGTTGGCATATTGAGGTCTTTCTGCGACCTCGGCAAAAAAAAAGGACACCCAAAAGGGTGCCCTTTCCAATGTGCAGCGCCAAGACGCCGCGGCACTTGTATCAGCAGCTATAATACATGCCGAATTCAACCGGATGCGGCGTGTGCTCGAACAGTTCGACCTCTTCCATCTTGAGCGCGATGTAGCCGTCGATTTGATCTTTGGTGAACACATCCCCCGCCAGCAGGAAATCGTGATCGTCGCGCAGGCTGTCGATTGCTTCGCGCAAGCTGCCGCACACTGTCGGGATGCCTTCCAGCTCTTCGGCGGGCAGATCATAGAGGTTTTTGTCCATGGCTTCGCCGGGGTCGATTTTATTTGTGATCCCGTCCAGACCGGCCATCAGCAGGGCGGCAAAGCACAGATAGGGGTTTGCCGACGGATCGGGGAACCGGGCCTCGACGCGCTTGGCCTTGGGGCTTTCGGTCCATGGAATACGCACACAGCCCGACCGGTTGCGCGCGGAATAGGCGCGCAGCACCGGTGCCTCGAAACCGGGGATCAGGCGCTTGTAGCTATTGGTCGCCGGATTGGTAAATGCGTTGAGCGTTTTCGCGTGCTTGAGGATGCCACCGATGAAATACAGCGCTTCCTGGCTCAGATCGGCATATTTGTCGCCAGCGAACAAAGGCTTGCCATCTTTCCAGATCGACATGTTCACATGCATGCCGGTGCCGTTATCGCCATAGATCGGCTTGGGCATGAAGGTGGCCGATTTACCATAGGCCTGAGCGACGTTGTGGATGACATACTTGTATTTCTGAAGCTCATCCGCCTGCTTGGTCAGGCTGTCAAAGATCAGACCAAGCTCATGCTGGCAGGACGCCACCTCGTGGTGGTGCTTGTCAACCTTCATGCCAAGACGCTTCATCGTGGACAGCATTTCAGAGCGGATGTCCTGCGCGTCGTCGATCGGGTTGACCGGGAAATAGCCCCCCTTGAGGCCGGGGCGGTGGCCGGTATTGCCCATCTCGTATTCGGTATCGGTGTTCCAGGACGCATCCAGCGCATCGACTTCGTAAGACACTTTGTTGACGGTGTTGGAAAAACGCACATCGTCGAACAGGAAGAATTCGGCTTCCGGGCCCATATAAGCGACATCGCCAATGCCAGACGATTTGAGATAGGCCTCGGCTTTCTGCGCCGTGCCGCGCGGGTCACGGTCATAGGCTTCGCCGGTGTCGGGCTCGACAATGGAGCAATGCACGCAAAGCGTCTTTTCCGCGTAGAATGGATCGACATAGGCGCTGTCGGTGTCGGGCATCAGCTTCATGTCCGACGCTTCGATCGACTTCCAGCCCGCGATGGACGAGCCGTCAAACATGAACCCTTCTTCCAGAAAATCCTCGTCAACCATATCGACATCCACCGTGACGTGCTGAAGCTTGCCACGGGTGTCGGTGAACCGGATGTCCACATAGGCGACATCTTCGTCTTTGATCAATGAGAGGAGCGCATCTGTGCTCATGGTGTATTCCTTTTCAGTGGTATCACGTTATGTGTGGGCGATTTTGGCGTGCAGTGTCAGATCACAGCGCGTCGGGACCGGTTTCCCCGGTGCGGATGCGGACGGCCTGTTCGACCGGAGAGACAAAAATCTTGCCATCGCCGATCTTGTCGGTCTTGGCGGCGTCAATGATCGCCTGAATTGCGCCATCGACCTGATCATCGTCCAGAACAACCTCGATTTTGACCTTGGGCAAAAAATCGACGACATATTCGGCACCGCGATACAGTTCTGTATGGCCTTTCTGACGACCAAACCCCTTGACCTCGACCACGCTGAGGCCCTGGATACCGGCGTCCTGAAGCGCCTCTTTCACTTCATCGAGTTTGAACGGCTTGATGATCGCTTCGATTTTTTTCATGACTGATCCCTCGCGTGGTTGTTGCATTTGACAGACCATTTCTGGTCAGGGGTCACAATCGGCTACACTCTGGCAGGGCCGAAGGGCTGGCGGGAATGACAGCCAACGGCTAAAAATTGGGCACTGCGCCTAAAAACAGTGCAAAATTGAATCGATAAGGGGGTTTTGCGTGACAGAATTGCTAACGGCCGCCCAGATGCGCGCCATTGAGCAGGCCGAAATCGAGTCGGGTGCCGTGACAGGATTACAGCTGATGGAACGGGCCGGGCGCGGTGCCGTTGCGGCAGCGCTTGCCGAATGGCCAGAACTGGCAGACGGGCATCATCGCGCCATGATCCTGTGCGGACCGGGCAACAATGGCGGCGACGGGTTTGTCATTGCACGCAGGCTGCGCGACCGGGGCTGGGACGTGGACGTGTTCCTGTATGGTGACCCGGCCAAGCTGCCGCCTGACGCGCAGGTCAATCACGACATCTGGCGCGATATGGGGCAGGTCAGACCGCTGGACGCACCCGCGCTCACGGCATGTGACCGCCCCGATCTTTTTGTGGACGCGGTGTTCGGGACAGGTTTGACGCGCCCGCTGCCCGAAGATGTTGCGGCAGCGCTGGATGTCCAACTAATGAACACATGGCCAAAGCCTTACGACATTCATCGCTTGGCAATAGACTGCCCCTCCGGACTGAACCTCGACACAGGTACACTTCCGCAACGCGATGAAGACGTTAAAGACGCATGGCCAAGACATCTGAATTCCGCACACCTCACGGTTTCATTCCATTGCTTCAAAGTCGGCCATGTTCTGGCCCTTGGCCCGTCCCTGTGTGGCCGCGTCCGTCTGGTGGATATCGGGCTGCGGGGACAGGACGCGTCGGAGCGGGCGATGGTCGGAACCGACCCGGACCCGGAGCGTGCGCGTCTTGCGGCACCCTATGTCATGCAACGCGCGCTGCCGCTGCGCACCTGGCCCGGCACCATGATCGGCAAGCTGCGCGGGCAGGGGCATAAATACGAGTATGGCCATGCAATGGTTCTTGCTGGCGGTCCGGGGCGCGGTGGGGCGGCACGTATGGCCGCGCGCACCGCGCTGCGCGCCGGGGCCGGTCTGGTGACGGTTCTGTGTCCGCCCGACGCCTTGCAGGAAAACGCCTGTCATCTGGACGCGGTGATGTTGCGCGCCTGTGCCGACGCTGACGCCTTGAACGACATAGCCGATGACCGGGTCACGGCGCTGTGCCTTGGACCGGGACTGGGTGTGGGGGACCGGACCCGCGCTTTGGTGGCAACCGCTTTGGCGCATGAGCGGGGCGAGCGTGCAGATCGAAAGACTGCCGTGATCCTTGATGCGGACGCGCTGACGTCGTTCGAGCCGTCTCCGGAGCGGCTGTTTGATCTGTGTCATGACCGGACCGTTTTGACCCCCCATGAGGGAGAATTCGCACGGTTGTTTCCGGACCTGTCACAACACAGGCGGGGCAGTGCATCCAAGATTGATGTGGTGCGGCGCGCCGCAAAACGGGCGGGCTGTGTTGTTTTGCTCAAAGGCGAAGACACGGTGATTGCTGCACCAGAGGGCGGGGCGAGCGTGCATGCGGCATCCGGGGATCGGGCGGTTCCGTGGCTGGCCACCGCGGGGGCGGGGGATGTGTTGGCGGGGTTGATCACAGGGCTGGCCGCGCAGGATGCATCGCCAGATCTTTTTGTGGTGACCGAGGCGGCGGTTTGGCTGCATGTTGAGGCGGCACGCCAGTTTGGCCCGGGCCTGATTGCCGAGGATTTGCCGGACATGCTCCCTAAGGTTTTTTCAACACTCTCCGTCTAAGAAACTTCGTACGAAGTTTCTTGGCGCTGGGTAGAAAATTCTTTTCACAAAAAATCCTCTCGCCTCCTCGTCACAGGTTTGCTAGGACGCCTCCCAATGCGGGTGTGGCGGAATTGGTAGACGCACCAGATTTAGGTTCTGGCGCCTATGGCGTGGGGGTTCGAGTCCCTTCACCCGCACCACGTCTGTTTGGCCTGTCGCCTTGGGGGCTTGCGTTTGCGCTGGTCCGTGGGTGTGTTCCCAACGGCCATATTTTGCCGTCCCACCGCCGTCATAAACCTCAGATGATCTGCATCTGATACCCCAGTACGTCACGCGTCATCACCAAGGACAAACGCAGTTACCCGCAGCTGACACCGGCAGCCTACGCAAGGCTTTGCCCGTGATCTGCGGGACATATCCGGCCATCCGCAGGTTTTTTCACACCAGCCGGATGGAACGCTCTGCCGGGTCTATGCGTTGATTACACATGACGAGGCTGAGCAACAGAAAATTGGCGAAAGGGACAATATGCCCGTGACACAGACGGCGCGCGATTTGGACCAAAAGATCGCCCGGCTTGATCGTCTGGCGGATCGGCTTGATACTCGGTTCCGCATTCCGGGCACGGGCCTTCGGTATGGGTGGGATTCGATTCTCGGGCTTGTTCCGGGGATCGGCGATCTCGCCACCAGCGGGCCTGCTGCTTATGTGGTGTTCGAAGCCTGGCGGATGGGCGCGCGAAAGCGAACGCTGGTCCGGATGGCCGCAAATTCCGGCATTGATCTGGTGATTGGCGGTGTGCCGCTGTTTGGCGATATGTTCGATCTCTTTTTCAAAGCCAATCGCCGCAACCTCGCCCTTTTGAAATCCGACATCGCGCGCAATGCGCGGCAATCCAAGGAGACGATTCATGGCTGACCGCATCAAATCAAAAGATGGTCACAAGGAAACCGAAGATATTCTGGGTGCCGAGGGAGAGGTGTCCCATGCCGGCCGCAGCGGCGGGCGTTTGCCACGCGAGGTTGGTACGAAAGATGAATTGAAACGAGCCAATGAACGTCCGGCCGGGGCCACCCGTGTCACCAAATCGATGGAAGACGAGGAGAGCCAAAATGACTGAACGCCTGCCGGGACTGCCGCAAAACGCTTGGGTTTTGGTCGCGGATAGCGAAAAAGCCCTGTTTTTGATCAACCGTGGCGATGATCAGGACATGAACCTTGATGTCTTGCGTAAGGAAGAACAAGACAACCCGCAAGCGCAGGATTGGGCCGCAAACAGGCCGGGGCGGTTCAATGACGGCCCCAGCGTCCAACGCTCTGCGGTGGATGACACCGACTGGCACGAGCTTGAAAAAGAGCGCTTTGCCAAGGATCTGGCGGATCGGCTTTATAAACATGCCCATAAAGGAGAGTTCGACGCGCTGGCGATTGTTGCCAGTAGGGTGGTTTTGTCGGCTTTGCGGGATGAAATGCATCAGGAAGTGGCGCAGAAGGTCATTCTTGATGTGCCCAAAGTCCTGACCAATCATCCGCTGGATGAGATTGAAGCGGCGGTTTCGGATGCGATGGAGACCGCCTAGGCGCTCCAACGCCGTGACATCGGAACGGCAGAGTTTTATGCATTTGCAAAAATCCGGCCCCCTCGGGGGTCGGTTTTTCGCGTTTTGAGCGGTGTCGCTTCATATCCGCCTTGCACAGAGGGGGCGTGCTGCATAGAAGGGCGCAAATTGGACGATACGGGGTGCAGGCGCGCCCCGTTAAGCTTTAGGGGAATGACATGCAAGTCACCGAAACGCTCAACGAAGGGCTCAAGCGCGGCTACTCGATCACCGTCTCGGCGGACGAACTGGACGCAAAGGTAAACGAAAAGCTGAAAGAAGCGCAGCCGGAGGTCGAAATGAAGGGCTTCCGCAAGGGCAAGGTGCCGATGCCGCTTTTGAAAAAGCAATTCGGCCAGCGCCTGTTGGGTGAGGCGATGCAGGAAACCATCGACGGAGCCATGTCCAAGCATTTCGAGGAAAGCGGCGACCGCCCCGCGCTTCAGCCCGAGGTCAAAATGACCAACGAGGACTGGAAAGAGGGTGACGACATCCAGGTCGACATGTCCTACGAAAAGCTGCCCGATATGCCCGAGGTCGATCTGTCCTCGATCACGCTTGAAAAGATGGTGGTCAAGGCAGGCGAGGCAGAAGTTGACGAAGCGTTGGCGAACCTGGCTGAAACCGCGCAGGATTTCAAAGATCGCAAGAAGGGCTCCAAGGCCAAGGATGGCGATCAGGTGGTAATGGACTTCCTGGGCAAGGTTGACGGCGAGCCCTTTGAGGGGGGTGCCGCGGAAGATTACCCGCTGGTTCTGGGCTCTGGGTCGTTTATTCCCGGCTTTGAAGAGCAGTTGGTCGGCGTGAAGGCCGGTGAGGAAAAGAACGTAGACGTTTCGTTCCCGGAAGATTACGGCTCTGAGGCATTGGCAGGCAAAGCCGCCGTGTTTGAATGCACCATCAAAGAGGTGAAAGAGCCGGTCGCAGCCGAGGTCAATGATGAGCTGGCCACAAAATTCGGTGCCGAAGATCTTGCGGCCCTGAAGACCCAGATCGCCGAGCGCCTGGAAGCAGAATATGCCGGTGCCGCGCGTCAGGTGATGAAGCGCGACTTGCTGGATCAGCTGGACGGCAAGGTTGAGGTGGATCTGCCGCCCGCTTTGGTCGATGCCGAAGCCAAGCAGATTGCCCATCAGCTCTGGCACGAGGAAAACCCCGAAGTGGAAGGCCACGACCACCCCGAGGTCGAGCCGGCCGAGGAGCACATGAAACTGGCTGTGCGCCGCGTCAAGCTTGGCCTGCTATTGGCCGAACTGGGCCAGAACGCCGAGGTCGAGGTCTCGGATGCTGAAATGACCCAGGCCATCATGAACCAGGCGCGTCAGTATCCCGGTCAGGAACGGGCGTTCTTTGATTTTGTCCGGCAGAACCAGCAGATGCAGCAGCAATTGCGCGCACCGATCTTTGAAGATAAGGTTGTCGACCATATCGCCGAGCAGGCGACCGTGACCGAAAAAGAGGTGTCAAAAGACGATCTTCAGAAAGCTGTGGAAGCGCTCGAAGAGGAATAAGCGCTGTCTGGCGCGAAAATTGAAAGGCCGTCCAATTGGGCGGCCTTTTTGATTTTCCGGATCACTTTTCCGGATCACTTGAAGCAATACCTCCCGTCACCGTGCGCGCCAACGGGAACATCACTCCGGGACGCGCGCGTGTTGGTCACTGGCTCACAGTCGCATGCGGAACAGGGCAAAGCCGTCTTCGTTGGTGCCGGTCTCTTCCAGTGACACACCTTCCAGTTCGCTTGCGTATTTTGCCCCGGCGGGTCCGGTTTCGAAGATGACGCTCGCCCCCTCAATCGGGGCAAAGCGCCAGTTGAAATCGGCGCGCGGGCTGATGGTGCCCTGATCGACGATGTAGCGGACGATCACGTCGCGGTTGGTGTCTGGACCTTCAAACACGATCGTGTCGCCCGTGCCCGGAAAGCTGCCGCCGCCGCCTGCGCGGTAGTTGTTGGTGGCGATGATAAACTCGGCCTCGGGATCAACCGGCGCGCCATTATAGGTCAGGTTCACAATCCGGTTGGCATCCGCATTGATCACTGCGCCATCGGTATCGAATTTCGATGGCTGGCTGAGGTCGATCTGGTATTCGACCCCGTCGATCACGTCGAAATTGTAGCTTGGAAAGCCCGGGTTCAAAAGCGGTACGTCCAAGGCACCAGCGTCGACCTGATTGAACATCCCCGCCGACCGTTCGAGCCAGTCTTTGACCTGCGCACCGGTCACCCGCACGGCGCGCACGGTGTTGGGGTAAAGGTACAGATCGGCCACGTTCTTGATCGCCACGTCGCCGACCGGCACATCTGTGTAATAATCCGGACCGCCCCGGCCGCCTGCCTTGAAGGGCGCTGCGGCTGACAGGATCGGCAGGCCGTCATGCGGGGTGCCTTGCAGCATTTGTTCGATATACCAACGCTGCGCGTTCGACACGATCTGTACCGACGGATCATCCGCCACAAGCGCGAAATAACTGTGCAGGGCCGCATCCGTCTTGCCCACCGCGCGGCGCACATAGGCCAGCGTTTCTTCGTGGTCGGTCATTGTGGCATCCAGCACCGGCTGGAAATCCTCGACCAGCGGCGTGATGGAGCGGTCTTCGTTGCGTTGGGCAATCGGACGCGCCTCGGACGTGTGGCTGACCACGCGCCAGCCGTTGCCATCGCGTTCAAGCAGCAGATCGACCAACCCCATATGGCTGCCCCAGAACCCGGCCATGACCCCCGGTTTGCCGCCGATGGTGCCTGCGTCCACATCCAGACCCGGCGTATCGGCATAGGTGTATGACGGAAAGACAAGGTGCGAATGGCCTGACAGGATCACGTCGATCCCGTCAACGCCCGCCAATGGGATCGACGCGTTCTCCATCATGTCTTCGGCCTTGGCGGCGCCAATGCCCGAATGGGACAGGGCGATTACGATATCCGCACCCTCTTCGCGGATCTGGGGCACATAGGCCCGCGCGGTGTCCAGAATGTCGCGCGCAGTGACATTGCCTTCAAGATGGCGGCGGTCCCAGGTCATGATCTGCGGCGGCACAAAGCCGATCAGACCGATGCGGATCGGATGGGCTTCGCCCGCGCCATCGACCAGCATCCGGTCAAGGATAGCGTAGGGCGGCACCAGCGTGTCATCCTCGCGCGGTGCGGCCCCGGCGGTCTTGGCGACATTGGCGGTGACCACCGGAAACTCCGCGCCAGCCAGCGCTTTCATCAGGAAATCCAGCCCGTAATTGAATTCGTGGTTGCCTAGGGTCGAGCCTTCAAAGCCCAGCACATTCATCGCGGTGATGATGGGATGCATGTCGCCGTCTTGCATGCCCCGTTCATACGCGATGTAGTCGCCCATCGGGTTGCCCTGCAAGAAGTCGCCATTGTCCAGTAGCAGGGAATTGCCGGCTTCGGCCCGGATGCCCTCTACGATAGTGGCGACCCGGCTCAGGCCAACACGGTCGCTGGGCCGGTCTGCGTAATAGTCATAGGGATGCACATGCACGTGCAGATCGGTGGTTTCCATGATCCGCAGATGCGCCTGATGGCTGGACGCCTGAACGGCATAAGGATGCAGCGCGATGAACCCGGCAGTGGACGCCAGAAATCCCCGGCGATTGAGAGTGAGTGGCATGGTGGTTTCCCCCGTGTTGTCTGCAACAAGAGTACCGCCGATCTGTGCCGATGAGATAGCGCTTTTGTCACGCTGGCATAAAACCGCGTGAGGCCAGAGGGTTGGCTGGTGTCGCGACGGACAGATATCCGGGCGCTGATCGAAAAAGAGGTGACGTCACCACAAGTTGGGTGGACATCCTCTCCCCCGTGCAGAGCGGTTTTCGAAAACCGCTCTGAACCTGTGCCCCGAAGGGCCTGTTGAGACGCGTCTCTCATGGTCTGAACGCGCATAAGCGTCCGCAGAGAGAGGGGTGTCACTTGGGGTGCCCCGCCAAAAGGCGAGACGGGTATCGGATCCAATGGCCGGGTTATCGAACCGAGTGTTTAAGGATGTCTGTATAGACCGCGCGCAGGCGTTTTCGAAACGCGGGGAACGGCCTTTTGAAAGGCCGTCGCCATGCGCCTTCGAAGGCGCTTGTGCCGATCATGGGACCGCAGGGCGCGAAAACGAAAAAGCCCCACCAGAGCGGCAGGGCTTTTCCATAAATTTGCAGCAACCGGATCAGTCGTCAGACTTTTGCTCTTCTTCCGACGCCTCGACCGTTTCGGCCAGATCGTCGTCTTCGGAGGTTGCGGCCCCGATATCGTCAAACAGTTCGGAGATTTCGAATTCCGCCTGCGCTTCTTCTTCTGCCGCCAGTTCCTGAATGGATTTGCCGGAGGCCTGAAGTTCCGCTTCCTCGGGCGAACGTGCCACGTTCAGCTCGATATTGACGGTGACTTCGGGGTGCAGATGGACTTCAACCTCGTGCAGACCCAGCACCTTGATGGGCTGGCGAATGATCACCTGCTTGCGGTCGATGGTGAAGCCTTCTTCAGTGGCCACATCCGCGGCGTCACGTGTGGTGACCGACCCGTAGAGATTGCCGCCGTCCGAGGCCTGACGAATCACGATGAACTGCTGTCCACCCAATTTGTCGCCAAGCGCTTCGGCTTCTTTCTTGGTTTCAAGGTTCTGCGCCTCAAGCTGGGCTTTCTGGCCTTCGAAAGAGGCGATGTTCTCTTTCGATGCGGTCAGTGCCTTGCCTTGCAGCAAAAGGTAGTTGCGCGCGTAGCCCGGCTTGACGTCAACGACGTCGCCCATCTGGCCCAGCTTGGCAACACGTTCGAGTAGGATCACTTGCATGTCAAAGTCTCCTTACTTCACTGCGTAGGGCAGCAGGGCGAGGAAGCGGGCGCGCTTGATTGCGCGGGCCAGCTCACGCTGTTTCTTGGCCGATACCGCAGTGATTCGGCTTGGCACGATCTTGCCGCGCTCAGAGATATAGCGCTGGAGCAATTTGGTGTCTTTGTAGTCGATCTTGGGTGCGTTGTCGCCCGAGAAGGGGCACACCTTGCGACGGCGGAAAAATGGTTTTGCAGCCATGATTTAGTGTCCTTTCTTCAAGCGATCAGTTGCGACGTTCGCGGCGGTCGCCACGGTCATCACGTTTTTGCATCTGGACCGAGGGGCCTTCTTCGTGCGCGTCGACCTTGATGGTCAGGATGCGCATCACGTCATCATGCAGACGCATCAGGCGTTCCATTTCCTGCACGGCCGTCGCGGGGGCATCGGTGCGCAGATAGGCGTAGTGGCCCTTGCGGTTCTTGTTGATCTTATAGGCCATCGTCTTGACGCCCCAGTACTCTTGCTCGACCAGCTTACCGCCGTTATCTGCAAGGATTGTACCGAAATGTTCGATGAGGCCTTCGGCTTGCGTATTGGACAAGTCCTGGCGCGAGATAAAAACATGCTCGTAAAGGGGCATGTGAACTCCAGTTTCTGTTCTGGCGCATTTCAAAGGACAGGCGGTGCATCCTTTCGCACCTGCCCACGAGAGACTGCGCGGTAAAATCGTCTTGCGAAAGGAAGGGGCCTTATACACCCGGCACCCGGCAGCGCAAGCCCCGGTGCTTGGGGGGCGGCGCGCATGTGTCTTGGCTTTAGTCGTAGCGCTGCGACAGCGTCACCACCGTGCCATCTGCGCGGGTGATTTCACGGGCATAGAGTTCGGGACGGATAAGCGCATCGTCCATATAGCCGAATACTGTCACCGCCTCGCCGATATCTGCGGGCACCCAGTTTGGCCCGACATACACCCGCAGCGTTCCCGTATCGTCGCGCAGGCGGAATTCGTCTTCATCCAGCAGTCGGTCCACCGTCCCGGCCACGGTCACCATTGTGCCACGCTTGACGTCCGTGATCGCGGTCAAAGGTCGGTCCTGAGCGCTTGCATAAATGGGATTGGCCAAAGCGCCGAACCCGATACAAACGGCAAGTCCAAGGGCAAAAGGTGTTCGGGTCATTCTGAAAGGTCTCCTTGCGGGTCGTTGTGGCTGTTTTACAGATGGGCAGGGCGTACCACCATACAATGCACGCCAGCAGATCTGCGCGCGCCATGCGCGTGATTCTGCCGATCTGACCCGCGCGTGTCGTCCTTGGCGTGCCCAGAAAACGATCCACTGTTGGTCCTGATTTGCCCGTGTTCTGCCCTCTACCGGACACATTCGAGGAACACACTGTTGCCAGATCAAGAACAATGATCAGCCGATTGAGGAGACAGTGATGGTCGATTTGAATGATGAGTTTTATGGTGCTCCCCGTCAGGCCCGCAGTGTTGGGCGCTGGACCAGACGGCTGTTTGGACTTGCCTGTGTGATCGCCGTGCCGGGGATCTGGATCGCGGTGCAGGGCGCGTTGCCGGAACAGCGTATTCTTGGATTGGCGCTTTCGCTTGTGCTGATGGGGGTTGCGGGGCTGTGTTTTCTGGGCGCGTCCCGGCGATGATCCGATGGCTGTTGCGCAAGGCGCTGATCGGTGCCGCGTTCTGGTTATTGGGGCCGATGGCCGTGGTGTTCGGGCATTCGGTTCTGGTGCCCGAGCGCGTCGGGGTGTTTGAGGAACACGCCGGTGCGACCTTTGCGCGGGCGGGGCATGGGCCCTATGCGTATCATGCGCCCGAGGATGTTGGCATGCCTTACCAATTCGAGATTGGACCCGTTGCCGGATTTGGCGCACCCGAGGCGCGTCGGTGGTACGGGTTTGGGCCCACGGTCGGCGCGCCGCGCCCGGTTCTGGTATTGCTGCATGGTGGGGGGCGGACCGGGGTGTCGATGATCGACATGTGGCGCGACCTGGCGGGGCGCGAGGATATCATACTGCTGGCCCCGGATGCGCGGTCGACGCAGTGGTCCCTTCTTACCGACGGGCCGATGTTTCTGGCAGCTTTGCTAAAGGACGCGGCAGCGCGGTATCCGCTGGATATGGATCGCATCTATTTGGCGGGCCATTCGGATGGAGGCGCGCATGCGATGCGTATCGCCAATCTGGGAGGTGGCCCGTTCAAGGCGGTGGTGACCCATTCTGGCCATTCCCCTATGCCACGCGTGATCCCGGCGCTGAACCCGGTGCCGATCCACAGCTTTGTGGGCGATCTTGACGTGGTCTTTACCGTGGACAGCTCTCGCGCCGCACTCAAACATCTGGCGCGCGCCGGGCATCCCACCTCGTTGACAGTGATCCCCGGCCACAACCACTGGTATTACGGCATCGGCAAAAGCCTTGCCGCCGTGATGTGGCACCGTCTGACAAAGAGCACTCCAGAGATGTCTGACCCGGCCCCATCCCCTGTTGAGCTGGTGCAGCGACCCACACCAGAGCCGCGCAACAGGGCAGCCGGGGCGAAGTGGATTTCCGTGCCGCAAGGCGAATGATCCAGGCCGCGACTGTTCGCCTGCACACAGGGTCTGTTGAGTTTGTGCGACTTGCTGTTTGTGGCATCCGCCGCGATTTAGGTCGCATTACCTCAAACTCAGGATGACCCGATGAAAAAGACACTTCTTGCAGCGGCACTGGCTGCGGCACCCTTTGCCGCCTTTGCCGAACCCGAAGCCTATGTGCTGGATGCCAGCCACAGCCAGGTTTTGTTCGCCTATGACCACCTTGGCTATTCCACCACCTGGGGCCTGTTCGCCGGGTTTGACGGTGAAATCTCTTTTGATCAGGCAGACCCGGCCAATTCCTCAGTCCGCGTGTCTTTCCCGGTACGCTCTATGTTCACCGGCTGGGAAGCGCGGTTCGAGCATTTTATGTCGGACGCATTCTTCGGTGCGGATGAGGATGACATGGTCACGTTCACATCGACCGCGATCGAGGTCACTGGCGAAGGCACGGCAAACATCACCGGTGATCTGACGCTGAACGATGTGACCAAGCCTGTGACGCTGGCCGCGTCGCTGAACCAGCTGGGCGACCACCCGATGGAAAACAAGCCCTGGGCTGGCTTTGACGCGACAACCACCATTTTGCGCAGCGACTTTAACCTTGGTGAATTCGCGCCGTTCATCAGCGATGAGGTGGACATTCAAATCTCGATCGAAGCGTTCAAGGCGATGTAATTTCGGGCTTTGCACAGCAAGGCCGCACTCTCTATTCGATCTCTGCTCACACCCCCTCGGGCTATTGGCCTGAGGGGTTTTTTGTGCGCTTTGCCGGCCCCGGCACAAGGCGTGTCGTTTGGGCAGTCCGAACCTGGCGCGGGCGTGTCAGCTCTGACGCTGCGCGGTCAGCGCGATATCGACGATCACCTCGAAACCCAGCTGGCTTTCATCGGTCATACTGTCGCCGACGCCAAAGGCCCGGCGGTTCAATTGCGTGCTGCCCTGCATTGTGGCAACGCCATCGGCAAGCGCGAGCGAAAAGGGCAAAGTGACTGCCTGCTCCACGCCTTTGAGCGTGAGCGTGCCATCGGCCACATACCCGGTATCCGCGCGTCGAAGATCCGCGGCAAAGGTCGCCGTGGGGAAGGCGTCGGCATTGAAATAGTCCGCGCCGAGCGCTTGGGCGGTGACCGAGCCAAGGCTGATCGAGCCAATGGCGATCTCGGCCGTGACCTCGCCGGCTTTGCCTTCGGTCACAGTCTCGTCAAAGGAGATCTGAGCGGTCCAGTCAGCGAATGTGCCGCGCACATCCGAACCCATCTGGCGCACGGTGATCGCAACAGTGCCGTCCTGAACCTGCCAGTCGCTTTCGACATCCTCCAGCGCCACAGCTGCCGCGACCGAGCTGTGTTGGTAGACGCCCAACACGCCACCTAGACCCAGCGCCATGGCCCAAATCGCCCCGGCCGCCAGCGCGGCGCGCCTATGGGGGTGCGGCGCGGCATCTGGTGTCGCGCGGCTTGTGCCAAACCACATCCGCGCCAGAGTGCTGTCTTTGTCCAGTACCGCATGTTTTACCGCACCAGCGATATGCAAAAGCAATGACACCACCAGCACCCGTTCGAACACGATGTGCACCCCGGCAAACGCTTCGGCCAGGGCCACGTTTTTCGGCACAAAGGGCAGGGTCTGACCAAAGGGCCACCAAATCGGCGCAAAGCCTTCGGTCGCGGCGTGGTGAACCCATCCCGACAGCGGCACCAGCACAAGCGACCCGTATAAAAGCCAATGCACCGTTTCCGCCAAAAGCGTTTCCGCCTTGCGGTCCGGGTGCATGGCGGCGGGCTTTGGCTGGCTCAGCGCCCAGGCAATGCGCGCCAATGCGACAAAGAACAACGACACCCCAACCGTCTTGTGCAGCGAAAACAACCACGCCTTGTCGGCCAATTGCGCAGCCGTGTCGTAGGGCATGTCATTTGCGATGATCCCAAGCGGGATCACAGCGGCGATCCCGAGTGCTGTGAGCCAATGAAAGGTCTTGGCGACAGCGCCGTATTGGGTGGTGGTGTTGGCAAGGGACATTTTTGGACCTTTGAATGTGGGTGTCAGGGCGCAGATGTACCGTTTGGCAGCCGGGTCGCAATCTTCGCGGATGCACACAAAGAGTGCGCGGACGTTGCGTCAGGCCTGCGCGGGTTGTAAGGGGCGTGCAACCACAAGACTGGAGACCCGCAATGAGCCGAGCCTTTCTTTTCCCCGGACAAGGGGCGCAAACCATCGGAATGGGGCGCGATCTTGCAGACGCCTATCCGGCCGCACGCGCGGTGTTCGATGAGGTGGATGATGCGCTGGGCGAAAAGCTGAGCGCGGTCATCTGGGAGGGTGATCAGGACACGCTGACATTGACACAAAATGCGCAACCGGCATTGATGGCGACATCAATCGCAGCGGTTCGGGCGCTGGAGGCAGACGGCATTCCGGTGACGTCAGCAGCCTATGTGGCGGGGCATTCATTGGGCGAATATTCCGCTCTGACGGCCGCAGGTGCGATATCGGTGGCGGATGCCGCGCGATTGCTGCGCGCGCGCGGTGCCGCCATGCAAGAGGCGGTGCCGGTCGGTGTGGGCGCGATGGCGGCCATTCTGGGCCTGAGCCTTGAGCAGGTCCGCGCGGTGGCCGCCGATGCCGCACAAGGTGAGGTCTGCGCGGCGGCCAATGACAACGATCCGGGTCAGGTTGTTGTATCGGGCCATAAGGCCGCGGTGGAACGGGCGACCGTGCTGGCCAAAGAGGCCGGTGCGAAACGCGCTGTTTTGCTGCCGGTCAGTGCGCCGTTCCATTGTGCGCTGATGGCCCCGGCGGCTGATGTGATGGCCGAGGCCCTGAGCACGGTCCAGATCAAGAACCCGGTTGTGCCTGTGGTCGCAAATGTGGTGGCCGAGGCGGTGACGGATGCTGCGCAAATCAAGACGCTGCTGGTGGATCAGGTCACGGGCGCGGTGCGCTGGCGCGAGTCGGTGTCATGGATGCTGGACAAGGGTGTTGATGATTTTTGGGAAATCGGTGCGGGCAAAGCGTTGATCGGAATGGTGCGCCGGATTGACCGCTCCGCCGCAACCCGTGCGATTGGCTCGGCCGCGGATGTGGAGACCGCGGCGGCGGGCTAAGATTTTTCGTACGAAAAATCTCATGGCACTGTCTAAGAAAAAGTGAAGAGGACGCAGAATGTTTGATTTGACGGGCAAGACGGCATTGGTCACCGGTGCATCCGGTGGCATTGGTGGCGCAATCGCCAGGCATTTGCACACCGCCGGGGCCACGGTGGGCGTGTCAGGCACACGGATGGAACCGCTTGAGGCGCTGGCCTCCGCACTGGGCGACCGGGCGCATGTGCTGCCCTGCAATCTGAGCGATGCCGAGGCGGTGACCGCGCTTCCCAAACAGGCCGTCGAAGCCATGGGCGGCGTTGACATTCTGATCAACAATGCCGGCATCACGCGCGACAATCTGTTTATGCGCATGTCGGATGAGGAATGGCAGTCGGTGATCGATGTGAATCTGACATCGACCTTTCGGCTGTGCAAAGCCGTGTTGCGCGGCATGATGAAGGCGCGGTGGGGGCGGATTGTAAACATTTCCTCTGTCGTCGGGGCTACAGGGAATCCGGGGCAGGGCAATTATGCGGCATCCAAGGCCGGTATGATCGGCATGTCGAAATCGCTTGCTTACGAAGTGGCCAGCCGGGGCATCACCGTAAACGCGGTGGCACCGGGATTCATTGAAACCGCAATGACCGAAAAACTGACCGACGATCAGAAATCAACGATCCTGACACAGATTCCCTGCGCCCGGATGGGCACACCCGACGAGATTGCCGCGGCGGTTCTTTACCTGTCCAGCCCAGAGGCCGCCTATGTCACCGGAGCCACTCTGCATGTGAATGGTGGTATGGCAATGCTTTGATAAACAACGCAAAAGCGCCGCTATGCAGGGGCGAAATGCGGTGGTTTCATCGTCGAAAACACGCAGCGCGCTGTGACCTGAAAGCGTTTGCCATCCCGGTCCCATGTGCTATAGCGGCGCAGGTTCTAGGCCAGCCCCTCGGGGCGATACTGGTCTTTCGCGGCTCATCCGGGACGCAAACCGCCGCCCTTCCGGGCACGTCAAAATTCCGCCCGGTCGAGGGCTAACCCGGCCACCAGCGCCGACGAAACTGTGAGGATGAAAACA
This sequence comes from Marivita sp. S0852, assembly GCF_046591575.1. Taxonomy (NCBI): domain Bacteria; kingdom Pseudomonadati; phylum Pseudomonadota; class Alphaproteobacteria; order Rhodobacterales; family Roseobacteraceae; genus Marivita; species Marivita sp. S0852. Next base: position 308,614 of record NZ_JBIQWA010000002.1, read on the forward strand.
TGAGCGATGTCGCAGATCGCGTTAAGAAGATCGTTGTCGAGCACCTGGGTGTCGAAGAAGACAAGGTTGTTGAAAACGCATCTTTCATTGATGACCTTGGCGCAGACAGCCTGGACACTGTCGAGCTGGTCATGGCGTTTGAAGAAGAGTTCGGGATCGAAATCCCCGACGACGCTGCCGAAACGATCCAAACCTTTGGCGACGCGGTAAAGTTCATCAACGAAGCGCAATAAGCGTCTTCCGAACATTTTTGTCAGCCTTTCGAACGCGCCCTCCCTTGGGGCGCGTTTTTATTTTGCCTTTTCAGCGGCTTTCGCAGCATCCCAGAGCCTGTCCATCTCTTCCAGAGAGCTTTCGGCTGGGGTGCGGCCATCGGCGGCCAGAGCGGCCTCGATGCTTTGGAACCGCCGGGTGAATTTGGCGCTGGCGGCGCGCAGGGCCGCTTCGGGGTCGATCTGCATGTGACGGGCCAGGTTGACCATGACAAACATCAGATCGCCGAATTCCTCAAACTTGTGTTCGGGGGTTTCCGCGTCAAGGACCTCCTGGGCTTCTTCGATCACTTTGCTGAGCACTTGATCGGTCGAAGGCCAATCGAACCCCACCCGCGCCGCGCGGTTTTGCAGCTTGGTTGCGCGCGTCAGGGCGGGCAGGCCTTTGGCAACGCCATCCAGAACCCCGGTCTCCTTTTTGCCCGCGCGCTCTGCCGCTTTGATCTTTTCCCAGTCCTGCACTTGCTGTTCTGCCGATTTGTCGCGCGACTCGTCTCCGAACACATGCGGGTGACGTGCCACCATCTTGTCCGAGATCGCGTTGGCGACGTCCTCAAAGGTGAACATCCCGGCCTCTGTCGCCATTTGCGTGTGGTAGACAGACTGCAACAGCAGATCGCCCAGCTCGCCTTTCAGCTCATCCCAGGCTTCGCGCTCGATGGCATCGGCGACCTCGTAGGCCTCTTCGATGGTGTAGGGGGCGATTGACGCAAAATCCTGTTCGATGTCCCATGGGCATCCGGTTTCCGGGTCTCGCAGACGGCGCATGATTTCCAGAAGCCGGGGCAGTCCGCCATTGGGATTGCCGATCAGATCATCGCGCATTGCATGGGTCCTCAACTGGTGTCTTTATGCAGGCATGCGGCATCTGCCAGAGGGAGTCCAGAGATGGCCATCGTGAACCGGATCGGCGAGTTTGCCCAAGACATGACCGCGTGGCGGCGGCATTTGCACAAGCATCCCGAGCTGAGCCTTGACTGCCACCAGACCGCCGCCTTTGTCATAGACCGGTTGCGGGCCTTCGGCGTTGATGAGATCCATGACGGGATTGCCACATCGGGCGTTGTGGCCCTGATCGGGGGGCGGGGCGATGGCCCGGTCACGGGTCTTCGCGCCGATATGGATGCCTTGCCCATCGAAGAGGAAACCGGCGCCGAGTATGCCAGCACCGTTCCCGGCACGATGCACGCCTGCGGACATGACGGGCACACAACCATGCTGCTGGGGGCTGCGCGCTATCTGGCCGAGACCCGCAATTTCAAGGGCACGGTTGCATTGATATTCCAACCTGCCGAAGAAACGGTGGGCGGTGCGCGCATCATGGTGGAAGAGGGCATCCTGGACCGGTTCGGCATCGAAGAGGTCTATGCGCTGCACTGCGATCCGTTTTCCGAAGAGGGGCGGTTTTCGACAGCGCCCGGCCCGATCATGGCGGCGGTGGATGATTTTGAGATCACGCTGACCGGCAAGGGCGGGCATGGCGCGTTTCCGCATGAATGTATTGATCCGGTGCCCTGTGCGCTGTCTCTGGGGCAGGCGCTGCAGTCCATCGTGTCGCGCAACGCGCCGCCGCGCGATCCGCTGGTGGTGTCGCTGACCATCCTTGAGGCGGGAACGGCCACCAATGTGATCCCCGAAATCGTGCGGATGGGCGGTACGGTGCGCAGCTTTGATCCTGACCTGCGCGATCTGGTCGAACGCCGCTTTCACGAGATCGTCACTGGGCACGCCACCAGTTTTGGCGTGGCGGCCAAGCTGGATTACATGCGCAACTATCCCGCCACGGTCAACCACGCCGATCAAACCGCCTTTGCGGGCAGGATCGCATCCGAAGTGGTGGGGGAGGCCAAGGTCACGACAGATCGAAAACCCGAAATGGGGGCCGAGGATTTTGCCTATATGCTCGAACATCGGCCCGGCAGCTATCTGATGCTGGGGCAGGGGATCGGGCCGTCCTGTCACCATCCGAAATTCAATTTCAACGATGATGTCTCGACCATTGGCGCAAGCTTTTTCGCCCGTCTGATCGAAACCCGGCACGGAGTGTGAGCCATGGCGCTTGAGGATGCGAAAACCCAGATCGACCATGCGTTCACCCGCGAGGATCTGAAGGGGCCGAGTTTCGAAAACGTCTTTGGCGGAGCGCCGTCGTTTCTGCGGCGCAAATACACCAAGGATCTGCGTGGTGTGGACGTGGCCGTCACCGGAGTGCCCTTTGATCAGGCCGTGACCAACCGCAGCGGCACAAGGCTTGGCCCACGCGCGATCCGGGAGGCGTCGCTGTTGCAGCCCTGCGATGCGCCCTATGGGTGGGGCTTTGACGTGCTGTCGGAATTTGCCATCGCCGATTATGGCGATGTGGCGTTTGACTATGCGAAAACCCCGGAATTTCCAGAGGTTTTGAAATCGCATATTGCCGGTATTCTGGCCCATGACACGGCAACCGTGACGCTGGGCGGGGATCACTTTATCACGCTTCCCATTCTCGAGGCCTATGCCGAGAAATATGGCCCGCTCTCCCTGCTTCAGTTCGATGCGCATACAGACACCTGGGCCGATGACGATATGGACCGGATTGATCACGGCACGTTTCTTTACAAGGCGGTCAAGCTGGGTCTGGTGGACCCAAGCCGATCCGTTCAGGTGGGCATCCGCACCGACAATCCGGACACGCTGGGCTTCAACATCATTGACGCGCGCGACATGCACCGGATCGGGCCGGACGCAGTGGCCGAGCGGATTCTTGAAATCCTCAAGGATTATCCCACCTACCTGACCTTTGACATCGACTGCCTTGATCCGGCGTTTGCCCCCGGAACGGGCACACCTGTCTGGGGCGGCCCCTCCAGCGCGGATATCGCGGCCATCCTGCGAAATATCGCCGGGATTGAACTTATGGGCGGCGATGTGGTTGAGGTCAGCCCACCATTCGATACAACAGGAGCCACGGCGATTGCGGGTGCGCATGTGGCAACAGAGCTATTGTGCCTTTGGGGCTGGACCCGCCGCGCGTAACGTATCGTACATGTACAGACGGGCAGGGTGGCCCTTTGATGCAAGGATAAAGGCGTCGTGAAGATGATTTTCTGGACAATCGTATTGATTATCATAGCCGGTTTGGCATGGATCAGATTGGCCCCGTCAGACCCCGCTGTCTGGCATGTCGATCCCATGGTCACCGCGGATCAGGATCTGGCAGGCGGCGTGCGCCGCCGTATTCCCGCCGAGCCCGGCACGTTTGCGGCCCTTGATCGCATCATCCTTGCCACGCCGCGCACCGAAGTGCTGGCCGGTAGCGTCGAGGACGGCAAAGTGACCTACATCACCCGCTCGCAATGGATGGGCTTTCCCGATTATACCACCGTGATGCAGAATGACGACGTGCTGGAACTGCACGCCCGCCTGCGGTTCGGACAGTCCGACATGGGCGTCAACAAGGCGCGCGTCGAGGGGTGGTTGCAGCGTTTGCCCGCACCGGAATAGGTCGAGCGAGGACGCCGTGGGTATTTGCAAAGCGAAGGCCCGAGGACGGACGAAGCGGGCTTTCGTTGACCGTCCAAGACTGTGTCGGGTTCGACGGACCGTTCGACAAAGGAATTGAATCAGCGATCGACCCTTCAATCAAGCAAGAGTTTTTCAAACAAATCAGCCCACTTTGCACATTCGTCGGGATGCAGCGAATGTTCGGTCTTGCTAGTTGACCTCTACCTAACTTGAGATTTCAGAGTAATGAAATCGCAAGAATCAAAGGAGAACAATTTTGGACAAGCAGGACATTCAAGATTGGTTAGATCAATATGGGCAAGCATGGGTCGAGGGCGACCCCCAACAAATCGTCGGTCTATTCACGAATGATGCTACCTATCAGGAGACCCCATTTGTTGAGGCGATGGTGGGACATGCCGCTATCAAGAAATATTGGCAGGAAGGGGCGTCAGACGCCCAAGAAGATGTAGAATTCACATCAAAGGTTTGGGCGGTTGATGGCGACACCGCCGTCGCCGGTTGGGAAGCAAAATTCACCAGAAAGGCGTCTGGGGCAAGAGTAGAATTGAACGGAGCGTTCCGCTTGAAATTGCGAAAATACTCAGAGCGACTTCTTTGTGAAAGTCTTGAGGAATGGTGGCACCGGCGAGAAATCTGATGCGAAGAAATCAATGTCAGAAAGCTGACATTGGTCGGTGGACAGCTCCGTCCGCATAGCCGCCGTTTCAGACTGTCCCAAAAACGCTCATTTTCGGAACCTACCAAGACTGGCCGGTTTGAACCTGGCCAGAAACCCCGTTCAAAACTCAAACAGGTGTTGAAGGTGTCTGGCCTGCCTCATGTCAACCGATGCTCGAACGCGGTGCAGCATCCTCCGCTCTGGATATGACGCCGCCATTCGACGCGTTTGATGCGTTTGCCGAGACATCGCTCTTGACCTGCCGCCGTCGGTCAATCACATCCAGTCCCATGATCCCTGAAGACCGTTTGCACCAGATCACATCGCGTTTTGAATATCTTGAGGCCCAAATGGCCGAGGGATCGGGCGATATTGCCGCTTTGGGCAAGGAATATTCCGATCTGCGCCCGGTGGTGGATCAGATCGCCGAATGGCATCAGGTGCGCGCCGATCTGGCCGAGGCCGAGGCGATGCTGGACGATCCCGAGATGCGGGAGCTGGCGCAGGAAGAGCTGCCTGCGCTCAAGGCGCGACTGCCCGAGGTCGAGCACGCGCTGCAACTGGCGCTGCTTCCGCGGGACAAGGCCGATGCGCGCCCTGCGATGCTTGAGATTCGCCCCGGAACCGGCGGCGAAGAGGCTGCCTTGTTTGCTGGTGATCTGCTGCGGATGTATCAGCGCTATGCGGAATCCCGGGGCTGGCGGTTCGAGATCATCGAGGAACAGTCAACGGAAATCGGCGGGATCAAGGAGGTCGTCGCGCATATTACGGGGGACAATGTCTTTGCGCGGCTGAAATACGAATCCGGGGTCCACCGTGTCCAGCGGGTGCCCGAGACAGAATCGGGCGGACGCATCCACACCTCTGCCGCAACCGTTGCGGTGCTGCCCGAAGCCGAAGATGTGGACATCCAGATCAACGCCAATGACCTGCGCATCGACACCATGCGCAGTTCAGGCGCGGGTGGACAACACGTCAACACCACCGACTCCGCCGTGCGGATCACCCACTTGCCCACCGGGCTGGTGGTGACCAGCTCCGAGAAATCCCAGCACCGTAACCGCGAGATCGCGATGCAGGTTCTGCGGACCCGGCTGTTTGATCTGGAGCGGCAAAAGGTCGATGACGAACGATCGGCGGACCGCAAGTCACAGGTTGGCTCGGGGGATCGGTCTGAACGCATCCGCACCTATAATTTTCCGCAGGGCCGGTTGACCGATCATCGCATCGGCCTGACCCTTTACAAGCTGGACGCGGTGATGGGCGGCGATCTTGACGAGGTCATCGACGCGCTCACCGCCGATGCACAGGCCACAGTGCTGGCCGAGATGACGTGACCCATGACGCCAAAACGGCGTTGCACAAAGCCCGCCAGCATCTTGCGCTGGCAGGCTCTCCGAGTGCGGCGCGCGATGCAAGTGCGCTGATGGACAAGGTGCAGGGCGACGCGCCCCCGTGGACGCCGCTCAGCGATGTGCAGATGGCACAGCTTGATGGCTATATTCAACGCCGTGCCCGGCGCGAACCGATCAGCCATATCGTTGGCAAACGGGCCTTCTGGATGCATGACTTTGAGGTGTCCCCGGACGTGCTGGACCCGCGCCCGGAAACGGAAACACTGGTGGATGTTGCGCGTCAGCAGCCGTTTGACACGGTGCTTGACCTGGGAACCGGCTCTGGCTGTATCCTGTTGTCGCTGCTGTATGAACACCGGGATGCGCGCGGGCTTGGGGTGGATCTGTCGGCCGCCGCGCTTGATGTGGCGCGGCGCAATGCTCAGATCGTGGGGGTTTCGGATCGGGTCACATGGCGTGTGTCAGACTGGTTTGGCGATGTCGGTACGCGGTTTGACCTGATCGTGTCGAACCCGCCCTATATCGCCGAAGACGAAATGCCGGGTCTGGCCCCCGAACTTGGGTTCGAGCCGCGCATGGCGTTGACCGACGGCGCAGATGGGCTGACCAACTACCGCATCTTGACACGGGACGCGCCGCGCCATCTGCGCCATGGCGGTCGTCTGATGGTCGAAATCGGCGCGACACAGGCGGCACCTGTCACCGCGCTTTTTCAAAAGGCGGGGTTTCAGCAGATCACGGTGCATCCTGACCTCGATGGCCGCGACAGGGTCATCTCCGGCGTTTTCTCGCCACAAACCGACAGTTTTTAAGCGCGTCTCAAGGTTTTTTGCATAGTTTACCCTTGTAAGCATGGGGAGGACATGTTTACTCAGGATATATCGCTGCGGTCGAGGTGTTTTCCGCCTCTCGCGCGATAGTAAGCCCAAACATGGTTGCCATTGCAGATTTACCGCGCACGAAGCGCACACGCCAATGGCAGAAACAGCTGACAGAAGGCTGAAAAGTTACAGATGCGCTCTTCTAATAAACGCTCGCGGAACAAGTCGAACCGCAACCGCTCCAGTTCCGTCGGGAATGTCGTCAACCGTGTGTTTGACAGTTCCGGACCCGAAGGCAAGGTGCGCGGAACGCCACAGCAGATTATAGATAAATACAACCAGCTGGCGCGTGATGCCCAGCTGAGCAATGATCGCGTGAACGCTGAAAACTTTCAGCAACATGCCGAACACTACATGCGGATGCTGTCCGAGGCGCAACGCGAACAGGACGCGCGCCGCGAACAGCAGGAACGTGAAAACCGAGAACGTCAGGCGCAACGCGATGCCGAACGGGCCGCGCGTCAAGAGCAGGACCAGCAAAAGCAATCCGATGACGCCTCCAAATCGGGCAATCCTGATCCGGCCCATGCGCCGCAACCGGATGTGGTAGAGGTCACGTCAGACGATGACAGCGGCTTGGTCGAAACGCCCGAAGCCAAGGCAGAGGACACGCCGGCGGAAAAGCCCAAGAAACCCCGCGCACCGCGCAAGCCGCGCAAAAAGCCCGAACCCAAGCCCGAACCCGCAGCGGACGCGACAGAGGCTCCGGCATCGGACACGACAGAGACACCGACACCGGACGCGGCGGAATAAGCGCAGGTCAGCGACGGGCGGTCAGCTGTGTTGCGACAGCTGCCGCGCCAGGGCGCAAAACCCTTCGACGGACACGCGCTCCGCACGATCCGTGGGGGCAATGCCCACTGCGGTCAGATGGTCTTCGATCTGCGCCGACAGGCCCTTAAGGGACGCGCGCAACATCTTGCGACGTTGATTGAAGGCGGTCGCGACAACCCGTTCCAGCATCTTGGCATCGGCCTCGAACCGGGGCCTGTCCAGCGCGCGCAGATGCACCACGGCAGAGCTGACCTTGGGCGGCGGGGTGAATGCTTCGGGTGGCAGATGCATGGCAATCTGCGCCTCGCAGCGCCACTGCGCCAGGACCGCCAGCCGCCCATAGGCTTTGGACCCGGGCTGCGCCACGATCCGCTCGGCGACCTCTTTCTGGAACATCAATGTCAACGTGGTCCAGACCGGTGGCCAGTCCGGTGGTGTCAGCCAACGCACCAGCAGTTCGGTGCCCACGTTATACGGCAGGTTGGCACAGATCGCGATGGGCGGTGTCAGACGCTCCAGCGGGTTGATGGCCAGTGCGTCGCCCTCCACCACCTCAAGCCTGCCCGGATAGGCGGCGGCAATCTCGGCAAGGGCCGGCAAACACCGCGCGTCCTTCTCGACCGCCAGAACCTTGCGCGCGCCCTCGGCCAGCAAACCACGGGTCAAGCCACCCGGGCCTGGACCGACCTCCAGCACATCCATGCCGGTCAAATCCCCGGCCTGGCGGGCAATTTTGGCGGTCAGGTTCAGATCCAGCAGAAAATTCTGCCCCAACGCTTTCTTTGCGCTCAGATCATGGGTTGCGATCACCTCGCGCAGCGGGGGGAGGGTGTCAATACTGGCCACTTATTGCGTCTTCTTTTTATAAATATGCAAATGCTGTCCCATCCGCCCCTGCGCCTCGGCTAGTGTTGGGCGGCGACCAGCGTCCACGCCAGTTTTAGCGCTTCGATGGTCGATGTCGGATTGGCCTGTCCGGTTCCCGCAATATCAAACGCGGTGCCGTGGTCGGGTGAGGTGCGCACAATTGGCAGGCCCAGCGTGACATTGACACCGCGATCGAAATCCAGCGTCTTGATCGGGATCAGCGCCTGATCGTGATACATGCAAATCGCCGCGTCATAGGTCGCGCGCGCTGCCGGATGGAACATGGTGTCGGCCGACAGCGGCCCGGCAATCTGCAGCCCCTGCGCGCGCAGCGTGTCGAGCACGGGCACAATAAGGTCAAGCTCTTCGCGCCCCATACGTCCGCCTTCACCTGCATGCGGGTTCAGACCAGCCACGGCAAGGCGCGGTTGGGCGATGCCGAACTGGGACACCAGCGCGTCATGGGTGATTTGGATGCGGGTTGTCAAAAGCGCAGGCGTCAGCGTTGATTTTACATCGGACAGCGGAATGTGGATGGTCACCGGAACAACGCGCAAATCAGGTCCGGCGAGCATCATCACAACGTCCGGTGTATCGCACAGATGGGCCAGAAATTCCGTGTGTCCGGGAAAGGAAAACCCCGCGCCCTCTTGCAGGGCCTGTTTGTGAATGGGAAGCGTACACACCCCACCGGCCTTGCCGCTTGAGGCAAGCGCTACGGCGCGTTCTATCGTGGCGATCACGCCTTTGGCCTGTGCAGGTTGTGGCACGCCCGGTGTGCGCGGGCCCTGAAAATCGTGCCGCAGCACAGGCAGGGCCGTGCCCTGGGGATCAACCTCGTCAGGGGCCGCGATTTCGATCCATGGGGTGCCCTTTGGCAGATGGGTCGGATCTCCGACCAGGAAAAACGGCACCTCGCCGCGCAGCGCGTCAAACACGGGCCCGACAAGATCAGGACCGATCCCGGCGGGCTCTCCGATGGTCAGGGCAATGGGCAGCGGCGTCATTGCTCGATGATACGGGCATCGGCACGCAACTGCGCCAGATAGCTGTCCGCCAGCGATTCCAATCGCTGGTTTCGCAGGCCCACGGCAAATTGATTGCGATCCACATCCTGGTTGATCTCGGCGGTGCGTCCGCAGAGCATCAGAAACATCAGGGTCTGACTGTTGGACCGGGTCAGCGCCGTAGACACTTCGCCCGGATCAAGTTTGGACAATTCGAACGCGATATCGGTCGGAAGATCTGCCGGGGGCAGGGCCTGACGCTCCAGCACCTCGGGGGGCTGTCCCTGGGCGACGCCGTACAGGTCATCGCAGCGATCCACCTTGCTGGCCAGAACGCGGGCTTGCGCGAGTGTGGCATCGCTGCGGCCGCCGGGCATGTAATAGGCGGCGTATTCAATCGCCGAATAGGTGGGGGCGGAAAAGCCGGTCTCCTCGATATCGCGTAGCTGGAACAGGGCGATGGCGTTGGGGATGGGCAGCGGGGCTGTCACCTCGCCGGGGGCCAGCGCCAGCACCAGAGGGCGCAGCACAGGGGGCAAATCCTCGATGTTTTGCCAGGGCAGGCGGCCGCCTGCGCCGCGTGTGGCGGTGGCAGAGTAGCGTCGCGCCTCTGACGAAAACGCGGCCTCTGTCGTGATCTGGCTGATTCTTTCGGCCCTTTGCTGCACCGTTTCGGCCTGTCCCGGCGGGGCGGGCATGATGATTTCGGACAACAACACACGCACTGACGATCCGCCCGACGCCCCCAGCGCGCGATCGACCTCTTCTTCCGAGACGTTCACACGTCCCGCAAACCGCGCCTGCACCAGCAAACGCCAGCTGAGCCCGGCGCGCACGAAGTCGCGGAAGGTTTGCGCAGCAACCCCGTTGCTTTCCAACGCCTGAAGGAATTCTTCGCGACTCAGCTCCGCCCGTCGGGCAAATTCGGTCATGCCGTCCAGCACTTCTTCCGGTGACGGCACAATGCCAGCCTGTTCGGCGGCCTGGATGCGCAGCCGGTCTTCGATCAGCTGTTCGCGGGCCAGCTCTTTGACATTGCCGGGCGCGCGAAGCACCGTGAGCATCCGTTCGCGCTGATCAATCTCATAGGCCGTGACAACGCGGTCATTGACGCGGATGACGGGCGCAAACAGGTTTTGCGCCGGGGCCTGGACCGGGCCGAATGTCAGGGCAATGCCCAGTGCGAAGGCGCTCAGGTGGCGCATTGATGTGTTCAATAGTTGCATGAACGACGATACTCCTTGCCGCTGCCGCCGGTGCTGAACCCTGTCAGCGCGACGGTCAGGCCGAAATCGGTAGATGGTTCAAGATTAGTGGAAGAGGCAAAGCTGCGCGAGACCGAAAAGTCAACTGCAACACATTCATTCCGGTATTCCGCCCCGATACCCGCTTTCAGGAACTGTCCTTCGGCGATGTCGTACCGGGTATTGCCCGTCGCGGTCCATTGGCGGTCGATGTTATAGCGCCCGCTGACACGCCATTGGGATTGGGCATCGCTGCGGTCTTCTGCCGGGTCAGTGGTCAGCAGGATATAGGATGCGCCCAGCGAATATTGGTCCTGCGTCAGATTTGCCCGGATTTCGGCTTTGGTGAAGCGGGTGTCCTGCGTGTCATAAAGACCACGCGCCAGCAATTGTATTCCGGTTTGATGCGAAAACTGTCCCGCCACCAGCCAATCCGAAGCGGTCTCGTCCAGACCCGAAGAGCGTGAAAACGCGTCATCCAGATCTTCGCGCCACACCCGGCCCAGCGTCAGAGCGGCGCGCCAGCCGTCGGGATCTTGGCGCATCCAGCGCAGACCGGCCGCGCCGATCAGCCCACGTTCGCGACGGTCCGCAGCCGGAAACCGCGACAGGGACAAAAGGTTGCCTTCGTCAAATTCCACCCGCGTGCTTTCGTCATTGGGCACGTCGGTCCGGTCGCCGCCGATCCAGCCCAGCTGTGCTATCGGCTCTAGCAGAACCCGCGCACCGGTCTGGGTTCTTTTGACCAAGGGCCAGCGCAATTCCACCGAGGCCGCCGGGGTGAATTGCGTGACATCGCCTTCATTCGCGGCGTCCTGCTGAACGGTGAAATGGTCAAGCCAGATTTCGGTGACAGCACCCGCGCGCACACCCGCAGGCATTGTCCAGCGGTCCCGCCAGCTGAGGCCGATGTTCAAACGGGCCGCATCGCGCCCGTCCACAATCGTATCGGCATCGGGTCCGTCAACATCGTTATCGGAATAGCGATAGTGGCTGTGCGCGGCGACACCAAGCCGCACTTCGCCGCCCAGACGTTTTGGGAAGAACCGCCGATCATAGCGCAGATCGCCGATGATGGTGGGCTGAGTGGCGTTGTTTTCGCCGTCGGTCAGGCTTTCGTAATGGATGATCCCGGTTGAAAAAAACGCATTTCGCGTCGTGTTCGACAGGGTGAGGGCGCTGTCCAGGCGGTCTTTCTTGAAGGCGCTGTTATAGTCGTTCAGATAGGCGTCGTCGCTAACGGCCTCGATGTCAAACGACAGGCGGAAGCCGCGCGGCAGTTGAAAGGCACCTTCGGCAAAAAACAGGCCGCGCAGGTCACCGCTTTCCAACGTGTCCTGGCTGATCGCCGCGTTCACCGTGATATCGCCGGTTCTGAACGCCTGCCGATAGCGGCCTTCAAGTGTTCGCGTGATCGGTGACAGGTAGGGCGTCAGCGTCAGGTCGGCATGGTCGCCAATCGGAATGAAATAGGGAAGTTTGATCCCGAACCCCAGCAGGGTCGAGGTTTTGAGTTCAGGGATCAGAAATCCGCGTGCGCGGTCCAATGTGGGGTCCGGCAGGCGCAAGCGCGGCAGGTAGAACACCGGAACCCCCATGATTTGCAGCTGGGCGTCGTCAAAATAGATCTGGCGCTCCTGGGCGTCATGGACAACGCGGCTGGCGCGGATCGCCCAGAGTGGGGGTTGATCGCTGCCGCAGACCTGACAAGAGGTCGCGGCGATCTGGCTCATCGCTGTGTAGCGCCCATCCACGCGGGCGGCACGGGCCGAGGCGATTTGCAGCTGTTCATCCAGCACAAACCTGGCGCTTTCCAGCAGGCCATTGCGAAATCCCTGATCCAGCTGTGCGGCAGAGGCGGTCAGGATTTCTCCGGTTGGCTGCGTGATGCGGATGGGCCCTTGTATATCAAGCGTGTCATTGGCCCGATCGTAAATAATGCTGCTTGCGGTCAGGCGCGTTCCATTGTGCACCGCTTCGACATTGCCGGTGGCCACCAGAGTGTCGCCACCTTGTTCCACCAGCACCGAATCCGCCAGCAGCATGACATCGCTGTCTTGCGCCCGCGCGACCGAGATCTGCAGACCAAGCGCACATCCTATGGCCAGCAAGACACGCCGCATCACCCGTCCTCTCTGTGCAGGATAAGACCAAGCGCCAGCAGCACCGATGCCAAAGGCGGCACCCAAGCCGCTGCAAGCGGGTTCAGTTGACCGTTTTCTCCGAGGATCTGGGCAAAGTTGCGGATGTAATACAGGGTAAAGCCCAGCATCACCGCAGACAGCACGGCCACACCTGTGCCGCCCATCCGGCTATGGCGCATCGTGAACGCTGCGCCGATCAGGACCATGGAAATCAGGAATACCGGTCGGGCCAGTTCCATCTGTAACCACACCGAATGCCGCCGCGCCGAGAACCCGGCATCTTCAAGATCGGTGATAAAGTTGCTCAATTCCCAAACCGACACCGCAGAGGGGCGTCCGAACCGATCCCTGATATTGTCTTCGGTCAGGGTAGACGACACGATGAGTTCGTCATGCGCGACTGCGTTTGTTTCCGGATTGACCCCGGCCACCAAAGGCCAGACCTTGGCCTGGCTCAGCACCCATTGACCCGGCTCCAGTTCGGCCTGTTCGGCCTGAATACGCCGCAGCGGTCCGCCGCCCTCGGCATAGGCCACAAACATCACATCGTATAAAACAGTCCCGTTCGGATTGGCCCGCGCCGCGCGGATCACGGTTTGCCCGCGCCGGTCGCTTTGCCGCAGCCACAGGCCCTCGGCCCCGATCGACAAGGCAGAGGTGCCGCCATTGCGGTAGGTTTCGCGCAGATCGGAATAGGCTTTCGAGGTTGCCGCAACGATCGGATTGCCCATGGCCACAGCCAAGCCTCCGATGATGGCCGCAACCGTCAGCGGACCCACCAGCGCGGCCAGTCCCGAACGTCCGGCGGCGCGCACAACCACCAGTTCAGACGAGCGCGCCAGCGCAACGAACAAGGCAATTGAGGACAGGATCATCACCAGTGGCAGGATCTGATACATGCCTTCGGGCGTGTTGAGCAGTGTCAGGCGCATCACTTCGCCAAAACTGACCGAGCTGTCCAGACGGCGGATCTGTTCCACCAGATCAAGCAGCACCTGAAACAGAAAGAACACGCCAAAAATGGCAAGGAAGGTCCAGAAAAACCGGCGTGCGAAATACAGATGCAGCGTCATGGCGTCACCTCGGTGCCAGACACCCGTTTTGGCCTGAACGGGCGGGCTGCGATATGCAGCACCAAACCGGCAATGGCCAGACCCACCAGCGATGGCAGATAAACCAACGGCCACAGCAGCGCATTGTTTCGGGTGGGATCGGTTACTGCGCTTTCCACCAGTTTGACAATGACCAGCAAAAAGATCGCCACAATGATCTGCCGCCCCACACCAAACCGGCTGAAACTGCCGGTCAGAAGGGTGGAAAACCCGATCAGCGCGGCCACAAGGCCCAAAAGCGCTTGCTGGAAGCGGCTGTGCAATTCCTCAAAGATGCGCGACATCGGCGTTTGCGTCAGCGCCGCCATGTCCTCGGGGCGGGTGATCAGATCCCAGGTCGCCATATGATGCGGCCGCAGGTTGAGATTCTGGCTCTGGGCGATCAGATCGCCGACATCATATGTGAAATTGGCAAAAATGGTGGTCGATAACGTGTTGTCTTCCTTTTGCAATGTTTGTGCCAACCCGCTGACCATCACCAAACGCGGTCCCTCATCGCTTTGCACCACATAGGCGCGGTCGGCGGTGTAGGTCACTTCGCGGTCGGCTTGCCGGCGATCCGACAGGTAGACATCGCGCAATTCGCCTTCGGGGGAGATCTGGCGGATGAAAAACGTCACGCCAGGGCCGGGATGCAGAAACGTGCCTTCCCGCAGCAATCGCGCGCTGACCGATCCCGAAATATCCACCTCGCGTTCCTTCAGCTGCGAAATCGACGCCGGGACCAGAAAATGTGTGAGCACCGACATCATCACCGCAACAATGAGGCCGAACACCAGAACCGGACGCGCCAGACGCCAGGGGCTATAACCTGTGGCCTGAACAACCGTCAGTTCCGAATCCCCGATCAGCCGGTTGGTGACGTAAACGGCGGCCGCGAATGACGCCATCGGCAGCACCAGCGCAATCACGCTGGGCAGGCTCAGGGCGGAAAATTCAAGAAACACAGCCGCGGAATGCCCATCTGCGATCAGCCGATCAAACAGCAAAACCGCGCGGTTCACCCAATACACGGCAACCAGCACCAACGCGAAGAACCCAAAGAGCACCATGAGTTGCGACAGCACGTATCTGTCGAATCTTGGCAAAGCGGACCCTTTCCTACGACATAGAGTAGGCTTACATGACCCTACACCCTAGGGTTTGGGCGAAAACCCGGCTCTGGTCAACTGCGCGTGCGGGCGCTACCCCTATGTTCAAACATATTTACGGAGTAAAAAATGGCGGATCTTCGCGCAGTCACCTTTGTCCCTGTTGATCTTGATGGATTGGTCACCGCCCAAGGGCGCATCGCGGTCTGTATCACACCCGATCTCAAACTCAGCGCAGGCGCGCGTCGGCTGAACCGGTTGACCAAAGGCGCGGTGGCCCGGGCGACCGCCTCTGAGGCATGGGACAGCTTGTCCGAAGGTAAGGTCATGTCCCTGTCCTGGCCTGCGGGGCTGGAGGTTGAAGCGGTGGATATTGTGAAACTGCCGCGCCGCCCCTCGGCCGAGCTGGCGCGCAAGGCAGGAGCCGCTTTGGCGGTGGCAAGCGGCGCGTCCGCCCTGACGGTATTGATGGAAGGCACCACGCGGGTCGAAGAGTTTGCGCTGGGTCTGGTTTTGCGGGGCTATGGGTTTGACGACCACAAATCCAAGAAATCCGATGCGCTGGGGGCGGCGACCGTGATGTGCGCCAAACCCGAAGAGGCCGAGGCCGCCGCGGCACCGCGTCTGGCGGTTGCCGAAGGTGTCCATTTCACCCGTGATCTGGTCAATGAACCAGCCAACATTCTGACGACAACTGAATTTGCAACCCGACTGGAGGGGCTGCGCGATCTTGGCGTCGAGGTCGAGGTGCTGGAAGAAAGCGCGTTGGAAAAGCTGGGGATGCGGGCGCTTTTATGTGTCGGCCAGGGATCGTCCAGCCCGTCGAAAGTGGCCATCATGCGCTGGAAGGGCGGTGACGCGGAGGCAGCCCCTCTGGCGTTGATCGGCAAGGGGGTGGTGTTTGACACGGGCGGGATCTCTCTCAAGCCCGCGTCCGGTATGGAAGACATGACCATGGATATGGGCGGTGCCGGCGTGGTTGCCGGTGTCATGCATGCCATTGCCAAGCGCAAGGCCAAGGCCAATGTCGTGGGGATGGTCGGGCTTGTGGAAAACATGCCATCGGGAAATGCGGTGCGTCCGGGGGATGTTGTGGCGTCGATGAAGGGCGACACGATTGAAGTGGTCAATACCGATGCCGAGGGCCGTCTCGTTCTGTGCGATGTGATGTGGCACGCGCAAGAGACCGAAAAGCCCGCGGCGCTGATTGATCTGGCAACGCTGACCGGGGCCTGCATCATTGCGTTGGGGCATGAAAACGCCGCTGTCTATTCAAATGACGAACCTCTGGCCACCGCATTCCTCAAGGCGGCCAAGACCGAGCAGGAAGGCGCGTGGCGCATGCCTTTGGGGCAGGCGTATGACGACATGCTCAAATCGCCGGTGGCCGATATGAAAAACATCGGGGGCCGGCCTGCCGGATCTGTGACCGCAGCGCAGTTTTTGCAGAGGTTCGTCAAAGAGGATATGCCGTGGATTCACTTGGACATCGCAGGCGTTGCTCATGTGTCACGTGATCTTGATCTGTCACCCAAAGGGGCCACAGGATGGGGCGTTCGGGCGCTGGATCGGCTGGTTGCTGAACAGTTCGAAGCCAAGGAGTGACACCTTGGGAGCCGCGTTTTTCTATCACCTGACCAACACTCCGCTGGAAGCGACCTTGCCCATGCTTTTGCGCAAGGCCTTGGGGGTTGGCTGGCGGGTGGCGGTGCGCGGCACCGATGCGGCACGTCTGGACTGGCTGGATCAAAAGCTGTGGCTGGGGCCGGAAGAGGAGTTTCTGCCACATGGTCTGGCCGGGGGAGCCCACGACGCGGCGCAGCCTGTGCTGTTGACGACCAACCTGCAATTTGAAAACGCCGCACACTGCCTGATGAGCATCGACGGCGCAGAGGTTCAGCCCGACGAGGTGACGCGTCTGGAGCGGGTCTGCGTGTTGTTTGATGGCAATGACCCACCGGCGGTCGAGCGCGCGCGCGATCAATGGCGGTCGCTGACCGCGGCCGGATGTTCAGCGCAATATTGGTCAGAGGCGTCCGGGCGCTGGGAAAAGAAGGCAGACGCCTGATAATCGTACGCAAACAACACAAAGGTCTGTCTGGCCCATTTCGCCCGACCCCCATTGTCGCGTCAGAGCCTTTCGCCTACGCTTTCGTCCAACCCTGAACCTTTGGGAGGAGAGCAGGCCATGAGCAAAAGCTTTGACATGATCGTCATAGGGGCCGGACCCGGCGGATATGTCTGCGCCATTCGCGCCGCACAACTGGGACTGACCGTGGCGATTGTCGAGCGTGAGCATCTTGGCGGCATTTGTCTGAACTGGGGCTGCATTCCGACAAAGGCCATGCTGCGCACCTCTGAAGTGTTCCACCTGATGCACCGCGCCAAGGATTTCGGGCTGGCGGCACAGGGCATCAGCTATGATCTGGACGCGGTGGTCAAACGGTCGCGCGGGATTGCGAAACAGTTGAATTCCGGGGTCGGTCACCTGCTGAAAAAGAACAAGGTTCCCGTGTTCATGGGCGAGGCGACGGTGCCCGCCAAAGGCGTTGTTTCGGTGAAATCTGACAATGGCGTGCAAGAGCTGACCGCCACATCCATCGTCCTGGCCACAGGCGCACGGGCGCGCGAATTACCGGGGCTGGAAGCGGACGGTGATCTGGTCTGGACCTATAAACATGCGCTGGTTCCAAAGCGGATGCCAAAGCGGCTGCTGGTGATTGGATCTGGGGCCATCGGCATCGAATTTGCGAGCTTTTACAACGCGCTTGGCGCGGACACGACCGTTGTTGAGGTCATGGATCGCATTCTGCCGGTCGAAGATGCCGAGATCAGCGCCTTTGCAAAAAAGCAATTCGAAGCGCAAGGCATGACGATTCGTGAGGCGGCCCTGGTCAAGCAGCTGGATCGCGGGGCCGGATCGGTGACGGCCCATATCGAACAGGGTGGTCATGTGACCAAAGACACATTTGACACGGTGATTTCGGCTGTGGGTATCGTGGGCAACACCGAAGGGCTGGGGCTTGAGGCGCTTGGTGTGACGGTCGAGCGCAGCCATGTGGTGACGGACCCGCAGTGCCGAACCGGTGTTGAGGGCGTTTTTGCGATCGGGGATCTGGCCGGGGCACCATGGTTGGCGCACAAAGCCAGCCATGAAGGGGTGATGGTGGCCGAGCTGGTGGCGGGTGGGCATCCGCATGCGGTCAGCGCCGACAGCATCGCGGGGTGCACCTATTGCCAGCCGCAAATCGCCAGCGTCGGGCTGACCGAAGCGCAGGCGACAGAGCAGGGATATGACATCAAGGTGGGACGCTTTCCTTTTATCGGCAACGGAAAGGCCATCGCCCTGGGAGAACCGGAGGGGCTGGTGAAAACGGTGTTCGACAGCAAAACCGGGGCCTTGCTTGGGGCCCATATGGTGGGGGCCGAGGTGACAGAGCTTATTCAGGGCTATGTGATTGGTCGCCAGTTGGAGACCACCGAGGAAGATCTGATGCAAACCGTTTTTCCACATCCGACTTTGTCAGAGATGATGCATGAAAGCGTGCTGGATGCGTGGGGACGGGCCATTCACTTTTAAGGGCGTGTCAACACTTTTCTAAGATTCTTGGTGGCTGAGGGGCTGTTCGCGGTCCGCTATCCCGGTCACACGTGTTGGCCGCCGTTCACTTCAATTTCGGTGCCGGACACATAGGCGCTTTGGCCTGAACACAGGAAATAGATCACATTCGCCACTTCGCAGGGTTGTCCCAATCGGCGCATCGGCAATTGTTCCACAATTTTGTCAGTGCCGTCGCTCAGGATGCTTGTTTCCACTTCGCCCGGAGCGATGGCGTTCACCCGGACCCCCAGCGGCCCGAAATCATGCGCCATCTCGCGGGTCAGTGCGGCAAGGGCCGCTTTGGACGTGGCATAGGCCGCGCCGGCAAAGGGGTGGACCCGTGCGCCCGCGATGGATGTGACATTGACAATGGCTCCCTGCGCCTTGGCGAGCTCATCCTTCAGCCCGCGTCCCAGAACAACCGAGGCAAAGAAGTTGACGTGAAACACCTTGCCCCAGTCGCGCAGATCGGTGTCGAGCGTGCTCAGCCGTTCACCCTGGGGCCCTTTTGGTGACACCCCGGCATTGTTGACCAGCGCGTCGAGCCGCCCGCCATCCAACCGGTCCTTGACCACGCGCACCGCATCCATTGTCTGTTGCGGATCGCTCAGGTCGACCTGGATATGATTGCGCTCGCCGCCGGGCCAGGGGCAGTCGGGGGAAAAGGCCTGTCGCGAACAGCTGATCACGCGCCAGCCTTCGGCGGCGAATTTCTTGACCGTGGCATGGCCGATGCCCCGGCTTGCGCCGGTCAAAAGCAGGGTGCGGGGGGGATCGGTAACAGACATGATCGCAGCTTAGTCCAAGCTGGCATCCGGCGCGAGGTGCATTTGTTCCAGGCGTCAGCCGGGTGGCTTGATGCTGCCGTCGACGCGACCTTTGATGAAGGCGCGTGCCTTGCGTTCTGCCAGGCGAACGCGGATGGCTGTCAGAAACGCCTCTTCCAGAGTGGTGGAGGCGGCTGCAAGTTCCGCCGCGACCTCCATGAAGAAGCGGTCATCTTCCAGATCGCTCATCGCTTTGAGCGTGTCTTCGGCAAGCTGTTCGGCAAGATCCTCGACCATCGACATAGCGGTTTCCTTACCTTGTGTTTTCCGTCAAACGCCGTTTCACATAGGTGGACACGTGGTCGATCATCGTATCCATGTGCGGCTCTTTGAAGAAATGATCGGCACCTTCGATTTCGGTATGGGTGACCGTGATGCCTTTTTGTTCCGACAGTTTGCTGACCAGCGCGGTGGTATCGGCGGGCGGGGCAACCCGGTCCCCGGTGCCGTTGATGATCAGGCCGGATGACGGGCAGGGGGCCAGGAATGAAAAATCATACATGTTGGCCGGTGGGCTGACCGATATGAACCCGGTGATTTCGGGGCGACGCATCAACAGCTGCATCCCGATCCAGGCACCAAAGCTGAACCCGGCGACCCAGCAATGTTTGGAATTGTTGTTCATCGATTGCAGGTAATCCAGCGCGGAGGCTGCGTCCGACAATTCGCCCACACCTTGATCGTATTCGCCCTGGCTGCGGCCGACGCCGCGAAAGTTAAAGCGCAACACGGTGAAGCCCATGTTGTAGAAGGCATAGTGAAGATTGTAGACAACCTTATTGTTCATCGTGCCGCCGAACTGAGGGTGCGGGTGCAGGATGATTGCGATCGGGGCATCGCTTTCTTTTTGCGGATGGTAGCGGCCTTCTAGGCGGCCTTCGGGTCCGGGAAAAATCACCTCGGGCATAGGCGGTGGTGGCTCCTGATGGGGCATGGGCGAAGATGTCGCAAATTGTTGACAGCTTCGCTCAGGCTTCTTAGAATGGTTCTAAATCCGGAATGTCCCGGACTTGGGTTATCCGCACATAGGCAATTGGCCCTGCAAGGTCAATTGCGACGGGTGGAGGTTGTGGGAGCCGGTCATGAAGCTAAGCACAAAAGGCCGCTACGCCATGGTGGCGTTGGCAGATATCGCGTTGCAGCCCTCGGACAGTTTGGTGACGCTGGGCGAGATTGCACAACGTCAGGATGTGTCCTTGCCCTATCTAGAGCAATTGTTCGTCAAATTGCGCCGGGCCGAGTTGGTCACATCGGTGCGCGGCCCGGGCGGCGGCTACAGGCTTGCGCGACCGGCAAGCGAAATCCGTGTAGTGGATGTGTTGTCGGCGGTCGATGAGACGGTGGATGCGATGCACAAGGGGGCCGGGGCCTCGGGCGGGTTGTCCGGCAGTCGGGCGCAATCCATGACCAACCGCCTGTGGGAGGGGTTGTCGGCGCATGTCTATGTGTTTTTGCATCAGACGCGGTTGTCGGATGTGGTGGGCAATGATCTGGCACCGTGCCCGGCGGTGCCAAATCTGTTTTCGGTGGTGGACGAGACATGACCGGATCGGTGCGCAGGGTCTATAAGTGTTGGAGCGAGGGGCCAGCCCCTCGCGCTCCCCGAGGTATTTTGAGCCCAAAGAAGCCAGGAGCGGTATAGATGGCGCGGGTCTATCTTGATTATAACGCCACAGCCCCTTTGCGTGTCGAGGCGCGTGCGGCCATGATTGCCGCGATGGACGTGGTGGGCAACCCGTCCTCGGTCCATGCCGAAGGCCGACAGGCCAAAGGGTTGGTTGAGCGGGCGCGGGCGCAGATTGCGACCGCATTTGGGGCCGAAGGCGCGGATATCGTGTTTGTGTCCGGTGCGACAGAGGCCGCAGCACTGGCCTGTGCCGGTCGCCGTTTACACGGTGCGGCGGTCGAGCATGACGCGGTACGGGCGTGGATTGATCCGGTGCTGGAGGTCGACGCACAGGGTCAGGTCACGGTCAGCGATGCGGCGCAGTCTGCGGTACAGCTTGCCAATTCGGAAACCGGTATTGTGCAGGATTTGCCCGAAGGTCTGGCTGTGGTGGACGCCACGCAAGCGTTCGGAAAAATGCCTGTCGCGTTTAACTGGATGGGTGCCCAGATGGCGCTGATCTCGGCGCATAAACTGGGGGGTCCGAAAGGGATCGGTGCGCTTGTTATGAAGCGTGGCACGGATCTGGCGGCGCAGATCAAAGGCGGGGGTCAGGAAATGGGCCGACGCTCGGGCACGGAAAATGTCATTGGAATCGCGGGGTTCGGTGCTGCGGCAGAGGCCGGGCAGCGGGATTTGGAAGCTGGCATCTGGGCCGAAGTTGAAAAACTTAGAAACATTCTAGATTCATCTCTTGAGGCTCAGGCAAAAGAGACTATTTTTGTCGGGAAAGGCGCTCATCGCCTGCCAAACACATCCTGTTTTGCGACCCCGGGTTGGAAGGGCGAGACGCAGGTGATGCAGATGGACCTGGCAGGATTTGCGATCAGCGCAGGCTCTGCCTGTTCGAGCGGGAAAGTAAAGGCCAGCGCGGTGTTGACTGCGATGGGATACGACGAGGCCACAGCCAGCAGCGCGATCCGCGTCAGTCTGGGGCCTGAAACGACAGAAGACGACATAGACCGGTTCGCGGAGACGTGGCTGGCGAAACGAGACAAACACCGCGCGCGGGCCGCGTGATAACATCGGAGAGGTGCTGAAATGGCTGCTTTGGACAATGGTGTCGTAAAAGAGGGCGTTGATCAGGAAACGGTCGACGCGGTGCGCGAAGTTGGCGGCAATTATAAATACGGTTGGGAAACCGATATCGAGATGGAGTACGCGCCGAAGGGCCTGAGCCCGGATATCGTGCGGCTGATCTCGGAAAAGAATGAAGAGCCCGAGTGGATGACCGAATGGCGTCTGGCGGCCTATGAGCGCTGGCTTCAGAAGGAAGAACCGAAATGGGCGATGGTCGATTATCCTGAAATCGACTTTCAGGACCAGTATTACTATGCGCGCCCGAAAAGCATGGAGCAGAAGCCCAAGTCCTTGGACGAGGTCGATCCCAAGTTGCTCGCGACCTATGAAAAGCTGGGGATTCCGCTGAAGGAGCAGATGATCCTCGCCGGTGTTGAAGGCGCGGAAAACGTCCCTGCCGAGGGCCGCAAGGTGGCGGTGGACGCGGTGTTTGATTCCGTGTCCGTGGGTACGACCTTCCAGAAAGAGCTGAAAGATGCGGGTGTCATCTTTTGTTCGATCTCGGAGGCGATCAAGGACCACCCCGAGTTGGTCAAGAAATACCTTGGGTCGGTTGTGCCGGTGTCGGACAATTATTACGCGACGCTGAATTCGGCGGTGTTCTCGGACGGGTCGTTTGTGTACGTGCCGCCGGGCGTGCGCTGCCCGATGGAATTGAGCACCTATTTCCGCATCAATGCTGAAAACACCGGCCAGTTCGAGCGGACGTTGATCATTGCCGACAAGGGATCGTATGTGTCCTACCTTGAAGGCTGCACCGCGCCGCAGCGCGATATCGCGCAGCTTCATGCGGCGGTGGTTGAGATCATCGTCGAGGAAGACGCGGAGGTGAAGTATTCCACCGTTCAGAACTGGTATCCCGGCGATGAAAACGGCAAGGGCGGGATTTACAACTTCGTGACCAAGCGCGCTGATTGCCGGGGCGACCGGGCCAAGGTGATGTGGACGCAGGTGGAAACCGGGTCCGCGGTGACGTGGAAATACCCATCCTGCATCCTGCGCGGGGACGACAGCCAAGGCGAATTCTATTCGATCGCGATTGCCAACAATTATCAGCAGGCCGACACCGGCACGAAGATGGTGCATCTGGGCAAGAACACCAAGTCGCGGATCGTGTCCAAGGGGATCAGCGCGGGGCATGCGCAGAACACCTATCGTGGTCTGGTGTCCATGCATCCGAAGGCCAAGGACAGCCGCAACTATACGCAATGCGACAGCTTGCTGATCGGCAGCCTGTGTGGCGCGCATACGGTACCGTATATCGAGGTGAAGAATAATTCATCCCGGGTGGAGCATGAGGCGACCACGTCCAAGGTGGATGATGACCAGCTGTTCTACTGTCGCCAGCGCGGCATGGACGAGGAAGAAGCCGTGGCGCTTGTGGTGAACGGGTTCTGCAAGGACGTGTTGCAGGCGCTGCCGATGGAGTTTGCCATGGAGGCGCAGCAATTGGTGGCGATCTCGCTGGAAGGGTCGGTTGGCTAATAATGTCCGCGTGGAAATGGCTGAGCACGCCGTCTGAACCGAAGGGCACCTATGCCCTTCTGACAGGCCTTGGCACGTTTGTCCTGATGATCGTATCGTCCCCCCTCTGGGCGGACCATGGGTTTTTCGGGGCGCTTGTTGCGGGCGGGACCAGCGGGTTTCTTGGCGGTGTGCTGGCCAAGCTTTGGATGGAGCGACGGAAGTGATTATCACGACGACAAACAGTCTCGAGGGGCATAAAATCCTTGAATACAAAGGCATCGTAGTCGGCGAGGCCATCATGGGGGCCAATGTTGTGCGTGATGTGTTTGCGTCGATCACCGATATCGTTGGCGGGCGGTCCGGGGCTTATGAGGCCAAGTTACAGGATGCGCGTGATGTGGCGCTGCAAGAGCTTGAGCAGCGCGCGATGGCGGCGGGCGGCAATGCCGTGATCGGCGTTGATCTGGATTATGAAGTTGTTGGCAACTCGATGCTGATGGTCTCGGCCAGCGGCACGGCGGTGTTGACGGATAGAGGATAACTGGCGCGGGCGCCAAACAGGGGAAAGACTATGTTGGAAATCAAGAACTTGCACGTTGAGCTTGAGGAAGAGGATAAGCAGATCCTCAAGGGTGTGGACCTGACGGTCGAGGCGGGCAAGGTGCACGCGATCATGGGGCCGAACGGGTCGGGTAAGTCGACGCTGTCTTATGTGCTCTCGGGCCGTGACGGGTATGAGGTGACCGACGGCACAGCCACCCTGGATGGCGAGGATGTGCTGGAGATGGAGCCGGAAGAGCGCGCCGCGGCGGGCATTTTCCTGGCGTTTCAGTACCCGGTTGAGATCCCTGGCGTGGGCAACATGACGTTCCTGCGCACGGCGGTGAACGCACAGCGCAAGGCGCGCGGTGAAGAGGAAATGTCGGCGACAGACTTCCTCAAGGAAATTCGTGCCAAGGCGGCTGAGTTGAAGATCGACGCGGATATGCTGAAGCGGCCTGTGAACGTGGGCTTCTCGGGTGGTGAGAAGAAGCGCAACGAGATCCTGCAGATGGCGATGCTTGAGCCGAAGATGTGCATTCTGGACGAGACAGACTCGGGCCTTGATGTGGACGCGATGAAGCTGGTTGCCGATGGTGTGAATGCGCTGCGCGACGCGGGGCGCGGGTTCCTCGTGATCACGCACTACCAGCGCCTTCTGGATCACATCAAACCGGACGTTGTGCATATCATGGCGGATGGCAAGATCGTGAAAACCGGCGGGCCGGAACTGGCCCTGGAAGTTGAAAACAACGGATATGCCGACATTCTGGCGGAGGTGGCGTGATGGCACTGCCTCAGGTCAAACAGGACGCGACCGATGCCCGCCTTGCGGCAATGAAGCTGCCGGAAGGTGGATGGTCTGATGCCGCGCGGCAGGATGCGTTGAGCCGGGTACAAGCGATGGGCCTGCCGTCCGGTCGCGACGAATATTGGAAATACACCAAGCCGGACACTCTGGTGCAGGCTGACGTGCCCAAAGCGGCGACGTTCGATGAGGACGAATCGCCGGTTTTTGACACTGTCGATCGGTTGAAAATCGTGTTTGTCGATGGCGCGTTCAGCGCCGAACAGTCCGACGATCTTGCCTTGGAGCATGTAAGCATCGACCGGCTGGCGGATGCGCCGGACATCCACTGGGCGAAAGACATCTACGGTGTGCTGGAGACGCGCGGGCAAACGCCGGTGCAGCGGCCTTTGGCAACATTGAACACCGCATTTGCAACGGATGGTGTGCTGATCCATGTGACCGGTAAAGCACCCAAGCCGATCAGCCTTATGTATAAACATGGGTCAGAGACATCCGACGCGATCCTGCACCATGTTGTGAAGGTTGATAGCGGTGCAGAGCTGACCATTCTTGAAAACGGCCCGGCAGCGGCGCGGTTTAACAAGTGCATGGAAATCGACATTGCCGATGGCGGCACGCTTCATCATGTGCGGGCTCAAGGGCGCGACCATGAACGACGGGCGGCGACAGCGATGTTTGCGCGGCTTGGCACGGAATCGGTGTTCAAGTCGTTTACGTTGACGGCCAATGGCGTGCTGACGCGCAACGAAATGGTGGTCGAGCTGACCGGCGATGACGCGATTGCGCATGTGGCGGGGGCCTGTGTCGGGGATGGGGATTTTCATCATGATGACACGGTGTTCATCACCCATGACGCCCTGAATTGCGAAAGCCGTCAGGTGTTCAAGAAGGTGCTGCGCAACGGCGCGACAGGCGTGTTTCAGGGCAAGATCCTGGTCAAAGCAGATGCGCAGAAGACCGATGGCTATCAGATCAGCCAGTCGCTTTTGCTGGATGATGACAGCCAGTTCCTTGCCAAGCCCGAATTGGAAATCTACGCCGATGATGTGGCCTGTTCGCATGGCTCCACCTCGGGCGCGATTGACGAAGAAGGGCTGTTCTATCTTCGCTCTCGCGGGATCGAAGAGGGACCGGCGACGGACCTTCTGACCATTGCATTCCTTGCCGAAGCGGTCATGGAAATCGAGGACGAGGCGCTTCAGGATGAAATCAATGGTCGCGTTGAGGCGTGGCTGTCGCGTCGGCGTGGCTAAGCGGGCTCATGCCGTTTACCCATGACATCGCGGCCACCTATCGTCGGCCGGGCAAAGTGGTGCGTCGGTTGTTGGAGGCCGGAGAACGGGAGGATCGCGCATTGGCGATCCTCATGGGGTCATGCCTGATCCTGTTTATCGCGCGATGGCCGGCGCTTGCCCGGCAGGCGCATCTGGAAGAGCAAGAGCTTGACATGCTGCTGGGCGGAACGCTGATGGCGACCGTCTTTCTGGCCCCGTTGATGTTCTATGCCTTGGCGTTTATTGCCCATTTGATCGCGCGGGTTCTGCGCGGTCAGGGGCCGTCCTACAACGCGCGATTGTCGCTGTTCTGGAGCCTGCTGGCGTCGACCCCGCTGATCTTGCTGAATGGTCTGGTCGCCGGATTTATCGGGCCGGGCATCGAGTTGACGATTGTGGGCGTCCTGTGGTTTGCGGTCTTCATGTGGTTTTGGCTGGCAAGCATGTTTGCCGTGTACCGAAGGACCGAGGCGTGACCTTTGATGGCTTCATCCGGCTGGCGTTGAACACGGTGACCGCGCCGCGTGATGTGGCGGCGCTGCTTTTGTCTTTGGCTTTGCCGCGACAGGTGCTCTGGCTGGCGTTTGCCTTGGTCGTTGTGCTGAACACGTTGATGTTCAGCCTGTCGACCATGACGGCACCGGCCAATGATTTGATCGGACCGGTGCTTGGCAGTCCGGTTGTGTTCGGTGTGATGCTGGCGCTGTCCGTTGCTGCGCTGATTTTTGCCGTTACCATTTGCGGCCGCCCTTTGGGGGGCACGGCCACGTACGAGCAAATGGCGGTTCTTGTCATTTGGCTTCAGGCGCTGCGCGTGGTGTTGCAGGGCGTTGTGGTTTTGCTGGCTCCGGTGAGCCTGTTTCTGTCGGGCATTGTGGTCAGTGCCGGATCGGTATTGGGGATCTGGATCTTTGTGAATTTTATTGACGTCGCACATGATGTTGGTGGTCTGTTGAAGGCCGGTTTTGTCTTGTTGTTGGCGGTTGTGGGTATGATGCTGGGTTTGAGCGTGATTTTCAGCCTTTTGGGCGTCCCGACTGGAGGAATCCCTGGATATGTATGATGTCGAAACCATCCGTGCGGATTTTCCGATCCTCACGCGAGAGGTGAACGGTAAGCCTTTGGTTTACCTTGATAACGGGGCCAGCGCGCAGAAGCCGAGCGTGGTGATTGATGCGATCACCCAGGCCTATGCGCAGGACTATGCCAATGTGCATCGCGGGCTGCATTATCTGTCGAACCTTGCGACAGAAAAATATGAAGGCACGCGCGGGATCATTGCGAAATTTCTGGGTGTGAAAGACGAAGACGAGATCGTCATGAATACCGGCACAACGATGGGCATCAACACGGTGGCCTATGGGTGGGGCGTGCCGAACCTGCAGGCCGGAGACGAGATCATCCTGTCGGTGATGGAGCACCACGCCAATATTGTGCCCTGGCATTTCCTGCGCGAACGGCAAGGGATTGTGATCAAATGGGTCGATGTCGACAGCACCGGATATCTGGATCCGCAAGCGATCCTTGATGCGATCACGCCAAAGACCAAACTGATTGCGGTCACACATCTGTCCAATGTGCTGGGCACCGTTGTTGATGTGAAATCCATCTGCGATGGGGCGCGCGACAAGGGCGTTCGGGTGTTGGTGGATGGATCGCAGGCGGCGGTGCATATGCCGGTCAATGTCGATGAGATTGGGTGCGATTTCTACGCGATCACGGGGCATAAACTCTATGGCCCGTCCGCCTCGGGGGCGATCTTTATGAAGAAAGACCGCATGGCCGAGATGGTGCCCTTTATCGGCGGCGGTGACATGATCCGCGAGGTTCACAAGAACGAGGTGACCTGGAACGACCGGCCCATGATGTTCGAGGCGGGAACGCCGGGCATCGTGCAGCAGATCGGCCTTGGCGTGGCGCTTGAGTATATGATGGGCCTGGGGATGGAGAACATCGCCGCCCACGAGCAAAACCTTCGGGATTATGCGCGCAAGCGGCTGGACGGTCTGAACTGGTTGCAGGTGCAGGGCACGACGCCGGACAAGGCAGCCATCTTTAGCTTTACGCTGGATGGGGCGGGCCACGCGCATGACATTTCGACCATTCTTGACAAAAAGGGTGTTGCGGTGCGCGCCGGGCAGCACTGCACCGGGCCGCTGATGGATCATTTGGGGCTGAACGCGACCTGTCGGGCGTCCTTTGGGCTTTATAATACGGTAGAAGAGGTGGATGTTCTGGTCGATGCGCTTGAATTGGCGCATGATCTGTTTGCATAGAAAACCGACAGGGAAAGAACGACATGGCAACTCTTTCATTGCGCCGCGCGCGTACGATCATCCGCAAGACATTCGATGCCGGGCAGGCTGCCGGGATGAAACCTCTTTCCGTGTGTGTGCTGGATGCCGGGGGCAATGTCCTGGCGTTTGAGCGCGGAGACGGTGCCAGCCCGGGGCGGTTTCAGATCGCACAGGGCAAAGCGTATGGGGCTGTTATGCTGGGCATGCCCGGCAGCGCGCAGAAAGCGCGCGCCGAGAGCGAAGCGTTCTTCATCGCCTGCGCAAATGGCGCGTTGGGCGGCCAGTTGATCCCGGTTCCGGGCGGCATTCTGGTGCGGGATGCCAAGGGCCGCGTCCTTGGGTCGATCGGTGTGACCGGAGACACGTCCGACAATGACGCCGCAGCCGGCAAGGCGGGCATCGAAGCGGTTGGATTGGTCGCAGAAATCTAGGGGAGACACAGCATGGCCCGTCCGGTTGTTGGTATCATTGGAAACCAATACCTGATCAACGATCAGTACCCGGCGCATGCAGGTGGCCTGATGAATTCTGAAGCGGTTGCGCAGGTGTCGGGATGTTTGCCATTGCTGGTTCCGGCCGACCCGCGCTTTGTGAGTGTGGACGAGCTGCTTGACACCTGTGACGGGTTTTTACTGACCGGAGGGCGGCCCAATGTCCACCCCGAGGAATATGGCGAGGCAGAAACCGCGGCGCATGGTGAATTTGACCGCGCGCGCGATGCCATAACCTTGCCGCTGATCCGGGAATGTGTGGACCGCGGCCAGCCGTTTCTGGGCATATGCCGGGGCTTTCAAGAGGTGAACGTGGCGATGGGGGGCACGCTATATCCCGAGATCAGGGATTTGCCGGGCCGTTTGAATCACCGCATGCCGCCGGATGGGACGCTTGAGGAAAAATTCGCCTTGCGGCACGTAGTGACGCTGGACGAGGGCGGCGTGTTTCATCGCTTGTTCGGCACGACAGAGGTCATGACCAATACCTTGCATGGTCAGGGCATAAAGACACCTGGCGCGCAGATTGTGATTGACGGTCATGCGCCTGATGGCACGCCCGAAGCAATCTATATCGACGATGCGCCGGGCTTTACCCTGTCGGTGCAATGGCATCCGGAATGGGACGCTGCCAACGATCCGGTGTCGCGCCCGTTATTCGAAGCATTCGGCGATGCGGTGCGGGCGTGGTCCGGTCTGACGGCACCGGTGAACCGTCGCGCGGGTGCCATGTAGTCTGCGCAAGTGCGAAAGGGGCAGTGTGATGCTCAATCCGGGCGTGTCATGTTATCCGCGCACCGCGTTTCGGATCACACCCGGCGGTTAAAACTCACCTCCGGCGATCTGAATGGCCTGGCCGTTGATGCTGCTTGACTTGGTGTGACACAGCCAGAGTGCGGTCTCTGCGACCTCTTGCGGAGCGATCAGGCGGCCATGCGGGTTGGCCCCGACCATGACCTGTTTCGCTTCTTCTTCGGACATGCCAGTGCGGGCCATGATGCGTTCGACGTTCTGCGGCACGATGTCGGTGTCGACATAAGCGGGGCAGATGGCGTTGAACGTGAAGGGCTTACCCAGATAATCGGCAGCCAGCGCACGGATCAGCCCCACCATCGCGTGTTTGGATGCGGTGTAACAGGGCGCACCTTTGAGACCGCGCAGGCCCGCGATAGAGCTGATTGCAATAACGCGCCCCCAGTCGGTTTGATGCATGGATTTCAGGCATTCGCGGATGGTCAGGAACGTACCATCAACATTGGTGGCCATCATGGTGCGCCAGAACTCAAGATCGGTTTTGTGCAAGGCCCGGCCTTCGGCGATGCCCGCATTGGGCACACAGATCTGAACCGGGCCGTGATCGTCAACCGCTGCGGCCACACCGTCTATGACCGAGGATTCGTTCTGAACATCCATCACGCAGGGGGTCAGCCCGTGCTTCTTTGCGGCGCGGTCCAGCACGTCCTTGCGCCTGCCGGTGATTGTGACGGTGGCCCCGGCATCGCGCAAGGTGGCCGCGATGGCCAGCCCGATACCCGTGCCGCCACCTGTGATCAGGGCATGTTTTCCTGTCAGCGCCATCCGTGCCTCCGCGTCGCCATTGCGCCAAGCGTAACGGTCTGACAGGCCGTGGCAAGGTGACGGGGATTGAGGGGATTGTTTTTCCCATTCAGATCCGTGAATGTATCGTCAACCAAGGGAGGAACCATTATGCGTTTGACCGTATTTGTTGCCGCAGCGCTGGCTACGCAGGCCGCAGTGGCAAGTGAAGACATCGCCGACAAGTATCCGCAATCCGAGTTGTATAACAAACCGGTCGAGGTGATTCCTCATGTCTTTTCGGCGATCGGGGCCACCGCTCCGCCGACCTACGAAAACTCTGGTCACAACAACAACCTGAGTTTCGTCGTCACAGGCGATGGTGTGGTGGTGATCAACGGCGGGGCATCCGCCCGTCTGGCCGCTGCGCTGCATGACGAGATCAAGGCCGTCACCGACCAGCCGGTGAAGCTGGTGATCAATGAAAACGGGCAGGGCCATGCGATGCTTGGCAATTCGTATTGGGCCGGGCTTGGGATCGATATCCTCGCGCATGAGGACGCGATTGCCGAGGTAGAGCAGAACGGGCATTTCATTCTGGAAGGCATGAAGCAATACAACCGCGACAAGGCCGAGGGCACGGAAGTGGTGGCCGCCAATCTGAGTTTCTCGGACAGCTATGTTGTCGAAATGGGGGATGTCACGCTTGAGGTTCTGCATCTGGGCCCGGCGCATGATCCGGGGGATGTTCAGGTCTGGATTCCGCAATGGGACATCGTGATCGCCGGTGACATCGCTTTTCATGAACGGATGCCGCCGATCTTTCCGCATACCTGCACATCGTGCTGGATCGAAACCTTTGATGGCCCGTTCACCGCGCTGAATGCCACCTATGTGATCCCGGGTCACGGGCATCCGACGAATATGGCGCAGGTCACCCGCTATACCACCGATTACATCAAGGATCTGCGGGCCAAAATCGGCGCGCATATCGACGAGGGTGGAGATCTGACAGAGGCCTATTACGTCGATCAGTCCCGCTGGGCGCATCTGGATACGTTCGAGGAACTGGCGACCAAAAATGCCGGCCGTGTCTTTGAAGAAATGGAGTGGGAGTGATCCGGGCTGCGCGATGATTGACGGGTGACGCGATAGCCTCCAGTGTCGCGTGGATTGCGGGGCAGTGGGGGACGGTATGCAACCGAATATTCTTATTTTGATGGTGGATCAGCTGACCGGAACACTGTTTCCCGATGGCCCGTCAGACTGGTTGCACACTCCGAACCTCAAGCGTCTTGCGGCCCGGTCGACCCGGTTTCAAAACACCTACACCGCCAGCCCGCTTTGTGCTCCGGGGCGGGCGGCGTTTATGTCGGGACAATTGCCATCGGTCACCGGGGTATATGACAACGCCGCCGAATTTCCCTCTGCACTTCCAACCTATGCGCATCATTTGCGGCGGGCGGGGTATTTCACCGCGCTGTCGGGTAAAATGCATTTCGTCGGTCCAGATCAGTTACACGGGTTCGAGGCCCGTCTGACAACTGACATTTACCCGGCTGATTTTGGCTGGACGCCAGATTATCGCAAGCCCGGTGAACGAATTGATTGGTGGTATCACAATATGGGATCGGTCACCGGCGCAGGTGTGGCCGAGATTTCCAATCAGCTCGAATATGATGACGAGGTAGCGTATCAGACCAAGCTGCAGCTGTATGATCTGGCACGGCGCAAAGAGGATCGCCCGTGGTGCGTGACGGCCAGCTTTACCCACCCGCATGACCCGTATGTCGCGCGCAAAACGTATTGGGACCTGTACGAAGACTGCGCGCATCTTCTGCCTGAAGTCCCAGCCATGGCCTATGACGATCACGATCCGCATTCACAGCGTATCTTTGATGCCAATGACTGGCGCAGTTTTGACATCACCGAAGACCACATCCGCGCTGCGCGCCGGGCCTATTTCGCCAATATCTCGTATCTGGACGACAAGATTGGCGAGATCCTTCAGGTGTTGGAGGATACGCAGCAAGAGGCGATCATCCTGTTCGTGTCGGATCACGGCGATATGCTGGGTGAACGGGGGCTGTGGTTCAAGATGAGCTTTTACGAAGGATCATCCCGCGTGCCCTTGATGATCTCGGCTTCTGGAATGGAGCCTGGGGTGGTGACCGACCCGGTCTCAACCATCGACGTCTGCCCGACGCTGTGCGATCTGGCCGGGGTCAGCATGGACGAGGTCATGCCCTGGACCACGGGCGAAACGCTTGTGCCGCTGGGGCAGGGGGCGTCGCGCGACACACCGGTGGCGATGGAATACGCGGCCGAGGCGTCCTATGCGCCGATGGTGTCGTTGCGTTATGGCCGGTGGAAGTACAATCGCTGTGATCTTGATCCAGAGCAGCTGTTCGATCTTGACGCCGATCCGCATGAGTTACGCAATCTGGCGAACCTTCCCGCGCACCAGGGAACGCTGCAATCGCTGCGCGCTAAATCCGAGGCACGCTGGGATCTGGCGCGCTTTGACGCAGAAATCCGTGCCAGTCAGGCCAAGCGCCACGTGGTGTATGAGGCGTTGCGGCAGGGCGGGTATTTCCCCTGGGATTACCAACCGCTGCGCGATGCCTCAGAGCGGTTCATGCGCAACCACATGGATTTGAACCAACTGGAAAACAGCCAACGCTTTCCGCGGGCGGACTAAGCCCCAACCAGCCTTTGTGCCATTTTGAGGCCATAGTTTCATGCTGTTGTTCACAGTATGTTAAGGATTGCTGTGTTCTCTTTTTTGCTAATGATCGGGACGGACGCTGCGGCCGAACCGAACGGGGTTGTGCGGGTGATCGACGGCGACACGATTGATGTCGCGGGCACGCGCGTGCGCCTGCACGCCATCGACGCGCCGGAAACCGAACAATTGTGCGCATCGGCGCAAGGGGCCGATTGGACCTGCGGTGCGTGGGTGACACAACAGGTGACAGCCCTGTTTGACGGCAAACAGGCGCGGTGCCGCACAAAAGACACCGACCGCTACGGGCGTGCCGTTGCCAAATGCCAGGTGAATGGTCGCGACATGGGCGACGTGCTTGTGGCGCAAGGTCTGGCCTTTGCCTATCGTCGTTACGGTCTGGATTATGATCTGCAAGAAAAGCGCGCGGCCACCAATGCGCGCGGCTTACATGGATCACACGTGCAATCGCCTGCCGCATTCCGCAAGGCGCAACGCAAGGCGCAGGCGGTAAACACCAAGGCCTCCAGCCAGGCAGATGCATCGTCGCGGTCGTGCCGAATCAAGGGAAACATCTCCCGCTCGGGCGAACGTATTTTCCACGTCCCTGGCCAGGAATATTATGCCGCAACCCGCATCTCGCCCAACAAGGGAGAGCGGTGGTTCTGCACCGAAGCAGACGCTCGAAAGGCTGGGTGGAGAAAGGCGCGAAAATGACTGTGGATTGATCCGCGTCAAAGTGCGGATCGGCCGTCTCTGTCAGTCTTGGTCCGAACAATTACAGGAGCAAGGCGCGCCATGTCGCATACACCCCACGAGCTGGCAGAAGAATTCCCCGAACATGTGGAAAAAATGAGCAATCTCAAGCAGTCGGACGCACATTTCGCCAAATTGTTCGACACGTATCACGAGGTGAATCGCAGAGTGCACCGCGCTGAAACCAATGTCGAACCGATGGAGTCACTGGCCGAAACGGACTTGCGCAAACAGCGCAGCGCGCTCAATGACGAGATCTGGTCTTACTTGCAGAAATCCTAATCCAAAAACGCTGTGACCGCCGAGGTTATGGGTCGCGACATGGGGCGCGCGTTCGCCCCGAATGTCGCGGCCACGCGTCCATCGGGGGCGATGAGAATTTTGTTAAAATTCCAACCCGGCTGGAACCCTACCTCGTCTTTGACCCATTTGTAAAACGGATGCGCGGTGTCGCCAAGAATGGGGGTGATTGTAGTCATTGGGAACTCCAGGCCGAAATTCACCTCGCAGAATTCCTTGACGTCTTCATTCGACCCCAACTCTTGACGAAAATCATTGGAGGGTACGGCCAGCACAACAAGGCCCGCATCCCTATAGGTTTCATACAGCGCCTGAAGCCCATCATACTGACGGGTGTAGCCGCAGCGCGACGCCGTGTTGACCACCAGCACTGGCTGTCCGCGCCAGTCTGACAAGGATATGTCGCCGCCATCTATCGACGGAAAGGTGAAATTGGCGGATGCCGCCTGTGTGATGCTTGCTGCACACAGAAATACCAAGGCCAGAAGGCTGCGCATGTGAACTCTCCTTTCCGCACGATGTAGCGGGCGGCGGGCTTAGGAAAAGACCATAGGTTCTGGAAAGTCTCGCAACTTTTGCAATTTGCCCATGTCTTGGCAGATTGCCTGCCATATCCCATATATGACCAAAGCAACTGGCAAGGATGAAGGACCATGGCGGGCGGATGGGCGCGTGACGGCGCTGTTCAAGAACAGATCGATGCTTCCATCAACGATGAATTGGCGCGTCTGAAATCACAAAAAAGGCTGGTCGGGGAAAGCCTGACCCATTGTGCGGAATGTGAAGAACCGATCCCGGAAAAACGCCGCCTTGCGCTGCCGGGGGTGAAGCTGTGCATCGACTGCCAACAGGAACGCGACACGGCCTATCAGGCGCGGGGCGGGATCAACCGGCGTGGATCGAAAGACAGCCAGTTGAAATGATGCGCGTTCGCATTGTCTGAGGATTTGCCCCCCAAACCAGGCATCGCCCCTGTCTGGTACAAACCAGTTTTCGGCTGCTTTGACGTGTCTCAGACTGGCACACTTCGGACATGGATATTTTCAGCAAGAAGAAAGGGATGCCGGTTTCCCGAACATCCCCTGGAAGGTGAAACCTTCTCCTTGCACGGCCATCGGCGTCCCCGCCTGTACCGCGCCACAATCGTTGCACAGCTTGGTTAATATTGCGTTGACGGCTTTCTTCTTGCTAAAAATATCCCCGCCGGAGGCATCCCACGGGGACAGGCGCGCTTAGCGTTCCATGGCTTCCAATTCGTCGATAAAGCCCGAGATCATGCTTAGCCCCTTGTCCCAGAACTTGGGATCGCTGGCATCAAGGCCGAAGGGCGCAAGCAGGTCTTTGTGGTGCTTTGATCCGCCCGCTTTCAGCATGTCGAAATACTTGTCCTGAAAGCCATCAGGGTTTTCTTCGTAGACGGCATAAAGCGCGTTCACGAGGCCATCGCCAAAGGCGTAGGCGTAGACGTAGAAGGGCGAGTGCACGAAATGCGGGATGTAGGCCCAGAACGTCTCGTACCCGTCCATGAATTCAAACGCCGGTCCAAGGGATTCGGCCTGCACCGACATCCACAGCGCGTTGATGTCGTCGGGCGTGAGTTCGCCCGTCCGGCGCGCGGCGTGGAGTTTGCATTCGAAATCGTAGAACGCGATCTGGCGGACGACGGTGTTGATCATATCCTCGACCTTGCCCGCCAGCAGGACTTTCTTTTCGGCATCGTCCTTCGCGTTGTCGAGCATCCGGCGGAAGGTCAGCATTTCCCCGAACACTGATGCCGTTTCAGCAAGGGTCAAGGGCGTGGAAGCCAGCATTTCGCCCTGTTCGGCGGCCAGAACCTGATGCACGCCGTGGCCCAGCTCGTGTGCCAGTGTCATCACATCGCGCGGCTTGCCCAGATAGTTGAGCATCACGTAGGGGTGCACCGTTGTGACGGTGGGATGCGCGAAGGCGCCAGGGGCCTTGCCGGGTTTCACGGCGGCGTCGATCCAACCATCGGTGAAAAAGGGCTTGGCGATCTCGGCCATTCGTGGATCGAAGGCGTTGTAGGCGGACATGACCGTCTCGGTCGCCTCGTCCCAGTTGACGATCTTCGTGCTTTCCATCGGCAGGGGCGCGTTGCGGTCCCAGACCTGCATCACGTCAAGGCCCAGCCACTTGCGCTTGAGCTCGTAGTAGCGGTGGCTCAGCTTGGGGTAGGCGGCGACCACGGCGTCGCGCAGGGCTTCGACAACCTCGGGTTCCACATCGTTCGACAGATGCCGCCCGGTCTGTGCGCTGGGCATGCCGCGCCAGCGGTCCATGATCTCTTTTTCCTTGGCTTGGGTGTTGTGGACGCGGGCGAAAATCTTGATGTTTTCGGCAAAGACAGCAGCCAGCTCTTTCGCTGCCGCTTCACGTTTGCTGCGGTCCTGTTCAGTCAGCAGGTTCAACGTGCCTTCGATGTTGAGCGGCTCTCCGTCCACCTCGAATTCCAGCCCTGCGATGGTTTCATCGAACAGCCGTTCCCACGCGTCGCCGACAACGCCCAGATCGTGCAGGAATTTCTCCATCTCGTCGGACAGCTGATAGGGCTTCATCGCGCGGATGCGGCGGATGGCGGGTTTGTAGCGGGCCAGATCGGCGTTCTCGTCGAACAGCGCGTCGATCTTTGCATCCTCGATCCGGTTCAGTTCGAGCGTGAAGAAGACCAGAGGCGTGGTGTAGATCGTGATCTTCTCCTGATGGTCTGACATGAACTTGGCGCGCTCGGCGTCCGTGGTCAGCTGGTAGTAGCGCAGGCCCGCATAGGACATGATGCGGCCCGCGATGTTTTCGATCTTTTCGTGGCGGTGGATGGCGGTCAGAAAGCCGTCGGCATCCAGATCGGCCAGCTTGCCTTCGTAATCGGCGGCAAAGCTGCGGCAGGCCTCTTCCAGCCAATCCAGATCGCGCTTCAATTCGGCGGCGTCGTCGGAGGGGTAAAGATCTGTCAGGTCCCATTCCGGCAGGTTGCCAAGGTCCTTTCCCCCGCTTTGGGCGTTTGCATCATAGGTCGGGGAAGGGGTGCGCAGCATGGGTCGTCTCCTGTTCTTTTGTTATCCCTGAACCTGTGCTGTGCGCCCCGAAGGTTCAAGGGGCAAAGCGGTCAGCCATAGGTTTCCAGCAGCACCTTGAGGTGATCAAGCGTGTTCGCCTCTTGCAGCGGTTTGTCGTGCCGCCAGCGGGACATACGCGGAAACCGCAGCGCGATGCCGGATTTGTGCCGGGGAGAGGCGTGGATACCTTCAAACGCGATCTCGAACACATGATGCGGCGTGACCTGCCGCACGGGTCCAAAGCGCCGCTGCGTGTTCTTGCGCACCCAGGCAGTGATCTTGCGAAACTCCTCGTCCGTCAGGCCGGAATAAGCTTTGGTAAACGGCACCAGATCGTTGCCGTTCCAGACCGCAAAGGTGAAATCGGTGAACAGGTTTGCGCGCCGCCCGTGGCCTTGCTGGGCATAGATCATTACGGCGTCGACCGTGAGCGGGTCGAGCTTCCATTTCCACCAATCACCCTTCTTGCGGCCTGCAAGGTACGGGCTGTCCTTGCGTTTGAGCATAAGCCCTTCGGCGCGCGCGTCGCGGGCGGTGGCGCGGATGTTGGCAAGGGTGTCCCAACTGTCGAAAGTAAGCGGCGGCGCTGGGCGGATGGGGGCGTCTGCGGGCAGATCGTTAAGCAAAGCATCCATCCGCGCGCGGCGGTCTTGCAGGGGCAGATCGCGCAGGTCTTTGCCATTTTCTTCCAACAGATCATAGGCGAGGAGGATTACTGGCGCTTCTTTCAACAGCTTCTTGGGCACCGTCTTGCGCCCGATCCGGGCTTGCAGCGTGTTGAAGGGGAAAGGCTGTGTGCCGTCCCAGGCGACGATCTCTCCATCCAAAACGATACCATCTGGTAAAAAATCCCGCAGGCGGGCGAATTCGGGGAAGCGGTCGGTCATCAACTCTTCGCCGCGGGACCAGACGTGGTGCGTGCCACCCCGCAGGATCACTTGGCCACGGATGCCGTCCCATTTCCACTCCGCTTGCCAATCCTCGGGCGCGCCAAGGCTTTCGGGGCCATCTTCCAGTTGGTAGGCAAGGTAGAACGGGTATGGGCGGCTGTCGTCTGCGGCGGCGTCTTCGGCCTCGATCAAGTCGTGATAGGTCGTTGTTTCGGGAGTCCAGCCCCCCATGAGCCTATGTGCGAGGCTGGCCTCCTCTTGCCCCGTCGCCTTGGCCAAGGCGCGGGTCATCAGTTTCTGGCTGACGCCAATGCGAAACCCGCCGGTGATCAGTTTGTTGAACAGGAAGCGTTCCGTTGGGTCGAGCTGATCCCACGCGTCAAGAATACGCGCCTTGCGTTGGTCAATGTCGCGCGCCGCGAGCGATTTCAGCTCGGTGATCCAATGGGTCAGCGGCAGGTCGCTTTCCCGGCAGGGTGGCGGCAGGATCAGCGCGATGGTTTCGGCCAGATCGCCAACGATGGGATAACTTTCTTCCAGTAGCCAAAGGGGAACGCCGCCCACCTCGGCCGCCCATTCGCGCAGTTGGGTTGTGGTGACAGCACGCTTGGGGCGACGGCCCGAGAAGAGGGCGATGGTCCACAGCTTATCGTCGTCGCTGGCGCGGGCAAAGAAATCCGCAAGGGCATTGGTTTTAAGCGTCGTTTTGGTGGTCTGATCGACCGTGGTAAACAGGGCGGCAAAGTCTTTCATGCGGCTTCTTCCGCCTCATCGTCCTCGCCACCGAATTCGGTTGGCACCACCTGCGCGTTGTAGCCTTGTGTGTTCAGCCATCGGGCAAAGATATCCGTGTAACCATGCGTAGCATATATGTTTTCAGCGCCGGTCTGTTCAATCGCCTGCATCAAACCGGGCCAATCCGCGTGGTCTGAGATGACAAAGCCCCGATCCGCGGCCCGGCGGCGGCGGACACCGCGCAAGCGCATCCAGCCCGAGGCGAAGGCCGTGGAGGATGGGCCGAATTTGCGCGACCAGGCCGAGCCCAATGCCGAGGGCGGCGCGATGACCAACGCGCCGGGGTGGTCCTTGACGTTCAGGTCCGCGGTGACGTGGATCGTGTCAGGCAGGCTGTAGCCTTGGGCGCGCAGCACCGCGTTGGTGTTTTCCACCGCGCCGTGGGTCAGGATGGGGCCGATGTCTGCGTCGACCATCGACAGCAGGCGCTGTGCCTTGCCCAGCGAGTAGGCCCCGAGGATGGACGCTTTGCCGTCGCGCGCATTGGTCGCCCACCATTGGTTCAGCGACGCGGCCACGTTCTTCTGTTCGTCCCATTTGAAGACCGGCAACCCAAAGGTGCATTCGGTGATGAAGCTGTGGCATGGGACCGGCTCGAACGGCTCTGAAATGCCGTCGGGCACCACTTTGTAGTCGCCCGATGCGACCCAGACCTCGCCCTTGACCTCGACCCTGATCTGGGCAGAGCCGGGCAGGTGACCTGCGGGATGGAACGACACCAAAGCTTCGCCAATTTTACGCGCCTCACCGAATTTAACGGTTTCGACACGGATATCGCCCAATCTGTGCCGCATCACCGGCGCGCAGGCATCGGTGCACAGGTAGCGGCGATGCCCGGGGCGCGCGTGGTCGGCGTGGCCATGGGTGATAAGTGCGCGGTCAACCGGCCGCCATGGATCAATAAAGAAATCACCTGCCGCGCAATAAATGCCGCGGTCGGTGAAACTGAGAACTTGGTGGGTCATATGTGTCAGTATAGGGCCTGCACATCGCATCTCCAGAGGGTTGCCAAGCGCGATCCGGGGCGTAGTGTGGCGAAAACTGTCCCTAATCGCCTGACCATGGCGACCCGACCAGACGGAGTTTGCCATGCAAATCGACGGATTTCGCCAACGTCTATTGTCTCGCCTGCCATTGGCCGGCACTTTTCTTAAAACGCCCGCATATCAGTTGATCGAAATTCTGGCGCAGTCTGAACTGGATTTTGTCTGTTTGGACGCCGAGCACGCGCCATTTGATCGCAGCGCGATTGATGCCTGCTGTGCCATGGGGCGGGCGCTTGATTTTCCCGTGCTGATCCGGGTTGCCGACAGCTCTGCGCGGGAAATCCTGCAAGCCCTCGATTGTGGGGCGGTTGGGGTTGTGGTGCCGCATGTGGACAGCGCGGAAAAGGCGGCTCATGTTGCACGCTCAGCACGGTTCGGGCGCGGTGGGCGTGGCTATGCGGGATCGACGCGATGGGCTGGCTATGCCACTCACTCGATGCCGGATTTGCTGAAAAAATCGGTCGAAGAGACCGTTGTGATGGCCCAGATCGAGGAACCTGAAGGGGTCGACGCCTGTGACGACATCGCAGCAACGGACGGGATTGATGCGCTTTTTTTGGGGCCTGTCGACCTGTCGGTCGGGTATGGGCACGACAATCAGACATCGGACGACCTGTTCAATGCGATGGAGCGGGTTGGACGCGCGGCAACCGCGGCGGGCAAGGCGTATGTGTCGTGGGTGGCCAACGCGCAGAAAGCGCAGGATTGGTCAAAATACGGGATGAGCTGCTTTTTCATCTCGTCCGAACATTCCTGGATGCGGGCAGGGGCCACGGCAGAGGCGCGCGGCGTGCATGAAATCGGCAAGATTTGAGGTCTGAGGGCCAAAAAAGGACGACGTATGAAAGAAACATCGCTTCCGCCAGCTGCTGATGCAACATCGCCTGCTGGTGCCGATATTCGGTTCATCATGGACGGACCGACGGGAAATATGATTCACAGCACCGTTCCGCCTGGACAGATCAACAAAGCGACGCGTCATGCCACGGTCAGCGAGTTTTGGTATGTTCTGGAAGGCGAAGGAGAGATCTGGCGGCGAGAGGGTGATGCAGAACGCGTCACACGCCTTGTTCCCGGGCGTTCGATCGACATCCCTGTTGGAACCGCGTTTCAGTATCGGAATATCGGCAATATGCCTTTGACATTCATTTGCATTACAATGCCGCCCTGGCCCGGCGATCACGAAGCATCGCATCTTGACGGCGCATGGGAGCCAACCGTGGGAACCGATCATTCCAAGCCGCGATCAAAGACCTGACGCCCGCAAGTGGTGTCACGCCAGCCCCGAAAACAGCGAAATGGCCGACCCTGTGACCTGACGGCGGGTATTGGCGGCTTCCATGAGCACTTCGTGTTCTGCCCCGTCCACCAAAAGCAGTTTTCCCCCCGACCAGCGGGTCATGCGGTCGCGGATGGCCTGTGTGTCGACGATGCGTTCATTTGCGCCCACAAAGCACAAGGCCGGAATGGCCGGGGCGGGTTTGTTGGCAAGCGCGCCGCATTCGGTCAAAGCCGATTGCAACCAGCTGTAAGAGGGGCCGCCTAGCCCGAACCTGGGTTCGGCTTCGACATGGCGACGCATATAGGCAAACATCCCGGGATCGGTGGTCAGTAGGTTGTCCTTGAACGGGGCGCTGGTCAGGTAGCTTTCCCGTGCCGTGCCGGGGGCAAGGCGGTGGCCCTGACCAAAAAGCCCCATGACCCGTGGCAACACCCATGCCGCCGGGCGTAAATATGGGGCCATCATGATG
Organism: Marivita sp. S0852; assembly: GCF_046591575.1. Lineage (NCBI taxonomy): Bacteria > Pseudomonadati > Pseudomonadota > Alphaproteobacteria > Rhodobacterales > Roseobacteraceae > Marivita > Marivita sp. S0852. Next base: position 350,453 of record NZ_JBIQWA010000002.1, read on the forward strand.
CCCCACATCGGCCCGGTGAAAACGACGGCAGTCATATCAGCACCCTGAACAAGCGCGCGCAGCCCGATACAGCCCCCCATTGAATGCGCCAGCATGAACCACGGTTTCGGGAGCGCTTTTTGCAGGGCAAAGGCGCGCATCGCGGCCCAGTCTTTCTGGAAATCCTGAAACCGGTCAACATGACCCACCATCGGATCGGGGCTCAGGCGGTCTGCCATGCCCTGATTGCGCCAATCAATGGTCAAAACGTCAAATCCGGCCCCGGTAAAATCATCGGCGGTGTGGCCGTATTTTTCGATATATTCGGTGCGCCCTGGCAGAATAAAGACCGTGCCCTTGGCCTGGCTGCCGGGGGCATGCCCCACGCGAATACGCACCCCGTCCGAGGTGCGCAGCCAGTGGGCCTGGGTCTGTGGCCCTTCGGCCAGATCCGCCCGGTACGGTGCTGGGTCGGCCATCAGGCCAGCGTTGACGCCAGTTTCATCGCCATACCCATATCGCCGTCAATGGTCAGCCGGCCCGACATAAAGGCCGAGGTCGGATTGAGCGAGCCGTCAAAGATTTCACGATAGGTGTCCGCATCGGCGGTGAAGGTCACGTCGGCATCGCCTTCGCCTTCGCGCGCACCTTCGCTGTCGACGATCATGCTGCCTTCGCCTTCGATGTTGAACTGCGCGGTGCCGTCAATCCCGTTGCCACCCAGTTTTTCATTCAGGGCGGTCACCGCCTGTGCCACAACATCGCTCATACGCCTGTCTCCTTTGTGATCGCGCATTGAAAGGTGGGACTGGCTTTGTGCCAGCCACACGCTAGACTTAGCTCAAGTTATGAGGTGCTCCATGCGCAAATACAAATCTGCCGTTGCGGCATTTCTTTTGGTCTCGGGTGTTGCTGCGGTGCCTGTTGTCGCACAGGACGATCCGCTGGAAACCCTGATGCGGGATCTGGCGCAATCCGAGTCAGAGCAGGCGGCGGACCGGCTTGAACGTCAGGTGCGCCAGGAATGGGAGAAATCCGGCTCGGCTGCGATGGATCTGTTGCTCAAGCGTGGCAAGGACGCGATGGCGGTCGACGATAACGAGGCTGCGATGGACCATCTGACTGCGCTGACTGACCATGCCCCGGATTTTGCCGAAGGCTGGCATGCCTTGGCGCTGACCTATTACCGCGCCGAGATGTTCGGCCCTGCCGCCGATGCGCTTGAGCGCACGCTGGCGCTTAACCCGCATCATTTCGGGGCACTGCGTGGCTTGGGGGCCATCCTTGAGCACCTGGACAAGCCTGCGCTTGCTTATGATGCCTATTCGCGGGTACTGACCTTGCGTCCGCACGACTCTGATGTCATCGAGGCGATTGAGCGGTTGGAACGCGAGGTGACGGGCACACGCCTGTAACATCTGCAGCATCTGCGCTGGAACGAAGCGGTAAAAGGCAGGCAACATGGCCGGACACGCGCGGGTTGCGGCCATTCTTGGCCCGACCAACACAGGCAAAACCCACTACGCCATTGAACGGATGCTGGGCTATCGCACCGGCATGATTGGCCTTCCGTTGCGGCTTTTGGCGCGCGAAGTGTATGACAAGATTGTCGCAATTCGCGGGCCATCGGTGGTGGCGCTGGTCACTGGTGAAGAACGGATCGTGCCGCCGCGTGCGCAATACTGGGTCTGTACGGTTGAGGCCATGCCCGAGGGGATGGGCTGCGATTTTGTCGGTATTGATGAAATTCAGGTCTGTGCCGACCCCGAGCGGGGGCATGTGTTTACCGACCGGTTGTTACGGATGCGCGGGCTGCATGAGACCTTGTTCATGGGCTCAGACACCATGCGCGGGCCTATCGCGGAACTGGTGGATGGGGTTGAGTTTGTCCGCCGCGAGCGGATGAGCCAGCTGACCTATACCGGATCGAAAAAGATCAGCCGCTTGCAGCCCCGCACGGCGATTGTCGGCTTTTCGGTCGAGAACGTCTATGCGATTGCCGAATTGTTGCGCCGCCAGAAGGGCGGGGCGGCTGTTGTCATGGGTGCGCTCAGCCCCCGGACGCGGAATGCGCAGGTGGACCTCTACCAGAACGGAGAGGTGGATTACCTTGTCGCCACCGACGCTATCGGGATGGGGTTGAACCTCGATATCAAACATGTGGCGTTTTCGTCGTTGACCAAATTTGACGGGCGGCGGATGCGGCCTTTGATGCCAAATGAACTTGCGCAAATCGCGGGCCGGGCCGGTCGGGGCATGTCGAACGGCACATTTGGGGTCACCGGAGAGGCCAGCCCGCTGCCCGATGACGTGGCTGACGCGATCACCAATCACCGGTTTACCCCGTTGAAAAAGCTCAACTGGCGCAGCGCAGATCTGCGCTTTGGCAGTATTGATGCGCTGATTGCGTCGCTCGAAGTGGCTCCACAGGATGACCGTCTGGTCAAGGCGCGCGAAGCGGATGATCTGCAAGCGCTCAAGGCGCTAAGCCAGGTGGCCGAGGTCGTCGCCCGCGCCTCTGATCCGCGTTCGGTGCAGCTTTTGTGGGATGTGTGCCGTATTCCAGACTTCCGGGGCATCAGTCATGCGGAACATGCGGGGCTGTTGGACGTTATCTTCGGGCATCTGCACCAAAAAGGCACGATCCCGGATGATTTTCTGGCGCGACAGGTCAATCGCATAGATAGGACAGATGGCGACATTGACACGCTGTCCAAACGATTGGCGTATATCCGCACATGGACCTATGTGGCGCAACGCAAAGGCTGGGTGCATGACGAAAGCCATTGGCGCGGTCTGACGCGCGCTGTAGAAGACCGATTATCCGACGCCTTGCACGAGCGTCTGACACAACGATTTGTCGACCGGCGCACATCCGTGCTGCTGCGGCGGTTGAAACAGAAGGAGGCCCTCTTGGCCGAAGTGAATGATAAAGGTGAAGTCACCGTCGAAGGCGAATTTGTCGGGCGACTTGAAGGGTTTAGGTTCCGTCAGGACAAGGACGCGACCGGACAGGAAGCCAAGACGCTGAAAACAGCATCGTTGCAGGCATTGGCCCCGCATTTCCATTTGCGTGCCGATCGGTTCTATAACGCGCCCGATACCGAAATTGATTTCACCGAACAAGGTGGCCTCATGTGGGGCAATCAGGCGGTGGGCAAGCTGACCGCAGGCGATGATCCGCTCAAGCCGCGTGTTGTGGCCTTTGTCGATGATGAGGCCGGAGTGGACGTGGCCCAAAAGGTCGAACGCCGCTTGCAGCATTTCATTGACCGCAAGATTGCCGCGCTGTTCGAGCCGTTGCTGAACCTGCAAAATGACGAAACCCTGACCGGCCTGGCCCGTGGCTTTGCCTTTCGCATGGTCGAGGCGATGGGCATTTTGCCGCGTGCTGACGTGGCCGATGATGTCAAAGCGCTGGATCAAGAGGCGCGCGGGATGCTGCGCAAGCATGGTATCCGGTTTGGTCAGTTCACCATCTTCATGCCGCTGCTTTTGAAACCGGCCCCGACGCGTTTGCGTCTGGTGTTGTGGAGCCTCGCCAAGAATCTGGATGTGTTCCCCGAATCGCCGCCTCCGGGGCTGGTCACGGTCCCGAACACACCCGGCACACCTGCCGAGCATCATATGGTGTCAGGTTATCGTGCCGCCGGGGATCGGGCCATTCGCATCGACATGCTGGAACGGCTGGCCGATCTGCTGCGGGCGCAGGACAGTCGCAAGGGCTTTGAAGCCAATCCGGACATGCTGTCGATCACCGGGCTCACGCTTGAACAATTTGCCGATCTGATGGGCGGGCTGGGCTATAAGGCCGAAAAGGCCGAACGCGAAAAGGTCCGTCCGGTCGATGCGGTTATCCCCGGAGCGGATGCCGCTGTCGCCAAGGATCAGGACGCCGCCACGGACGGGGCGGTGCCGGTCGAGGACACGCCGGTGATGGATGCCGCGCACGACGGCGCACCCGGCGCGGTGGCCGACCCGGTCTCTGAAGAGCCCGCGCAGGTGGCCGACACAGGTGTTGCACCTGTCGCGGAAACACCGGTCGAAGCCCCCGCCGAAGGCGGTGTCGACGTCAATTCCGAAACCGAGATTGATCCAGGCGCAGCGCCGGACGCGGATGTGGCGGGCCCCGAAACCGAAGTCTTTTACACCTTCACCTGGCGCGGCACCCGCCCGAACCGCCAGGGCCCCCGCGATGGTGGTGCCGCACGGCGCGACGGCAAAAAGCCCCAAGGCGGCGACCGCCCACGCGGCAAAGGCAAACCGAAAGGCAAAGGCAAACCACGGGATGTAGGCCCAAAGACCTTTGCAGCCAAGCCACCGCGCAAGGAAAAGCAGATCGACCCGGACAATCCTTTTGCAGCAGCTTTGATGGGGCTGAAAGGCAAGGACTGACTTGACCGACGCGACGCAGAAACTGCGCGTGGACAAATGGCTGTGGCACGCGCGGTTTTTCAAGACACGCAGTCTGGCGGCCAAAGTGGTGTCGGCGGGTAAATTACGGGTCAATGGGCAACCGATTGCCAAACCGGCCTATGGGGTGGCCGCGGGGGATGTGCTGACCTTTCCGCAAGCCAAAGAGGTGCGGGTGATCAAGTTGATTGCCCTTGGTGAACGGCGCGGCCCTGCGCCCGAGGCACAGGCGCTGTACGAAGATCTTGATCCTCCCAAATTGCGGGATACAGTGCCGCAAGTGCCTCGTTTTGAAGGAAAAGGGCGTCCGACAAAGAAAGATCGTCGCGCTCTGCAACAAACCGGGTCTGATCTGCTTGAATGAGTCTAAACTCTGGCTTAGCTAGCGGGTGAACGTGTAACGGAAGCCTGACATGACATACATTGTTAATGACGCCTGTATTGCCTGTAAATACACCGACTGCGTTGAAGTGTGCCCGGTTGACTGCTTCTACGAAGGCGAGAACATGCTGGTGATCCACCCGGACGAATGTATCGACTGCGGTGTGTGCGAGCCGGAATGCCCTGCCGATGCCATCCGTCCCGATACCGAACCGGATATGGACAAGTGGGTGGAATTCAATCGCAAGTATTCCGAAATGTGGCCGGTGATCATCACCAAGAAAGACCCGCTGCCTGACGCTGAAGAGCGGGACGGAGAGAGCGGCAAGCTTGAGAAATACTTCTCCGAAGCGCCCGGCGAAGGCGGTTGATGATTCGCGCCGCAAACGGATCAGCCAAGGATGTGGCGCGTAGATGTCTGAATTTGTTGGGAAATGCGCAGGAATCTGAGCCCTACCGCAAACCGGCGATTCGTGGTATGCTTTGCGCAATGCAAACGACACATATGAGACATCGCCCCGCTGTTAGGGGCAGGATAGCTGACGCAAGCTAATTCTGAGTATCGGCAACAAACGTCCGGAAGCTTTGCTTCCGAGCGTCATTTTTGTTTGCGATCTCGCAGGTTCACGCCAGGAAAGGTTCCGAATGACCAAGTCAAAGAAAACAGAGTTTCGCCCGAATGAATATGTGGTTTATCCCGCCCATGGGGTAGGTCAGATCGTCTCTATCGAAGAGCAGGAGATTGCCGGGATCAATCTTGAGTTGTTTGTCATCTCTTTCGAGAAGGACAAAATGACGTTGCGGGTGCCGACACACAAGGCGACGGAAATCGGGATGCGCTCACTCAGCTCTCCTGATGTTGTCAATCAGGCGATGAAAACGCTCAAGGGCAAGGCCAAGGTGAAGCGGGCCATGTGGTCACGCCGGGCACAGGAATATGAACAGAAAATCAACTCGGGCGATCTGATTGCGATTGCCGAGGTGGTGCGCGACCTGCACCGCGCTGATGACCAGCGCGAGCAAAGCTATTCAGAGCGCCAGCTGTACGAAGCCGCGCTGGAGCGCTTGACGCGCGAGGTTGCCGCGACCTCTGGTGGAGACGAGCTGGCAGCGGCCAAGCAGGTCGGTGACGTTTTGCTGTCGCGCGCGCCCGCTGCCGCCTGATCCAGTCTGAATAATGTCAAAAACGGCTCCGCTTGGGGCCGTTTTTTTATGCGGCGTCGTTGGTATTGGCCTCAAGCGTGGCCAGCAGGGATGTTTCCAGTTCTTTATCAAGCTCTTTCGCGCGTTCAATATAGGCTTCGTTCTGCACCGACGGCACGTCCGGGTCCCACAGATTGGCCAGTTCCCGCACGGCGTATCTGTCGTGATGATAGAACAGACGTTCGGCCTCTGACGCTTCAAAATCGCTAAGGCCGACATTCTCAAGCACGTACCGTCCGGCGCGCAACGAACTGTCGAACAGTTCGCGCACAATGTCATTCGCACCGGCCTGATAAAGCCGGTACGTGTGCGTCCGGTCACGGGATCGGGCCACAATGTGAATGTCTGGACGGACGCGGCGCGCGTAATGCACCAGCTTTTCGGCCGCCACAGGATCGTCCAGAGCCACCATCAAAACGCGGGCTTTTTCGATCCCGGCGGCGTGCAAAAGATCAGGGCGCAGCGGATCGCCGAAAAATCCCTTGTATCCGTAGCGACGCATCAGCTGGATGGTTTTTAGATTGTTGTCGATGACGATGGTTTTAGCCCCGACCGATTGAACAAGGCGGTTCACGATTTGACCAAATCGGCCAATTCCGGCGATGATCACGGTGCCCTGATCGTCGATCTGGTCATGTTCAGGGTCTTCGGTGCCGTCTGTGATCCGTTTGGACAGAATTTCATACAAAATAAACGCCAAGGGTGTAATCAACATCGACAAGGCCACAATCAGCAGCAGTCGGTCCGCCATTTCTGGGGGCAGGATGGATTGCTGTAGCGAAAAGGAAATCAGCACGAAGCCGAATTCTCCGGCCTGTGCCAGCCCGAGTGTGAACAGCCATTGATCACGTCCCCGCAATTGAAATGCCCGGCCCAGTACGAACAGGATAACACCTTTGAGCAGCATCACACCCAAAGCGAGGCCCAGAATGATCACCGGTTCGGAAAACAGCAGGTTAAAGTCGATGCCTGCTCCCACGGTGATAAAGAACAGGCCCAGCAACAATCCCTTGAAAGGTTCGATGTCCGATTCCAGTTCGTGACGGAATTCGCTATTGGCAAGCACCACCCCCGCCAGAAAAGTGCCAAGCGCAGGTGACAACCCGACCGCTGTCATCAGAAAGGCAATGCCGATCACAATCAGCAGAGCCAGCGCGGTATACATTTCGCGCAGACGGGCGGCATGGATATAGCGGAAAAGCGGGCGCGCGCCGTATATTCCGCCCAGGATGATCAAGGCCACAGCCCCCAGTGTCACCAATGTGACGCCCCAACCGGGCAGTCCTTCGACCAACGACATCGTGTGCCCGTGGGCGTCGGCCCCATGGTCTTCCAAATTGCGCTGGATCGACCCATCAGAGGTCAGTGTCGGCCCCGGTGTCACTGCCAGCAGCGGCAGGAACACCAACATCGGAATGACCGCGATGTCCTGGGTCAGCAAAACCGAAAATGCGGATCGCCCGCCGCCGGTTTGCATCAAGCCCTTTTCGCTGAGCGTTTGCAAAACGATGGCGGTGGAGGACAGAGCGAAAATCATGCCGATTGCCAGTGAAACCTGCCAGACAAGCCCCATCATCATCGCCGCAACCATAACCGCCAGCATGGTGATGCCGATCTGCAGCCCGCCCAATCCGATCAGCCGGTGCCGCATGTCCCAAAGAGCGCGCGGTTCAAGTTCGAGGCCAATGATAAACAGCATCATGACAACGCCGAATTCCGCAAAATGCTGCAAATCGGTTGTGTCGGCCACAAGACCAAGCCCGGGTCCGATCGCGACACCGGCAAGCAGATAGCCCAGCACCGAGCCAAGACCCAATCGCGCGGCGATAGGAACAGCAATCACCGCCGCAAGCAGGAACACCGATGCCAGAAACAGAAATTCGCCCATAATCACATTGCCTTTTGCTCTGTGAGCAGGATGCAGGTGGCGGTGAGGGAATTGCAACCAAGCGGTGCTGAAACGGCGTAAATAATCGCGGTATTCCCGGTTTTATCACAGCGTATGGACCGCAGACCCGCGTTGACCGTCAGCCGTCCGGCATATCCAGAACAACGTTGCGCCCGTTTTTGGTGTAGCGCAGTTCGCTGGCACCAATAGCCGCGACCCGACCGCCGTCAAGCCGATCTCCGACCGCCACTTTCTGGTAACGGCCATTGGACAGCCGAACCAGCGCCCGCCGATTTGAGGGCTTGCCATAGACGCCGATCAGGTTGATCCGACGCAGATTGATTGCATTCGTGACTGTCGCTTGCCGGGCCACGCTGGCCGAGGATGGAATCCGGGGCTGGACCGTGCGTGGCGCAACTGCGGCGACTTGGGTGACTTCGGCTCTTTGCGTTTGCTGGACTTCACGCGCGCGGGCCACGATCCGAGAGAAATTTCTGGGCCGTGTGACCGGTTGAACCGATTGTGCGACGGCAAATTGGGTCGCTTCGGGCTGTGCGTTTTCCTCGGCCGCTTTCAAGGTGGCCGGGCGCAGAACGGGGCGGAACGCGGCAAGCTCGGCGCGGGTGTTGCCAGCCAATGTGGCGCGTTCATTGTTTTCGACCAGACCTTGCGGGCGGATGCGCGGCCTGACGTCTTGCAGCGGTGAGGCAACAGCGGCTTCGGCAGTGTCTTGATCTGGTTCAGGTATGACCTCGGGGGCAGCTGGTCTGGCGGGCGGCAAAGCCGGGGGCAAACCCGCAAAGATGCGCACACCTTCGGGGTTCAGCGCCCCTTCTGGTGTTGCAACCACCAGACCGCGCGGGTCCAGATCATAGCGTGATCCGGGGGGCGGTGGATTGGACAGGGACAGGTATGTTTCATCGTTGCGCAGCATCGTGGCACTGGGCAGAGCGACTGCATCGAATTGTTGGACGCTGCCGTCGATTGACGCCACATAAAGATCATCAAGCGAGGTCAGGGATGGCGGGGCCGGGGCATCTGGTGACTTTTGCCAGATGCCGGTCGCCGCATAGCGCGCTGCTGCCTCTTGGGGGGTAAGTGCAGCAGGCGGTGGCAAAACATCGGACAGGCCACTTGCGTCGGGTGCATCGCCATCACCGGTGTCCAGCGCGGCCACGTCAACATCTGCCTCATCCGGCGGTGCGGTTACCGACCCGTCAATCGGTTGCAATTCAACATCCGGCAATCGCGCAATCGACGGCGTGTCATCCCGGTCAAAGAAACGGGAAATGCCTTCATCGACAAACACCGTCGCCCAGGCCGCAACCGCCAAAAGAAAGATCAGCAAGGCGCTGGTCAGCATCAGGCCCAGAAAGCGGGGTTTGCCTCCGATCTGCGGTTCGGTTCGGGCACCGAAAACGGTCAGTCGCTGGCGTTCATCCGGGATGTTTGCCGGTTCATCAGCGGTTTTTGCGCCGGACCGGTTGGCGCGCATTGCGGCAATGCGGGCCACGGCAGCGCGGGCCGGGCCGGGATCATGGGGTGTTTTGACCTCGGGCGGCGTGGGCGGTGGCATTTTCGGCGCGGGTGGTGCAACGCTGTCCGGCTTGGGCGGTTTGCTGTTGGCGTCTTTTGTCCGGCGGCTGAACATGCCGACGCCTTTGCGCTGCTGCGGGTCATCTGCTGGTTCGACCTGCAGACCCGGAGCGGTGACATCGGTGTCACGGGCAGATTTGCGCGCCCCACCCAATTTGAAACGCGGCGCGGGGGCGTCGGTGTCAGCTTTCAGCGGGATCGCGGGCCCGGGGGGGGCTGCATCATCCGTTCGTGACGCGCGGATCGACGCGAAAGACACGGCAGGTGGAGGGGAGGGGAGGACAAGCGGCCTGTCGGATGTGCCGCTGTCCGTTTGTGATGGATCGGCGGCACCGGGGGTGAGGCCTATATCCTCATGTTCGTCCCGGTCCTGCGATGTATCACTGTCCTGAACCTCGGATGATGGTGGCGGGGACCGGTCCTCGGGTTCATCGGCGGGGTCTGTCGTATCGTCAGAAACGGTGTCGTCGCTTGCTTCTGGCGGCACGATGACAATCGCGGCGCTGTCTTTTACGGGGGCATCGCCGTCCCAGCTGGCTGTGGGTCCGAAAAAGACTTCACCTTCAAAATTGCCTTTTTCGGCGATTGCGGTAAAGCACACCGGTTCAAAATGATGGCTTTTGGCAAAGGCCTCGGCCTCGTCTAGGGTTTCATTGGCCACTGCGGCCACAAAAACGGTGCCGTCAGACACCGTCCAGTCAAATGTCAGATCATCAACCGCATATGGCGTGGCACCGTCCAGCGCGCGGCGAATGTCCTGTTGCAGCGCATCGCCGGTCAAACCGGTTTCCGGAAAGCGCAGATATTTGATCTGCTCATTGGGAAGAACCAGCTTTACCTGTCCGCCATGGGGCGACACGGCGTCGGCTTCGGTGCGCAGATCGGCGAGGGCGCTTCGCAGGTCGGTGGCGTCCAGGGCGACGTCACCAATGAGTGTCCATCCGCTGGACACGCGGCGCAGCAATGAAATACCATCGAAGGAAAGGGTCAGGGCAAAGTCTGGCGTCATACTTTATTTTAACAGTCCTTTGAGCGGGATGGGAGTCACTTAGACAGGTCTTTTAGGCTTTACAGCGGGCTTTTGCGCAGCGTCCGTTCGGGGCTTGTCAGGCACGCATCGGCCATGGACTCTGCGCCAAATTCAAATCAGGCACGAGGGTACAATGAACACAGTTAAAAGCATATTAGCCGTTATAAGCGCCGTTTTTATGGTGACAGCGGCGTCAGCCGATAGCGTGGGCCAGATCACCGTCACCGGGGAGGGACGCGTTTCGGCAGCTCCGGATATGGCTGTGATCACCATCGGGGCATCCGCAGAGGACAAGACGGCCAAGGTCGCGATGGACAAGACCTCGCAAGTCACGGGTGCGATTCTTGAGAATCTGACACAGTTCGACATCGCGCCACGGGACGTCCAGACCTCTGATCTGTCATTGCGACCTGTCTGGGACAACCGCGCCTCTGGAACAGATCAGCCGCGCATCCGCGCCTATTCCGCGTCCAACCGTGTCACCGTGCGCATTCGGAATCTAGATGATCTGGGAGCGGTCCTTGATGCCGTCCTGACGGATGGTGCTAACCAATTGGGCGGGTTGAGTTTCACCCTGTCTGATCCCGAACCGGTGCTGAATGATGCACGGATCAGGGCGGTGGCGGATGCGCGGGCGCGGGCTGAATTGTTCGCCCAGGCCGCCGGGGTTGAATTGGGTGCTTTGGTCAGTCTGAGCGAAACCGGCGCACGCACTCCGCGCCCCGAGATGTTCAGCATGGCGCGCGCGTCTGATGCGGGCGTGCCCGTAGCCCAGGGAGAGACGGAAATACGCGCAGGTGTCACACTTGTCTACGAGATCGCGACGCCTTGATTTCACACCTTTGCGAAGCCCCCGGCGCGCCATATACATTCGAAAAAATGCGCATGTTCGAGAAGGGGCTTCATGGCACAGGCCAAAACCAAGGATCACACCGTCAATGTTCTGATTATTGGGCAAATGGGGCGTCTGGCCTACGAGGCCCTGCTTTTTGCGCTTTCTCTTAAGGCAAGCACCGGCGGCACGCGGTTCAAGCTTTTCGTTGGCGAACCTCAGCCCTCTGATCGGTGGACCACTGACCCGACCATTCGTCCCGATGTTCTGAAAGATATGCTGGTCGCACAAGGGGCCACCATTCTTCCTTTTGAAACCCGGCATTTCGGCAGTGACTATCCCTATGGAAACAAGATCGAAGCGTTGTTTGCCTTGCCCAAGGATGAACCTTTTTTGTTCTTCGACACCGACACGCTGATCACTGATGACTTGGCGAAGGTTCCGTTTGATTATTCAAAACCGTCGGCGTCCTTGCGCGTCGAAGGCACCTGGCCGCAGATTGAATTATACGGGCCCGGATATTCCGATACCTGGAAATCGCTTTACACGCGCTTTGATCTGGATTTCGAAAGCTCGCTGGATTTGTCCCAGCCGGATGAGCATTGGCGGCGGTATCTTTATTTTAATGCGGGCTTCTTTTTCTACAAATGCCCGCATGTGTTCGGTCAAACCTTTCTCGACATGGCACTGTCGATCCAGTCCGATCCTCCTGCCGAATTGGTCTGTCAGCAATTGAAACCATGGCTTGACCAGATCGCTTTGCCGCTTGTCATTCACAAACTTGGCGGCGGCCGCGATACGGTGCCGCCCGGATATATTGATGGCAAAACCTCTGTCCATTACCGCAATATGCCGCTTCTTTATGCCCGGGAAAGCGATGATACTATCGCGTTTCTGGAAAAAATCGCGGCACCCAATCCAGTCAAGAAGATCCTCAAAGGCTATGAACCGTTCAAGCGGATGATCTATCAAAACCGCGGCCACAAGGTGCGTGCATTGTTCGACCGGGATCACCTGCCAACCCGCGAACAGCCCATTCGACAGAAGATCAAAAAGAACGGCTTCTGGATGGCGTGAACCTGCCGATTGTGCGGCCTGTGGCGGGTCATATCGCGGTTTACTTTGCCGGACGGGTGGTTAGGATCGCGCTGGAACGACCTTACCACACCCACAGTCAGGCGCGACCGGTGGACCGGCAGGTCCTGAGGTGCCGCACTTGTATCCCGGAGGACCCATGGCCTTTCAAACCGGTTTTTTCTTTGGTCCATCGACAAGCACTGTAATCGACGTCGTTTTGGGCGGGGCTGCATGGGATTTGGAACAATCCACCGTTCTGTCATGGGCAATTGCGGATGGGTTGAATGGCGAAACCTTTCCGGATCGGGCTTTTGCAATTGATTATTTCGGTGACGCCCTTGCCGCATTCGAGCCGTTTATCGACGTTACGTTCAATTACATCGGCGCGTTTGATGACCCAATCGCAGCAGGCGCGGCCGGATCGGATATCACCTATACGCTTGAATCGGATGCCTTTTCCGACACGCTGGCATTTGCCTATTATCCGGCCGAACCGGGCACGCCCTTTGAGCTCTATGCAGCCGAGCCGGGGGACGTTTTTCTCAACCTGGAACATCCGACAATTGCGGACTCCAGCTTCAGGCCTGGCTCGGAAGGTTATCTGACAGTTCTGCACGAGATCGGCCACGCGCTTGGCCTCAAGCATCCGTTTGAAACCGCGTTCGGGTTTCCGGCATTTGCGGACGCAAATCTTGATAATCTGCTTGAGACAGACTGGATCTCAATCATGTCCTATTCGGATCAGTTCGAGTTGCAAGAAGAGAAATGGGACCCGGCCACGCCGATGCTGCTTGATATTCTTGCGCTGCAATACATGTACGGGCCGAATCCGACGATCAATGCAGGCGACACGGTGCATCGCCTTGAAAACCAAGAGTATTATTATGCAATTGCCGATGCCAGTGGCACCGATACGATTGACATGTCAGCCATGTCAGAAGCATGGCAGGTGATTTTGCCGGACGGGCAGCCCAGCACGGAAGTGGACACGCAGGTCGGTTTTGCGACCAAACTGTCCGAGTATCGCGACGCCCTGACGGACATTGTCCCGACCGAATTTGTCTGGCTGACAGGCGAGATCGAAAACGCCATAGGGTCGCAGTTTGGGGATGGGCTGATTGGCAATGACGCGGTCAACAGGCTGGAGGGGGGGCGCGGCAATGACAGCTTTAAGGGCGGTGGCGGGAATGATGTCATTCTGGGCGGCGCTGGTAATGACACCAGCCAATATGACGCCCCGCAATCTGCCCACACGGTATCGCTGCGCGCTGATGGAATAACCGTCACCGACAGAACAGCAACCGGCGCAGGCCAGGACACCCTGTCCGAGATCGAGTTTCTTGAGTTTGGTTCGGGCGATGACAGATCGGTGTTCAACCTGTCCCAGTTTGGCGGCACCGCAGGGCTAACCGAGGCAGAGCTAAGTGCATTTATCGAACTCTATATCGCCTATTTCGACCGCGCCCCGGATGCGGTTGGTCTGGGCTTTTGGGGGACGTCCTTTGCCGATGGCACAACCCTGTCCGATATGGCGCGCCTGTTTATGACCCAGGACGAAACACGCGAGGCCTATCCGGCGGACATTAATAATGCGGCATTTGCCACGGTTGTGTATGACAACGTGCTGGGACGGACCCCCGATCAGGCGGGTTTTGACTTTTGGGTCAGTGCCTTGGACCGGGGCTCTGTGACGCGGGATCAGTTTATTCTCGAAGTTCTGAACGGCACCAAAGCCACGGCCGGTCCGGATGCATCGCAAGAGTTCATCGTTCAACAGCAGGCTGATCGTGACTACCTGTCGGCCAAAACCGAGATCGGCGCAACCTTCGCCGTCCATCGCGGCATGTCAGACGTTGCAAACGCCAGAGAGGTCATGTCTTTGTTCGACGGAAGCCAAGCCAGCCTCGACGCGGCCGCTGCCGCAATCGATCAATTCCACGCCGCCGCTCTGGACGCCGAAAATGGTGAATTCCTGCTTCAAATCATCGGCGTGATGGACCCGGCCTTGGCGTCAGACGATCTTGGCATCGCATAAGACAACACCCGCCCGAACTCGTCCCGCATATTGGTGAACGCCGGACGTGTCTTGCCCGGCAACGCCCCGTCGCCATGTCATAAATTGCTGGTGGTCAAGGTAAGATTTAGATTTCCACCCGCTCCGGGGTTTATCGTAGCATGGCTTGGGTGTGGTGGCGGAGAGACAGGGATTCGAACCCTGGGTGGGCTTGCACCCACAACGGTTTTCGAGACCGCCCCGTTCGACCACTCCGGCACCTCTCCGTCGTTGGCGTGACTAGAGTCTTCCAGACCCGACTGCAAGCCCCAATCGGCGTTTTGACCGATCGATTTCGATACGGCATTTCGCCGGTGCGGATTACCCACGGCTGCATCGCGTTCTTTGCAAGAGGGATGGTTATTCAGTTTGAATAAGATTGATCTTTGAAGCCTCTGATCAACCTAAAGTGGAGGCTTCCATGTCTATTGTTTCAAACCTAGATGTCATGACATTGTTCAGTACCTGCCTGTCCGGCCTGGCCGAGCGGGGTGTTTCGGTTCACGAGTCGTCGGATTTTGCGCAATGTGAGCAGCGGATGACGGCTATTGGCAAAGCCGGGTTCACGCCCATGTTGTCATCTGACTTTAACGATCTGTCCAAGGATCATGCCGGCTGGCTGATCCTGCATCGGGACGGGCGGGATATCGGCGGCGTGGCGGCGCGGCTTGACAGCTTGAACCGCGAAAGCCTGTCAGAGTTTTGGGCCCGCAGCTATGGTCGGATGTATAACGGATCGGGTGCGTTGAAGATGTCGCGCAATTGCGATGAAATTGCGGGCAAAGTCATGTATATGGGCGAGTTTTTCATTGCCAAAGAGGCGCGGGGGTCGCGGCATCTTTTGTCGCTTTTCACACATTTGTTGTTTGCTTATGCCGCGCTGCGCTGGCAGCCGGATTGGCTATATGCCTTTGTGCGCGCCGATGATGTGCGGTTGGGCTACGCATCGGAATACGGGTTCACCCGGCAATATCCCGGCGTTCATTTGTGGGACAAACGGCCAAAGGGGCGTGCCGAAGGCGAGTATCTTGTGGCGCTTCCGGCCGGGGATTTGATGCGTATGGCTCAGTTCTTCAGGGAACGGCCTTCGTGTCTTTTGGGCGTGGATTCGCTCAAAAGGGTCGAGTAATTCAGGACATAAGGCTGCCCGAAGGCGTCGGTCACGGGCAGCATCAACCGCACAAAGCTGATCTCAAGCGGCGCGTCGAGTTCGGGCAATTCGACGACGCGCGTCTGCTGCGAGATCATGCCTACGCCGGAATGAGAGACAGAGCGGATATGTGTGTTCAGCTCTTGCAGGTCCACATCATTCAAAGAGGCGAGAAACCGTTCCATCCGCTCGTTTGCGCTTGATCCCAATGTCGCGGCAGACAGACCAAGGGGGCCGACATGTTGAACACCCGGAATAGAGCCGTCGGCTTCGGCGGGTTTGATAAGGTCGACATGCGGCGTCAGCTCTGCGCATTGGGCCAGGTCGCCGCCGGTTTCTTTCCACCATGCGATGATCGAATCCATCGTCGGACGATCGCTCACCGCGTCGAGGGATTTTTCCGCCGCTTTGAAGATCGCGGACATCAGACGTGCGGCCTGTTGGTCGACATCCTGCAGGGGAAGAACCTGAAAGTCTTTGGCCAGATGGTGTTTGGGATCGCGCAACAGCACCTCGACCGGCACGTCCAGAGCGTTGGCCAGACGCAGCGGGACGGCCATATTAGGCAAGGTGGTGCCGTTCAGGATGCTGGCGACCTGTTCGGCATCGTCAAAGCCCGCGCGCTGTGACAGTTCGGCGGGGGTCATCCCATGCCGATCAAGCATCTGCTCTATGTTGGTTTTGAAGTTCTTCAGGACCGTTTCGTCAGAATGTGTCGCGTGCATGTGGTGCCTCAGGCGCAATCATGCGCAAGCCTCTATCAGCTTTTTCGCAATCGCGCTATGCGCGTGTATGATCCCGGCAGAATGTCGTTGCGTTAGGCGCGCGGCCCGGCGGGCGCTGGCTGATCACGGGGGTTTGGGTTGGCATTGCGCCGGGCAAGCCATAGGTAAAGCCCAAAGCGGTAACCATGAGGGCAGGATGATGCGCAATCTGTTGGCGACGGCAATCACCGGCATGACCTTTGCAATATGGACCGGTCTCGCCCAGGCCCAAAGCACGGATGAGCTGTTGGAGGCGCTGGGTGTACCGCAGATCGTCGATGTTATGCGGGATGAAGGCATCGTCTATGGCGATACTCTTGCGGCGGATATGGTGCCTGGTGGCAGCACCCCGTCCTGGGACGCCACGGTTGCGCGGATCTACGATGAAGACCGCATGTTCGAAACCGTGCGTCAGACATTCAGTACCGAATTCGGCGATGCGGATTTAGAGCCGTTGCTGGCCTTTTTCACATCCGAAACCGGGCAGCAGATCGTGGGTCTGGAACTTAGCGCGCGCACCGCGATGCGCGATCAAGAGATCGAAGACGCCGCCCGCGCGGCCTTTCGCGATCTGGAGGGGACCGAATCCGAGACGCTCGCCATGATATCGGAATTTGTCGATACAAATGATCTGGTCGAGGCAAACCTCGTCGGCTCGCTTAACGCCAATTACATGTTCTATCTTGGATTGGTCGATGGCGGGGCGTTGGATATGTCGGAACAGGATATTCTGACCGAGGTCTGGTCGTCTGAGCCGCAAACCCGGTCGGATACACGCGAATGGGTTTATGCGTTTTTGCTGATGGCGTACCGCCCCTTGGCCGACGGCGTGGTCGAAGACTATACCGAATTGTCCAAAACAGATCCCGGACGCGCCTTGAACCGGGCCTTGTTTGCAGGGTTCAACAAGATGTATGATGACATTTCATATGCGCTTGGGCGGGCGGTTGCGCGCCAGATGCAGGTTCAAGAGCTTTGACCCCCCCAAACCCGTTGACAAACGGGTCTGCGCGCCGCATAAGCCGCGCACGGCAAGACGGGGCTTCGGTCCCGCTTTTGTTTTTTGTAGACACAACGTTCTGAAACAGAGCGCGCTGTCCGAGGTGGGAATGCCCAGAAACGCCGGGAAACCGGGGCCAAAGGATGCGGATGACAAAGGAAAGACACGATGTTCGCGGTGATGAAAACCGGCGGCAAGCAGTACAAGGTCCAATCGGGCGACACACTGCGCGTCGAAAAACTGGCTGCCGATGCAGGCGAGAAAGTCCAGTTCAATGAAATTCTGATGGTTGGTGGCGACAAGGTTGTCGTTGGGGCCCCCTTGGTGGATGGCGCTGCTGTTCAGGCCGAGGTTGTGGACCAGATCAAAGGCGACAAGGTCATCAACTTCGTCAAGCGCCGCCGCAAGCACAGCTCGAAGCGGACCGTGGGTCATCGTCAGCAACTGACGCTGTTGCGCGTGACAGACATTCTTGAATCGGGCGCGGACAAGTCGGGCGTCAAGGCGGCCGTGGGTGCGGGCTCTGTATCCGGTGCGGCTGTTACGGCAGCGGCCCCGAAAAAGACCGCGCCGAAAGCTGAAAAAGCGGCTCCGAAAGCAGAGGCACCTGCCGCTGCGTCTGGCGCAGACGATCTCAAGCAATTGTCCGGCGTCGGCCCCGCACTTGAAAAGAAACTGCACGACGCAGGCGTTACATCCTTTGCGCAAATCGCAGCATGGACAGACGCGGACGTCGAGGAATTTGGCGAGAAACTGTCGTTCAAAGGCCGGATCGAGCGTGAAGGCTGGATCGAACAGGCCAAAGAACTGGCATCGAAGTAAGGAGACCTGACCTATGGCACATAAAAAAGCAGGCGGTTCATCCCGCAACGGTCGCGACTCTGCCGGACGCCGTCTTGGCGTCAAACTCTACGGTGGCCAGTCCGCGATTCCCGGCAACATAATCGTGCGTCAGCGCGGCACAAAGTTCTGGCCGGGCGAAGGCGTGGGCATGGGCAAGGATCACACGATCTTTTCCACCGTCGACGGCAACGTAACCTTCCACAAGGGCCTCAAGGGCCGTACCTTTATTTCGGTTCTTCCAGTGGCGGAGGCCGCCGAGTAAGCCGACCTTAAGGTTTTGACAAAACAAAGGGGATCGGCGGAACCGCCGGTCCTCTTTTTCGTTCGGGAAGGGGGCCCGTTCTATGTCTGCGATGAGGAGAGAGCGGATGAGTTTGGATAGCACTGTCACACTGCAACCTGTTATAGATACAGAGCGGTTCGTGTTGCGGCCTTTGCAAGTTTCGGATGTCGGTCTGATCGAGCATTACACAAGCGACAAGCGCGTGGCGGGTATGACCAGCTCGATACCGCACCCGCTTCCGCCGGGTGCTTGCCAGGCGTTTGTAGACCGTGCCCAGGCCCCGGACCGCGATGAGGATGTGTGGGCTATTGATGGCACTCAGGCAGGCGGACCCGAGGTGATGGGGGTGATTTCACTGCAACGCATGGATCGCAACCAATCGGAAATCGGGTATTGGGTGGCACCGCCGTTCTGGAACACCGGGCTTGCCTCGGATGCGGTCAAGGCGTTGGTGGCTGCCAATCCGCTGAACAACAAAACCATCTTTGCCAGCGTGTTTCAGGACAATCCGGCCTCGGCCCGTGTGCTGACCCATTGCGGCTTTGAATATATCGGCGATGCGGAATCCTTTTCCGTCGCGCGCAACGCAACCGTCCAAACCTGGACCTACCTGAAACGTATGGGCTGACGCGCGGCTTCAAATTCTGTAGACCGCGTGCAATCTGATCAAAGGCATACACATGAAGTTCCTCGATCTTTGCAAGGTCTACATCCGTTCCGGCGCGGGCGGGAATGGCTGCATCAGTTTCCGCCGCGAGAAATACATCGAATATGGTGGTCCCGATGGCGGTGACGGTGGACGCGGCGGCGATGTTTGGGTCGAAGCGGTCGATGGCCTGAACACGTTGATTGATTTTCGCTACCAGCAGCATTTCTTTGCCGACAATGGCCGCCCCGGTGCCGGCCGCCAGCGCACGGGCGCGGATGGCAAGGACATTGTTCTCAAGGTTCCGGTGGGCACCGAAATTCTGGATGAAGACGAAGAGACCGTGCTGGCCGATCTGACCGAACTGGGCCAGCGTGTTTTGCTGGCCAAGGGGGGAAATGGCGGCTGGGGTAACCTGCATTTCAAAACCTCGACCAATCAGGCCCCGCGCCGGGCCAATCCGGGGCAAGAGGGCGTGGAGCGCACGATTTGGCTGCGGCTCAAACTGATCGCGGATGTGGGGCTTTTGGGCCTGCCCAACGCGGGAAAATCTACCTTTTTGGCCGCGACGTCCAATGCGCGGCCTAAAGTGGCGGATTATCCTTTCACCACGCTGCACCCCAATCTCGGGGTTGTTGGCGTCGATGACGCCGAATTTGTCGTCGCCGATATTCCGGGGTTGATCGAAGGCGCGCACGAGGGCCGGGGGCTGGGGGATCTGTTTCTTGGTCATGTGGAACGCTGCGCCGCGCTGTTGCATCTTGTGGATGGAACATCCGGCACCCTGCTTGACGACTATCAGACGATCATTGATGAATTGCAGGCCTACGGGGCGGGGCTCGCGGACAAGCCGCGCATCACCGTGTTGAACAAGATCGACGCGCTTGACGACGAAGAACGCGCCTTTCTGAAAGAAGAGCTGGAAGACAAGGCCGGTCACGAGGTCATGCTGATGTCCGCCGTTTCAAAAGAAGGGCTGACCGAGGTGCTGCGCGCATTGCGCCAATACGTCAAAACCAGCCGCAAACGCGAAATCGAAACCGAGGAGACGGACCCTTGGCAACCCTGAGCGACGCGCGTCGGCTGGTTGTCAAAATCGGGTCGGCACTTCTGGTGGACGCCGCCGATGGCTCTTTGCGCCGCGATTGGCTGGTGTCCTTGGCGCAGGATGTGGCGCGGATCAAATCCCGCGGAACGGACGTCATCCTGGTGTCCTCGGGGTCTATCGCCCTCGGGCGCGGTGTTCTGAACTTGCCGCCTTCCGTGCTGCCGCTTGAACAATCGCAGGCCGCTGCCGCTGTCGGCCAGATCCGGTTGGCGCGGGCCTATGAAGAGGCGCTTGCGCCCCATGATCTGACCACCGCACAGGTGCTCGTCACACTGGAAGACAGCACCAATCGCCGTCGTTATCTGAACAGTCGCGCCACCCTGGAAACCCTGGTCGGGTTTGGCGTGGTGCCGATTGTCAATGAAAACGACACGGTTGCGACCGATGAAATTCGCTATGGCGACAATGACCGACTGGCGGCGCAGGTGGCAGCGACGGTCGGAGCGGATCAATTGATCCTGCTGTCGGATGTTGATGGCTTTTACAGCGCCAATCCCATGCACGACCCCACTGCGATGCATTTTCCAATCATCGACTCGATCACACCTGAAATTGAAGCGATGGCCGGCGATGCGGGATCGGGGCTGTCGAAAGGCGGGATGAAGACCAAAATCATGGCGGCAAAAACCGCCACAATGTCTGGCTGTGCGATGGCCATCACCGAAGGATCGTCGCTGCATCCGCTGCAAGCTTTGGAAGATGGCGCGCGCGCCACATGGTTTACACCGCAACTGGACCCGCACGCAGCCCGAAAACGGTGGATTGCGTCAATGAAACCTCAGGGCACGTTACGGGTCGATGAGGGGGCCGCGCGGGCGTTGCAACGCGGCACGTCGCTTTTGCCACCCGGTATCGTGGGGGTGTCCGGAACCTTTGGGCGGGGTGATCCCGTCGCGATCGCGGATGCGACAGGGCGCGAACTGGGGTTCGGTCTGACGCGCTATACCGCAACCGAAGCGCAGGCCATCAAGGGGCATAACTCGGCCGAGATCGAGGAAATTCTGGGCTATCCCGGACGTGCCGTGGTAATACATCGCGATGATATGGCGATTTGATCGCCGCAAGAGCACGACCGACCCGCTGACACTGCTGAAAGGCCAAAACGATGAAAGACCTGACAGATATTCCTGCGCTGATTCAAGATTTGGGATCGCGCGCCAAAGCCGCGGCCCACATGTTGGCGTTTGCGCCGGCGCAGCAAAAGAAAGACGCCTTGCTTGCGGCGGCTGACGCGGTCTGGGCGCAGCGCAAGGACATCATCGCCGCCAATGCGCAAGACCTTAAGTATGGTCGCGACAAAGGCCTGAGCGATGCGATGATGGATCGTTTGTTGCTGGATGAACCGCGCGTGAAAGCGATCGTCGACGGTCTGACCGCCGTGGCCGAACAAGACGATCCCGTGGGCGCGGTGATGGACGAATGGGACCGTCCAAATGGGCTGCATATCCAACGCATCCGCACGCCGCTAGGGGTGATCGGCGTGATCTACGAATCCCGCCCCAATGTCACGGCGGATGCCGGTGCGCTTTGTTTGAAAGCGGGAAATGCGGTGATTCTGCGCGGTGGATCTGAGAGCTTTCATTCGTCGACCGCGATCCATGCCTGTCTGGTTGCGGGCCTGCGCGCCGCCGGTTTGCCCGAAGACGCGATTCAGCTGGTGCCGACACGGGATCGCGCGGCGGTGAGCGAATTGCTGACCATGACCGATTATGTGGATGTGATTGTTCCGCGCGGCGGCAAGGGGCTTGTCGGGCTGGTACAGCGCGAGGCGCGCGTGCCGGTCTTTGCGCATCTGGAAGGCATTGTTCATATCTATGTCGATAAAGACGCGGATCCGGTCAAAAGCCTTAACGTGATCCTGAATGCCAAAACCCGGCGGACCGGAATTTGCGGCGCGGCTGAATGTTTGTTGATCCACAAGGATGTCGTGGACACCATTGGTCAAGGTGTCATTCGCGCCTTGATTGATGCCGGGGTCGAAATGCGTGTGGATCAGGCGCTGCTGGCCATCGAGGGCACTGTTGAAGCCAGCGAAAGCGACTGGGGCTGCGAATATCTTGACAGCATTCTTGCAGCAAAAGTGGTAGACGATGCGGATGCCGCGATTGTGCATATCAATCGGTTCAGTTCGAACCACACCGATTGCATCCTGACCGAGGACGACGCGACCGCGGCTCGGTTTTTTGAACGGATCGACAGTGCGATTCTGATGCGCAATGCGTCGACCCAGTTTGCCGATGGCGGGGAATTTGGCATGGGGGCCGAGATTGGGATCGCAACCGGAAAGATGCATGCGCGCGGTCCGGTCGGGGCACAACAACTGACCAGTTTCAAATACATCGTCGTGGGGGATGGCGCGACCCGCAGCTGAGGGGTTGCCGCCGGGAAATTGGCCTGTTACCTGAGCGTGAATAATCCGACCCTTTCGCTCGGAAACTCGTGAGGCAGCGTTGACCAAAGCCCATCCTCGGCTCGAAATCCGTAATATTGTGCGTGACTATGATGGCAAGCGCGTCGTGGATGACGTGTCTTTGACGATCGAGCCGGGCCATGTGACCTGTCTGTTGGGTCCATCGGGGTGCGGCAAGTCGACGACATTGCGCATCATCGCGGGTGTCGACATGCAAACCAGCGGCACGATCCATGTGGATGGCGCGCTGGTCTGCGATACGGTGTTCCGCCTGCCTCCGGAACGTCGGTCGATCGGATTGATTTTTCAGGATTTTGCGTTGTTCCCGCATCTGACGGTGGGGGACAATGTCGGCTTTGGCCTGAGCGGGTCGCGTAGCGATAAACGGCCCCGCGTTACCGAATTGCTGGAGCGGGTGGGGCTGTCGCATTATACCAACGAATTCCCGCATATGCTGTCTGGCGGAGAGCAGCAGCGGGTCGCTTTGGCCCGGGCCATTGCGCCACGGCCATCTATCATGTTGATGGATGAACCGTTCTCTGGCCTGGACAACAGATTGCGCGATGGCATCCGCGATGAAACCCTCGCTCTGCTCAAAGAGGAGGGGACATCGGTTCTTTTGGTGACGCACGAACCCGAAGAAGCAATGCGGATGGCAGATGAAATTGCCCTGATGCGCGATGGCAAGATCGTTCAGCGCGGTGCGCCCTACAACATTTATAACGCGCCGGCGGACAAGGCCGCTGTGGCGTTCTTTTCCGATATCAATCTGTTGACAGGCACGGTTCAGGGCGCACTGACAGACACGCCCTTCGGGCAATTTCTGGCACCGGGTGTGCCGGATGGTGAACAGGTTGAGATCGTGTTCCGGCCCCAGCATGTCGGCATTGACTTTGACCGCCACGGACGTGGACCAAACCCGACGCCCATGGCCGGTGCCCCGGCGCGTGGTGTGGTAGAGCGGGCGCGTTTTATGGGATCGGAAAGCCTGGTCGAGTTCCGCATGGATCATGACCAAAGCCTGATCCGCGCGACGGTGCCAAATGTCTTTTTGCCAAACGCGGGAACGGTGATGTGGCTGACCGTGCGCCGGGACCGGTGTTTTGTGTTTCGCAAAGACAGTGGAACGGTGATCCGAACCTGACGGAGGCTCACTCGTCTTCCTCCTCCGATGGCATCGTCAAACTGATTTCACCGCTGTCAGACAGATCGCGCACGGCGCGGATGATTGTGCTCATCGCGGCTTCGGCCTGTTTTGGTTTGACCTCTCCCATGTCCGCTGCTGCCTCGCGAAGAGAATCCGCCATACGTGTGGAGATATTTGACAAAATGAAGTCGCATGTCTGTTTGTCGGCGTCTGTAACAGCGCCGGCAATAGCCTGAGCCAGCGTATCTTGTTCCACATCGCGCGTGATCTTTGGTGCATCTATTGCAGCCATGCGTTCGGGGATATGTGCGAAGGTGAAGATGGATTTACGCACCTCTTCGGCAAAAACCTGGTCTTCTTCGTCCAGGGCTGTGAGCAATTCATCCCGTTTGGCCGCGCGGGAAAAGTTCAGGATTGCCCCAACGCGTTTTGACGGCTCTGAGCGGAAGGCTTTTGCAGGTTCTGCATCCAACTGTGTGGCAAGGCTCAGTCCGATTCGATCCACCGCATCGGGTGTGACCGCATCGGTCATCGACATGGCGTAGGCAATGCGGCGCGCCACGTCGCCGGGCAGGCTGCTTAAAAGATCGGCAGCTTTGCTGACATCCAGTTTTGAAACAAGCACAGCAGCCACCTGCACGGATTCGGAGTTCACCAGGGATTGCAGCCGGTCTTTTGGCAAGGCCGCGATGCGTTGCCAGGGATCGCCGATTTGTCGAACACCGGCTTCCTTGCGCAAACGCGCGGCGGTTTGGTCGCTTATCTTGCCATCCAGCGCCGACAATGCGCCGGCAATATCGCCGGGGAATGACAGGCCGATGGAGTCCAGTTCCTGCGCGAATTCTTCGATCACGGCATTCATCGTGGTGCGATCAATATAGCGCATTTCGCCTAACAACTGGGTCAGCTGCATCTGCAAATCCTCTGGCAGGGATGTCAGAGGCACATCGGCACCTTCTTTTAGTATAAATTGCACAATAATCGCCGCTTTGGCACGGCGAGTTAGCGCGGCTGCCCTGGGGGCGGGCGGTGTTCCCATGGGGACCTCTGAAAGCTGCGTCATGATCCGAACTCCATCCTGTTTGATCGTGGATAGGCGCGGAGTATTAACAAAGCGTAGGAGATCGGAATTTTTGTTCGTTTTTTGTTCTGGTCTGATGTTTGGGTTAAAAATGGGCTTCGATCGGCTGCGACGTCAGTTTTTTTACCCGAATCCTAAACAATACACACAAAAAAAGACGGCCAGACCGGCCGCCCTCAGAGTTTTACCAATAGGTCGCTTCAGCCGCTTAGTGTTTTGCAGCTTTGCGTTTCGGCATCGTACACGGTGCCTTCGGCACAGCTCATGGATGCGGTTTCGGCTTTGCCCCATTGGCAACTGGCAAAGCTGGATGTGGCTGTCACAAGAACAACAGCCGATGCAGTCAGAAGGGTCTTGATGGTCATCATTAATCTCCTGTTGTGGAAGCTGGATGGTAGCATTGTTTCCGCATTTGGCAAAATATGTGGGATCAATATGCTTAATTTTCTGTTTTACGCCTGTAGGACGTGGTCATGCGGTAGGCTTTTTGGGGCCCCGAGACATCCCATGTGCTGTGCCAAACCGGCCATGCCGAAAAGTCATAGGTGACATCATACATATCGGGATCGCACCAATGCCGGGCGTTCCGGGTGTTTGGTGGCAGGCTGTGAAACGGGCGGCGATCGTCGAAATCGACGTAAAGGATGTGGTCTTCGCATCGCCAAAAATAGCGGCGTTCCGCCTTGAACGGAGGGTGGCCATCAAGGTGCAGATGCCCCGTTTCAACATAGGCCAATCCGCCAGTATCAGGGGAAAACACGGCCGTGCCATCAAACTGTCCGGTGCGGCCCGAGCGATGATTGTGGATGGAGCGATGAACCAGCCATGTGCCAAGAAACGCTGACAAAGCGGGACGTTTGTTCACCGCTTTATGCCGTTTGTCTTGGCGGTCTGCTGTAATGTGCGTCTGGCTTTGCGTGCTGGTGACGGCCAGACACCCCACGCTGTTTTAGTCAGGGCAAAGCGTCTCATACGGTGTGGGGTCTCTTGTGGCGATGATCTGCGCAGTCTAGGACTGCGCGCAAATTCCGCAAGCCAGCCCATGAAAGGATCGTGCTTATGATCCCCCGCTATTCCCGCCCCGATATGGTTGCCATCTGGGAGCCCGCCACCAAGTTCCGCATCTGGTACGAGATCGAGGCCCATGCCTGTGACGCGATGGCCGATCTGGGGGTGATCCCGCGCGAAAACGCCGACGCGGTGTGGAAGGCCAAGGATGTCGAGTTTGACGTGGCCCGGATCGACGAGATCGAGGCGGTGACCAAGCATGACGTGATCGCCTTTCTGACGCATCTGGCCGAACATGTCGGGTCGGATGAGGCACGGTTTGTGCATCAGGGCATGACCTCGTCCGACGTTCTGGACACCACGTTCAATGTGCAGCTGGTGCGGGCAGCCGATATCCTGATCGCTGATCTGGAAGGGCTGCTGGCGGCGCTGAAGCGGCGCGCCTACGAGCACAAGGACACGGTCCGCATTGGCCGGTCTCATGGCATTCACGCCGAACCCACGACAATGGGTCTGACCTTTGCCCGGTTCTATGCCGAGATGGACCGCAACCTGAGCCGGATGCGTGACGCGCGCGCCGAAGTGGCGACGGGGGCGATTTCGGGTGCGGTTGGGACGTTTGCCAATGTCGATCCGGCGGTCGAGGAGCATGTCTGCGACAAGCTGGGCCTTGTGCCCGAGCCGATCAGCACGCAAGTCATCCCACGCGACCGTCATGCGGCGTTCTTTGCCACGCTGGGTGTGATCGCGTCGTCGGTTGAGAATATCGCCATCGAGATCCGGCATATGCAGCGCACCGAGGTTCTGGAAGGCGCGGAGTTTTTCTCGATGGGGCAGAAGGGGTCTTCGGCCATGCCGCACAAGAAGAACCCGGTGCTGACCGAGAACCTGACGGGGCTGGCGCGCATGGTGCGGTCGGCGGTGATCCCGGCGATGGAGAACGTCGCGCTTTGGCATGAACGGGATATCTCGCATTCCTCGGTGGAACGGATGATTGGGCCGGATGCGACGATCACGCTGGATTTCGCGCTGGCGCGTCTGACCGGTGTGATCGACAAGATGCTGATCTTCCCTGACAACATGCTGGAAAACATGAACAAGTTTCCGGGTTTGGTGATGAGCCAGCGGGTGCTTCTGGCGTTGACGCAAGCCGGGGTGAGCCGCGAGGATGCCTATTCCTACGTGCAGCGCAACGCGCTGAAGGTCTGGGAACACCGGACGGATTTCAAAGAGGAATTGCTTGCTGATCCCGATGTCGTCGCAGCTCTAAGCGCCGAAGAGATCGAGGAGAAGTTCGACCTTGGCTACCACACCAAGCATGTCGACACGATCTTCGCGCGGGTGTTTGCGGAGTAAGCGTTTTCGAAAACGCTTGGTTACGCCATGTGGCCATGGCGTAACCAAAGCGCTTGCAAGCGCCTTAGCACCTAGCTCAGATGATCCACCACCATCAGGTGCTGGGCTTCGGTCTGGACGGCGTCCAACCACCGTTGTACCAGCTTGGGATCATGCGGGGCGGGGCTGACGCCGGGGGCGATTTCGCGGTTGAGCACCGCCTCGATCGCCAGCGCCACAGGGTTTGACACCAGCCGCGCCATCGCCGATCCGCGCGCGTCGCCCCAGGCGTCCATCACGTAGGTCTTGTGCCAGACCGGCGCACCGTCCCGTTCCGCCATCAGATCCACGCACAGCACCACGCGATCCGGTTCGCCGGGGGCATAGGCATTTTTGGCCAGCAAGTCCTCTGCCAATTCGGTCAGCCGCGCGTCATCAGCGCTGCCCATTTCGGCAAAGATGTCAGCCCAGGCGTCGGCCCAGCCATTCAGCCGCAAGGTGCCGCGGACGAATTCCTTGACCTTCCACGTGGGATCGAACTGGTAGTCGGCCATGAAGGGCAGGCTGTCCCGGTTCGGGTAAACCTCAAAGGATTCCGGTGTGGGCAGCGGCGCGTCATAGCGCGAGATGGCGTCCCACGGGTGGGCGACGTCCAGTTCGGTGAAATGGCGGATTGATTTCGACGGTGAGCGCAGCGCCTTGAGTACACCCACCGGGGCCCAGCTGAACTTGTAGCGAAACGCATTGGCCTGTTTCGGCACGCCCCCGCAATAGGATTTGAACGAGACGACGTTGTCGGTGTCATAGGCGGCGCTGGCGCGGTACTCGGCGATCAGGTGATGCGCCATCAGGTGGTCGATGCCGGGGTCCAGCCCCACCTCGTTGACCTGTGCGACGCCTGCCGCGCGCGCGTCGCTGTCCAGCGCGCGCATCTCCGGGGCGATGTAGGAGGACGACACGAAATGCGCGCCCTTGGCGATGGCCATTTTGGCCAGCGGAACGTGCCAGTCGCCGGGCAGCATGGAGACGACCACGTCCCCGGCTTTGGTCTGCGCGGTCAGCGCATCGAGGTCAAAGACATGGATGTCGTCGGTCAGATCCCCCACCGCCGCGCGTGCCCTGTCGGCGGTCCGGTTCCAGACGGTCACGGGTGTGCCGTTCTGGATCAACCGCCGCAGGCCAGGGATGGCCGACAGGCCCGTGCCGCACCAATGTACCGTCATGAGGAAGCCTTTCCGATATGGTCGTCAAAATGTGTTTTGGCCCGGCCCCAGACACCGCGTTCTGGGCTGTCCAGCGTTTTGAGATGGGGCAGCAGCTGCGATGCGAAATCCTCCGAGGATTCGCGGGGCATCAGGGATGGCAGATTGTCGATCGCCATAACATCCAATGGCGGCGCGTGGCACACGCGGGTCACTGGTTCTGTCCAGCTTGTGGCGGCGTCGTAGACCTTGATCGGGGAAAAATCGCTGTCGGGATCGCAGGCAATGTCGCCAATGACCCGCAAAGCCCGGTCGCGGCTGCAGGTGTCTGCAGGCACAAAGACCGGCGTGCCGGGCCGCGCGAGGATGCAGTTGAAAAACAGCGTGTGGTTCAGCACTTCGGGAAACGGACCGCCATGAGCGGTTTCAGTCAAATCCCATTTGGTCACGGACAGGCCAACCGCTTCGCATAAATCGCAGGCCCCGGTGCCGACCCGGCCCAAAGCGCCAATGACCAGCGCGTCCGGCGTGGCCCCGTCAAGCGCGGCCGCCACATCGGCGCGCATCGCCTCAGACGAGGCCCATGTGGATACCGGCGGGCAGGTGCCGTGGTCCTGCGCGGCAAAGGCCAGCAAGGACACAGCGGCACCGGCATAACCGGCCCAGTAGCCAAAGGCGGCCACCCGGCGGCCCTCGGGGTTTTCGAGATATTCGAGATCGTAGAGCGTGCCGCCACCCGCCTTGAACCGCGCCAGCAACCGCTGGCCTGCGGGCTGGCCTTTGTAGGCGTGGCCAAACATGATGTGGCGGTGCCGCAAGGCGGACCCATCGTCCGGCAGTTCTTTCAGGCCAAAGACAATGGCGTCTTTCGGGGCGCGAACCCAGGTGCCATTGGGCGCGATATCCGCACCCGCAGCGCGGAAATGATCAATGGGCACACAGCGCGTGTCGCTGTCTTCAACGGTGACGCGCATGCCTTGCGCAATCAGCTCTGCCACGCCGTCCGGCATGATCCCGACACGCTCTTCATTGTCACGGCTTTCCGCCCGGACCCATAGATGTGTCATACTGCTTTGCGCCCCCAAGCCATTGTCGCTGGCGCACCCTAGCCAGCCGACACAGCGGACAAAAGCCCCGAACGTGGTCTCTCTGTTTCAAAAATATCTCCGCCGGAGGCAAAACAGGCCTGCCAATCGTAGATGAGACCTAACCTGCGACAGGGGCGCGTCGCTTTGGCCTGGACCAGCTAGATATGGGTTTGGGCAAACAGCCTGTCGGGCGTGTCAAGGTGGGGAAGGGCGTTGAATTGGGTCAGCGCCAAATGTCCCTCAAGCGGCAGCCAACTGCTCAGCGATGTGTTCTGGATCGACAAACACACATTGCAAAACGCTGTCATATCCAGCCGAAGGGTAAGCCGCATGGCCATTCCGATCAGCCCCCCTGATGTGACAATCAGGGATCGCCCCGAGGCCGCGCTGATTTCATGCAGGGCATCGCGGACGCGGGTTTCGAAATTGGCAAAACTCTCGGGCGCACCTTCCAGTTTGCCGTCCTGCCAATGCTGAAACAGGCAGGGCAGATGACGCACAAAGCCCTCGCGGGTTGCCGGAAGCGTGATGCCATGCTGCTCTGCCAGCAGCTGTGACATCGTAAAATACTCCAGCTCATTCAAACGCGGATCGCGGGTGACCTGCGCCGGAGAGGCCGCCGCAATACCATCGGCGGTTTCGATATGCCGCTGCAGCGTACCGGTCCAGACATGGGCAAACACGTCCCCCCTGTCGCGGAAATGGGCCCCAAGCCAACCCGCCTGTTTGTGACCCAGAGGGCTCAGCCTGTCATAGCCCCGTTCGTCTTTGGCACCGGAATTGGCTTGTCCGTGACGGACCAGAACGATGTGCGACATGGGGCCTCAGAGCGACAGGACGGCAAAGAACAACACGTCCGCATCTGCGGACGTATCACTGGCAAGAGGGACGGATGTCACTCTTCTTCCATGATCTGGCTTTTGGCAACAACCATCAGCTCTGCCATCTTCGCCCGGATTTCGTCATCGGTGACTTTGCCTGCCACATCTCCAGAGACCTTGCGCACGACATCTTCGTGGCCGGCTTCCTCGAAATCGGCTTTGACAACCTCCTTGGCGTATTCGGCGGCCTCCTGTTCGGATTTGCCCATCAGGTCAGCGGCCCAAAGGCCAAGCAGCTTGTTCCTGCGCGCCTCTGCCTTGAACTGCATCTCGGCGTCATGGGCATATTTATTTTCAAAAGCGCTTTCGCGGTCGTCAAAAGTGGACATGGGGTCGGTCTCCTGCCGGTGGGTCTGTGTTGAAAAAGATATGCCCGCAGGCGGCGCGGGCTTCAAGAGCGCAGGTCGCTTGCGACACCGTTGCGCATGCACTAAGAGGCACCTATCTTTGGATCTCACGCAGGATTCCGACGCGTGCCCAAGCTTCCCGCGCGAATTTGCGCACATGACAGAAAGACCCCGCATGGCCCGTCGCAAGAAGATTTACGAAGGCAAAGCCAAAATCCTGTATGAAGGCCCGGAACCGGGCACGATCGTTCAATACTTCAAAGACGATGCGACGGCATTCAACGCCGAGAAAAAAGACGTGATCGACGGCAAAGGCGCGCTGAACAACCGCTTGAGCGAGTTTTTCATGGTCGGGCTGAACTCGATCGGTGTGCCGACACATTTCATGAAGCGCCTGAACATGCGCGAACAATTGGTCCGCGCTTGCGAGATCATCCCTTTGGAAGTGATCGTGCGCAATTACGCCGCCGGCACGATGGCCAAGCGTCTTGGCATCGAGGAAGGCACCGCACTGCCGCGCCCGGTTGTGGAGTATTGCTACAAGGATGACAGTCTTGGCGACCCGCTGGTCACCGAAGAGCATATCGCCGCCTTTGGCTGGGCCAGTCAGCAGGACATGGACGACATCCTGAGCCTCGCGTTGAGGGTCAATGACTTCATGTCCGGCCTGATGTATGGCGTCGGCATCAAGCTGGTGGATTTCAAGATCGAGATTGGCCGCGTCTACGAGGGGGATTTTCAACGGCTGATCGTGGCCGACGAAATCAGCCCCGACAGCTGCCGCTTGTGGGATATCGAGTCGGGCCGCAAGCTTGATAAAGACGTGTTCCGCCGCGATCTGGGCGATCTGGCGGATGCCTATACCGAAGTGGCGCGGCGCTTGGGCGTGATGCCGGGCAATGCGACACCGATGGAAAAGCCAAAGCTGATCAATTGACGGCAGGCTGCAGTGCGGCCGTTGGATTGGCATATTTTTGAAAAGAAGATGGGTGGGGTATGGCCCCGATCCAAGACGGAGAGCACAATGAAAGCACGGGTGCATGTGATGCTGAAAGACGGGGTCCTCGATCCGCAGGGGGACGCTGTGCGGCACGCTCTGGGGGGGCTTGGTTTTGACGGTGTCGAAAAGGTGCGTCAGGGCAAGATTATCGAGCTGGATCTGGCGGACGGCACGTCTGAGCAGACGGTGCGCGAGATGTGTGAAAAACTGCTCGCGAACACGGTGATCGAAAGCTATCAGATCGAGCTGGCCTGATGCGCGCGGCGGTTGTTGTTTTCCCCGGATCGAATTGTGACCGGGATCTTGCGGTGGCGTTCCGTGCGGCGGGATGTCAGGTCGAGATGGTGTGGCACAAGGATACATCCCTGCCGGATGGAATTGATATTGTCGGACTTCCCGGCGGGTTTTCTTTTGGCGATTACCTGCGTTGCGGCGCGATTGCGGCCAATTCCCCGATCTGCAGCGAAGTGAAAGCCCATGCAGAGCGTGGCGGCTTTGTTCTTGGCATCTGCAACGGGTTCCAAATCCTGACCGAAACCGGTCTGTTGCCCGGCGCGCTGCTGCGCAATGCGGGGATCAAATATATCTGCCGCACGGTTCCGTTGAGTGTTGCAACCACCGACAGCGTCTATACCAGCGGCTATTCCGATGGTCAGGAGATCGCCATCCCGATCGCCCATCATGACGGCAATTATACCGCGTCCGATGCGGTGGTTCAGAAGCTCGACGATGAGGATCGCATCGCCTTTCGCTATCTGGCCAACCCGAACGGGTCGACCGCGGATATTGCGGGCATCCTGTCGGCCAACCGCCGCGTGCTTGGCATGATGCCCCATCCCGAAAGGGCGGCGGATGACGGCCATGGCGGAACCGATGGCACGGCGCTTTTCACCAGCATTGCGAGCGCCTTGGCGGCTGCATAGCGCAGGGCTGGACATCGCGGTGATCTATCCCTGCTTGAGCGCGGCCCGTGTTGCGCCTATCGTTGGGCATGGTCAATGAAAGCAGCTTTTTGAAAGACAACAGACGGTCCGGATCGCTGTCGTGGCAGGTCCGTCTGGCACTTTGTGCATTGATTGCGGTTGCGGTTGCCACGGTTTTTGTCACCAATCACTATTTGACCAATCGCTTCACCGAAAGCACCCAGAACCGGGCTGAACTGCGCCTGGCGCTGTATTCCGGCAATCTGGTGTCCGAGCTGCGCCGGAATGCGATTGTGCCGCAATTGCTGGCGCGCGATCCGGCGCTGATAGGCGCGTTGAATTCGGGTGATTTTTCCCAAAGCTCGCAACGTCTGATTTCCTTTGTGGATGAGATTGGCGCGGCATCTTTGATGTTGCTGGATGTAGATGGTCGCACGGTTGCATCGACCAATCGCGAACGGTTGGGCGAGCAGCACCGCAGCGAGGCCTATTTCGTCGATGCGCTGCGATCCAATGCCACTGTCTTTAGTGCGCAGCGCGAAGAGGTGGGCAGTTTCAATTTCAGCTATTCGCGCCGGATCGAAAGCCAGGGACAATCTATTGGTGTGATCGTGGTCGAGGTCGACCTGGCCAAGTTCGAACGCGCCTGGGCGGGCATTTCGGATGCGGTTCTGGTGACCAATAGCGAAGGGGAGATCATTCTGGCCACCGAGCCGCGCTGGCGCGGACAGACCGTTGAAACCGCGCTCCAACGCGAACCTCCCGACAGCGCCATCGAACGCGCGATCCGGGCCACATCCTATTGGACCGCGCTGCCGGCCGATGCCTATTTCAAAGGCGAGGCAGTCATGCAGATCGAGGGGCGTATCCCGTTCCGCGGCTGGACCATGACAACGTTCACCACCTATGCCAGCGTCCGGGAGCGGGTCAACGCGGTGCTGGCGCTCGAGATCATGGGTTTTGCGATTCTCCTGGCGCTCGCGTTTTATGTGCTGAGCCGCAAGACCGCGCTGCGGATGGCGCTGTTCCAACGCGAGTCGGCAGAGCTTCGCGCATTGAACCAGAGGCTACAGCGAGAAATCGCCGAGCGTGAACGCGTCCAGGAGACGCTCGCGGTGGCCGAACAGACCCTTGCGCAATCGTCGAAACTGGCCGCTTTAGGCGAGATGTCGGCGGCTGTCAGTCACGAGTTGAACCAACCGCTCGCGGCGATGAAAACCTATCTGGCGGGGGCCAAGCTTTTGATGCGGCGCAACCGGGTCGAAGAAGCGTTTTCCGCCTTTTCGAGGATTGATGATCTGATCGAGCGGATGGGCGGCATTACACGTCAGCTCAAGAGTTACGCGCGCAAGGGGCAAGAGGCGTTTTGCCCTGTGAACATGGGCGATGCGCTTACCGCCAGCCTGGCCATGATGGAGCCCCAGCTGAAGTCCCGGAAGGTCAAGATCACCAAGATTTTGCCCGAGGAAAAGGTGCTGGTGATGGGCGATCGGATGCGCATCGAACAGGTCATGGTGAACCTGTTGCGCAATGCGCTGGATGCCACAAAAACCGTGACAGATCCTCAGCTTGAGATCATCCTGGCCAGCGGTGAAACCGCGACATTGGCGATCCGCGACAATGGTCATGGGATCGAAGACCTCGATGCGCTGTTCGAGCCGTTTTACACCACCAAGCAACCGGGGGATGGGGTGGGTCTGGGCCTTGCCATTTCTTCGGGGATCGTGAACGACCTTGGGGGACGGTTACTGGCGCGCAACGCTGAAAAAGGCGGCGCGGTCTTTGAAATGCAGTTGCCGATCTTAAATGAACAGACGCAGGCGGCGGAGTAGGTCCATGGGAAAAGCCATGAAAATTGCGATTGTCGACGACGAAAAAGATATGCGCCAGTCAATCAGCCAGTGGCTGGCCTTGTCCGGCTATGACACCGAGACATTTTCCAGCGCCGAAGAGGCGCTTGGTACGCTTGGGCCGGATTATCCCGGCATTGTAATTTCCGACATCAAGATGCCCGGGATGGATGGCATCCAATTGCTGCGCAAACTGATGGGATCGGACAGCGCATTGCCCGTGATCATGATCACAGGCCACGGCGATGTGCCGATCGCAGTTGAAGCGATGCGCATCGGGGCGTTTGATTTTCTGGAAAAGCCGTTCAACCCGGACCGGATGTCGGACCTTGCCAAGAAGGCCACCAATGCCCGTCGCCTGACGCTGGACAACCGCGCGTTGCGGCGCGAATTGGGGGATGGCAACCAGATGATGCGCAAGCTGATCGGGGCCAGCCCGGCGATGGAGCGGTTGCGCGAGGATATTCTGGATCTGGGCCAGGCCGATGGCCATGTGTTGATCGACGGCGAAACCGGCACCGGCAAGACGCTGGTGGCGCATGCGCTGCACGCAGTGGGAAGCCGGGCGGGCAAGAAATTTGTGCTGATTTCCTGTGCGGCGATGGACGAAGACACGCTGATCCGGCGCTTGTTTGGCCCGATGCAGCCGGATGATACCCGCCTGCCTGCGGTCGAAGAGGCGCGGGGCGGGACGCTGGTTCTGGAAGACATCGAGGCGTTGTCGGATTCCGTTCAGGCGCGCCTGCTGACGATGATCAATGATCAGGGCACACCGCCGGAAACCCGCATCGTGGCCATCTGCAATCTTCAGGACGAAGGGCGCACCTGTGAGGACGCGTTGCGACCGGATCTTTACTACCGGTTGGCAGCGCTCAAGATCACGGCCCCGCCGCTGCGCAATCGCGGTGAGGATATTCTGACATTGTTCACCGCGCTGGCCGAGCAATATTCCGATGAATATGGCTGTGAGGCCCCGCAGGTCAGCGCCCAGGAGGCGGCCCAGTTGCTGCAAGCGCCGTGGCCGGGCAATGTTCGCCAACTGATCAATCTGGCAGAGCGGGCCGTGCTACAATCGCGGCGTGGGACGGGCACCATTGCATCGCTTTTGATGTCCGATCACGAGGAAATGCAGCCGGTGATGACGACCGAAGGCAAGCCGCTCAAGGAATATGTCGAGGCGTTTGAACGCATGCTCATCGACAACACCATGCGCCGCCATCGCGGATCGATCGCATCGGTCATGGAAGAACTGTGCCTGCCGCGCCGGACGCTGAATGAAAAGATGGCCAAATACGGGCTGCAGCGGTCGGATTACCTTTAAGGCGGGCAAGCGCCTTTAAAGGCGCTTGAAAAGCGGTTTTGAAACCGCGTTTTTAAGGGCTTTCGAAAGCCCTTTCTGCTTAGCTCGCGCGCATCAGCATCCCGTAAAGGTCGCGGGGATCGTCCGGGTCGGCCAACAGGTCAAGCGGCAGATTCAGCCCCGTTTCCCGTGTCAGATCATGCACCACACGCAGGGCCGAGAAATCCTCGATGGCAAAGCCGACACTGTCAAAAAGCGTGATCTCTCGGGCCTCAGTTCGGCCCGGCACGGCCCCGGTGATCACCTGCCACAGCTCGGTCACCGGATGGTCCTGCGCAAGTTGCTGAATTTCGCCTTCGACCCGTGTTTGCGGCGGGTATTCCACAAAGATTGATGATCGGAGCAGGATGGCCTGTGCCAGTTCGGTCTTGCCGGGGCAATCGCCGCCAATCGCATTGATGTGAACCCCACTGCCGACCAGATTGTCGCTTAAAATTGTCGCATACTGCTTGTCTGCGGTACATGTGGTCAGGATATGCGCGCCTTGAACGGCCTCTTCCGCCGAGGTGCAGACAACCACGTTCAGACCGGTTTTGCTAAGATTCGCGGCGCATTTCCGGGTGGCATTTGGGTCTTTGTCGTACAGACGCACGGTTGTAATCCCACAAATTGCCTGCATTGCGATGCTTTGGAATTCGGCCTGCGCGCCATTGCCGATCATCGCCATCGTGGTGGCCCCTTTGGGGGCCAGGTGTTTGGCGGCCAAAGCCGACATGGCGGCGGTGCGCAGCGCGGTCAGCAGCGTCATTTCGGACAAAAGCACTGGATAGCCGGTGTTCACATCTGCCAGCAGGCCAAAGGCAGTCACGGTTTGCAACCCCTCGGACGTGTTCTTTGGATGCCCGTTGACGTATTTGAACGCATATTGCGTGTCGTTGGCGGTGGGCATCAATTCGATCACGCCCACGGGGCTGTGGGCGGCGACGCGTGGGGTTTTATCGAAGCTTTCCCAACGGCGGAAATCCTCTTCGATGGCATCGGCGATGCGGGTGATCATTTCGGCCAGGCCGACATGATGCACAATCTGCATCATGTGATCGACCGAAACAAAGGGCACGAGAGCTTTGTCTGACGGTTGCATGTGCGGTCCTTACATCAAACGTGGGGTGGGGCGATCAAAGATGCGGCGACCAAGGGCCGAAGCGGCGAGATCCACCATCAGATGGGCGGTCCGTCCGCGTTCATCCAGCATGGGGTTCAACTCGACCAGATCCAGAGAGGTCATCAGCCCGCTGTCACACAGCAGCTCCATCACCAGATGGGCCTCGCGCACGGTGGCTCCGCCGGGAACGGTGGTTCCGACAGCCGGTGCGTGGCTTGGATCGAGGAAATCCACATCAAGCGACACATGCAGCGCGCCACCTGCGCGGGCCACATCATCCAGAAACGGGGTCAGCAGGGCGGCCACACCAGATTCGTCCATCGCGCGCATATCGAAACCGCGAATGTCGGTCTTTTGCATCAACGCGCGTTCGGGAAGGTCAACAGAGCGCAGGCCGATGATGCAGGTGTGATTGGGCGGCACGGCGGCGGGCAGGGGCGGGAAGCCGTCAAACCCGGATTGACCGGTGGCATAGGCCAGCGGTGTGCCGTGCAGGTTGCCGGATTCTGTCGTCTCTAGCGTGTTGAAATCGCTATGCGCATCAAGCCACAGAACGAATTGGGGCCGGCCCTGTTTCGCGGCATGGGCGGCAACGCCCGGAACGGTGCCCAGGGACAGGGCATGGTCACCGCCAAGGAAAATCGGCAGGCCGTTTTGCATCGCGTCTTCGGCGGCGCGCATCAGGGCGGTGGTCCAGCCCAGCGTTTCGCCAAGATCGACCAGACCGTCGCGGTCCGGGGTGTCATTGGCATCCGGCACGACGTCACCTGCATCGCTGACGCCGTGACCCAGATCGGTCAGCGCGCGGGCCAGACCCGCTGTGCGATAAGCGTCCGGTCCCATGAGGCAGCCTCGGCGCGCTTTGCCGCAGTCGAGGGGGGCACCGACCAAGATAATGTTCTGCGAATCCATGTCTTTTCCTTTGCGGGGATCACGCAGACTTAATCTGCGGAATGCGCAGTGCAGAAGTGGTCAAAGCGAACAATCTGGTTTAATGTTGACCGAAACGCTAAGTACGAGTGATCAAAATGGATCAGACGGATAGACGCCTGATTTCGGCCCTGCGCCATGATGGACGGGCGTCTGTGTCGGATCTGGCGGGGCTTTTGCAGATCTCGCGCGCAACCGTGCGGGCGCGGCTTGACCGATTGCGACATTCCGGCGAGGTGATTGGCTATACGGTTGTTCTAAAGGACGATGTCGCGCGCGATTCGGTTCGGGCGCTGATGATGATCGGGATCGAAGGCCGTGGCACCGATCGAATTTTGCGCCAGATTTCGGGGTTGTCGGACGTCCGGGCCGTACATTCCACCAATGGCCGATGGGATGTCATCGCCGAACTTGGCACCGACACGTTAGAGGCGCTGGACGCGGTGTTGTCCCGCATTCGCAAATTCGA
The DNA here is from genome assembly GCF_046591575.1 of Marivita sp. S0852. Lineage (NCBI taxonomy): Bacteria > Pseudomonadati > Pseudomonadota > Alphaproteobacteria > Rhodobacterales > Roseobacteraceae > Marivita > Marivita sp. S0852. The sequence continues at coordinate 388,832 of NZ_JBIQWA010000002.1, forward strand.
AGGTGTGACCCAATCCGAAACATCGCTGTTGCTGTCCACGCGCAAAAGCGCGCTTTAGGCCGGGCGACGCGCCGCTGCGATCCAGATACCGGCAAGGATCAAGGACAGGATCATGTTCCAGCTGGCCATTGACAGACCCATGAACGCCCATGCGACATCGTCGCAGCGGACAACCGGAGCTGTCATGATCTGTTCAAACAACTCGTCCGTGCTGAGCCCGCCAATGGACTGAGCGGAACAGCTTGTCGGCCCTTCCCACCAGCCGCGTTCAACGCCGGTGTGATAGCCGCCGATCCCCGCCGTCACAAACGCCGCCAAAGCGCCCAGCCACGCTAGGGCGGCGTTGCCGAAACGCACGGCGATAAGCCCGATTGCGATGGCAATGATATGCGGGTAGCGCTGCCAGATGCACATCTGGCAGGGGGCAAGACCGCCCAGATGCTGGAACGCGTAAGCCCCCAGCATCAAAGCCAGCGACCCCGCGGCTGCGGTCAGCATCAGCATCTTGCGTGTGAGCATCATGTCAAAACCCTATCCATGTCGTGATCAGGCTGGCCAGCGTGGCACCTGCAATCAACAGTGTGGCGATCCATGCCGTGCCCAGAAGCGCGCCCAGGATCACAAGAATACCGTCGCGCTGTAGCAGACCCATGGCGACCACAACAACCGCGAACCCCGGCACCGTGTTTGTGCCGGGCAAAGGCACCAGAATAGACGCGCTGAACAACACCAGCGCCAGGCCGACGATCCGGTCCAGCGGGGTGCGGGTCAGAAAACTGAGCCTGGGGCGGCTGAATGCCTCGATCCGTCGCAGCCACGGTCCGGCGCGCTGTGCGAGGCTGTGCAAATCCCTGGACGAGACACTGCGCGCGGCCAGAGGCGAGGGCAACCACGGCATGCGGCGGCCCAGCAGGATTTGCGCCGACACGAACATCAGCGGCAATGAGACCACCTGCGGGATGCCATACAAAAAAGGGATGCAGCAGGGCAGGGCCAGGATCAGCAGGAACAATCCGAACGCGCGTTCGTTCAACTGTGCAAGAACCCAGCCCAGCGTGGTAGGCTGACCTTCGGACTCTGTTGCAAGCTGATCAAGCCGATCTGAAATCGCCATGTCCTCTGAAGGGGCCGCTGTCATTTGGGTGTCTCCATAGAGGGGGCAAGGCGATGTATGACGTCTGTATTGGCGCGTCAGGTAGCAAATCGCTACGGCTTGCACCAGCGCCTTGCATGCAGTTGGCTGCGGTTCTGGGCAGGCCCGCAGCCGCAAGTGATATCCCGACACTTTCTGCGTGATAGGGACTGGACCTTTTCGGACAACTTCGCTAGCACCACGACCGTGGCCCAAGTGGCGGAATGGTAGACGCAGGGGATTCAAAATCCCCCGCCTTCACGGGCGTGAGAGTTCGAGTCTCTCCTTGGGCACCACTTTTTTCACCGTCTGCAAACACGCGCCCTCGGGGTTCGCCGGGTCCGACCCTGTCAGCGATCCATCTCGACCAGTGTTCCAAACGGCGGCGCAGGCGTTACCGGGGCGGGCACAGCCCATAAAACCGGGTGTTTAGGACGTTTGGGAAGCGGCGCGTCAAGATCGGTGAGGACAATCAACAAAGATGGGTCAAGGCTTTTGGCCGTTGCGAAAACCGGCTCAAGATTTGTGCCGCCGCCCCGGTTCAGCTCTAGCCGGGTCAGGTCGTCATGCCGCTCTAGCTTGAGCTGGCTATGAACCACGGTGTCGAATCCCAGCAAATGGACGTCCGTCCCGCTGCGCCGTTGAATGCCAAGGGTTTCCGCCGCAAACAGATCAAGCTGGCTGTCGGTGATCGAACTTGACGTGTCCAGCGCAACCACAAGGCGCGGACGTTGAATATCGCGACTGACGCCCGGTTCATAGGCCGGGGACCGCGCGGCGTTTTGCCGGGCAAACGCCTCTTGCGCGATCCATCGAGACGCCGGGCGTTTGTATGACAGTCGGAGCATGTCGCTGACCGCCTTTGCCAGCAACCGCCGCAACCGCAATTCCCACGGCACGCTTGAATGCGGAAGATCGCCAAAGCGAACCAGCGCCGCACCGATCCCGATCCCAGCGGCACGGCCAAGGTCAAGCGCCTGATCCACACGGCCCGACCAGAAGTCGCTGTCGGTTTCAAATGTGCCGCTGGTGGTCAGATCGGGGGCGAATTTGCGTTTGAGCATATACGCCTCAACGGTCGGCTGGCGGTCTGATGGATCGCCGTCCAGAGGTTTTGCAAGCGCATGGTACAGTCGGTCCGTGTCCCATTCGGCCAGAATGTTGGGCGCGACATTGTCGGGTCCGGGCAACAGATCAATCACCTCTTTGGCCCGCACAGCAGGGCGCGGCAGCGCATGACCACCGGTCAAAAGAGTCTCGTTTATGATCGCATCGGAGGCCAGATTATACAGCCTTGGCTGAAACTTGCGGCCCAGTCTGGATGCCATTTCTGCAGATCTTGCGCTGTGGCGCAGGGCGACATGCAGGATATGATGTGCGGCCAGTCCGATTTGTTCGGGCACCGACAGGTGTTCAAAATCCGGACCATACAGAATTGTGTCGCCGTCGGTGCGGGTCGCGTCTGCGTGGTCGTGATGGCTGCACCAAAGGGCCAGGGCGGCAATTGCCGGATCGACATCCCCCATCTGCGCCAAAGCAACCCGCGCGCGGCGCGTGTGGGACGCAGACATCCCTAAAGCGCCCCGGCCGCGCGGCGATCTTGTGCATATTCGGCATAGGCTTTGGAGTCGCGAAAGGCGTCCTCAAGCCCGTTGGACAATGCCTTGCGGATGAGCAGCTCAAACCCAAAGCTGGTCAATTCACCCAAGGGCAACGCGGCCACATCACTGGATCTCAGGGTGCGGATGTCGGCCATCACATCGATGATATCAGGCAAGGACGCCTTGTCCGCCTGCGTGACCAACCCGTAAATAAGGCCGACCAGCCCGTTCATCGTGGTCGGATAAAGCGACGCGCGTTTGCCGCGTGACGTCGCCAGAAGCTCGTCGACGGTGATCACACTGTCCAATTCATCTGCAACCCGCCCAAGATCTGCACCCGCCGCGCGCCCGATCGTGCCGGCCACCATGATATCGCGGATGCGTCGATCGGAAATGGAGTGCAGGATCTGGCTCACCCGTTCCCAGGAGCGTGGGGTGCAGGTGATCATGTCGCCGCGCCGAAGACTGTCTTCGGTGGTGTCCAACAGATCGGGCCGCGCGCGCAGGAACGTGGTGACCACGGGATGCAGGCTTTGATCGACGGCGTAGCGTTCAAGCCAATCCTTGGCGTTGGCCTTGACGTGCAGATGCACCAGACGATCCGACAGGGCGGTGCCCATCTCGTAGGCGATGGCACCATCCTCGACCGTATTGCCGGCCGCCACGATCAAGACGCTGTCGGGCAGGCTGTGCCGCCCGACCCGGCGCTCTTGCAGCAAGCCGTAAACAGTCGGCTGCAAATACGGTGATGCGGCGGTCAATTCATCCAGAAACAGGATCGCGGGTTTGCCGGGCCGATCCGGAAGATCCTCGGGGCGATACCACAGGGTTTTCTGCGTGTCGTGATCGTAATAGGGCAGGCCGCGAAGGTCTTGCGGTTCAATCGTGGTCAGGCGGATGTCAAAAAGTTCGGCACCGATTTGATCCGCAAGTGTCTGCACAAGCTGGGTTTTTCCGACGCCCGGCTTGCCATGTAACATCCAGGATGTGGTCAAGCCCGCCTCTATTTGCGCCCGCCAGGCCTCTGTCAGAACCTCAAGCGCGTCACCGGCGGATATAGTGGCTGAATTGACGCTCATGCCGGAGCCTCTTGTGATTTCGGCGCGTCCAGAAGGGCCGCCAGACGCGCATGGCCGGACACGCCACGCGTGTCGAAAGTGACACTGCGCAGGTACTGATCCTGACGCAGGTTCGCGGTATGCAGCGCGCGTTCGGTGAAGTCTTCGTCGAACAAGGTGTCAGAGATCAGCGCCCGCTCGGTGTCATCAATCGACAGGACACGCGGTTTGCCGTCACCGGTTTGCACCGAAACAAGCGTCAGCGGGGCCACATGGGCCAGTTCGGATTGTTCGACAACCAGCATCAGCTCTCCTGTGGTTTGGCCACGATGGGCGGCCACTTGTGTCAGGATACGTCTGGCCCGGTGGGCAAAACTGTCCAGCACCCGCGCGGCATCGTCCTCTGACATCAGCGCGGCGCGTTTGTCGGACGAGATGCGCAGAACTTTCATTTCAAAAAAACCGATCAGCAGGATCATCGCCACAGGGGCCTGCGAAATCGGAAGCGCGAGATCCCGCCAGATGAACATCGCGGCGACAAAGGGCGACAGGGCGATAAAATATCTCAACGGTTCGTTTTCCAGTACCACACGCACAATCAGACCGATCCCCGCATCGCGTTTGGGCAACAAGGCAATCCGGTGCAAAACCCGGCGTGGCACAGATCCTGTTTCCAGCGCCTTGGGGTTCCAGACCGTGTCAGGGGACAGCAGAAACACACTCATGCCAACCGAGGTAGCATTGGCCCGCGTTTGGGCAAAACAAAGAACACGGTTTTTCCAATCAAGGGCTTTCCATTGCGTGGTGTCGTGATAGCTCAGGCACATGGTTTTGAGGGTCAAGAATGTAAGCAAATCCTATCCCGGTGTCGATGGCGCGGTGCCGGTGCTGCGCGGCGTGGATATTGCGATGTCGGCGGGCGAGACCCTGGCCCTGACCGGGGAATCGGGGTCCGGCAAAAGCACCTTGCTGCATGTGATCGGCGGATTGGATATTGTGGATGACGGGACCATCGAAGTGGCCGGTCAGGACATCACGGGCCTTGATGACACCGGGCGCGCGGCGTTGCGGCGCTCGGACGTGGGTGTGATCTTTCAGCAATTCAACCTGATCCCGTCTTTGACGGTCGAGGCCAATATCGCCTTTCAGGCCCGGCTTGCGGGACGGTTTGATGCCGCGCGCTTGGCGCAGTTGTCGGACGCGCTGGGGCTGACGCCGCATTTGGCGAAATACCCGGAAGCGCTCTCTGGAGGGCAACAGCAAAGGGTGGCGATTGCCCGCACATTACTGGCGCAGCCAACGCTGGTTCTGGCGGATGAACCGACCGGAAACCTTGACGAGGCAACGGCGGCCGATGTGCTGGACCAGATGCTTGCACTTGTCCGCGACACCGGCGCGGCCCTGATGGTTGTCACTCATTCTCCTGTGGTGGCGGCGCGGATGGATCGTCAGGTGCATCTGAGCCAGGGGCGATTGGCGTGACCAGGAGCGTTCTGGCCGCGCTGCTGTCGCATTGGTGGCGCAACAAGCTGCAATTTTTTGCCCTGATCTTTGGTCTGGCTTTGGCAACAGCTTTATGGTCGGGCGTTCAGGCCATCAATGCCGAAGCGCGCGCCAGCTATGACGCGGCGGCGGCAACTCTGGGCGAAGGCCAGTTCGACCAGCTTGTCCCTCGGACCGGGGATACCTTTGCGCAAGACACCTATATCGGGCTGCGACGTGCCGGATGGCAGGTTTCGCCGGTGCTTGAGGGACGTCTGACGCTTGACGCTGGTCGCGTAAGGCTTGTCGGGCTTGATCCGTTGACCGCACCGGGCACGCTTGCCCCGGTTGGCACGGATGGAGAAACCGATCTCGGGGATTTCCTGACGACTGGTGTCCTGTTTGCTGACGCCGAAACAGCGCGCCTGCTGGATGGTGCCGTTCCCCACCAGATTGTGGTTGATCCCGGCGTGGCCCCCGGCGTGGCCCTGACCGATATCGGGCTGGCGCAGCGGCTACTGGATCTTGATGATGTTCTAAGCCGTTTGATTGTCGCGCGGGTGCAGCCGATGGGCGTGCAGCCTTTGGCGCGCCTCGCACCTGATCTGGTGCGCCAGCCCGCGCAAGAGGCGGGCGCTGATCGCCTGACGGACAGCTTTCACCTCAACCTGACCGCATTTGGCCTGCTCAGCTTTGCGGTGGGGATTTTCATCGTCCACGGCACGATTTCCTTGGCGTTTGAGCAACGGCGCGGCATAGTGCGCACCTTGCGTGCGTTGGGGGTTCCGCTGCGCAGGCTGGTCAGTCTCATGATTGCGGAGCTGGTGCTGTTTGCGCTGATCGCTGGTGCGCTTGGTGTGGTGCTGGGCTATGTGATTGCCGCTGTGCTGTTGCCCAATGTCGCGGCCACGTTGCAGGGGCTATATGGCGCGTCGGTGGCCGGAACCCTGCAGCTGCGGGCCGAATGGTGGAGCTCTGGCATCGCCATTGCGGTTCTCGGCACGCTTTTTGCCGCGCTGGGGGCGGTGTGGAAAATTGCAACCATGCCGCTTTTGGCCAGCGCCCGTCCACGGGCCTGGACGGTCGCGTCGGGAACCACGGCGCGGCGATTGGGGCTTTGCGCGCTGGCGCTCTTTGGCGTTGGCGGCGGCATCGCACTTTTGGGGCAGGGGCTTTTGTTGGGTTTTGGCTTGCTGGCATGTGTGCTGATCGGGGCCGCCTTGGGGTTGCCTTGGGTGTTGCGGAGCGTGGTGGGGGTGATCGCGCAGCGCGCCACCGGGGTGACGTGGCACTGGTTCTGGGCCGACACGCGCCAGCAGGTGCCGGGAATGAGCCTTGCCCTGATGGCGCTTTTGCTGGCCACGGCGGCCAATGTCGGTGTGTCGACAATGGTGTCCAGCTTTCGGGTGACGTTTGTCGATTTCCTTGACCAGCGATTGGCACCCGAACTGTTTGTCCGCCTTGAGGATGCCGCGCAAAGCGCGTCTTTGGAGGCGATTCTGATCGCCAACACCCGCGAAGTCCTGCCGCTGCTGAGCGTCGAAACCGAGATTGAGGGCATCCCGTCCGATCTGTTTGGGGTGCGCGTGGGTCCAACATATCGCGACAATTGGCTGTTTCTGGCCGACAGCCCGGACGTCTGGGACCGCGTCGACCAAGGCGACGCGGTGGTGGTCAGTGAACAGCTGGCCCGTCGGGCCGGTGTCTGGGTCGATGATGACATCGTCGTGACGCGGGATCTTGCGTTGCCGATTGCGGCCATTGTTGCGGATTACGGAAACCCGCTGGGGCAGGCGCTGATCTCTGAGGCGGCGTTTCGCGCCCGCTATTCTGATCTTGTGCCGCAGCAATTCGGCGTGCGCACCGATAGCCCCGATGCGCTGAGGCAGGTATTGACCAGCGATTTTGGTCTGCCGGACGGGGCGATCATAAATCAGGAACGGATCAAGGCGTTTTCGCTGGATGTGTTTGAGCGGACCTTCACAATCACCGGTGCGTTGAACATTCTGACGCTGGCAGTTGCGGCCTTTGCGATCTTGATGAGCCTGCTGACCCTCGCAGCGATCCGCGTGCCACAGCTTGCCCCGGTCTGGGCCTTGGGTCTGACCCGGCGGGCGCTGGGGCGGCTGGAGCTGTTGCGCGCGGTTGTGCTGGCGCTTGTCACAACCATCCTTGCCATCCCGCTGGGATTGGTTCTGGCTTGGGTGCTGTTGTCTTATGTCAACGTCGAAGCGTTTGGCTGGCAATTGCCGATGTACCTGTTTCCCGCGCATTACGCGGTGCTTAGCGCATTTGCCCTATTGGCGGCAGCCTTGGCCGCGCTTTGGCCCGCGCTGAGGTTGATGCGCACGCCGCCATCTGATCTGCTCAAGGTGTTTGCCAATGATCGCTAGGATCTTTGCCCTGCTGCTTCTATGGCCCACGCTTGTGTCGGCGCAGGGGTTTGCCGGTCTGGGCACCCAGGCCGATGGTTTTTCGGTGCCTGCGCCCGGCTATGTGTTCGATTTTCCCAAAGATCATGGCCCGCATCCGGATTTCCGGATCGAATGGTGGTATCTGACGGCCAATCTGGAAGGCGCGGATGGCATGCCTTACGGTGTGCAGTGGACATTGTTCCGATCCGCGCTCGCACCCGAAACGAAAGACGGCTGGCAAGATCCGCAGATCTGGTTTGCACATGCGGCGGTGACAACCCCCAGCACGCACCTGGTGGCAGAACGCATTGCCCGTGGCGGCATCGGGCAAGCAGGCGTGACCGCCCAGCCGTTTGAGGCGTGGATTGACGACTGGTACATGAAGGGCCCCTCATTCGAGGACATGCGTCTGACGGCGCGGGGCACGGATTTTGCCTATGATCTTGACCTGTCCGCCACCGGCCCCTTGGTGTTTCATGGAGATAACGGGTTTTCGGTGAAATCGGCGCAAGGGCAGGCAAGTTACTATTATTCGCAGCCCTATTTCGCTGTGACCGGCACGCTGTCCTTGCCTGACGGGTCTGTCGATGTCACCGGGCGTGCGTGGCTTGATCGCGAATGGTCGTCCCAGCCTCTGGCGGACAATCAATCGGGCTGGGATTGGTTTTCCCTGTCTTTCGACAGCGGCGACAAGCTTATGGGCTTTTTGCTGCGACAAGACGATGGCACGGCGTTTTCCTCCGCCACCTGGATCGCGCCCGATGGCACCACCACCGCGTACCCGGATGGCGCGTTTGCCGCGCAACCGTTGGCAATGCATAACGTGGCCGGGCGTACGGTGCCGACACGATGGGCGGTCCAATTGCCGGACAGGAATGTGGATGTGACCGTGTCGGCACTGAACCCGGATGCGTGGATGGGGTTGTCGATCCCGTATTGGGAAGGCCCTGTGACAATCGCAGGTAGCCATTCCGGGCGCGGATATCTGGAGATGACAGGCTATGAGTGATCCGAACGATCTGGCGGCGTTTCTGGACCTGGGGTGGCAGCGTCTGACGCGGGGGGTTCAGGATCGCCGGGCCGCAGCGCGCCATCCGGTCTTTGCAACCGTATCGACCAAGGGTCTGCCAGAAGCCCGCACCGTCGTGCTGCGCGCAGCGGATCGGGGTGCTGCGACGGTCGAAATCCATACCGACAGCGGGTCGGGCAAGATGATCTCCCTAAGGCAGACCCCCGTCGCGCAGCTTCATATCTGGGATGAAAAAGCCAGGCTGCAAATCAGGTTGTCCACATCCGTAGAAATCAACCAAGGGGCGTCTGTCGCGCAGGACTGGGCGCGTGTGCCCGAAGGGTCGCGCATGGCCTACGGAGCATCGCCAAAACCCGGATCACCCATCGCGCGCGCCCATGCCTACACAAAATTATCGCGCGAGTCGGCCTTTGCGGTGCTGATCTGCACGATTCGCGAAATAGAGCTGATGCAATTGTCCGATCCCCACCGCCGCGCTGTTTTTAAGGCCGAAACGGGCTGGCAGGGCGGATGGATCGTGCCGTAGCGTCACCTTCAGACATAAAGCGGCTTTGGCCCATTCGGATTTTTGGCAATTATCGCCTTGCCTCCAAGCGGGATTTCAGTAATTTGCGCCTCAAGCGACGCTTTTGATACAAAGTTGTCCGGTCGCGCCCTCATGTGGCAGCAACCGAAATGAATGGGACGGTCGGGGAGAGCCGTCCCATTTCTTTGTAACCAGCCGTTTTGTCCGCAAACTTATCCACACCCTACCTGTCCGGGTTTTGTGCGCGCCACGCTGCCCAGGCATCTGGCGTATCAAGGTCGGTGATCGCGACGTCTTTGGGCAAGGCAACGCGGCGCACGCGGTGCAAGTTGGCCTTCAGAATGGACCTTGCCCCGGTGTCGCCACTCAGCCGCGCAAAGCCCGTGGCAAGCGCTGCCGGAAAGATCACGGGATGGCCCGGCACGCCTGTTTCGCTTGTGGCTTGCAGGATGGTGTCGCCTTCGGTCGCGCGAAAGGCCCGGATCATCTGCTCCAGATGCTCTTTGCGAATATCCGGCATATCCGCCGGAAGCACCATCACCCCCATCAGTTCGTCGGGCAGGTAGGGCAAAACCCGCCGCAATGACGCCGACATCCCCGATTGCGCATCCGGAACCTCGACCGGGGTCGCTGCCAAATCCGCGATTGTGTCGCGCCGCAGGGACGGACCTGACGGCAGCGTTACAAACACCGCGTCCGACACTTGCACGGCGCGCTGTGCTATTCCGAACAGCAATGGAGACCCATCTACGGGTTCAAGCAGCTTGTCGCGGCCAGCCATGCGACGGCTTGCACCGGCGGCGGGAATGACGATGGCGATTTTGGTCATAAAAGGCGCGGGTGTGTCCAGTTGGGGCAGCGCGTCTTAGCGCGATCTGCGACTGAACTCAAATGCGCATCAGCGCGCCATCCGGATCACAGAACTGCGTGGTGATCAGCACAGCGTTCCGCATCTGGCCCAGAATTTCAATCTGGGTGCGCAGCCCATCCTGCACCAGCCCGCGTGGGATCAGCCCCAGTGCGATGGACGGGTCGGCAGGGTGCGAGTATCCGCCGGAGGTACAAAAGCCGCAGAGCTTCTCGTCATTCCAGATCAGTTTATACCCCTGCACGTCCGCGTCATCCGCATCTGCGGCAACGACGCCTAAAATCCGCGCGTGGGGTGTGGTCCTCTCGGCCTCGGCGGTCGGATAATCGGGCGAAAACTCGGACAGACCCCCAACCAAAGAACTTGTCCAGCCGCAGGCTTATCATCGCGGGCATACCAAAAGGGCGCATGCCGTGGTCTTTGCCCGCGTCCCAAAGCGGGTGCCAAAACTGCCGTTGCGAAATCGGGTCGCAATAGATCTCGTATCCCAAAGCGCCGGTATGGCTGATGCGCTGCGCAATGCTCGATGCCATCGCGTTGTTGGCCCAAGCATGTGCGGGCCGGGTTCTGTGCGTCCTGCCCGAAAACGACACCGGGTGTCGGCACAGGGCAACCTCCGGTGCGCTGCGACGCAAAGGGTGGGGCGGACCCATTGGAGTGACTCGTATGAAAACCCACGCTCAGGCTGTTGTGATTGGCGGTGGTGTGATTGGATGCTCGATCCTTTACCATCTGACCAAGCTGGGCTGGTGCGATGTTGTTCTGCTCGAACGGGACGAGCTGACATCGGGGTCAACATGGCACGCGGCGGCCAACATCCACGGGCTGCATGACAGCACCAATATCAGCCGCATCCAGCACTATACGATGACCCTGTATAAAGAGTTGGAAGCCGAGACCGGGCAATCCTGCGGTGTGTTTCAGCCCGGATCGCTTTATTTGGCGCAAACCGAAGCCCGAGAGCATCAGTTGCGGCTGCAAGAGGCGAAAGCGCGGCTTTACGGGATGAGCTTTCACGAGGTCAGCCGCGCGGAGGCGGAAGACCTGCACCCGCTGGTCAATTTCGACGGGGTGCGCTGCATCATGTTCGAACCCGATGGCGGCAATGTCGATCCGTCCGGCGTGACCGCAGCCTATGCGGCAGGCGCGCGGCAGCGCGGCGCAGAGATCCATCGCTTCACGCCGGTGACCGCGACGGACCAGCAGTCGGACGGCACATGGATCGTGCGCACACCCAAGGGCGACATTCACACGCAATGGGTGGTGAACGCCGCCGGGTTGTGGGGGCGCGAGGTGGCGGCTCTGGCCGGGATTACGCTGCCGCTTTTGCCCACCGAACACCAGTATTTCGTGACCGACACCATTGCCGAGATTGCCGCCATGGACCGCCGGTTGCCGTCTGTTGCGGATCGCGACGGAGAGTATTACCTGCGCCAAGAGGGTCAGGGCCTGCTGGTCGGCGCATACGAAAAGGATGTGCGGTTCTGGGCCGAGCACGGCACCCCGCAGGAGTTTGGACACGAATTGTTTGCCGATGATCTGGAACGGATCGAAGACAACATGATGCGCGCGATTGACCGGGTGCCTGTTGTGGGCAAGGCCGGAATCAAACGGGTGATCAATGGACCGATGATCTGGTCCCCGGACAGCAACGTGCTGCTGGGGCCGCTGCCCGGCAAACAGGGCTATTTCTGTTGCAACGGCATCATTCCGGGTTTTTCGCAATCCGGCGGCATGGGCCTGATGGCGGCGCAATGGATCATCGACGGAGACATGCAATACGACATGTTCACCTGGGATGTGGCGCGGTTCGGTGATTGGGCGGATGCCGCATTCACCAAGGCGCGGGTCGGCGATCAATACGCGCACCGGTTCAAAATCCATTTCCCCGGCGAGGAACGCGAGGCTGGCCGACCGCTGACCCTGCGTCCGGCCTACCGGATGCAAAAGGACATGGGGGCGGTCTTTGGTCTGAGCACCGGATGGGAACATCCGCTTTATTTCTCGAACGACGTAAAGGACAGCGCCGGGTTCACACGTCAGCCGTGGTGGGATGTTGTTGGACATGAGGCGCGCACCCTGCGCGACAGGGCGGGCATCATCGACATCTCGACCTTTGCCAAGTACCGCGTCACGGGACCGGGGGCCGAGGACTGGCTGGCGTCGGTCTTTGCAAACAAAATGCCGCGCATAGTCGGGCAGTCCTGTTTGACCCCTCTCATTGGCAAACGCGGCGGGATCGCCGGGGAGGCGACGGTCACGCGGCTGGCCGATGACACGTTCTGGGTGATCAGTTCCGGCATGGCAGAGCGCTATCAGCAACGGTTCTACGATGCCGTGCCATTGCCCGCAGGCACAGTGTTCGAAAGCCTGACATCCACATGGTGCGGGTTTAACGTGGCGGGCCCGCACAGCCGTGTGCTGCTGCAGGGGCTGACCGACACATCCCTTGCGACAGCCGATTGGCCGTTCATGCGGTCCGGACAAATCGAAATCGCCGGGATGGACGTGATGGCCCTGCGGGTGTCGTTTACCGGTGATCTGGGATGGGAATTGCATTGCCGCGCCACGGATCAGGTCGCGCTTTATGCCGCGTTGCTGGAAGCGGGGGAAAAGGTCGGTGCCGTACCCGTGGGCAGCCGCGCGCTTATGAGCCTGCGGTTGGAGAAAGGCTATGGCTCTTGGGGCAGGGAATACAGCCCCGAATACTGGCCGCAGGAATGCGGGCTTGCGCGGTTCTGCCGGTCAGACAAGAAGTTTCTGAACCGCGATGCCGCGCTGGCCAATATGGAACAGGCACCGCGCGAACGCCTGGTGCTTCTGGCGCTGGACCCTGATGACACAGAGGCGTCCAATGCGGACGCCACCGGCGGTGAGCCGATATTCAGAAACGGCAGCGGCATCGGCCGCGTGACTTCGGGCGGCTATGGCTACCATGTGGGAATGTCGCTGGCGCTTGGCTATGTCAAAGACCCGGTCGCAGGAGAGGCGGTTGACGTGATGGTCCTGGGCCGTCCGCACCGTGCCGTGATCCTTGATCAGCCGCCATTTGACCCCGATGGCACCAGACTGCGCACCTGATGTTCTTCTTTTTCCAAATATGCCGGGGTCCGGGGCAGCGCCCCGGCGTTACTCGGGTGCAAGTGGTCTGATCTTGAGTGCCGTAATGCGGTTGTTGTCGCGCTGGGCGACCTCAAATCGGAAGCCGTGGAAGCTGAAGCATTGGCCAATGGTCGGGATCATCTGGGCTTCGTGGATCACCAGACCGGCCACTGTGTTGGCTTCGTCATCGGGCAGGGACCAATCCAGCGCGCGATTAAGGTCGCGGATCGTCATCGCCCCCTCAATCCAGTAATTGCCGTCCTCCGCCCGCTTGACGTTGTTTTCGTCATCTGGGTCAAACTCGTCCGTGATTTCGCCGACGATTTCCTCAAGAATGTCTTCCAGTGTGATCAAACCCTGAAGCGCGCCGTATTCGTCGACCACCAGCGCAAAATGCGTGTGACGGCGCAGGAACTGGCGCATCTGATCGTCCAGAGACGTGCTTTCGGGAATGAAATAGGGTTTCATCGAAACGTCTGAAAAATTGAAATCTTTCAGCGCCTCCATGGGCTTTTCGCTTTCCTGCAGGAACCGGTACATGGCGCGGAACAGGTCTTTGGCATGCACAACACCAATGATGTTTTCGGGATCGTCCCGGAACACCGGAAGCCGTGTGTGGCTGGATGCCAGACATTGTTGCAGAATATCCTGAGGAGCCTTGTCCGCGTCGATCATTTCAATCTTCGAACGATGCAGCATGATTTCTTCGACGGTGCGATCACTCAGATCAAGCGCGCCCAGAATCCGGTCCCGGTCTTCCTTTTCAACCACACCTTCGGAATGGCCAAGCTGCAGCGCACCTGCGATTTCTTCGCGCACGGCAAGAATATGGCTGTCCGGATCAGTTTTGACACCGAACACCCGAAGCACACCGCGCACTAGAACCCGGACTGCGGCCACAACCGGCGAAAACACCCGGATCACCAAGGCAATCACCGGCGACACGCGGCTCGCGGCCGTTTCGGCATTGGTGATGGCATAGGTTTTGGGCAGCACTTCGGCAAAGATCAGAACCAGCAGCGTCATCACAAGCGTCGCCAATGCCACACCGGATTCCCCGAACTGGCGCGTGAACAACGCGGTCGCCAGCGACGTGGCGAGAATGTTAACCAGGTTGTTGCCCAGCAGCACGGACCCGATCAGGCGTTCATTGTCTTCGGTGATGTTCAAGGCGCGCTCTGCGCCTTTGGAGCCCTTGTCAGACATCGACCGCAGTTTGCCGCGCGATGCGGCGGTCAAGGCGGTTTCAGAGCCACTGAAAAAGGCGGATAGCACCAAAAGCCCGACAATTGCGGAGGCGGTGATCCAGAAAGCGGCATCTGCCGCGGTCGTTGCGGGTTCCATTGGGTCCAACGTGTTGAAAGCTTTACAGGGTTATGGGGATGCAGGGCGATACGTTCAAGGGCAAGCGCCTAGTCCCGGGCCAACGGGTGGTGATCCAGCACCAATTCCTTGAGCCGTTCTTCCAGAACATGGGTGTATATTTCAGTGGTCGACACGTCGGCATGGCCCAGAAAGGTCTGGATCGCGCGCAAATCCGCCCCGTTGGCCAGAAGATGCGTGGCAAACGCATGGCGCAACGTGTGCGGCGTGACCTTGCCCGGCGAGACGCCGCCCTTGACGGCCAGTTCTTTGATCAGAACGTAAAAAGCATGCCGGGTCAGATGCCCGGACTTGGCACGAGACGGAAACAGAAACGCTGAGGCGGGCTTGCCGTTTTGGCGGGCGGTATCCTCCATGCGTTCCCGCGTCGCCAGCCAGTCGCGCAGCGCGGTGCGCGCCGGTGGGGACAGCGGCACCATCCGTTCCTTGCCGCCTTTGCCCCTGATCAACAGCATCCGTGGATCGCCCTTAGCCGATGTCAGCGGCAAGGACACCAGTTCGCTGACGCGCATGCCGGTTGCATAGAGCAATTGCATCAAACAGATGTTGCGTTGTTTGTCAGCGTCGGTGCGGCCATAGCCGGAGGCTGCGTCGAGCAATTGGTCAACCTCTTGTGTTGACAGGGTTTTCGGAAGCCGTTTGTCGCGCCCTGGTCCGCTGATTTGAACCGCTGGATTGTCGTCGCGAAACCCTTCCTCAAAGCAGAAACGATACAGTTGCTTGATCGCCGACAACCGACGCGCCCGCGTGGATTTTGCCAAACCCTGCGCGTCGCAATAAACAAGATAGGATTCCACATCCGGTTTTCGCGCATCCGACAGCGACAGATCTTCGCGTGTCAGCCAATCGGTGAAATCGGACAAATCGCGCGCATAGGCCAGTTGCGTGTTGGTTGCTGCTCCGCGTTCAGCGGCCTGTGCATCAAGAAATGCTGCAATCCAGTGGATGTCACTCATCTGCGCGCCCCTTCCATGTCAAGGATGGCCAGCTGCAACGCGGCCCGGCGGGCGGTGTCTTCCAATCCAAACGCGCGCAGGGTCTGCAATGCCTCGGTCAATTCGGCGGGGCGGCCTTCGGCACCGGTCTCGAACCGCAGCAATGTAGCGAGCAACGCCTCGCCCAGCCGGTTTTGCGCCGCCATCGCCGCAAGATCTTCGGGGGCGTCAGGGGGTGTTGACCATGCCGCGTTCAAGGCAGCGGCATGCGGCACATCCAAACGCCGCGCGGCCGATGTATCGCCCTGTGCAAGCTTGGCCAGAAAAGCAAGATCGGGATCGTCGCTGGTCCGAAGCGTTTGCGCTACGGTTTCGTAATTGTCTGACAAAAGGCCCGCAAACCCGGCAATCCTTTCGGCGCGCGGGTTTAAGGGCAGCCCCTGCAAGCGCGATGCAAACAGGTTCGAAAACGGCACGAGCAGCCCAGCCGTCCGCATCTGAGGCCAGACCTTTTCCAAGGAAGATGCAATCGCGCCGGGATCACGGGTGTTCAGCGCTGTTTCAAACCGCTGAAGCGCTTCGACACGGTCCCAGATCCCGCCAGACGCGGCGCGCAATTGTTCGGTATAGACCCCAAGAAGCTGGTTGCCATCAATCGCACCCGCCCGCGCCAGCCGTTCCGCCGCCTGCAATTGGGCGCGCCAGCCGGAATCACCGCTCAGTTCAACAACCGCAAAGGGCAGGGGCAAAGGTGTGGTTGGCAAGGCTTCTCCGATGGCTTCGAACAACCGGAACTGAAGCGGGGTCGGACGCACCGGAGGGCGCAGGGGTTGGGTGTTTTCGGCATATTCAGGATCAAGAAACCGCAGCAAAAGCTCTGTATCCAGCTTGGACAATTGTCCAAGCGCGCTGCCGGTCTGATAGACAGTCATTGCCAGCGGAAAATCACCGTCACGCGTGGCGCACCAGATCCGGGTCGGCAGATCGTTGCTCAGCCCCGGTTGTTCCGTCAAAAGCTGACACAGGGCCGCGTCAGAGCCGGTGATCAGAGCCAGATCAAACGCCTGATCGAACAGCGTCGGGGTCAGCGTCCCAACACGCTCGGCCAGGGCTTCGGCCGGGGCCACCAGACCGTGATTATAGAGCGTCTCAAGCCGCGCCTCCAACAATGCAGCGCCATCGCTGCCGTTGGGCGGAGCGGCTTCGGCCAAAAGCAGGGTATGCATCAGAGAATCCAGCGCCGGAACCGACGGTTTGCGGCGATGCAGCCGGTCCAGCGCCGCCACGAGATCGGCTTCTGTGCTGCCTTGCCACAAAGTCGCGGGCAGCCCTGTCATCGTGCTGGGCAACAAACCCACGCCACCGATTGACGGCGTGTCCAGCGGTTGCACCTCTACATCCGGGACAGAGGCGCTTTCGGCGACGGGGTTTTCATTCAACGGCGGCGGGATCGCCACCACCGGTGCCACATCGCGTTGCACGGCAAGCCAGTCAATCGCCGATAAAGGCGTGTCCTGCGCACCCACGTGACCGGCGCTCAGACACAACAGAATGATAGCAGTCCTAATTCGCATCCAATGTCACAGGTTTTCGAATCTCAGTCTGCGGCGGTGAAAAATCCGCCCCAAAATACGGCCCCACATAGGCATACGCCACGAGCGCCAATCCGCCAATGATCAACAGATAGATCAGCCATTTAATTACGCGCCCCATGGACACCCTCACCCTGCCTCGTTGATTTTTTGCAACTTATAACTGGCCTTTTGCCCCAGATCACGTCATTCAGCCAGCATTATCAGAAAAGTGGCGGCAGATGGCCGAGATACAAGGGTTTCAATCCGGGCGATGCAGGCGAGACTCAAAAAAACCGTTGTTTTGGTGGGGATGATGGGGGCCGGAAAGACCGCTGTGGGCAAGGCCCTGGCCGCGCTGCTGAATGCACCTTTTCTGGATTCGGACGCAGAGATCGAAAAAGCCGCCAACATGACCATCCCCGAGATTTTCGCGCGCGACGGCGAGCCGTTTTTTCGCCTGAAAGAAGCGCAGGTGATCGACCGTCTGTTGGAGGAAGAGCAGGGCGTCTTGTCGACCGGCGGCGGCGCGTTCATGTCCGATGCGAACCGGGCGATGATCGCGAAAAAAGGCGTGGCCGTGTGGCTGAACGCGGACCTGCCGCTGCTTTGGAGCCGGGTAAAACACAAGGACACGCGGCCCCTGTTGCGGGTGCCCGATCCGCTGGCCGCGCTGACCCGGCTGTATAACGAACGTGTGCCAGTCTACGCAAAGGCCGATCTGACCGTGACATCGGAACCGAACCTGTCGATTGATGATATGGCGCATCGTGTGATTGACGCGCTGCGCACGCGTCCTGATGTGATGGAGGTACTGGAATGACCGAAACGGTTCACGTCCCCCTGGACACCCGCGCCTATGACGTGCGGATCGGTCCCGATCTTCTGACGCGGGCAGGTGCCGAGATTGCGCCCTTGCTGGACCGTCCGCGCGTTGCGATTGTGACCGATGCCAACGTCGCCGAACGACATTTGTCTGCCTTGAACGCCGCTTTGAAGGCGGAGGGAATCACCTCTGTCACCCTGACGCTGCCAGCTGGCGAGTCCACCAAAAGCTGGCCGCATTTTGAACGCACCGTGGAATGGCTGCTGGAGCAAAAGATCGAACGCCGTGATATGGTTGTCGCCCTGGGTGGCGGGGTCATTGGCGATCTGGTCGGCTTTGCCGCCGCCGTATTGCGCCGCGGGGTGCGGTTTGTGCAGATCCCGACATCGCTTTTGGCGCAGGTCGACAGTTCGGTGGGCGGGAAAACCGGGATCAACGCGCCGCAGGGCAAAAACCTGATCGGCGCATTTCACCAACCCGCTTTGGTTCTGGCCGATATTGCGGTTCTCAACACCTTGAACGACCGTGACTTTCTGGCCGGGTATGGCGAGGTGGTGAAATACGGCTTGCTGGGCGATGCCGCGTTTTTCGCGTGGCAAGAGCAGAACGCAGACCGCGTTATCGCGCGTGACCCAGAGGCCTTGGCCTATGCGGTCCGCCGCTCGGTGGAAATGAAAGCGGATATTGTGGTCCGGGATGAAACCGAGCAGGGCGACCGCGCGCTTTTGAATCTGGGGCACACCTTTTGCCACGCGCTGGAGGCCGCGACCGGCTATTCGGATCGGCTGTTACATGGCGAAGGCGTCGCCATAGGCTGTGGGCTGGCCTTTGATTTGTCCGCGCGGCTGGGCCTGTGCGCACAAGAAGAACCAAGCCGCGTGCGTCAATTGCTTGCTCGAATGGGGATGCGGGTCAGGCTGGCCGATATCGACGGGGATTTGCCCGATGCAGAGACCTTGTTGCGCCTGATGGGCCAGGACAAAAAGGTTATCGCGGACCAAATTCATTTTATCCTGGCCAAAAGCATCGGATCGGCATTTGTCACGTCGGACGTTCCGAAAGCCGCTGTTCTGGACACCCTGAAGGCCGGATAGGGCACCGCGCGGAAAACGGTGATGCCCCATCGGTTTTTCGGTCTAGAACGGAATTTCGTCGTCAATGTCGCGGGCCGGTGCGCGGGCCGGACCACCGCCACCGCCGCTTGAGCCGCCGTAATCGCCACCGCCGCCCCCGTAATCGCCGCCATAGTCACTGCCGCCGCCACCATAGCCGCCGCCACCGCCACCGCTGTCACCACGGCTGTCCAGCAGCGTGAGTTCACCGCGATAGGGACGCAGCACCACTTCGGTTGAATACCGGTCCTGACCGGACTGATCTTGCCATTTGCGGGTTTCAAGCTGGCCTTCGATATACACCTTGGACCCTTTGCGCAGATATTGTTCCGCGATGCGGGCCAGCGGTTCGGAAAAGATGGCAACGCTGTGCCATTCGGTCTTTTCCCGCCGTTCGCCTGTGTTGCGGTCTTTCCAGTTTTCGGACGTGGCGATACGCAGGTTGCACACCTTGCCGCCGTTCTGGAATGTCCGCACTTCGGGATCACGCCCCAGGTTGCCGACAATGATGACCTTGTTAACTGAACCGGCCATGGGTCCCCCATTTTCCTGATCGAATCTCTGACGCAGCGCGCCGCTTGCGGGACAATACCCATCGCATCCCGCAGATGCCATGTGCTAATGCCGCCTGTGTCTTCCGGTATCATCCAATTGTGGTTAAGAATTCATGATCAACCAAGGCTGGTGTGAAAACCAAAACCAGACTATAACCACGCAAATTCTTTACATGGGGCGTGCGGATTTATGCCAGCAGCGAGACAGGGATTGATCGCCATCATCAGCGCAGCAGCGCTGTTGGGGGCCGGAATGGCCAGTGCCGAAGTGTTGTCTACCAAGAATCGCTCGGCGTTGTTTTCCAGCAAAACCAGCGTTCTGGACACCCGCGCCGCCCAGCAATACAAAAGCTCGATCCGGCTGCAGCCACCCAAAGTGGTCACTCCTACCAAATGGGGCGACACCGGTGGTGACGGGGCATTGCCGCAATACCGTGGCCGCTATACGGGTGTCTATTCCGGCATGGCCCGCGATGCGGCGCGCCGGCATGGGATTCCCGAAGATCTGTTCCTGCGGCTTGTCCAGCAGGAATCAAATTTCAACCCGCGCGCCATTTCGTCAAAGGGTGCGATCGGGTTGGCCCAATTGATGCCCGGAACCGCGCGCGATCTACGCGTTGACCCCACTGATCCCGCGCAAAACCTCGAAGGCGGCGCGCGCTATCTCAAACAGCAATACCGCACTTTCGGAAACTGGCGTCTGGCGCTGGCGGCCTATAATGCGGGGCCGGGTGCGGTGCAAAAGCACAAAGGCATCCCGCCCTATCGCGAAACCCGCAACTACGTGAAAAAGATCTGGGGGCGCTAAACCCCCGGTTCTTTATTCTGCTGCGATCTGGATAACCGGCTCCATTTCGGCAAGCTGCGCGTCGGTCAGATGGCATTTGATCTGATGACCGTTTGCAAGCTCACGCTGCGGTGGCACCTCCACCTCGCAAAGCCCGCCCGGCACCTCTGATTTCCAGCGGCACCGCGTTTGGAACGGACAGCCCGAGGGCGGGTTCATGGCCGAGGGAATGTCGCCTTCCAGAACGATGTGTTTCTTGTCCACCCGCGTGTCCGCAATGGGCACGGCTGACAAAAGCGCCTCGGTATAGGGGTGATAGGGCGGCGAAAACACCTGATCCGTCGATCCCATTTCCACTACATGCCCAAGATACATAACCATAACGCGATCAGCCAGATAGCGCACGATGCTCAAGTCATGGCTGATGAACAGAAGGGTTGTCTTTTGTTCGCGCTGGATCTCCATCAACAGATCCGTGACCGCCGCCTGGACCGACACATCCAGCGCCGACACAGGTTCGTCCGCAACCACGATGCGGGCATTTCCGGCAAAGGCGCGTGCAATGCCGACACGTTGCTTTTGCCCCCCTGACAACTGCCGTGGCATCCGATCGGCAAAAGCGCGCGGCAGTTTGACCAGATCCAGCAATTCCAGCATCCGCTGCCTGCGTGCGGTGTCATTCTCCCCGACGCCAAACACCTCCAGCGCGCGGATGATCTGGCGACCGACGCTCATCGACGGATTAAGCGTGTCGAACGGATTTTGAAACACCATCTGAACATCCGCAATGGTAGAGGTGTCCCGCGCGTCGATCGGCGTTGCCTCGATATTGCCGTTGTCCAGCAGGATCTGCCCTTCGGTCGCCGTCTCCAACCCCATCAGGACCTTGGCAAAGGTGGATTTGCCGCACCCGGATTCGCCGACGATGGCCAGGGTTTCGGATTCGCGAGCCTCAAAACTCAGTGTTTCATTGGCTTTGACCACCTTCTTGTCACCAGACCTGCCCAAAAGCGCGTTCGCCGCGACCTCATAATATTTTTTGAGATTATCTATCTTGAGAACCACTTGACCGGGCTCTGGCTTGTGTGTGGTCTCGGCCGCATCCAGTGGTGCGGACCAATCGATCTCCTGAAACCGCAGACAGCGCGTGCTGTGACGGTCATTTCCCGCAACCGCAGCCATTTTGATGGCGCCGGAATCGCAACGCCCGGCCTCGAAATAATCGCAGCGCGGGCCAAAATTACAGCCCGCCGGACGTTCGTGGGGTAGGGGGAAATTGCCCGGAATGGCCCGTAAGGGCCGCGCGTTCTTGTCAGCGCCCGGCAACGGGATCGACCGAAACAGCGCCTGTGTATAGGGGTGCTGCATGTCGTCGAACACATCCTCGATCGACCCGGTTTCCACCGCTTCGCCGGAATACATCACGCATAACCGGTCGCAGGTCTCAAGCACGAGGCCCAGATTGTGGCTGATAAACAGCATCGACGTGCCGTATTTCTGGCCCAGCTCCTTGACCAACGCCACAACCGCAGCCTCGACCGTGACGTCCAGCGCAGTGGTTGGCTCGTCCAGGATGAGCAAAGACGGCTCGGCCATCAACGCCATCGCGATCACGATCCGCTGCTGCTGACCACCCGAAAGCTGATGCGGATAGCTGTCCAGAATTCGCTTGGGATCGGGCAGTTTCACATCCGTGACCACCTGCAACGCGCGCTGCAACGCCTCTGCCTCGGACGCCGCGCCGTGAATCATCGGGACTTCCATCAGCTGCCTGCCGATCTTCATCGCCGGGTTCAGTGACGCCATCGGCTCTTGATAGATCATGGCGATTTCCGAACCCCGGATCTGACGCAACTCTTCCTGGCTCATACTGTTGAGGTCACGGCCCTTGAACCTGATGGACCCGCCTACAACCTGACCGTTCCGGCCAAGATCCTGCATCACCCCCAAAGCAACCGTGGATTTGCCGCATCCGGATTCGCCGACAAGCCCCACCGCTTCGCCCGGCATCACCTTGACCGAAAAATCCATCACCGCCGGGATTTCCCGCAGCCGCGTGAAAAAGGAAATCGAAAGCTGGTCGATCTCAAGGATCGGGCCGTCATAGGCGTCTTTCATCTTGTCTCTCCCTATCGGGGGGCCCGGTTTGCCGTCATGGCATCTTTGGGCTTGAAATACCTCGGGGGTCTGGGGGCAGCGCCCCCAGTCCGCCCTGTCTCAATCGCGCAGCGATTCCTCGCGCAGACCATCGGCCAGCAGGTTCAGACCCAGCACCATGCTTAACAAGGCCAGGGCCGGCACAATTGCGGGATGCAGGTAGACCTGCAACAGCCGCCGCCCGTCATTGATCGTTGTGCCCCAATCCGGGCTTTCCGGGCTCAGGCCCAGACCAAAGAACCCCAGCGTGCCAAGCAGGATCGTCGTATAGCCAATGCGCAGGCAGAAATCGACAATCAGGGGGCCACGGGCGTTGGGCAGGATTTCCCAGAGCATGATATACCACGGCCCTTCGCCCCGTGTTTGTGCCGCCGCCACGTAATCGCGGGTCTTGATATCCATGCTCAGCCCCCGGACAATCCGGAACACCGTAGGCGAATTGACAAAGACCACCGACACAAACACCACAAGGATGCCATCCGACACGTTGAACAGGTCCATAAATTCCGGCAAGACAGAAACCTTTGATCCCGTCTCAGAGATCAGCGACAGGTACAGCCATCCCATAATTCCCAGAACCACGATCAACATCGGCGTGCGCAATCCGGGCTGGGTCTTGTAGCGCGAATTCAGCAAGACGCCGACAAAGATCAACGGAAACACAAACAAAACCGTGGCCATATAGCTTGGGATGCCGGTTTCGACGATTTCGGGTGTCACCAGCAGATAAAACAGCAAGATCACCGGAAAGGCGAGGATCAGGTTGGCCAGAAAGCTTAGAAATGTATCCAGCTTGCCACCATAATACCCGGCTGGCAGGCCCAGTGTGATGCCGACCATAAAGGCAAACAGCGTTGCCAACGGCGCAATCTGAACCACAATCCAGGCCCCTTTGATCATGCGGCTGAACACGTCGCGCGCCAGGTTGTCGCCGCCGAACAGGTAATAGGCGTATTGACCCTCATCCGGGCTGCGCAGGGCGGTGCCCGGACCCTTGTTTTTCATGCCCGACACCTGGGCCAGCGGGTCATGGGTGATGATCATGTCCATCGCCCCATAAATTCCGGTGAACACCCAGAACATGACAAGCGCAAAACCGATCATGCCGATGGTTGAGTCAAACAGCTTGCCGTACAAACCCAGCCGCCGTTTATAGACCATCGACAGCGTAAAAAGGACAATGAGCGAGATCCAGACAGGCATGAACTGCAGGATGACGCGGGTGAATATTTCAAACCAGCTGAGCGGCTCCATAGGTGCTCTCCTTGCGCTCAGGTGACGCTGATGCGTGGGTTGAGGTAAACGTAACCGATGTCAGAGATCAGCTGCGTGATCAGCACCACAAAGACCGACACCACCGACACCCCCAGCAAAAGCTCGATGTCGTTGTTGCTGGCCGCTTGCACCAGCGTCCAGCCAAAGCCTTTGTAATTGAACAGGGTTTCAACGATGACCACCCCGTTCAGCAGCCAGGGAAACTGCAGCATGATGACGGTAAACGGCGCGATCAGCGCATTGCGCAAGGCGTGTCTGATGACGATATTCGGAAAGCTCACACCTTTCAGGCGCGCCGTGCGGATATATTGCGCGGTCATGACCTCGGCCATGGACGCCCGCGTCATTCGCGCGATATATCCCATGCCATAAAGCGAGATGGTCAGCACCGGCAGAAAGAAATTCTCGAAATTGGCGTTCTCCATCGCAGAGGTTGCCGTGCCTTTGAACCATTTCAGCCCCACCGCCGAGGATGCAAACACCGCAATCAAGATCACACCGGACACGTATTCCGGCGTCGCCGTGGTTGTGATGGCAACCGTCGACAGCGTGCGGTCGGTTTTTGAACCCTCGTTCATGCCCGACAAAACCCCCAGTATCAGCGCCGACGGCACCATCAGGACCATCACCCAGAACATCAGCTTGCCGGTCAGGCTCAGCCGGGTTGCGATGATGCTGCCGACCTCGTCTTTGAACACCGTGGAAAAGCCCCAATACCCCTGCAGCACGCCGCAGAACTCGGGTGCTTCTTCGGGGGATTGACCGGGCAGGATACACCGGCCCTGAATACTGCCATCGGGGTTTTCATGCCGGTAGGAGGGCAACACGCCAAGCCATTCGCCGTATTTGACAAGTGTCGGCTGAAGATACCCGCCGCGTTCCAGAAAGCTGCTGACCTCGGCATCGCTCATGCGGAAATTGCCCTGCGTCTTGGCCAGCTTTTCCAGATTTGGGTAGAGGTTGGTTAACGTAAAAACAAGAAACGTCAGGCACAGACCGGTCAGAATCATGATGCCAAGACGCCGAAGTATAAAAAGTCCCATGGTTCACCCTGTTGGTGGACGCCGCTTCGGACACGACAGATTATATTTTTTTATTGTCTTCGCCCGATCACAGCGAAAAAACCGCGCCCGGATGGGCGCGGCTGTCTTGACCATGCTCAGGCCTTAAAGCCGAACTTGTACAATTGCGGCAGGTCGGCGATGTGCTTGTCGACGCCGACCAGATTGTCACGATGATGTCGCATGGCGGTTCGCCAGTAGGGTTGAATTGTGACACCTTCCTCCACCATGATCGACTGCAACTTGCCCATCACCTCGCGGCGCGCGTCGACATCTGCCAGCGAATTGGCTTCGGCCAACAGCGCGTCGAATTCGTCATTGGCAAAACCGGACTCGTTCCATGCGACGCCTGATTTATAGGCAAGGCCCAGAACCTGTGTGCCCAAGGGCCGGTGGTTCCAGTTGGTCGACGAAAAGGCGTATTTCGTCCAGTCGTTCCAAAAGGTCGATCCGGGCAAAACCGTGTGACGGGCCTTGATGCCCGCATCATTCAGCTGGGCCACAACAGCCGCCGTGGTGTTGCGCCGCCAATCATCGTCGATGGATTGCACCTCGTGTTCAAAGTCGCCCATGCCGGCCTCGTCCATCAGCGCCTTGGCCTTGGCAGGATCATAGGGCAGGCGGGTGATATCGGGGTGGTATTCCGGGTGCATCGGTCCGACGTGATGGTTGTCAGCCACGATACCATATCCGGCCATCCCCAGCTCAAGGCAGATTTCATTGTCAATTGCCATCGCAAGCGCCTGACGGACCCGCTTGTCGCCATAGATCTTGTTGCCCTCATCATCCTCGGCCAGTTGGTTGGGACGAATGACGATGGTAAAGCCGGACGGGATTTCCGAGCGGGTCAGCCCAATCGCATCGAACACGTCGATAAATTCGCCCACGGATTCCCAGTTCATGTCGATTTCTTCGGATTCATATGCCGCCAGGAACGCCGCCGGGTCGGTGCCGTAATCGATGAATTCGATGCGGTCGATATAGCCGCCTTTGCCCGCCGCGTAGCCCCACCAATCAAAGCCTTCGTTGCGCACAAGCACCGCCTTCACACCCACCTCGTGGCTTTCGGGCAGCATGAACCCCGTGCCAATCGGGTTTGCCAGCATGGTGTTGGCGTCAAAGCTCGAATGTGTGATCGCGGCGGGATAGTCCGCCATGCCCGGAATCAGCGTAATGTCCGGCACGCTGGCCTTGAGCAGGACCGTATGGCTATCGACAACGGTAATCGCCCCCTCGGCGGCCTTGCCGGTGTCACTGTCAACCAGCGACGCCATGCGCGCGGCCATCGAATTGCCTTCGAGCGTGGTATCACACCAGCCTTCGATGTTGCGGGCCACGTCCTCGGCGGTGAAGTCGTCGCCATTGTTCCACTTGACGCCCTGACGCACCTTCAACGTGTATTCTGTCGCGTCGTCGTTGGCCTCCCAGCTTTCCAGCAGCATGGGCTCAAACGTCCCGTCATTGTTGTATTCGACCAGATATTCCAGCCACCCGGCGGTGAAGGTCGCAATCTGCGTCCAGTCATAGGTGCGCGGATCTTTCAGCGCGCGGACTTCCATCTGGAAGCGGATGGTGCCGCCTTGTTGCGCGTGTTCGGACGCTTGCACAGGCTGGGCCAATCCACCAAGCGCATAGGCCGCGCTGGCGGTCACACCCAGCGCGGTTGTCCGTGCCAGAAATTCGCGACGGTCCAGATGTCCATCTTTGAATTCCTGTGCGTACATTTCGGCGGACGGGTGCACCCGATTGATCGGTGTGTGATGCGTCATGTGTTTCTCCCTGTGACACGTGTCTTGTTTTTGTGGAATGAGGCAAATGGCCGTTGGGCCCTGCACAAAGGTATCATCGACGCAGTGCGTCTGATGCGGCTCTTGGCATCAATCGCCAGATTGAGCCTTTTTGGGTCTGAAAACGACATTGTCTTTGTCATATTGCGACATGCCGCAAGATGCAAATCAGTCTTATGTTATTGCGACCTCAAGTTCTGCGGCCTCAAGCCATGTCCAGTGGCCCATCCGGGACCGAAACCAGGTGCGCTGACGTTTGGCAAACTGGCGGGTCAGGATGCTGGCGCGCTCGCTGGCTTGCTCTATTATCATGTGACCGTCCAGTACGGCCATCAGCTCGGCGGCTCCGATGGCTTTGGAGGACGGCAAATCGGGCGTCCAGCCCTCCTTATTGGCGCGCGCCTCGTCCAGTGCGCCTGCAGTGATCATACGTGCAAAGCGGTGTTCGATGCGCGGCGTCAGCCAGTCTTTCGGCGCATCAACGACAAAGGCCTGCACATCCGCAAGGCTCAGACGGGGCGGTGGGGTTGCATCCTGCCACGCAGCCAACCCGGTGCCGGTGCTGCGCAACACTTCCCAGGCGCGCTGCACCCGCATTGGGTTTTCAAGATCAATCCGTGATCGGGTGTCAGCATCCAGGTCCGGGATCAGACTGCGATGCCCGTGATCGGTGATCCGCGCCGTGGCTTCGGCCCGGACTGCATCCGGCGTTTCGGGAATACGCGCAAGGCCCTGCGTCAGCGCGGTAAAATAAAGACCGGTGCCGCCAACGATGATCGGTCTTGGGCCGGCGTCCAGATACGGTTCAAGATCGCGCAGCCAGTCACCGACCGAATAGACCACGTCGCGTGCCACATGCCCATAAAGCACATGCGGCGCGCGTGCCTCGTCCTGCACAGACGGGCGCGCGGTCAAGATGCGCCAATCGGCATAGACCTGGATGGCATCGGCATTGATCACGATCCCGCCCTGTTGTTCGGCAATCCGCAGTGCAAGGTCTGATTTTCCACTCGCCGTCGGACCTGCGATCAGCACCGGTGTGGTCGGGGACAGGCCCGAAATAAGCTTTGAAATATCCACGGTGACGCGCCTGTATCCTTGTCTTTGACGGCCCGGCTGCACGGGATTGACCTGCGGCGTGACTGCGCCTTGCTCCCCTGCTGCTTTTCCGACATTTTGCGCGCAACCTTAGACTCTCGGCCAAACGGAGCGCAATATGACGGACAGCGACGCCCCCAAACCCAAATACAAACGTGTGATGCTCAAGATATCGGGTGAAGCACTCATGGGCGATCAGGGGTTCGGCCTGCATCCCCCAACGGTCGAGCGCATCGCGCGCGAGGTGAAATCGGTCCATGATCTGGGCGTCGAGATTTGTATGGTGATCGGCGGCGGCAACGTCTTTCGCGGCCTGCAAGGCTCGGCACAGGGGATGGAGCGCACCACCGCAGACTATATGGGCATGTTGGCGACGGTCATGAACGCCCTTGCCATGCAGTCCGCGCTTGAGCAACTGGGCGTGTTCACCCGCGTGATCAGTGCGATTCCGATGGATCAGGTGTGCGAACCCTACATCCGTCGCCGGGCTGTGCGGCATCTTGAAAAACACCGGGTCTGCATTTTTGCGGCAGGCACCGGCAATCCGTATTTCACCACCGACACCGCCGCCACATTGCGCGCCAACGAAATGTCCTGCGAGGCAATCTTCAAAGGCACCAAGGTGGACGGGGTCTATGACAAAGATCCGGCAAAACATGATGATGCAGTCCGGTATGACAAGGTCACCTATGACGAGGTGCTGCAAAAAAACCTTGGTGTCATGGACGCATCGGCCATTGCGCTGGCGCGCGACAACAATCTGCCAATCATTGTGTTTTCCCTTGATGAACCCGGCGGGTTTCGCGGAATTCTGGCAGGCGAGGGCACCTATACAATCGTTCACCCCGGGACATACGCGTCCGGCTAGTCGGCGCGGTTATGATCTTGGGGTGTCAGAACGCGACTGCTGGGTCCGAACAACCACCAAGACGCTATACTTTCGGGCGCGCGTCGCTTAGAACCCAATAAAAGCACAAAAATTCGATCTTGAGGGCCACATGGCAGACGACTTTCTACTTGATACCGATGATCTGACGCGCCGTATGGACGGTGCGATGGCCAATTTGCGCACCGAATTCGCGTCATTGCGCACCGGACGCGCCAGCGCGTCAATGCTTGAGCCGGTGATGGTGGACGCCTATGGCAGCCTGACCCCGATCAATCAGGTGGGCACGGTGAACGTGCCGGAACCGCGTATGGTGACGGTGAATGTCTGGGACAAGGGACTGGTCGGGAAAGTTGAAAAAGCTATTCGCGAAAGCGGGTTGGGGATCAATCCTCAACTGAATGGCACGATCATCATGCTGCCGATCCCCGAACTGAACGAGGAACGCCGTCGCGAGCTGGGCAAGGTTGCCGGAAGCTATGCGGAAAACGCCCGCGTGTCGGTTCGCAACATTCGCCGGGACGGTATGGACCAGATCAAAAAGGCCAAGGCCGAGGGCATGTCAGAAGATGACCAGAAATTCTGGGAAACCGAAGTCCAGGAACTGACCGACGATTACATCAAAAAGATTGATGCCGCTTTGGAGACGAAGCAAGAAGAGATCATGCAAGTCTGAGCATCCGCAGGAAGGACGTCGGCACGATGGCACAGCCCCAGCCTCAGCCTAAACAGACTGGCGACGGTCCGCGCCATGTGGCGATCATCATGGATGGCAATGGCCGCTGGGCCGCGCAACGCGGTCGGCCGCGTTTATTCGGGCATCAGGCCGGGGCACGGCGGGTGCGCGAAATCGTCGAAGCCTGTCCCGAGCTTGGGGTCGATTATCTGACGGTATTCGCCTTTTCGACCGAGAACTGGAAACGCACCCAGTCCGAGGTGGCGGGCCTCATGAACCTGTTTCGCCGCTACATCACCCGCGAGGCGAAGGCGCTCAAGGCCAATGACGTGTGCGTGCGGTTCATCGGCGACCGCGTGCGCCTTGATAAAAAACTGGTCGCGATGATGGACGAGCTTGAGGCGCTGACCGCAGAGTGCCGCACCGTCAACCTGACCATCGCCATCAATTATGGTGGCCGCGACGAGGTCGCCCGGGCCACCAAACGTCTGGCGCGGGATGTTGCATCAGGCAGGCTTGATCCTGAAGCAGTGGATGAAGAAACGCTGCCAAAGTATCTTGACACTTGCGTTCTTCCCGATCCGGATCTGGTGATCCGTACCAGCGGAGAAGCCCGTATTTCGAATTTCCTGCTGTGGCAATCGGCCTATTCGGAATACGAATTTATCGACACGCTCTGGCCGGATTTTTCAGCCGACGAGTTTCGGGCAACAGTAGGAGGCTTCGGCGCGCGGGATCGGCGCTTTGGGGCCGTGCGGGCATGACCACCGGCAAGTGGGACGATCTGTTGCCGCGGCTTGCCTCCGCGGTGGCCATGGTGGGCATTGGCGCGCTGGGGGTTTGGCTTGGCGGGTTATGGTTTCATGCGCTGATTTCTGTGGTGGTGGGGCTTATGGTGTGGGAACTTGTCACCATGCTCGACACCGCGCGCAACCGGTCTGCCTTGATATTGGGCGTCGCGTCGGGTGCCGCTGCCATGGTGGCGATAGAACTGCCGGCCTCTTTTGCGCTGCCACTGTTGCTGATTCCGTCCATGCTGGGCCTTGGCCGTATGGAAAACGGCGGCGTGACATATGCGGTGTTCACCGCTCTGATCCAGTTGGCCGGGTACGGGCTGATGGCGTTGCGCGATGACTTCGGCCTGACATGGATGGTCTGGCTGCTGCTTGTGGTGGTTGTGACCGACATCGCCGGGTATTTTGCCGGTCGGTTGATTGGCGGGCCCAAACTTTGGCCCCGCGTCAGCCCCAAGAAAACATGGTCCGGAACGGTTGCTGGATGGGCCGGTTCTGCGGTGCTGGCCGTGATGTTTGCCGGTGCCACCAAAGCGGGGGCAGGGCTGATCGGGGTCAGCGTCGCGGTCAGCATGGCCAGCCAGATTGGGGATATCGCCGAAAGCGCGATCAAACGGCGGTCCGGCGTCAAGGACAGCTCGAACCTCATTCCCGGTCACGGTGGGTTGCTGGACCGGTTTGACGGGATGCTGGGGGCGGCGATCTTTATCGTGATTGCAGGGCAGCTTATTGGTTTTCCTCCGGGGTCCGAATGAGGCGGGTGACGATATTCGGGGCCACCGGCTCTATCGGGCAGAACACGCTGAACCTGATTGGCCGCGATCCGGACGCCTATGATGTCGTTGCGCTGACCGGTGGTCAGAATATCGCGCAACTTGCGAAAGACGCCATCGCGTTCAAGGCGGATGTTGCCGTCACCGCTCATTCGCATTTGTTGAATGATCTGCGACAGGCGCTTGCTGGATCAGGTGTCGAAGCTGCCGCAGGCCCGCAAGCCTTGATTGATGCGGCGGCGCGCCCGGCGGATTGGGTGATGTCGTCAATCGTCGGATCAGCCGGTCTGGCACCGGGGCTGACCGCACTGCAACAGGGCGCAAGCCTGGCACTTGCCAACAAGGAAAGCATGGTCTGCGCAGGCCCGCTGATGTTGTCCACCGCCAAAGCACATGGCGCGCGGATCTTGCCCGTCGACAGTGAACATTCAGCGGTGTTTCAGGCGTTGATCGGCGAAGATCTGGACGCGATCGAGCGCGTGATCATCACCGCCTCTGGCGGCGCGTTTCGCGATTGGCCGTTAGAGGATCTGGCCGCTGCAACCCCGGAACAGGCCGCCCAGCATCCCAATTGGGACATGGGCCAGCGCATCACCATCGACAGCGCGTCCATGTTTAACAAGGCGCTTGAGCTGATTGAAACAAAAGAGTTTTTTCAGATCGCCCCGGCAAAGATCGAAGCCGTGGTTCATCCCGAATCGATGATCCACGCGCTGGTCGGGTTCCAGGACGGCGCGCTGATGGCGCATGTTGGCCCGCCGGATATGCGCCACGCGATCGGGTTTGCCCTGCACTATCCCCAGCGCAAGGCGCTGCCTGTTGAACGGCTTGATCTTGTGTCGCTTGGACAGCTGACCTTCCGCCCCGCCGACGAGCAGCGCTGGCCCGCGTTGCGCCTTGCCAGAGAGGTGATGGCAACAGGTGGTCTGGCGGGCGCTGTGTTCAATGCCGCCAAGGAACGGGCGCTTGACGGGTTTCTGGATCGGCGCATCGGATTTCAGCAGATTGCATCGGTTGTGGAAGAGGTTCTTTCCAGAGTTTCGGCCCAACCGGGCCACATTGATGCCGCCATCACCCTTGATAACGTGATGCATGCAGACCATCTCGCTCGGGTAAGGGCAGATGAAATCATGAACAAATAAAGAGGTTGAGCCGTGGATATTGCAGCGTTGCTGCCGCAGTTTGGTGGGGTGATCTGGACCATTCTGGCCTTTGTGATCGCCTTGTCGGTTATTGTCGCGATCCATGAATACGGGCATTACATCGTGGGCCGCTGGTCCGGGATTGATGCTGACGTGTTCTCGCTTGGCTTTGGGCCGGTGTTGTTTTCGCGGGTCGATAAACGCGGCACCAAATGGCAATTTGCGCTGCTGCCCTTGGGCGGCTACGTCAAATTTAAGGGGGACGAAAACGCCTCTGGGGGCAAAGACGAAGACGCCATGGCCGAACTGTCCGATGCGGAACGCCGCCGAACCATGAACGGCGCGCCGCTTTGGGCGCGGGCGTTGACGGTTGCTGCAGGTCCGGCGTTCAACTTTGCCCTGTCCATCCTGATCTTTACCGGTGTGTTCATGCTGCGCGGCGAGGTGACAGACCCCGTCAAAGTCGGCGAATTGCGCGCGGTGCCATCGCAGAACGAATTGCAGGTGGGCGACGAGCTTGTCGAGATTTCCGGTGTGCCGCTGCCATCCTTCAACGATGGCGCGTTGTTTGAGACCTTCCTCAACCAACTGCCGGAATCGGCCAATCTTGAATACACGGTGATCCGCGACGGACAAGAGCAGGTGATCCAGGGACCGTATGTCTATCCGCCAGTGGCCACCCAGATCATTCCACGCTCTGCTGCGGATGATGCGGGCTTTCGTCCGGGCGATATCGTGACATCCATCAATGCGACCGACATCTACTCTTTTGAACAATTGCGTGTCGCGGTCGAGGGATCAGAGGGCGAAACCCTGGATCTTGAGGTGTGGCGCGACGGCGAAATCCGCGAATTGCAGCTGACACCACGCCGCACGGACGAACCACAGCCCGACGGGTCGTTCAAAACCGTGTACCGCATGGGCATTATCGGCGGGATGTTTTTTGAACCGGCGACCGAATTCGGCGGCCCGGTCAGTGCGATGATGTCCGGGGTCGAACAGACCGGACGCATCATTCAGGGATCGCTGTCCGGTCTCTATCACATGATCACCGGAGCCATCAGCACCTGCAATCTGTCGGGTCCGATCGGTATTGCCGAAACCTCTGGTTCTATGGCGTCGCAGGGTACGGCGAACTTTATCTGGTTCATCGCCGTCCTCAGCACCGCTGTTGGTCTGTTGAACCTGTTCCCCATCCCGGTTCTGGATGGCGGGCACCTGGTGTTTCACGCCTATGAGGCAGTCACCGGCAAACCCCCAAGCGATAAGGTTCTGCGCGTGCTGATGGGCATCGGGTTGACGCTGTTGCTGTCATTGATGCTCTTTGCGTTAACAAACGATCTTTTCTGCCCCTGATTGGCCCGGAATCACGAACGCGTCTCTTGGAATCGCCTCAATTGGGTTCGCAATAGCGTCACATTTGGGATGGATACATGGTCAACGACCCAGACATCCGAGGTGCGTCATGCAAACAATTCAAGACGGCTACCGCAGTGTGAGCCTGCTTCTTACCATGAATTGGGATCGTTTGCTCTATGGCTTTGCCATTGTTGCAGCACTGTTTCTGGGCGCGTTCATCGGGTCGTTTGTGATTGAGGCAATGACACACCCGGTCGGCTATTGAACAAAGGCGCTTTTGCGCTTTTGACAAGACACGGCAATCTCGGTACTCAGATTCCAAAAGCAGGTCTGAGTAGGGTGCCACGATGACATATAAAACAGGCGGGCAGGTGACGCGAAAAGCAGCGCGGACCTCGACTCTACGTCCAATATTGTTAGCTGCTTCCGTCGCGGTGTCGGTTGGTCTTGTGACCACGCCTGATCTGGCGCTTGCGCAGGATTTTCGGTTCAATGCGGTGTCTGTCGAAGGCAACCAGCGCATCGAAGCCGGAACAATTGCGACCTACCTTGGTGTTGCGCGCGGCGAAACCGTCACTGCAGCGGAATTGAACGACGGGTATCAACGCATTCTTGCCTCTGGGCTGTTCGAAAGCGTCGAAATCGAACCGCGCGGCAACACATTGGTTGTGCGTGTGGTTGAGCTCCCGACCGTCAACCGCATCACCTTTGAAGGCAATTCCCGTGTCGACGACGAGGCTTTGTCGCTGATCATCCAGTCGGAGTCGCGACGTGTATTCAGCCCGTCAACCGCCGAGGCGGACGCGGCGCGGATCACCGAAGCCTATTCCCAGCAGGGGCGCATCGCCGCGCGCGTTCAGCCCAAGGTGATCCGCAGGTCCGACAACCGCGTCGATCTGGTGTTCGAAGTGTTTGAAGGCGGTGTTTCGGAAATCGAACGCATCGGCTTTGCCGGAAATCAGGTCTTCAGTGACCGTCGCCTGCGCCGGGTGCTTGAAACCAAACAGGCCGGTATTTTCCGGGCCCTGATCCAGAGCGATACATTTATCGAAGACCGGATCGAATTTGACCGTCAGGTCTTGCGGGATTTCTACCAATCTCGCGGTTATGTTGATTTCCGCACCACCGGCGTGACCTCGAACCTGAGCGAAGAACGCGACGGGTTCTTTGTCACCTTCAACGTCGAAGAGGGGCAGCAGTTCCGCTTTGGCGAGGTCACGGCCACCTCTGATCTGGCAGAGGTTGATCCCGACGTGTTTCAGCAAGCCATCCGCTTGCGCTCGGGCCGGGTGTATTCACCCACCGCCGTGGAAACCGAAATTGCCCGTCTCGAACGCCTGGCCATCCGCGAGGGGCTTAATTTTGTGCGCGTCGAACCGCGCGTGACCCGCAATGACCGCGATCTGACGTTGGATGTCGAATTTCTTCTGACCCGTGGCGAACGCGTGTTTGTCGAGAGGATCGACATCGAAGGCAACACAACCACGCTCGACCGCGTGGTCCGTCGCCAGTTCCGGGTGGTCGAAGGCGATCCGTTCAACCCGCGCGAAATCCGCGAAAGTGCAGAACGTGTGCGCGCGTTGGGTTTCTTTGGCGATGCACAGGTCGAAGCCCGCGAAGGCTCAACACCGCAGCAGGTTGTGATTGACGTCGATGTCGAAGAACAGCCCACCGGCGCGCTCAGCTTTGGTGGATCGTATTCCACCGGCGGCGGTTTTGGTGCTGCGATTACATTCAGCGAACGCAACTTTCTGGGCCGGGGGCAGCGATTGTCTCTGGGTGTCACAACCGGGGTGGATTCCTCCAACTACAGCTTCAGCTTTACCGAACCTGCCTTCCTTGGCCGAAATGTCGCGTTCAATTTCAGCCTCAGCTATCTGGAGACCGACAACGCGTCCGCCGAATTCGACACAGCGATCGGCAATTTCTCGACCGGATTCACGTTCCCTGTGTCCGAAAACGGCCGACTGAGCCTGCGCTACGGCGCGCAGTATTCAGAGATCACCAATTTGAACGAAGAAGTCGGGTCGATCATCAGGGCCGAAGCAGACCGGGGCGAAGTTTGGGAAAGCTTTGTGGGCTATCGCTACAGCTATGACACACGCCGTACTGGCTTGAACCCAAGCGCCGGTGTCCTGCTTGAATTTGGTCAGAATTTTGCCGGTCTGGGGGGCGACAGCACCTATGTCGAATCCAATTTGCGCGCCGTGGCTCAGACCCGTGTCTGGAACGACGAAGTGACCCTTCGCGCCACATTGCAAGCCGGAGCACTCAGCTTTTCGGAAGGCTCGTCGCGGGTGACGGACCGCTTCAAGCTGGGATCAAACCTGATGCGCGGGTTTGAATCGGGCGGCATCGGCCCGCGCGAAGTTGGGCCGGGTGACGTCAATGATCCTTTGGGCGGTGATTACTTTGCGGTTGCACGCTTTGAAGCGGAATTCCCGCTGCCGCTGCCCGAAGAATACGGCATCACCGGCGGCGTCTTTTATGACGTAGGAAGCCTTTGGGGGCTGGAAGAGACCAATGAAAATGTCCTGTACGAAGATTTCACAGCCCGTCATGTGGTTGGCGTGTCTGTCTTCTGGACCACACCGTTGGGTCCGTTGCGGTTCAATTTCAGCGAAGCGCTAAGCTCGGAAGAGTTTGACGAAACCCAAAGCTTCGATCTGACGATTTCCACGCAGTTCTAAATGCGGACATGGTTTGGCACAGTCTCAGGGGCGCTCTTCGGGGCGCTTTTGACCTTTGGCGGACCGGCACCTGCGCAGCAGGATGGCGGTTTGTCCAATCTTGGCATCGTACAAAGCCTGATCCTGACAATATCCCCCGATATCCTGTTCAACCAAAGCGCCTTTGGTCAACGTGTGGTGCGTGAAATCGAAGAGGAAAGCGCTGAAATCGCTGCGGAAAATCGCCAGATCGAGGCCGATCTGACCTCTGAGGAACGGGAATTGACAGAGCTGCGCGATACCTTGCCGCCCGCCGATTTCCGCGCCCGCGCCGAAGCGTTCGACGAAAAAGTGCAAGCGCTGCGGCGCACGCAGGATGAAAAGGCCCGTGCGGTCGGGCAGCGCACAGAAGAGGCGCGCCGCGCGCTTCTTAGTGCGGTTCAACCGGTTTTGTTGCAGCTTATGCAGGAAAGCGGCGCTGTCGCCGTGCTGGACCGACGGGCCGTATTGCTCAGTGTAGATGCTGTCGACATCACGGATGAGGCGATCTTGCGGATCAACGAAGAATTTGGCGAAGGGGCCGCGATCCTGCCTTTGCGCCCCTGACGTCTTGCCCCAGCGCACCGGGATTGTTACTCAGCCCGGACTGAATTCAAAGGGACACCCCTATGAGCGACACGCTTCTTCGCGCCGATATCCAGCTGATCCAACGTATCCTGCCGCACCGCTATCCCTTTCTTTTGGTGGACCGTGTAGAAGAAATTGACGGCACCCAATCCGCGCTTGGCATCAAAAACGTCACCATGAACGAGCCGCATTTTCAGGGGCATTTTCCGGGTATGCCGATCATGCCCGGGGTCACGATCGTCGAAGCGATGGCGCAAACGGCGGCGGTGATGGTGGGCACCTCTTTGGAGATGGCCGATAAGGACATGAAAGTCTATTTCATGGCTATCGACAAATGCAAATTCCGGCGCAAGGTGATCCCCGGCGATCAGCTGCACATGCGCCTGACCACGCTGCGCGGCAAACCGGGGGGCAAGGTCTGGAAATTTGGCGGTGTTGCGACAGTTGATGGCGAAATGGCCGCCGAGGCAGAGTTTTCGGCAATGATGGACCTGCCCGCGTGACAGCGCATATCCACCCAAGCGCCGTGGTCGAAGACGGCGCACAGATCGGTGAAGGCTGCACCATCGGCCCGTTTTGCCATGTCGGGCCGGAGGTCATCCTGGCCGCGCGTGTGACTTTGAAAAGCCATGTGGTGGTGTCGGGTCGCACCACGATTGGCGAAGACACCACCGTCTTTCCATTCGCGGTGATCGGGGAAATCCCGCAGGATCTGAAGTTTGGCGGCGAAGAGACCAGCCTGAAGATCGGGGCGCGCAACCGCATTAGGGAACATGTGACCATGAACACCGGCACCGAGGGCGGCGGCGGTGTGACCTTTGTTGGCGATGACAACCTGTTTATGGCGGGCTGCCATGTGGCGCATGATGTGCGCATCGGCAACCGGGTGATCCTTGTCAATAACGCGGCACTGGCCGGGCATTGTATCCTTGAGGATGACGTGATTGTCGGCGGCTTGTCTGGCGTCCACCAATTTGTCCGCATCGGCCGCGGCGCGATCATCGGTGCTGTGACCATGGTCACCAATGATGTCATTCCCTATGGTCTTGTGCAGGCGGATCGCGGACGGCTGGATGGGCTGAACCTGGTCGGTCTCAAACGCAAAGGCGTGAGCCGGTCTGACATTACCGCGCTGCGGGCGGCGTTTCAGATGCTGGCACAGGGCGAGGGCACCTTTCACGACCGCGCCAAACGATTGGGAGACGAAACAGACAGCGATTATGTGCATCATATCGTCGACTTTATTCTGGGCGACAGCGACCGGTCGTTCCTGACACCGGGCTGATCGGTGGCGCTGGCGCTTATCTGCGGGCAAGGGCGGCTGCCGCGCATTCTTGCAGACGCACAGGACCAACGCCCTCTTGTCTGCGTGTTGGCCGGGTTTGAACCAGACGGGCTGGCCGCAGACCTGATCTTTCATCTCGAAACCCTGGGCAGCGTGCTGGCCGATCTCAAGGCGCGGGGGATCACGCAGGTCTGTCTGTGCGGGGCCATGCGCCGCCCACCGATTGATCCAGCACGGCTGGATGCGGCAACGGCCCCGCTGGTGCCGCGTCTGCAACAGGCGCTGACCTCGGGCGATGACGGCGCGTTGCGCATCGTGATCCAGCTTTTTGAAGAGGCCGGGTTCGAGATCGTCGCAGCCCACCGGCTTGTGCCGGATCTTTTGCCGGGGCCGGGTGTGCTCACACTCAAAACATATGCGCCACAGACCACCAATGACGCGCGGCTTGGTGAACGCACCGTGGCGGCGATGGGCGCGCGCGACGTGGGTCAAGCCTGTGTTGTGCGCGCAAACACGGTTATCGCCCGCGAAGACGCAGCCGGAACCGATGCGATGCTGGCACGGCTGGCCCGTGATCGCGCGTCAGGCAGCGGGGATTTCTTCACCTCTCCGATCAGTTCGGCCAGCGACATGTTCGGCGGGTTGCTGGGGGATGCCTCTGACTGGTTGTCAGGAAGTACGACGGCAACCGAAGGGGGCATTTTGTTCAAAGCGCCGAAACCGGCACAGGATCGGCGCGCGGATCTTCCGGCAATCGGGTTCAGCACACCCGATGCGGTTGCCGCAGCCGGGCTGGACGGTATTGTGGTCGAGGCCAACGGCGTCCTGGTGCTGGACCGGGCGAAAACCGTGGCGCGCTGCGATGAACTTGGACTGTTCCTGTGGGTGCGGGAAAAGGGCCTCTGATGAAGGTGTTTGTCGTTGCAGGTGAAGCGTCCGGCGACAAGCTTGGTGCGGCTTTGATGGCGGGTCTGAAAAAACACGTACCTGACGTGACATTCGACGGCATCGGCGGCGACCGCATGATCGAGCAGGGGCTGAAGAGCCTTTTTCCGATGGATGACATCTCGATCATGGGGATCACTGAAATCCTGTCCCGGTATCGGCATCTCAAACGGCGCATCACGCAGACGGCGGATGCGGTCGTGGCCGCACAACCGGATGTTCTGGTCACCATTGATCTTCCGGAATTCGGTCTGCGGGTCGCCAAACAGGTCAAACAGCGCAGTACGATCCGAACCGTTCACTATGTGGCCCCGACGGTCTGGGCCTGGCGTCCTGGCCGGGCGCGCAAAATGGCCGCCCATATTGATCAGGTGCTGGCGCTTTTGCCATTCGAGCCGCCCTATATGGAAGCCGCGGGCATGCGCTGTGATTTTGTCGGCCATCCGGTGGTGACCGATCCGGTCGCGTCGCCCGACCAGGTTGCGGCGTTCAAAGATCAGTTCGGATTGAAGGACAGGCCGCTCGCCCTGGTCCTGCCCGGATCGCGCCAAAGCGAGGTGTCGCGGCTGTTGCCGGTCTTTGCCGAGGTCGTGCGCCTGTTGCACGATGCGCGGCCCGATCTTGATGTCATGATCCCCGCCGCTCCGAATGTCGCATCGGTTGTCGAGGCAGCCGTGGCAGACTGGCCCGTCAAACCGCATGTCCTGTACCCGGTGGATGATGCGGGGCGCAGTGACAAAACGGCGGCGTTTTATGCCGCCGACGTGGCGCTTGCGGCGTCCGGGACGGTGTCGCTTGAACTGGCGGCCGCCAACACGCCGATGGTTGTGGCCTATGACATGAACTGGCTGTCGCGCCAGATCATTGGCCGGATGCTGCGGGTGGACACGGTCACGCTGGTGAATTTGGTCTCTGACACGCGGGTGATCCCGGAATTCATCGGAGAAAATTGCCGGCCCGCGCCGATCTGCAACGCTATGATAGATGTTCTGCAAAACCCCGATGCGCAACAGCAGGCCATGTCGCTGACGATGGACCGGCTGGGCCGTGGGGGGCAGCCACCCGGCGAACGCGCCGCACTGGCGGTGTTGCAGGGGCTGGATGAAAAAATAGGGTCAGACGGAACCGTCTGACCCCTTCAACCGTCAAAATCGAGGGCTTTACTGGCCCTGCTGTTCCAGCGCGGTGATCTCGTCATAGGCCGCTGTAAAGCCTGTCAGGGACATGCTCACTGCAACCTTTTGGTCCGGGGCAAGGGCAGGAACGATGCTGACATTGGCCACATTGCCCCGGCGAAACGCCGCGACATCCTCGGCGGTGAACCCGACCCGCGCATAGCACCCAACCGTGGTGCAGAAAGAAAAGTCATACCGTTTGGCCTGGCCGGAATCGACCTGCATGGTCAGCTTTTCCGTCAACAAAGTTTCAAGCGGCACGACAAATGTTCCACCCGCCACAACCTGACCACCATTGATCACGCGGAACATGCTGACCTCTGCGACGTTCCCGCCATTCGCATCCTTAAGAAGTTGATACATCTGGCACGGCTCATTTCCCTCATCGACGCGCAGGCACTGAACGGCCCAGTCGCCATGAGTGGATTTGACATAGGTTTCATCCTGACGCTGCTGCGCCGCGGCATCGCCGACAGGTTCGCCGGTGTCGAGGATGCTGACATCCCCATTCGCGGCGGGGGCCTCGGCTTCGGGGGTCTCTGCGTCTGTGGATGTTTCGGCGTCTGCAGGCGTTTCCGCATCTGTGGGGGTTTCCTGCGCTGTTGCCAGACCGCCAAGGGCCAGGCTTGCAACAGTGCTCAGAAGAAACAGGGGCTTGATCATAAATTCCTCTCCGAAGGGGCAGGTCGCGTTTGGTGATGCGATAACACGGGACACATCAGGTGTCAGGCCAAAACGCAAAAAGAAGCCATGTGCTTTGGCGGATTCTTGCGGTTGGTGATGACCTGTGACGCCAGCAGATGCCCTGCAAAGCATCTTAAAGCGATAGGTAAGGTGCGAGATAGAGGTCTTTGAAATCAAAAGGGAAGATACTGTAGTGTATCTCCCCCTTATCTCTCCCTGTCGGACCGGCCGACTATTATTGGGCAAACGCTACGCAATGAAATCCTCAGCGTCAACAGTCAAAATTCAAACGTGAATTCACAAAAAAGAGGCCGCGCATCAAAGCGCGGCCAGTCTAACAGGGAGGATCGTCCGGGCCATAAGAGGAACAAATGGACCCGCACAAAAAACACACTGGCAGCAAAAGGTTAAGTTTGTATGTTCAAAGCCAGACTTCGGGTGGGAAGGAAATTCTATGGAAAACGGTGTCTTTGTCGGCGGCGGCGGTGACGGCTATAGCGAAAAGCAATGGCTGCGGCTGGATTATGCAAACCGCCACGGGTTGATCGCCGGGGCCACCGGCACAGGCAAAACCGTCACGCTGCAAATCCTGGCCGAAGGGTTTTCGGCCCAGGGTGTTCCGGTCTTCCTGTCAGATGTCAAAGGGGATCTGTCCGGCCTTGCCAAACCGGGCAGCGCCGATTTCAAGCTGCATCACCCGTTTACAAAGCGGGCTGAAACCATCGGATTTGATAGCTATCGCTATGACGGGTTTCCCGTTACCTTCTGGGATCTGTTCGGCGACAAGGGCCACCCGATCCGCACCACCGTGGCGGAAATGGGGCCGCTGCTGATCTCACGCCTGTTAGAGCTGACCGAGGCGCAGGAAGGCATCCTGAATATCGCGTTCCGCGTCGCAGACGAAGAGGGCCTGCCCCTGCTTGACCTCAAGGATCTGCAATCCATGCTGGTCTGGCTGGGCGAGAACCGGCAAACCGTGTCGCTGCGGTATGGCAATATTTCGGTCCAGTCGGTCGGGGCCATCCAGCGCCGGTTGCTGGTTCTGGAAAATCAGGGTGCGGCGGATTTCTTTGGCGAACCGGCGCTGGAGCTGCGCGACCTGATGCGCACGGGCCCCGACGGGCGCGGACAGATCAACATACTGGCCGCCGACATATTGATGCGCGCGCCCCGGCTTTATGCCACGTTCCTGCTTTGGCTGCTGTCCGAACTGTTCGAAGACCTGCCCGAGATCGGCGACCCGGACAAACCCAGGCTGGTGTTCTTTTTCGACGAGGCCCATTTGCTGTTCGACGACGCGCCCAAGGCACTGGTGGACAAGGTCGAACAGGTCGCGCGCCTGATCCGGTCCAAGGGCGTGGGCGTCTATTTCATCACCCAGAACCCGGATGACATTCCCGAAGACATTCTTGGACAGTTGGGCAACCGGGTTCAACACGCGCTGCGGGCCTTTACCGCGCGCGACAGGAAAGCGCTGCGGATGGCGGCGGAAACCTATCGCGAAAACCCGGATTTTGACACCGAAGAGGCCATCCGCGAAGTGGGGGTGGGAGAAGCCGTCACATCCATGCTGGAACGCAAGGGGGTTCCCGGTGTGGTGCAGCGCACGCTGATCCGCCCGCCATCGTCACAGCTTGGCCCGATTTCCGCGGCCGAACGGGGCGGTGTGATCGGGGCCAGCCCTTTGGGTGCGAAATATGCCACCGCGCTTGATCGCACCTCTGCATTTGAAATCCTGGCGCAGCGCACGAAAGACGCCGCAGACGCCGCGCAACAGGCCGAAGCCAAAGAAGCAGAGCTGGACACGGCGCTGCGCGAATACAGCTCCGGGCGCAGATATTCGGGCACACGCGTGGGCCGTTCCACCTCCAAGCCGCAGCGCAGGGCAAAACGGGGCGACAGTTTCGGTGAGGCGATGGCCAAGGTTGTGGTCAAGGAACTCAAGGGCACCACCGGGCGTCGCATCGTCCGGGGTATTCTGGGCGGGCTGTTCAAAGGCCGCTGATTGCTGGTCCTTCGGCGTTTGTCACGGTAAGGGAAGGACAGCACCCAAGACGAAAGCCAGCCCATGCCCGCCGATATCACGACCGATGCCGAAATTGCCGCTGATGAACGCCGCTCGGGTCTGCGCACCATTCGCAAGGTCGGCCCGTATCTGTGGCCGGATGACAAACCTTGGGTCAAAAAACGTGTTGTGATCGCGCTGGTCTGTCTGGTGATGGCCAAGGTGGTGAATGTGCTGGCCCCGCTGCTGTTCGGTCGCGCGGTTGACGCGCTCAGCGGCGAAGTCTCGGACCTGATGCTGGGCGGCATTGGCCTGACATTGGCCTACGGGTTTGCACGGCTCATGAATGTGGGCTTTCAGCAATTGCGCGACGGTGTCTTTGCGCGGGTCGGCCAACGCGCCTTGCGGTCGCTGGCGATTGAGACGTTCACACATATCCACCGCCTGTCGATGCGCTATCATATCACGCGCAAGACCGGCGGCCTTAGCCGGATCATCGAACGCGGGGTGAAAGGCGTCGATTTTTTGTTGCGCTTCATGCTGTTCAGCGTGGGTCCGCTGATCCTTGAACTGACATTGATCATGATCTTTCTGACCGTGCTGCTGGACGCGCGCTATATGGGCGTGGTTCTGATCACAATCGTGGTTTACGTCCTGTTCACCTTCAAAGTCACCGAATGGCGCGTCCGCCTGCGTCGCGAGATGAACCAGCAAGACACCGATGCCAATCAAAAGGCCATCGACAGTCTGCTGAATTTCGAAACCGTCAAGTATTTCGGGGCCGAAGCCCGCGAAGCCAATCGCTATGATCAGTCGATGGAAGCCTATGAAGGGGCCGCGATCAAAACCGCGACGTCGCTGGCGATGCTCAATTTCGGGCAAAGCCTGATCATCACATCCGGTCTGATTGCGGTGATGGTGATGGCCGCGCTGGGGGTGCAGAATGGCACCCTGACCGTGGGCGATTTCGTCATGGTCAACGCCTACATGATCCAG
The DNA here is from genome assembly GCF_046591575.1 of Marivita sp. S0852. NCBI lineage: Bacteria > Pseudomonadati > Pseudomonadota > Alphaproteobacteria > Rhodobacterales > Roseobacteraceae > Marivita > Marivita sp. S0852. The sequence goes on from NZ_JBIQWA010000002.1 coordinate 432,607, forward strand.
ATCACCATGCCGCTGAATTTTCTGGGCACCGTATACCGCGAAATCCGCCAAAGCCTTGTCGATATGGGTGAAATGTTCGATCTGCTTGAACAGCCGCAGGACGTGTCCGACAAACCGGGCGCGCCCGACCTTGAGGTCAGGAAAGGCGAAGTGCGGTTCGACAATGTGAAATTCGGCTACGATCCCGCGCGTCCGATCCTCAAGGGGGTGACGCTGGGTGTTGATCCAGGTCAGAACGTGGCACTGGTCGGCCCCTCGGGATCGGGCAAATCCACCATCGGTCGGCTTCTGTTCCGATTTTATGACGTGAGCGGGGGCGCTGTCCGCATCGACGGGCAGGACGTGCGCGATGTCACCCAGAACAGCCTGCATGACGCGATTGGCGTGGTGCCGCAGGACACGGTGCTGTTCAACGACACGATCCGCTACAACATCGCCTATGGGCGCGCCGAGGCGTCCGAGCACGACATCATCGCCGCCGCAGAATCGGCGCGGATTCACGACTTCATCCTGTCTTTGCCGGACGGCTATGACACAATGGTGGGGGAACGCGGGCTCAAACTGTCCGGCGGCGAGAAACAGCGCGTGGGCATTGCGCGCACCTTGTTGAAAAACCCGCCGATCCTGATTTTGGATGAGGCCACCTCGGCGCTTGATTCAGAAACCGAGGCGTCAATTCAGGGGGCCCTCAAGCGCGCCGGAGAAGGGCGCACGGTGATCACCATCGCACACCGGCTGTCGACAATCGCCGATGCGGACCGGATCGTTGTGATCGAAGACGGACAGGTGGCCGAAGAGGGCACGCATGACGAATTGCTGGCCCGCAATGGGCGTTATGCCACGCTATGGCACCGGCAAATGCAGGAAGAAGACGCAGCCTGAGCCAGGACAGCCTTACTCGGCCGCCCGAATGGGCGGGGCTGTTTCGTTGGCCCGGCTGCGTTGCAGCACCTTTTTAAGATCCTCCAGCTTTGGCGCGCCTGATTGGCTGTCTTCATAATCAGCCGCCAATGGGTCGTCATCCTGCCACAGAATAGTAGGGGCCTTTATCCGTTTGGCCGCCCGCTGCAACGCCCAGTCGCGCCCGGCGCGGCTTGCGCTGCCGCCCCCCAACCGCGCCACCAGCCGGAAGAACCACAGAGCATAGGTGGTAAACCACACCCGCAACGCCAGCATCGACGGCGTGAACACAAGCGTCAGCACGGTTGCAATGCCTAGCCCAAACACCACCGCTGTCGCCAGTTGTTTCCACCACAGCGCAGTCGGGCTGTTGACGGAATAGCCGCCGCCAAAGAAATCAAGGCTGAGGCCGAACATCATCGGCGCTAGCCCCGCCATCGTGGTGATGGTGGTCAGCAGGACAGGACGAATCCGGTCCTCGGCGGTGCGCACAATGGCTTCGACCCTTGGCATGTAGCGGGCATATTCCTGATAGGTGTCAATCAGAACAATGTTGTTGTTCACCACGATCCCGGCCAAAGCCACGATCCCTGTCCCTGTCATGATAATGCTGAAGGTCTGGCCCATCACCAGCATCCCGATCAGAACACCGGTGGTGGACAGCACAACCGCCAAAAGCACCAGCACCGCGTTGTAAAAGCTGTTGAACTGCGCCAGCAGGATGATGAACATCAACCCCAGTGCCGCCCCAAAGGCTTGACCAAGAAACGCCTGGCTTTCGGCCTGTTCTTCCTGATCTCCGGTCCATTCCCAATCCACACCGGCCAGCGGCCCCGTGGCAAGCCAGTCCGTCAGAACCCCAATCCGTTCATTGGCGTTAATCGCCACCAGACGCGCAGATCCTGACCTGACCGCATCCGCCAATTGCGCGCGATCATCGGCCTGGACGATGTCATAGCGGTTGCCAGCCGGATCAAAGGCACCCGGAACGTCCGTCGTTTCACCCGCACCGGGCGCGCCGGAGCCGGGTTCTCCGGCCTCCGCCACAAGGTCCAGAATGCCAATCGTTTCGCCGTTCTGAACCGCTTTGAACAGGCCGGTGACAACATCCGCCTTCACATCGAAATACCGCTTTTGATCGACGCGGTTGATCTCGGCCAGTTTGGCCACCGGCTGCCGTGTGATAAAGTTGGACAGCGGCACAAGCCCATCCGCCGTGCGCACCCGAAGCGTGTCCAGCGTTGACAGATACCGATCTTCCGCAGGCAGCCGCACCCGGATGTCGATTTCCTCGTCTGAACTGTCGACCCGCATCGTATCCAGCAGAATGCCGCGCGTGACCAATTGCACCATCGCGCCCACCGTGGCCACATCCGCCCCATAGCGCCCGGCCTTTTCAACATCGACGTCGATTTGCCAGTCTATGCCGGGCAGGGGTCGCGTGTCTTCGATCAGGGTTAGGCCCGGCGTTGCCTCGAACTGGCGGCGCGCGGTGTCGGTTGCTGCATAAAGCGCGTCCCAATCATCCGTTTTCACCCGTAGATGCACCGGCTTGCCGCTGGCCGGACCTTGTTCCAGACCTTTGATCTCGACCTCGATCCCCGGCAGGGATTTCACGGCCGCATTCAGCTCTGCGATAACCAGATCGCCGTCCAATTCGGGACGGTCAGACCGGTCCTCCCAAGGGATTGTTTCAAACTGAACCTGACCGATGGTATCGCCGGGGATCGCCGCCCCGCTGGCATCGGTGTTCAGACCGCCATCCCCGGCAAAGGAAAACGCGTTCAGCACACCGGGATGCGCCAGCACGATATTTTCGACCCGCCGCACCAGCGCGTCTTTTTCGTCCAGACTCAGGTTGCCGCGCGCCCGAACGTAAGCCACCGCCTGTTCCGGCTCGGATTCGACGAAAAACTCGACACCATTGTTGTTCTCGCCGAAATAGGTGAACACGCTGAACACAAAACCCAGAACCGCGGCCCCGGCCACAATCGGCATGATCGGATTGCCTGCGATGAACTTGATGAAATGGCCAAACAGCGTGCGCTGCCGTTGACCGCGCACGCGGTTGCGCGTCCAACTGATCGACGCCGCATCCAACACCACAGACGCCGCCACCGCACCGGCAAGGAACAACACGATACCAGGAACGTGGCCCAGAACGCCGTCTGCAATCGGGGCAAACAAAAAGCCCGGATCAAGCAGCATCATCGCGCCGAGAAACAGCAACAAAAGCATCACCGGCACCAACGCCGCGCGGATGCCCCAGTGCAGCTTCGCCCGCATCGCGCCAGACGCGTTTTCCAACACCCGCGAGAACCGTCCGGTGACGCCGCCCATCACCGGCAAATACACCAGCGCCACAACAAGCGATGCTGACAGAACAAAGATCAGCGTGACCGGCAGCATCCCCATGAATTCACCCGGAACACCCGGCCAGAACAGCATCGGAAGAAAGGCGCACAGCGTGGTGGCGGTGGAGCTTACCACCGGCCAGAACATGCGTTTTGCCGCCTCGACATAGGCGTGCATCGGCCCCGAGCCTTCCTTGATCCGTTTGTCGGCGTACTCGACCACCACAATCGCCCCGTCCACAAGCATGCCAACCGCAAGGATCAGACCGAACATCACGATGTTGGATATGTTCACGCCCATGATCGACAAAAAGACGAAACACAAAAGGAACGATGTCGGGATCGCAAAGCCCACCAGCAACGCCGCGCGCAGACCCAGCGAGGCCAGCACCACGATCATCACCAGCGCCACAGCCGTCAGGACAGAGCCTTCCAGCTGACGCACCATGCTGTCCACAATCCGCGACTGGTCGTTCGAACTGCCAACCTCGACCGCCGCCCGAAGCTCGGGGGGCCAACCGGCTTCGGCTGCGGCCACCGTGGCTTTGACCTGATCGGCCGTATCAATCAGGTTGAACCCCTTGCCTTTGACCACCTGAAGCGCCAGCGTCTTTTCCCCGTTGAACCGGGCCGTGCCCTCACGATCCTCAAAGGTCAGGTTGATGGTCGCCAGATCGCCAAGCGTCACCACCCGGTCGCCATTCACTTTGACCGGCAGGTCGTAAACATCCGTCTGATCATCGAAACTTGACGGAACCTTGACCGAAAACGTACCTTGCGTGCTGCGCAGTTCTCCGGCGGCAATCAGTTGGTTGTTGTTTTGCACAACACTGATCAATTCGCCTGCGGTGACGTTGTAACTTTCAAGCCTCAGCGAGTCGATGACCACCTCAAGCATCTCGTCTCGGTTGCCCGCAATTCCGGCCTCCAGCACAGCATCAAGCGATTCAAGCCGGTCCTGCAGGTCTTTGGCCACCCGCGCCATCGTGCGTTCCGGCACCGGCCCTGTGAGATTCACGATGATGATGGGAAATTCGGAAAAGTTGATCTCGTTGATCGAATATTGCTCGGCACCGGCTGGAAACTTGGATTGCGCCTTGTTCATGGCGTCGCGCACATCGGCCATGACCCGCGTCTTGTCCCACCCGAATTCAAACTCAAGCGCCACACCCGCATAGCCTTCGGCGGCGGTCGAGGACAGGGTCTTCAAGCCGTCAAGATCCACCAGCTCGGTTTCCATTGGCCGGACCAGCAGCGTTTCGCTATCTGCCGCCGAAATGCCGGGAAACACCGTCGAGACAAACAGCGCCGGGATTTCGATGTCCGGCTCGCCTTCCTTGGGCAAACCCACATAAGCTGCCGTGCCGATGGTCAGCGACAGCGCAATAAACGCCAGCACCATGCGGGCGCGTTCGGCGGCCCAGTCAACAATTCCGGTCATTGGATGACCTCTTCAAAACTTGGTGCCACCGGCACCCCGTCGGTTACAAATTCCTGACCCACGGTGATCACATCCACCTGATCCGGCAAGCCGCTCAGATAGATCCCCTCGGGCGCATCGCGCAACACGGTCACCGGGACAAACTGGGCCTCGGAGTTGGCGTCGATGGTGCGCACGCCCAATGTGCCCGCATCATTCAGGGTCAGGACCGACGACGCCAGCACATGCGCCATAACGCCCTGGGACTGGATCAGGATTTCCGCCGTTTGACCGTCGCGGATTGTCAAGTCGGGGTTGGGAACCGTCAGTTCCACCCGAAAGGTCCGCGTGGTTGGATCTGCGGACCGCGACAGGAAGGTCACGCGGGCCTGCACAACGACACCACCGTTCAGCCGCGCGCCCGCCAACGCGCCCACTTCGACACGTCGTACTTCGGTTTCGGGCACAAACCCGACCACCTTGATCGGATCAAGCTGAATCACCGTCGCGCACAGCGCACCGGGTTGCAGCAAGCTGCCGATCTCGGCGCTGTCGGTTTCCAGAACCCCGGCAAACGGGGCGGTGATCTGCAACTTGTCGATTTCCGTCTGCGCCCGGGCGACCGCTGCCTGCGCGCTTTCGATATTGGCCTGAAGCGTATCCAGCCCCGCCCTCGCGGCTTTTACACCGGCCTCGGCGCTGACAATCGCGGCTTGCGCGCTTTGCACGGCGGCTTCGGTATTGGCGACGCGGCTTTCGCTGGCAAATCCGCCCTGGCTCAGCCGTTTGGCCGCAACCGCATTGATCGACGCCTCCTCAAGCCGGGCCTGCGCCTCTGCCAGCCGCGCCTCTGCTTCGGGGATTCGCGCCTCGACCTCGGGGCGGCGGGCCTGCGACTCGGCCAGACGGGCTTCGGCTTCGGCCAATGTTGCCGCACTTGTTCCCGGGTCCAACTCGCACATCAACTGACCGGCGTCGACAAACGCACCTTTGCGCAGCGGCTCTGAAATCACGCGCCCATTGGCATCTGACAACACAGACACCTGACGCGCCGCTTCGGTCTGACCGCGCAGCCGCACCTGTGTGTCAATCTCGCGCGCCACAGATCGCGTGGCCATCACCCGGATGACGCCATCGTCCACCGCGTCCGCTGCGGGTGGTTCGGCCTCGGATACCTCCTGCGGTGTGGCGTCGGGTGCCTCGGCCACATCCGCGCGGGGGCTCAGAGTGGACACAAGGGCGAACAACCGCTCGCGCTCTATAACCAGCCCAAACAGGAAGGCCGCAACCAGAATGGCGGTGAGAATGGGAACTATGCGCATCAAACGTGCCTTTTGCCTGCAGCAATATCTTTGGGTCGAACGTTGCCGATCCGAATGTCATATGTCTGATCCAAATCACCAACCGACAAAATGGATACGCTAAACCGATGAGTTTAGATTACGGATCGGCATGTTTTTTTCAAGACGACCCGACCGGTTCATTGCCCGATTGCGTGTGTTTTAACGCAGGTCAGCCCGGTTTTTTGCGCGAAATGACGCCATTGAACGGATAGTGCGCAAGCGTCCGCATTCCGAACGCGCGGCTTGGCACCCGTGATCTTGCACGGTATGAGGGGCAAAACCGCACGATGCAGGCCGGACCGTGCCGCTAGAGGAGATCCCGCGTGAGCGACACAGACAGTTTTATCGACGAAGTGACCGAAGAGGTCCGTCGCGACCGTCTTTTTGGCCTGATGCGGCGCTATGGCTGGATTGCGGTTGTTGCGGTTCTGCTGCTGGTTGGCGGCACGGCGTATCGTGAATATGTCCGCGCGTCCGCGCAAGCCGATGCAGAGGCGTTTGGCAATGCGGTGCTGATCGCGCTTGAAAATGATGACGCGGCGGATCGCGTTGCAGCCTTGCAAAACATTGCCGCGCCAACGCCAGAAGGCGGCGCGGTGCTTGACATGCTGATCGCTGCCGAACAGGCCTTGCAGGGCGATGGCGGCTCTGCGGCAGACCGTCTGGGCCAGACCGCCACCGACGGCGCATTGCCTCAGATTTACCGCCAGATCGCAAGCTTCAAGGCCCTGACGCGTCCCGAAAGCACGCTCAGCAATGATGAAAAGCGCGTCGCTTTCGAAGCCATGGCCGCGCCGGGCTCGCAATTGCGCCTGTTGGCCGAAGAACAGCTGGCGCTGCTTGAGATCGAGGCAGGCACACCAGATGCGGCAATCGCACGTCTCAACAGCATTCTGATGGATGCAGAGGCCACACCGGGCTTGCGTAGACGCGCATCTCAGTTGATTGTGGCGCTGGGAGGCGAAATCACCGCATCCTGAAACCGGATGCGGCAGCAGACCGACGCGACAAAAAAGACGCGACACACACGACGAGGGCAGGGCAGTGCACACAAAAATTCTGATGGCCAGCGTAGTTGCATCCTTTATGCTTGCAGCCTGCTCGGAGCGTGAAGTCATTCTGCCCGGAGAACGGCTTGGGGTGCGCGACGTGCTTCAGGAAAATCAGGCTGACGGGACCGCGACGGTACAGAACACCACCCGCGCCGCAAACCTGCCCGCGATGACCAATAACGCCAATTGGCCGCAAAGCCATGTCAGCCCGTCCGCCCGTGTCAGCAACGCGGCACTTTCGAAGTCTCTGACGCCGGTCTGGTCGACCTCTATTGGACAGGGCGACAAACGCCGCGCGCGGATCATCACCGATCCGGTGGTGGCCGATGGCCGCGTCTTTACCATTGACAGCGCCGGTCGCGTCTCGGCCACATCCACCAGCGGCGCGGCACTGTGGTCCTACAGCCTTGTTCCGCTGCGCGATGATGCCTCGCAAGCCTTGGCTGGCGGACTGGCCTATGACAATGGCCGCCTTTACGTCACATCAGGGTTCGGCACCCTGTCCGCGATTGATGCCGCAACCGGTCGGGAAATCTGGACCCAGCGTCTTTTGACCGGTGCAACCGGCGCGCCAACGGTGTTTGGCGGATTGGTCTATGTCGTGGCAGGGGACAGCACCGCCTGGGCCGTCGAACAAGAGGACGGCCGCGTGCGCTGGCAATCGGATGGTCTGGGCGATATCGGCAATGTGGCCGGGGCCGCCCCGCCTGCGGTGAATGACCGTCATGTCGTGTTCTCGTTCGGCAGCGGTGCGGTTGAGGGCGCGTTCCGTCAGGGCGGCTTGCGCCTGTGGAGCGCGGACATCGTCGGCGCGCGTCGCGGCTTTGCCATTGCGCTGATTGACGACATCACCGGCTATCCTGTGATCGACGGACAAACCGTCTATGTGGGCAACCATTCGGGCCGCCTTGTGGCGCTGAACGTGAATTCCGGAGACCGGCTCTGGACGGCGCAACACGGCGCCTTGAACCCGGTCTGGCCTGCGGGCGGGTCGGTCTATGTGGTGTCTGACGTCAATCAGCTGATGCGACTGGATGCGACGGACGGCTCGCAGATCTGGTCGGTGGACCTGCCGGGATATGAACCCGTGCGCCGCCCGCAGCGCCGCCGTGACACAACCTTTACCAATCACGGGCCAATTCTGGCCGGGGGCCGGTTGATCGTGGCATCGTCGGACGGGTTCATCCGCGCGTTCGATCCGGCGTCGGGCGAATTGGTTTCCCAGACCGAGATTCGCGGCGGCGCGACGACACGACCGGTTGTCGCCGGGGGCACGCTTTACGTTGTGTCAACCAATGGTGTGCTGCACGCCTATCGCTGACCCCTTTCGCGGGCGCAGGAAATACGATAGGCGGGCTGCTTGATGTGATCCGGAGCCGCGTGCACAGATGTCTTTCACCCTCGCCATCGTCGGTCGCCCCAATGTGGGCAAATCGACATTGTTCAACCGTTTGGTCGGCAAACGCCTTGCGCTGGTCGACGACCAGCCGGGCGTGACGCGCGATCTGCGCGAAGGAGCGGCGCGTCTGGGGGATCTGCGCTTTACCGTGATCGACACCGCCGGTCTGGAAGAGGCGACAGACGAAAGCCTGCCGGGCAGGATGCGCAAACTCACCGAACGCGCGGTGGATATGGCGGACGTGTGCCTGTTTCTGATCGACGGTCGCGTCGGGGTCACGCCATCCGATGAAATGCTGGCGGAAATCCTGCGAAAGCGGTCAAACCACGTGATTCTCGGCGTCAACAAAGCCGAAGGCAGCGCCGCTGATGGCGGTGTGATCGACGCCTATTCGCTCGGTCTTGGCGAACCGCTGCGGCTGTCGGCAGAACACGGCGAAGGCTTGCCCGACCTTTATGGCATGTTGCAACCGCTGGCCGATGAGTTCGACAAGCGCGCCGAACTGGACGCCCCCGACACCGAAGTGGATGTCGGCGAAGATGATCCCGACGCCCCCCGCGCCATCACCAAAGCCCGGCCGCTGCAAATCGCCGTGGTTGGCCGCCCGAACGCGGGCAAGTCCACGCTGATCAACCAGATCCTGGGCGAAGACCGCCTGCTGACCGGACCCGAGGCGGGAATCACCCGCGACGCCATTTCGGTGCAGACCGAATGGGGCGGCACCCATATGCGCATCTTTGACACCGCAGGGATGCGCAAAAAGGCCAAGGTGCAGGAAAAGCTGGAAAAGCTGTCCGTGTCGGACGGCCTGCGCGCGGTGAAATTCGCCGAAGTTGTCGTTGTCCTGCTCGATGCCGCGATCCCATTTGAATCCCAAGACCTGCGCATCGCCGATCTGGCCGAACGCGAAGGCCGCGCCGTGGTGATTGCGGTGAACAAATGGGACATGGAAGACGACAAGCAAGACAAGCTGAAAATGCTGAAAGAGGAGTTCGAACGCCTCTTGCCGCAACTGCGCGGCGCGCCGTTGATCACCGTGTCGGCCAAAACCGGTCGCGGGCTGGATCGCCTGCAAGCGGCCATCCTCAAGGCGCATGACATCTGGAACCGCCGCGTCACCACGGCGCAACTCAACCGCTGGCTGGCAGCGATGCTCGAACAGCACCCGCCGCCCGCGCCGCAGGGCAAGCGGATCAAGCTGCGCTACATGACACAGGCCAAAACCCGGCCACCGGGGTTTGTGGTGATGTGCTCGCATCCGGACAAGATGCCCGACAGCTACAAACGCTATCTGGTCAATGGGCTGCGGCAGGATTTCGACATGCCGGGCACGCCGATTCGCCTGACGCTGCGCGGGCAGGGGGACAAGAACCCCTATAAAGGCCGCCGCGAAAAGAACGCAGGTGCCTTGCGCAAACATCTTGGTAAAAATCGCGGCTAAGCCGGGGCTTGACGATTGGCGTCGCAGCGTCACACTGCAAGGCGTGACCAGACTTGTTCGCGATCATCGGATTTGGCAAGCTTTGACTCGTTTTATGGCCGGGATCACCCGCTCTTGGCGTGCCCTTGGGCCTGTCACAGATTGGATGTTATGCCGCTTTAAGCCAATAGTCTTATATGTCCCGCGCCAGCAACCGCCTAGGGTAGCCGCGAATGGAGGAGCAGACCCATGCACATGACCGATTCCCGTGTGATCGCCGCAACCCCGGACGAGGTCTGGAGCGCGATTCTTGATCCAGAGGTTCTCAAAAACTGCGTGCCCGGTTGCCAAGAGATGCACGGCTCTGCCGAAGAGGGGTTCGACGCGGTGGTGGTCCAGAAGGTCGGCCCTGTCAAAGCCACCTTCAAAGGCACGGTCACCCTGTCCGACATGGTGCCGGGCCAATCGCTGACCCTGTCGGGAGAAGGCAAGGGCGGTGCGGCCGGGTTTGCCAAAGGCGGCGCAGATGTCCGCCTGGCCGCAGTCGAGGGCGGCACGGAGTTGCATTATGATGTGGACGCCAAGGTCGGCGGCAAGCTGGCCCAATTGGGCAGTCGCATCATCGATGGATTTGCCAAGAAAATGGCCGATCAGTTCTTTTCCAATTTCCAGCAGGCGGTCGAAGGACCGCCCGAGGAAGACACCGATGTTGCCCCAGAGGACACGACATCCGACGGCGGTGACGCTCAGAAAAAAGGCTGGTTCAAGAAGATTGTGTCGTGACACACCAAAACCCGGCCCTATCACAATAAAGACGACATCAACGGGAGGAGTTTGATGACAAATGTAACAATGACGGTGAACGGTAAATCCGTCTCCGGCACGGTCAAAGGCAACACGCTTTTGTCCGATTTCCTGCGCGAAGATCTGCGCCTGACCGGCACCCATGTGGGGTGCGACACCTCGCAATGCGGGGCCTGCGTGGTGCATGTGAACGGCGAGGCGGTCAAATCCTGCACCATGTTCGCCGCCGAGGCAGACGGGGCCGATGTCGGCACCATCGAAGGCCAGGCCAATGCGGATGGGTCGCTCAACGTGATCCAGCAGGCGTTTCAGGACCACCACGGCCTGCAATGCGGCTTTTGCACGCCGGGCATGGTTATGTCGGCGGCGGCATTGCTCAAGGACAACCCAAAACCGTCCGAAGCGGAAATCCGCGACTACCTCGAAGGCAATATCTGCCGCTGCACCGGCTATCATAACATCGTCAAAGCGATCATGGCAGCGTCCGGACAGGACGTTCCCGCCGTCGCCGCAGAATAATCATTTCATCTAGGGTGTGTGCCTGCACGCACCAACAGGGAGGAAGACCATGCCGAAGGATCATGGCATTGGCGCAAGCCCAAAGCGGCGCGAAGACGTTCGCTTTCTGACTGGCGCTGGCAATTATACCGACGATATCAACGTACATGGCCAAGCCTATGTGCATTTCCTGCGCTCGGACCTGGCGCATGCCAAAATCAATAGTATCGACACGTCCGAGGCCGAAAAGATGCCCGGCGTTGTCCGTATTTTCACCGGGGCCGATTTCGAAGGCGTGGGCGGTCTGCCCTGCGGCTGGGAAGTGACCGACAAACATGGCCAGCCAATGAAAGAACCGGCCCACCCGGTTCTGGCGCAAGGCAAGGTGCGCCATGTTGGCGACCCGTATGCCGCTGTGGTCGCTGACACGCTCGAACAGGCCCGCACCGCCGCCGAAGCCATCGTTGCCGATTTCGAAGAGCTGGACGCGGTGGTCGATATGGCCAAGGCGCTCGATGCCGGAGCAACCAAGGTGCATGACGATCTTGATGACAACCTGTGCTACGACTGGCAATTCGGCACCGACACCGAAACGACGGACGCCGCCTTTGCCAAGGCCGCGCATGTCACCACACTCGAACTGGTGAACCAGCGCCTCGTCGCCAACCCGATGGAGCCGCGCGTGGCGGTGGGGGACTATTCCCGCGCCAATGATGAACACACGCTTTATACCACATCGCAAAACCCGCACGTCATTCGCCTGCTGATGGGCGCGTTTGTTCTGGGCATCCCCGAACACAAGCTGCGCGTCGTGGCGCCTGATGTGGGGGGCGGCTTTGGCACCAAGATCTTTCACTACGCCGAAGAGGCATTCTGCACTTTCGCTGCCAAGGCCTGCAACCGCCCGGTGAAATGGACATCGAGCCGGTCCGAAGCGTTCATGTCCGACGCCCACGGCCGGGATCATGTCACCACCATCGAACTGGCGCTGGACAAGGGCAACAACTTCCTTGCCGTGCGCACGGATACCAAGGCCAATATGGGCGCATACCTGTCGACCTTTGCGTCCTCGGTTCCGACATGGCTGCACGGCACGCTGATGGCGGGCAATTACAAGACGCCCGCGGTGCAGGTGAACGTCAAAGCCGTGTTTACCACAACCGTTCCCGTCGATGCCTATCGCGGCGCAGGGCGTCCAGAAGCCACCTTCCAGCTTGAGCGCGTGATCGACAAGGCCGCGCGCGAATTGGGCGTTGATCCCATCGCGCTCCGCCGTCAAAACTTCATCACGCAATTCCCCTACGCCACGCCCGTCGCCGTCGAATACGACACCGGCGATTACGAAGCGACCATGGCCAAGATGGAAGAGCTGTTGGACATCCCGGGCTTTGCCGCCCGTCGCGCCGAATCCGAAAAGAACGGCATGCTGCGTGGTCTTGGCATCAATTGCTTCATCGAAGCCTGCGGCATCGCGCCGTCCAACCTGGTTGGCCAACTTGGCGCGCGGGCCGGTCTCTATGATGCCGCAACCGTGCGGGTGAACGCCACCGGCTCGATCAGCGTCATGGTCGGCGCACATAGCCACGGGCAGGGGCACGAAACCGCCTTCCCGCAAGTGGTGGCCGAAATGCTGGGCATTGACGAATCGATGATCGACATTGTCCACGGCGACACCTCGAAGATCCCGTTCGGCATGGGCACATACGGGTCGCGGTCCCTGGCGGTCTGCGGCTCGGCCATGGTGCGGGCGACCGAAAAGATCATCAACAAGGCCAAGAAAATCGCCGGTCACATGCTCGAAGCCTCCGAAAGCGATATCGAGCTCAAGGACGGCCAGTTCACCGTTGCGGGCACCGACAAATCGGTCGCCTGGGGGGATGTGACGCTGGCCGCCTACGTGCCGCATAACTACCCGCTTGAGGACATCGAACCGGGGCTTGAGGAAACGGCGTTCTACGATCCGGCCAACTTTACCTACCCGGCGGGCGCTTATGCCTGCGAGGTCGAGGTGGACCCCGAGACCGGCAAAGTGACCATCGAAAAGTTCGTCTCGGCGGATGATTTCGGCAATGTGGTCAACCCGATGATCGTCGAAGGCCAGGTGCATGGCGGCATCGCCCAGGGCATCGGTCAGGCGCTTTTGGAGAACTGCGCCTATGACGAGAACGGCCAGCTTTTGTCGGCGTCCTACATGGACTACGCCATGCCCCGCGCGGATGACCTGCCGCATATGGCCGATTACGTGGTCGACCATTCCTGCCAGACGCCCTGCACGCACAACCCGCTGGGTGTGAAGGGCTGTGGCGAGGCCGGGGCCATCGGCTCGCCGCCCACGGTGGTGAACGCGGTGATCGACGCGCTTCATTCGGGGGGGCACACCCACGTCAACCATATCGACATGCCCGTTTCGCCCGCCCGCGTCTGGGCCGCGATGAACAGCCAGTAAGGAGGGCTGACCATGTATAGCTTTGACATCGAACGCCCCACATCTGTTGCCGACGCGGTAAAGGCGCTGGCCACGGACGAGGCACAACCCCTGGCGGGCGGGCAAACCCTGATCCCGACGCTGAAACAACGTCTGGCGGCTCCCTCCGTTTTGGTCAGCCTGTCCGGCATCAACGAGATGAAGGGTGTCTGCAGCATGGATGACGGCCGCCTGTCTATCGGCGGCGGCACGACCCACGCCACCGTCGCCGCCAAAGCCACCGCGTTTCCGGGCCTTGCCTCCCTAGCGGCCAATATCGGCGACCCGGCGGTGCGCAATCGTGGCACCATCGGCGGGTCTCTGGCCAATAACGATCCGTCTGCCTGCTATCCGGCGGCGGCGCTTGCGTCGGGGGCCACCATTGTCACCAACACCCGTGAAATCGCCGCGGATGACTATTTCCAGGGCATGTTCACCACTGCGCTGGACGAGGGCGAGATCATCACCGAGGTGCGTTTTCCGGTGCCGGAAAAATCCGCCTATATGAAGTTCGAACAACCCGCATCGCGCTTTGCGCTGGTGGGTGTGTTTGTGGCCAAGTTCGCCGACGGCGTTCGCGTGGCGGTGACCGGCGCGTCCGAAGACGGGGTCTTCCGCTGGACCGAAGCCGAGACGGCCCTGTCGTCCAACTTTTCCTCGGACGCGGTGCCAGCGGCCCCTTCTGGCGACGGCATGATTTCGGACCTGCACGGCACTGGTGAGTACCGCGCCCATCTGGTGGCTGTCATGACCAAACGCGCGGTTGCCGCGGCTGGCTGATCGGCCCCTGTTCGGAACACAACAACACCAGCCCCGCCGCAACGCGGGGCTGGTCTGTCTTTGGCCCCGGATACACCCATAACATCTGGACCTCTGTGAACGCTGTGATATCAGACCCGCAATCAACGCGCGCCATTCAGAGACCATCATGACCCCATCCAAACGTATCGTCCTATCCAGCGACCACGCCGCCATTTCCCTGCGCCAGACCATTGCCGACCACCTGGCAAAGCAAGGCTGGGATGTCGTTGATATCGGCCCGACCAGTCCCGAAAGCACGCACTACCCCAAACATGGTGCCGACGCGGCACAACGTGTGGCCTCTGGTGATTGCGCGCTGGGGATCGTGCTTTGCGGTACAGGGCAGGGCATCATGATGGCGGCCAATAAGGTCAAGGGCATCCGCTGCGGTGTCTGCGCCGACACGTTCTCGGCCAGAATGATCCGCGCGCATAACAACGCCAACATGCTGTCGCTTGGCGCACGCGTCATCGGCGAGGGGCTGGCACTTGATATCGTCGATGCGTTCACGCGCACAGAGTTCGAAGGCGGCCGCCACGCCACCCGCGTCGACATGATCAACGAAATCGAGGCTTAACCCGCGCGTCCCTCAAAACAGCAGGACAGCTCGCCCGTTTTGAAAAGGGCGTATCGGTCAAATTGGCGGGTGCTGCCACATCCCCAAGGGACAGCCGCCCATTGCCCTTTGGTCGATAAAATATGCGAATGCCGATCCTGTCCAACCCTCTGCTTGCGCATGATTTTTCCTGTAAATTACCCGGATTGAGCGAAAAATCTCTGAAATGTTCTGATAAAACGCGCAAAGGCCCGGGAAATTCACTAATACTGGCCCTGGATGGGACAGCGGCGCAAGATCGCACGACCACCCGGATTGCAGGGCGGCAGCTCTTCAATTCGTAAAAAAGAACACATTCGGAGGACAGTATGTCAGTCAAAATAGTCATAGGGCTTGACGGCACAGACACCGGTGAACGCGCGCTTGCGTTTGCCAAGGATCTGGCGTCAAGGCTGGACGAGTGCGAGTTGCTGGTCGTCTACGTGATCGAATGGTCGCCCTACACGTTCCAAACAGCGGCAGAAAACGCAGAACGCCACAAGCGCCGCGAAGATGAAATCGCGCTTGCCACCACGCGCATTGTCGATCCGGCGGTCAAGGCTTTGACCGATGCGGGCTTCAAGGCCAGCGGAATGGTGCGCCATGGGGATGTCGCCGACACGCTGAACCGGCTCACCGTCGAAAACGGTGGGTCGCAAATTATCGTGGGCCGCGGCTCTTCGGGAGGATTCAGCAAACGGGTGTTCGGCACCTCAACACAAAGCCTTGTGATGCATGCTGACGTGCCGGTCACGGTCGTTGGATAAGGGGGACGTATGAAAAAGACATCGACATTCTGGCTGACCGCATTGGCTACAGCCGCAGCGACCGGCCCTTTGGCGGCCCAGGACGCGGTTGGCATTGATGCCCGCGTCAACGAAATTTTCGCGAACACCACCGGTCCGTTTGTGAACCTGATTTTCGCCCCGTTTCCGGGCACAAGTTTTCCGTGGATCGTCATGTGGCTGGTCATCGCTGCGACGATTTTCACCCTCTATTTCGGCTTTGTGCAGTTCCGGTTCTTCAAACATTCCGTGCAACTGGTAAAAGGCGACTATTCCGATCCCAACGACGCAGGCGAGGTCAGTCATTTTCAGGCACTGGCCACAGCCCTGTCCGGAACTGTGGGCCTTGGCAACATTGCAGGCGTCGCCGTTGCCGTCGGCATCGGCGGGCCGGGGGCCACGTTCTGGATGATCCTGGCCGGGCTTCTGGGCATGGCCTCGAAATTCACCGAATGTACGCTGGGCGTGAAATACCGCAATGAATATCCGGATGGCACCGTGTCCGGTGGCCCGATGTATTACATCTCCAAAGGCTTTGACGAACTGGGCCTGCCGGGCGGCAAAATCCTTGCCGTTCTGTTTTCGATCTTCTGTATTCTGGGAGCGCTTGGCGCTGGCAACATGTTCCAGGCCAATCAGGCGCACGCGCAGATTGCCAGCATCGTGGGGGATTACCCAGGCTGGATCACCGGGGTGATCTTTGCGGCCATCGTCTTTGCCGTCATCGTCGGCGGGATCAAATCCATCGCCAACGTCACCGAAAAGGTCGTGCCCTTCATGGGCATCCTTTATGTCGGTGCCGCTTTGATCATTCTGATCGTCAATTATGACAAGATCGGCTGGGCCTTTGGCCAGATCTTCGCCGGGGCCTTCACCGGTCTGGGGGTTGCAGGCGGCTTTGTCGGGGCGCTGATCCAGGGCTTCAGACGTGCGGCTTTCTCGAACGAAGCGGGCATCGGCTCTGCCGCGATTGCGCATTCTGCGGTGAAAACCAAGGAACCCATCACCGAGGGCTTTGTATCCTTGCTGGAGCCGCTGATCGACACGGTGGTGATCTGCACAATGACCGCCTTGGTGATTGTCATCTCGCAACAGCTGATCACTGACCCCGCAACCGGCAACTACGTCCTGAACGAAGCGGGCACGGCGATTGCCACGGTTGGCGACACGTCCGGTGTCGCCCTGACCTCGGCGGCCTTTGGGGCTGGCATCAGCTGGTTCCCCTACGTGCTGGCCGTCGCGGTGGTGCTGTTCGCGTTTTCGACCATGCTTTCCTGGAGCTATTATGGCCTCAAGGCGTGGACCTATCTTTTTGGCGAAGGCAAGACGACGGAACTGGTCTTCAAGATCATCTTCTGCATCTTTGTCATTCTCGGAGCAGCCGCGTCGCTTGGTCCGGTCATCGACTTCTCGGATGCCGCAATCTTTGCCATGGCGGTGGTCAACATCTTCTGCCTCTACTTCCTGATGAAGTTGGTCAAGAAAGAGCTCAACTCCTACGCCGCGCGTTTGCAAAGCGGGGAGATCAAGAAGTTCACGCATTAAACAACCGAACCCGCCATGCGCCTGGCATGGCGGGTTTTTTACGGTTCAACCGTACAAAACGGACATTCCGTACAAACGGCATCAAAAAGATAATAGGGGGTTAAAGGGTCCGAAGCGGACCCAATGTTTCGCGCGCGAAACAATTCGGACCGATTGAGCCAACGGCAAACAAACTGTCCGGGGACAGTTTGAGATGAGAACCGGCGGAGCCGTGTTATAGGCTGACCTTTCTGATCGGCCATGTTACACAGCCGCGAAACAAGTCACCGGTGACATCATGGCCAAGACCCCAAGCGGCAAAAACACCTCCGGCCGCGGACAGCGTGACCTTAAGGTCAAGGTCAAATCCGCCCGAGGCCGCAAGCTCAGCTCGACCCGCTGGTTGCAGCGACAGCTGAACGACCCCTATGTCAAACGCGCCCAGACCGATGGGTATCGCGGACGTGCGGCGTATAAGATACTGGAACTGGACGAAAAATACCGGTTCCTTGTGCCCGGCGCCCGCGTTGTCGATCTGGGTTGCGCGCCGGGTGGCTGGTGTCAGGTGGCGGTGAAACGGGTCAATGCGCTTGGCGAAAAGCCTGGCAAAAAGGTGGGCACCGTGTTGGGGATCGACTTGCAAGAGGTCGAACCCATCGCAGGGGCCGACATTCACCAGCTTGATTTTCTTGACGAAGGTGCCGACGAGCAGGTCAAGACCTGGCTTGGCGGCAAGGCGGATGTGGTCATGTCCGACATGGCTGCGTCAAGCTCGGGACACAAACAAACCGACCACCTGCGCATCATTCACCTGTGCGAAACAGCCGCCTATTTCGCCTTTGACGTGCTGGACGAGGGCGGCACATTTGTCGCCAAGGTTCTGGCCGGTGGTGCAGAGGGCGAGCTGCAAAAGCTTTTGAAACAACGCTTTACCAAGGTCATGAATGTCAAACCGCCCGCGTCGCGGTCAGACAGTTCTGAGAAATTCGTTGTGGCAACCGGCTATCGCGGCGCGTCGGAGGATCTGGGTCTTAACGACTGAACCGCCATCGTGCGGAGCCGCAACGCCACATCCGCCCGCAGCGTTTCCGGCTCTGCCGGGGTGCGCACCGCGCCGTTTTGGATGGCACCCTGACGGCATAGTTCAAACAACCGGGCGACACCCGGCTCGGACGGGCCTGCGCGCGGCAGATCTCGGTTATGTCTCATAAGGCCTCCCCAGGCGGTCTGACATATGCCTTTCCGTGCCTGATGAATGCGGCAATTTTATGCTGGCGGTTTGCCGGGCTTTTGCCGTGCGAAAAAACGCCTGTTGATGTCGCCTTTCTGGTTGCACAGGGGCGACCGCACCGGCAGTCTGCCGGAAAACGGAAGGGACATCATGCCATTAGCATTGAACCGCGAGGTGTTCATCACCTGCGCCGTCACCGGATCGGGCAGCACTCAGGACCGCAGCCCTCATGTGCCGCGTTCCCCCAAAGACATTGCCGACAGCGCGATCGAGGCGGCCCGGGCAGGGGCCGCGATTGTGCATTGCCATGTCCGTGATCCAGAGACAGGCGCGCCGTCGCGCAAGCTGGAGTATTACCGCGAGGTCACGGACCGGATCCGCGCGTCCGAAGTGGATGTGGTGCTGAACCTGACCGCCGGTATGGGCGGCGATATCACCTTTGGCCCCACACACGCGCCGATGCCGGTCAACGAGGCCGGAACCGACATGATCAGCGCAGAGCAACGGGTCGCGCATATCGCAGAATGTTTGCCCGAATTATGTACGCTGGATTGCGGCACGATGAACTTTGCCGAGGCCGATTACGTGATGACCAACACACCCGGCATGTTGCGCGCAATGGGCCGGATGATGACAGAACTGGGGGTGAAACCCGAAATCGAGGCATTCGACACCGGTCATCTTTGGTTCGCCAAAGAGCTGGTCAAAGAGGGCATCCTTGAAGATCCGGCCCTGGTGCAACTGTGCATGGGGGTGCCTTGGGGTGCGCCGGACGATCTGAACACCTTTATGGCCATGGTGAACAACGTGCCCGATCACTGGACGTTCAGCGCGTTTTCGCTGGGCCGCAACCAGATGGCCTATGCCGCTGCCGCGACCTTGGCTGGGGGCAATGTGCGGGTCGGGCTGGAGGACAACCTGTGGCTTGAGAAAGGCGTTCTGGCCACCAATGCGCAGCTGGTCGCGCGCGCGGTGGGCATCGTCGAAGGCATGGGAGCCCGCATTATCGGCCCAGAAGACGTGCGTGCAAAACTTGGCCTGACCAAGCGCGCGCCGCGTGGCTGATGGCCGTCAACGGGATGCGGGGATGCATCGTCTCTTTCGCAAAGCCACGGCGAATGCGGTAAAGGAGCGGTTGGAATGACAAACAGTGCAGCGATCATCGGCGGCGGCGTCATTGGTGGCGGTTGGGCCGCGCGGTTTGCGCTGATGGGCTGGCAGGTGCGGGTCTATGACCCTGACCCAGAAGCCGAGCGCAAGATCACCGAGGTGATGGAGAATGCCACCCGTGTCCTGCCCATGCTGTACGAAGCGCCGATGCCAGAGCGCGGCACGGTGCGCTTTGTCGGATCAGTGGCCGAGGCGGTTGAGAGCGCGGACTGGGTGCAGGAAAGCGTGCCGGAACGGCTGGATATCAAGCACCGTATGTTTGCCGAAATACAAGCGGCCTGTCCGCAAGATGCGGTTGTGGCGTCCTCGACATCGGGGTTCAAGCCGTCGCAATTGCAGGACGGCGCAGCGCGCCCGGGACAGATCCTTGTCGCGCATCCTTTTAACCCGGTCTATCTGTTGCCGCTGGTGGAATTGGTGCCCAGTGCCGCGTCAGATCCGGCGATCCTCGCGCGGGGAAAAGAGACGCTAACGGCCCTTGGCATGTATCCGTTGCATGTGCGTGCCGAGATCGACGCGCATATTGCCGACCGGTTCCTTGAGGCCGTGTGGCGCGAGGCGCTTTGGCTGGTCAAGGACGGCATTGCCACAACCGAAGAGATCGACAATGCCATCCGCTATGGGTTCGGCCTGCGTTGGGCGCAGATGGGATTGTTCGAGACCTACCGGGTCGCCGGAGGCGAGGCCGGGATGCGGCATTTCATGGCGCAGTTCGGGCCCTGTCTGAAATGGCCGTGGACCAGGCTGATGGATGTACCCGAATTTACCGACGAATTGGTCGATCTGATTGCGGATCAGTCCGACGCGCAGTCCGGGGGGCGGAGTATTCGCGCGCTTGAACAGCTGCGCGACAACAATCTGGTGGCCATTCTGCGCGCCTTGAAACAGCAGGACGCGGCGGCGGGCGCACTGATCAAGGCGCATGATGGCAGATTGCGCGGGCCTTTGCGTGCCGAGGTGCCGTTGGTGACCGTGCGCCGCAAGGTGCCAGTCGATTGGACAGATATGAACGGGCATATGAATGAGGGCCGATACGGGCAGCTGTTCAGCGATGCCTCCGAAGAGCTGATGGCCCATGTCGGCGCGGATCAGGCATATATTGCTGCCGGTTACAGCTATTTCACAGCCGAGACATCGGTAAAATATCTGAACGAAACCCATGCGGGGCAAGACATCTATGTGACAACGCGGGTGACGCTGGGACAGGGCAAAAAGCTGCGCCTGTGGCACGAGATGTGCCGCGCGGCGGATGACACCGTTCTGGCGACCTGTGATCAGTTCCTGCTGCATGTCTCGCTGGAAACGCGCCGGTCCTGTCTGCCACTGCCAGAGGTTCTGTCAGCGGTCGAAGCCCTCGCGGCGCAGCATGGGGAGTCGACATGAATTTTGGTCTGAGCGATGAACAGGAAATGATTGTCTCGACCGTGCGCGATTTTGTCGAGCGCGAGATCTACCCGCATGAAGCAGAGGTTGAGCGGACGGGCGAGGTGCCGGAGGAGGTGGCCCGGCAGATCAAGCAGAAGGTGATTGATCTGGGCTTTTACGCTTGTAACTTTCCCGAAGAGGTGGGCGGTGCCGGATTGAGCCATCTCGACTTTGCTTTGGTGGAGCGGGAACTGGGCCGCGGGTCCATGGCGCTGACGCATTTCTTTGGGCGTCCGCAGAACATCCTGATGGCCTGCGAGGGCGATCAAAAAGAGCGTTACCTGTTGCCTGCTGTGCGCGGCGCGCGGATGGATGCGCTGGCGATGACGGAACCCGAAGCAGGGTCCGATGTGCGCGGCATGGCCTGCACGGCGCGGCGCGACGGCGGCGATTGGGTGGTCGATGGCACCAAACACTTTATCTCAGGTGCGGATCACGCCGATTTCTTTATTGTGTTCGTGGCCACAGGCGTTGATGAGACCCCGAAAGGGCCGAAAAAGCGGATCACCTGTTTTCTGGTGGATCGGGGTCATCCCGGTTTCACGGTGCGCGATGGGTATCGGTCGGTCAGCCATCGCGGATATAAAAACTGTATTCTGGAATTCGATACGTGCCGTCTGTCCGATGCACAGGTGCTGGGCGAGGTGGATGGCGGGTTCGAGGTGATGAACACCTGGCTTTATGCAACCCGTATCACCGTTGCGACAATGTCGGTGGGACGCGCGCGACGGGTGTTTGACCATGCATTGGCCTATGCGGCCGAGCGCAAACAGTTTGGTCAGCAGATCGGCAAGTTTCAGGGCGTCAGTTTTCAGATCGCCGATATGATCACCGAAATTGATGCTGCGGATTGGTTGACGTTGGCAAGCGCCTGGCGGCTGGATCAGGGGCTGCCAGCAAACCGCGAGATTGCCAGTGCGAAGCTATACGCAACCGAAATGCTGGCGCGGGTGACCGACGCCACATTGCAGATCCACGGAGGTATGGGATTGATGGATGATTATCCCATCGAAAGGTTCTGGCGCGATGCGCGGGTTGAGCGGATCTGGGACGGCACGTCCGAGATCCAGCGACACATCATCAGCCGCGATTTGTTGCGACCTTTGGGGGCGTAACTGTTTTGATTTACCCTTTTTTCACCCATGTAACAGATTCTTCGGCAGAAGAATCTGGGGCCGCTCCAGAAAATTCTGGGGTGTCCTGGTGGTTGGGACTGACCACTTTGAGAGCAAATTGTGACCACCCGCGCCCTTGACCGTCTGTTCACGCCGCGCCACGTGGCGGTGATCGGCGGCGGAGCGTGGTGCCGCTCGGTTTTCGACGGGTTGGGGCGCATTGGGTTTGACGGTGCGATCTGGCACGTTCATCCGACCGCTGAAGATGCGGTGCGCAATGTGGAGGATCTGCCCGCTCCTCCGGATGCCAGCTTCGTGGCCGTGAACCGCAAATCCACGGTTCAGGTCATCCGGCAGCTGTCGGCCATGGGGGCGGGCGGGGCAGTTTGCTTTGCCAGCGGGTACGCCGAAACAGCTGACGGTCATTTGCTGGACGCTGCGCTGCTTGATGCGGCCGGGGATATGCCGATTGTCGGGCCCAATTGCTATGGGTTTGTGAATGCGCTGGACGGTGTTGCTGTATGGCCGGATGTGCATGGGCTGGTTCCGGTAACGCGCGGCGTCGCCATTCTGACGCAAAGTTCGAATATAGCGCTGAACCTGTCGATGCAACGGCGTGGCCTGCCCATTGGGTTTCTTGGCACAGCCGGCAATCAGGCGCAGATCGGGATCAGTGCGATGGGGCAGCACCTGTTGCAAGACCCCCGCATCACCGCCCTTGGCCTTTATATCGAAGGGGTGGGCGAACTGTCAGCGCTGCAGGCGATGATGCAAACCGCCCATGCACTTGGCAAACCGGTGATCGCCCTGAAATCCGGTCGGTCGGACGCTGCTCAAAGCGCGGCTTTGTCACACACCGCCTCGATGTCAGGATCGGATATCGGGGCCACTGCCTTGTTCGACCGGTTGGGCATCGTCCGAGTAGATACATTGTGCGCACTGACGGAAGCGTTGAAACATGCTCATCTTTTCGGACAGGTGACACCGGGCCCGATTGCATCCTTGTCTTGTTCGGGGGGGAGGCAAGTCTGATGGCGGACGGGGCAGAGGCGCGCGGTTTGCGATTTGCGCCGATCACACCGGCGCAGGATGTGGCACTGGCCGACCGTCTTGGCACATTGGTGACGCGGACCAATCCGCTCGATTATCATACGTTTATCTGGGACGATGCCGATAAGATGGCAGAGGTTTATACGATTATGGCCCGGGGGTCTGCTGCGCTGACGGTGGTTTTCGCCGATTTTCCGCGCGCCGACCGCTGCCAAACGGTCGCCTGGCGCTGTGTGCAGACGGCCTGCGTTGCCGCGCGTGAGGCATCTGGCACACCCATCGCCGTCTTGGCGTCTTTGCCGGAAAACATGCCGGAGGACATGGCCGTTTGGTTTATGACGCAGGGCATTCTGCCCCTCAACGGGTTGGAGGCCGGTCTGGAGGCGTTGGCCGCCTTGTACTCTGATCGGCCTCAGGCGGATGTGGATCGGGACATCCTTGTTCCGTGCTGTCAGACGAAGATGACCTTGTTGGACGAAGCCGACGCCAAACGCGCCCTTTCTGCGTTCGGAGCAGACATTCCGCGTCATGCGATTGCGGATTCGCCGGATCACGCGGCCACAGGAAGTGAGACGCTGTTACCCGTTGTGCTCAAGACGCGCGGCCTGGCGCATAAGTCAGAGAGCGGAGGCGTGGTTTTGGGATTGGACACGCTCGACGCGGTGCGCGCGGCGGCAACCCGGATGCATGGATCGTCTTATTATATAGAAGAGATGGTGACCGATGGTCTGGCAGAACTTCTGGTGGCTGTTATCGCTGATCCTGCCCATGGCTATATCCTGACGCTTGGGGCAGGCGGTGTTCTGACCGAATTGTGGCGCGACACCCAGCATCTTTTGTTGCCCGCGACCGAAGCAGAGGTTGACGCGGCACTGTCGCGGTTGCGGTCTGCGCCTGTGTTGTCGGGATATCGTGGGGGCGCAGCTTGTGACCGGTCGTCTGTGTTGCGTGCGGTGATGGCGGTGCAGGATTATGTCATCGCGCAGGATGGCCGTGTGGCCGAGGTTGAGGTCAATCCCTTGATCGTGACACCGACACGGGCGGTGATTGCGGATGCTTTGATACGGAGAGAGGTCTGATGGACACACCACTTCATTTGGAACGGCGCGGGCATGTTCTGGAGGTCACGTTGAACCGGCCCAAGGCCAATGCGATTGATCTGACAACAAGCCGCGCGATGGGAGAGGTGTTTCGCGAGTTCCGAGACGATCCGGAATTGCGCGTCGCTTTGTTGACCGGGGCCGGGGACAAGTTCTTTTGCCCGGGTTGGGATCTCAAGGCGGCGGCCGACGGGGATGCGGTGGATGGCGATTACGGCGTCGGCGGTTTTGGCGGTCTGCAAGAATTGCGGGATCTCAACAAACCGGTCATCGCTGCGGTGAACGGAATTTGCTGTGGCGGCGGGCTGGAGCTGGCTTTGAGTGCCGACATTATACTGGCCGCCGATCACGCAAGTTTTGCCTTGCCGGAAATCCGGTCCGGCACGGTGGCGGATGCGGCCTCTGTGAAGATGCCGAAACGCATTCCCTATCATATTGCGATGGAGATGTTGCTGACGGGCCGGTGGCTTGATGTGGAAGAAGCCGCGCGGTGGGGATTTGTGAATCACGTGTATCCGGGCGGCGACCTGATGGACGAGGCGCGTCAGATGGCTGACCTTTTGGCGTCCGGCCCTCCTCTGGTTTATGCCGCGATCAAAGAGATCGTCCGCGAGGCGGAAGACAAGACTTTTCAGGACATGATGAACCGTATCACAAAGCGTCAGCTTGCGACGGTTGATGTGCTCTACGACTCAGAAGATCAGCTGGAAGGGGCGAAAGCCTTTGCCGAAAAGCGCGATCCGGTCTGGAAAGGACGCTGAGTCTGGGTGAGTCTGGTGCTTTCCCTAGGGGTATGTGTGGGTAAGCCTGTGGATAACCGCATAACCTCGGGGTGAGAGGCAGAGCTTGTTTGCTGGCCTATGTTTCGAAACAGGATTTTTGAAAAGAAAAACAGCATGATTTCAGTGGGTTGCCTGGAATTTGAAGAATTTTCAAGATTCCTGCGATTTTCTGCTTGCGGTCCTGCGGTCCCGACTCTAAATACCCCCTCACCGGCGGCGCTGAGGTGCACGTTGGGACGCAGGGCGGGACGGACGGACAGTGGTTCGGATGGAACGTGAGGCGGATAACTTAGGGGTTTGTCAGGCGGGCGCGCCGGAAGATTAGGGCGCACTGGTCTGGTATTTGTCTCTGGGTTGCTCTTTGACATTGATAATATCTGAAGAGATATGCGGGCGGTTTG